>CAYZQO010000027.1:0-33324 GCA_964480725.1 uncultured Polyangiaceae bacterium | reverse complement strand
CGTCCGGGCTCCCCGCCACCCGGCGCGACACGCACAGGGTCCTCACCCCCACCTCCGGCAGGCTCTCCAGCAGGGCGGTCTTCAGCGTTGACAGATCGTAGCTCGCCGAGATCCGGTCGCCGAGGACGAGCCAGCGCATGTAGGCCTCGTTGAGGGCGAAATGGCGGCTCACGTCGCGGCAGCTGCGCGCCGCATCGAGGCGGTCCCGGGCCGCGTGCCAGAGGTCCTCGAGCGCGGGCGTGCAGAACGGGCGAAGCTCCCAGCGCAGCGTCCCGACGGCGGCCTCGAGGACCGAGAGATCCTCTCCCTCCGGATTCGCCGCCGCGATCAGGTCCTCCACCACACCGAGGAAGGCGCGCCCCTGCGCGTCGGGCGCCTCGAGGACCGGGGCGAGCTCCTCGATCAGCCGATCCGTGACGCGCGCGCCGTCGGTGGAGGGGTCGGGGAGGTGGCGGGCGATCTGGCGTCGGATCTCCGCCACGCGGCCGCGCAGGTGGGCGGCGGCGGAGCCGGCGGGCGTGGTGGTAGGGGCTGGCTCGTCGCTCGCGAGGCGACTCGCGCACCCGCAGGACTGGCGCTCGACGAACTCCACCGGGACGCGGGTCACGAGCGGCACCGAGCGCCCGAGGAGCTGCTCCCGGACCCGCTCGATCGCGACCTCGGCCAGGCGCGTGAAGGGCTGCGCCACGGTGGTGAGCGCGGGGTTGCTCAGCCGCGCGAGGGCGAGGTCGTCGAAGCCGGTGACGGGGACGTCGTCAGGGATGCGCCGGCCGTGCTGCCGCAGCGTGGTCATGGCGCCGAACGCCATGGAGTCGTTGGCGGCGACCACGGCGTCGAACGAGACGCCGCGCCGGAGGATCGTCTCCATCGCGGCCGCGCCCGAGCGGCTCACGAAATAGCCGGGCTCCACCAGCGCCGGATCGAACGGGAGGCCGTGCCGGTCGAGCATCTCCCGGTACACTCCCAGTCGCTCCTTCGCCTCCGGGTTTGCGGGGGTTCCCCCGAGGAACGCGAGCCGGCGCCGCCCGTGTCGCAGGATCAAATGCTCGACCACCGCCTCCATGCCCGGGCGGTTGTCGACCAGCACGCTCGGGATCCCGGGCAGCGCCACGCCGATGCTCGACATGGGCAGCGGCCGGTCGCGGCGGAGCCGCTCGGCGAACCGGGCGACCCCGTCGGCCCCGGCGTGCGCGGCGAGGCAGGTCGACAGCAGGATCACGCCGTCCACCGGGCCGCCCGCGACCAGCTCGAAGATGCGGTCGTGCCCCGCCGTGCTCGGATCCCCGATCGCCCCGCCGAACGCCAGGACCAGATCCAGGTCGAGCGCCTCGATGCGGTCGATCAGCGCCCGTCGCAGCTCCGACTCGTACCCCCCGTCGAGGAAGGAGAGGTAGTCGATCAGGACCGCGATGGTCTGGCGCGGGGCCTGGTCCCTTCCGAGCATCCGCCTCGTCACTCCAGCCAACCGCGCGACGCTCTCGAAGCTACCACGCCCACTTCGGCACCACCACGGGCCCGACGCCGGATCCGGGTTCGGATCCGGCGCTTGGATGCCCTTGCGCCGCGAGTCGTTCTGGCGTGCGCCCGCGCTACGGGGCCGTGGTGAAGTAGCGATAATCCGACGAGGTGTAGCTCCCGCTGCCGAAGCGGGTGCCCAGCGGTTCTGGGATTGAGGTGAAGGAGAAGGCGTCCAGGAAGCCGCCGGGCGCGGCCTGCTCGTCGACGCTGCCTGCGTCGCCGTGGGTTTCCACCCACCAGTACGTGAGATCGTCGAGCCTGAGCTGGAAGTCGCCCCCCACGACCTCCGGGATGGTGAATTCCTCCCTGGAAGTCACGATGAACAGCGCGGTGTTGTCGAAGTCGCTCGACATCACCACGACGTAGGCGTCGCTGTCGGGGCTGCCGACGAACCGGAACCGCGTGGTCGAGTCGACCCCGGTCGTTCCGGTGGCGGGGACCGACAGCGAGCTCGGCGTGGGCAGGGTGAGGGTGACGGGATCGGAGCCGGCGGAGAGGCCGTCTTGGTGCGCGACGGAGAGCCCACCGTTCGTGTCGGTCACCGACGCGGAGACGGTGAGGCTGCCCTGGGGAAGGGTGGGGACGAGGTAGCTGAACGAGTTGGGACCGGCGGTGTCCCACAGGAGCTCGATCGAGCCACCGGTCGGGAAACGGACGTAGACGCGGTTGTCCCGGCTGGGATCCACCAGCCCCGTCACCGTCCCCAGCAAGTTACCGGTCGGGAGCTCGTCGGGCGACAGGTCGAGCGTCACCGTGGGCGGAGCGCCCGGTACTAGCGCGACCAGGCTTGAGTCGTAAGCGGCGTAGTCCGCGGGAAGACCGGTGTCGGAGTCGAGCTGCATCAAGAGGGCATGCACGGTCGCCGTAGCCTCCGAGGGGCCATACCAGTCGACGCCACTTGGGCTCGCCGCGGTCGGGTTGCTGCTATAGCCGCTGAAGGTTCCGTGAGGACTGGAGATGGAGTAGCGGAGCCGAGGCTGGTCGGTTTCGACCACGTTCTCGCCCACGAGGTTGACGAGGACCGACTGGTGCGGCAGGCCTGAGTAGACCTGTAGCGTGGGATCTCGGCGCGTGAGATCCTGGTAAACCCAGCCGTGGGTGAACGGCCCGTGCTTGCCGACGGACGCGACGATGAACGAGGCATCGTAGACGGCGGGAACGTCGGCGATCTCGAATTCCCCGTCGTCGTCCGTGGTCGTGACGGTGCCGTTCACCTCCACGGGGATGTTCGGGATCGGGTGCCTCCAGAAGTCGATCACCCTCCCGCGGACCGTGGAGTCGGTGCCGCCGGCCCCGCCCTCGCCGCCGAGTCCCGCGCCGCCCTCGGTTGCGCTGCCGACGCCTCCCGTGCCGGCGCCGCCGTTGGAAAACCCGCCGCTGGCTCCGCCTGCGCCGCCCGTCGCCGCGCCGCCGGAACTGTCGCCGCCGGTGGTCGCCATCGCGCCGCTCTCGCCGCCGGTCGCTAGGCTGGTGCCGCCCTCACCGCCGGTCGCTTCGGCCTCGCCGCCCTCACCGCCGGCGCCGCCGGTGCTGGCCCCGCCGGTGGCCGTGTCCGCGCCGCCCTCGCCGCCGGTCGTCTCGGTGTCGCCGCCCTCGCCGCCGGTGCTGCCGCCGCCGGTGCTGACCCCTCCGGTGGACAGGCCGCCGGTGCCGCCGGTTGTGCCGCCGGTACTGCCGGTGCCGCCGGTCGTCCCGCCGCCGCTTCCCTCGAGGGCGCCACCGGAGGCGCCCCCGCCAGCCTCGCCGCCCCCGCTCGGGTCGACGCGGTTCACCGTCGAGTCCTTGTTGCAGCCCAGGACGACGCTGCCGATCGCCATGGCCAGGAGGAGTCGCTTCGTCATCGAGATTTCCTTTCGCCCAGCGCGGGTGCGGTCGCCGGTTCGGGCCGAGTATGGAAGCCATGGGCGCGCATGCAAAGCGAGAGGGGGCGTTCCCTGCGATCTCGCTCCACGACGGGCGGACAGAGGCCGGGGGTCGGGGGGCCGGGAAGGGGGCTGGGCGCCGGGAGGGGGGCCGGGCGCCGGGGAGAGGGTTGGGCTCGCCCGCGCCTCGAGGTGGGACCGGGTCCGTGGGTCGAGGAAAGGACCCGCGCGCGCCCCCCATTCCCAGGGCCTCCCCGCTTCCCCGCTTCCCCGCTTCCCCGCTCCCTCTCCCCGAGCCGCCCCTGCTCTGGACGAGCAATCCCAGGCATTCATCCGGTGGCCAGGCCCGCTCGGCGCTCCCGGCCTGACGGTGCGCCGTCGTGGTTGGTGCTTGCCTCCGTTGCCTTGCGCTGGCAGAAAGACGCGCGGGATCTGGGTCCTTTACCGCTCGCGGGTTTCATCCGAAACCGGGAAGGTGGAACGTGACATCAATGAGAGACGGGCGCGCCCACGAGGCGCGGGGTGGACGGTGGCTCGGGCTGCTGCTCGCGGTGGGACTCGCGGGTTGCCACGTGGACTCGGACGCGAGCGAGGGAGAGCGGGGGCCCGAGGGTCCGCGTGGCCCCGCGGGTGAGGACGGTCCCGCGGGTGAGGACGGTCCCGCGGGTGAGGACGGTCCCGCGGGAGAAACCGGCCCTGCCGGCCCTGCGGGGGAGGAAGGTCCCGCAGGGCCCGCGGGTGCGACCGGCCCCGCGGGTGAAGCCGGCCCTGCTGGCCCCGCTGGTAAGGCTGGTCCCGCCGGCCCAACTGGGGAACCGGGTCTGGCCGGGCTCGCAGGTCCCGCCGGGCCCGCGGGCGAGCGTGGTCTCGCGGGTGAGCCCGGGCCTGTCGGCCCCGCGGGTGAGGCAGGACCTGTCGGTCCCGCGGGAGCGACGGGCCCCGCCGGCCCGCCCGGTCCCGCCGCGGGGCCCCAGCCGCTCGCGGAGGTCGGGACCCTCCGGATCGGTGACCTGCCGACGGTGCCGATCCGGGCGTTCCGGCATCAGATCACGCAGACGTTCGAAAACGGGCGCCCCACTACCATGCCCGAGGTCGGGATGATCGAGATCGTGCGGGACGCAGACTCGGCGAGCCCTGATCTCAACATCATGGCCACAGGAAGAATGACTCTGCCAGAAGCGGAGATTGTCCTCGCGGACGGGTCTTTCGAGATCCATCTCGAAAATGCGTTAGTGACGGCCATTGGCATTGATGGAACCCAGGAAGGATTGCCGCTCGAGAGGCTCGTGCTCGACTTCGGCTCCATCACGTTGATCTCGACGGAAACTAACACCGAAATAGCCTACTGTCGGAGCGGTTGCGGCGGCGCGACGCGCGACTCGGTCGGAGATTCATTCGTCTTCTTCGGACCCGGTGTTCCGTCAAACGCCTTCCCGGACGCGATCCCGTTCACGACCCTTCGGACCGGGATCGCGAATCTCTATGAGTACGGCGCCCTCGACGGGAGAATCTCAGCTGAACCGGTCACGTTGGTCACCGCCGCCAATGTCGCGACGATCCGGCACGTATTGGATATCCTCGGTAACGCGACGGTCGATTCGGTCGACGCCCGCTTCACGGCCCTGGGCGACGGGGGCGCGATCATCGACCGATACGCGATCAACCTCGAGCACGCGGCCGTCGAATCGGTGCTGCTGGAGACCGATCCGAGCGGCACCCTCAACGAGACGATCGGATTTGTGTACGGCCTGATCCGATGGTCGGCGCAACCTGGGAACGTGGTCGGCGAATGGACCCTGGGTTTCCCCTGACCGCCGCCCGCCCCGACCAACACTCGCCCCCGCCCGCCGTACCCCGCGGCCCCCCCTCGTCGACCCGCTCAAGGTCGCCCCGCGCGGTTCCTGGAGCTACTCGCCCGGCTCCACGACGTCGTTGCCGTCGAGGCTGACGGCGGTCTGCACCAGCAGCCTCCCGCGGATGGTCGCCCCCGTCCGCAGTGTGGCCGAAGTCTGCGTCAAGACGACGCCTTCGAAGTGGGCCGTCGTGCCGAGCACCACCTGGCCGCTGACCTGCCAGAAGACGTTGCTGGCTCGAGCCCCGCCCGTCAATAGGACGCTGGCGGCGCTGCTCACGGTCAGATCCTCGGCCGTCTGCAGGATCCAGACGTCAGTTTCGCTCCCCGCGAGCGTGACGTCCGTCGCGATCGCCAGGCCGGTCCCCCAATGGTACACGCCCGGATCCAGGGTCATTCCACCGATGCTGCCGGCGCCGAGCTCGGTGACGTCGGGCGCGCGCCCGGCGGCGTCGGCGAACGCGAGCTCCATGTCACCGACCGCGTCGGTCAGGTTCGACGGGGTGGGCGCCGCGTAGTCGGCCGCGTACACCTTGCCCGTCACCTGCGCCGAGCTCGAGAAGGCATTGGTGGCGTCCTGGGTCAGCGTGAACCCGGTGAGGTAGCTGGCCGCCGCCGGGCTCAGCCCGAGGTCGCCGGTGATCGCGGAGGCGGGGACCGTCGAGATCCCGCTCTTGGCGAGGATCACGTAGTCCTCGGCCAGTCCGAGCGCGACGGGATCGGGAGTTCTGGGACCGCCACCGCTACCGCTCTCGCTGCTCCCGGCGTCGCCGCCGCTACCGCTCTCGCTGCTCCCGGTGTCGCCGCCGCCGCCGTCGCCGCTCCCGGCGTCGCCGCCGCTGCCGTCCGCGTCGCCGCCGCCGCTGCTGTCATCGGAGGCCCCGCATGCGGAAGCGACCAAGAACAGAGGCAGCAGCGCAACTCCCGGGTTCCAGACTCGTGAGCTCGGATTCGTCATCGTGTCGTCACCTTGGACTCGTGCCGCGCAGGGTCGAACCGAGTTCAGGAGCCGGGCACTCGGATGCCGGAGATGTTGCCCATTACGCCGAAGGCGGCCAGGAGCCACAGGACGACCGCGATGACCACGACGATGTTGACGATCTTCTTGATCTTGTCGTCCATCGGGACGTAGCTGTTGACCAGCCAGAGGAGCACGCCCACCACGACCAGTGTGACTACGAGAGATATGAGTGACATGGTTTTCCTCCTGTCGAGCCGCGCTGGAGAGCCTCGGTCTGCTTCTCCCCCAGCGCCGTCATGACGCCGAACACGGCCGTCCACCTCGCATCATGTCCGTCGAAGACCGGCGGCCGGGTGCGGTCGTCTGGATCGGGAGCTCCGATCGGTGCTCACCTCTACAGACGACCGCGCCCCGCAGTCGCTCCCTCGCCAACAGTCCCGGGGCCACCGGGCAGTTCGTCGCCCGGTGGCCTGGACCATCGAGGCCGTGGCCCTCAGTCGGGACCGAAGGGTCGCACGCGGGGGGCGGGCGGCGCCGGCGGAGCCTGCTCCGCCGGCCCGTTCCCCCCGTTCCCCCTCCGGCTAGCGCTGCTCTCGCTGGGCGACCACGATCTCGACCCGGCGATTCTGCGCGCGGCCGTCGAGGGTCGCGTTGTCGCCAATGGGGCGCCCCTCACCGATCCCCACCGACGAGAGCTGCTCCATGGGCACGCCCTTCGACGCGAGGTACGCGCGGACGGACTCGCCCCGCCGTTGGGCCAGCGTGAGGTTGTTGCCCTCGGTCCCCTGGCTGTCGGTGTGGCCCTCGACCAGGATGGTCACGTCGGGCTGGCTCTTGAGCGCCTCCACCACCGCGTCGAGCTTGCTCATCGCTCCCGGCAAGAGCTCGTGCTTCGCCGTCGCGAACAGGACGTTGCTCGGGAGCGTGATGACCGTGCCGCGCGGCTCTTCCTTGACCGCGAGCGAGGCGGCCAGCGCGAGCTTGTTCATCGCGTCCTTGGCGCGAGCCTCCGCCTCCGCACGGCCCTTCTTTTCGGAGGCCAGGGCCCGGTCGGACGCGCGGAGCTCGGCTCCCGTCGCGGCGAGCTTTCGATCCGAGCGCTCGACCTCGCCCCGGGACGCCACGAGCGCCGCCTCAGCGGCGTCCATCCGTCCCTCGCGCACCGAGGCCAGCTCGGCTTCGTTGCGCAACTTCTCCGCCTCGGCCTCGGCGATCCCACCGCGCGCCGCCGCGACCTCGGCGCGCCGCTGCGCGATGTAGGCGGCGTCGAGCGTCTCGTCCGTGATGCCGTCCTCCGCGAAGGCCTGCTCGGCCGCGTCCAGGGACTGCCGCGCGTCGACCAGCTCTGCTGGGGTCAGCGTGGCGGCGGGGCCCGCGGCGGCAGCCGCGTAGCTGGCGCGAGCGCTGACCAATTGCGGCGGGGCCAGGGTTGCCGCGCACGCGCTGGCGCCGACCGCCGAGATCACCGCCAGCACCGCGATGGGGCCGCGCAGATGGCTCTGGTTTGCGTTCATCGAGGCACCTCCTTCTTGGCTTCCTGGATCTCACTCATCACCAGCGCCGCCTCGCGTTGGGCCGACGCCTCCTTGGCCAGCGCGATCGCGAGGTCGGCGTCGACCTCGGCACGCGCGAGCATCCGGTCGGCCTCCTCGCCGTCGCCGTTCTTGCTCAGTACCTTCGCCTCGGCGAGCTGGTCCTGGGCGAGCTTCAGTTGCAGCGCCGCTCTCGGCTCCGCCTCCGCATTGACCTCTTCGGCGCCACGCACCGACGACTCCGCTGCGGCGAGCTTCGGGGGTGACATCGCGGTGCTCGCGCAGCCGGCGGTCAGTCCCAACGCGATCAGCACGAATCCACTTCTGATCATCATCTGTGTCCTCCTTTCGCGCTCCGATGCAGCCCGTCACGGGGAAGACGTGCAGTCCCGTGATGGCGGCTCGGCCCGCTCGAAGGTGGCCTATGCACGATGCGGGCCAGGGGGGTCATGAGCCCGTCGGGGCGTGGGATCGGCCGCGGGGGAAGAGTGGGGCCGATCCGAGCGCAGTCAGAATGATGCAGCGTCCCATTCACTTCGAGGGGGACCCGCGCGCCAGCCGTCCCGGCGGGCCGCGCTCAGGATCGGCTCTCCGCTCCCTCCGCGCGGCGGCCGTGAGCCGATCCGGGCGTCCCACGGCCCCCTTGGAGAGCGCCATGTCCTGCACGCGCGTCCCGGTGGCGGTCGCTCCCGCCGGCGCGACGGGTGGCGCCGCGGGATCGGCGCTTGGGACGGGAGGGATCGCGGCGACGCGCTGCCGGTACGATCGCGATTGCAGTCCGCCCGCGCTCTGCGTGGCCGGGACCTGCCAGAGCTGTGACAGCGCGACGGCGTGCACCGTCCAGTGCCCCGCCGACTTCCGCACCGTGCGGCTCAGCTGCTCGCAGTGCGGTTGCTCCTCCGTGGCCTCCTGCCAGGACGACGCCGACTGCATCGACCCTCGCCGACCCGAAGACGTCTGTCACGAGGCCCCGGACGGCAGCCGCCTGTGCGGGTATCGGGACTGCCCCAACCTGACCGCCGATCTGGTGGCCCCGGACCTCTCTTGTCCGCTGGCCTGCGTCGGCTGCCGCTGCGGCTTGGAGCGGACCTGGTACTGCGGCGCGACCTGCGTGAGCGCCTGTGTCCTGTGACCCCGACGCGGCGGGGCTACCGGGGCTCCGCCGCGTCAGCCGCCCGCGGCGCCGCGCGAGCTCTCGCTCTTGACCAGCACCACCCTGCGCTCGATGAGGTCGTTCACCGTGTCACGCAGCGTGTCGCCCGGGTCGCGCGGCCGCCAACCGAGCTCGCGCTCGGCCTTGGCGCTGTCCGCGTACCAGAAGTGCTGGCCGAGATCGACGTCGACGCTCTCTGCGGGGGGCTTGCCCCCGATGGCCTCCACGGCGCGCGAGAAGACCTCGTTCAGGCCGAGGGCGAGCCCGCGACCCCGCGGCAGGCGCAGGCGCGGCGCCGCGATCCCGGTCAGGCGCTCCAGCCGCTGCAGCAGGGCGGCCACGGTGAGATTCTTTGCGTTGAGCAGGTAGCGCTCGCCGGCGCGGCCCCGCTCGAAGGCGAGCCACATCCCCCAGGCCGCGTCACGCGCGTCCACGAAGGCGTAGCCGCCGGCGGGGACGGCGGGGATCTGCCGCTCGAGGAAGCGCCGCACGTCGGCGTTCGAGCTGCCCCGGAGGTCGCCGGGGCCGAGCAGGAGCGTGGGGTTGACGATCACCACCTCGAAATCGGGTGGGTCATTGGCCGCGAGGGCCTCCTGCTCCCCGTAGTACTTGGTGCGGTAGTACGGCCAGCGCGCGATGGTCTCGAGCGGCGGCTCGTCGGTCTCGGTCCAGATCTTGTCCGGTTCGGTCCCCACCGCGATGGTCCCGCTGGTGCTGGCGACGACCACCCGGGGCACCCCGGCCGCGCGCAGCGCCGCGAGGGCCGTGCGCGTGCCGAGTACGTGCAGGCGGTGCATCGGCTCCGCGTCCTCGGCGCGGCGCGAAACCCGACCCGTGCAGAGGAAGGCGCCGTCGGCGCCGCGCGCGCTCCGCTCGACCTCGTCGGCGTCGAGGACGTCCACCGGTTCCACGCGGAGCCCGTGGACCTCGCCGCCCTCGATCGACGCCACCGTCACCTGGTGGCCCGCGTCGAGCAGGTGGCGCACCAGGTGGGTGCCCAGGAACCCCGTGCCGGCGACCCAGAGGCGGCTCACGGGCAGGCCCCCTGGAGCTGAAACACCTTTTGGAAGGTGAAGAGGAGGTTGATGTTGTTGCTCTTGACCGCCCCGGAGACGAACTCCGCCGGGGATGGGGTGTACGCCTCGCGCACGATGCGCGTGAAGATGGCGGGGGTGGTCTTGAGCACGCAGTCGGCGGGGTTCACCACCTTGCCGGGCATCACCTCGCAGGCGTCTCGGCTCACCCGCACGGTCCAGCGATCCTCGCCCAGCGCGAAGTAGTAGCTGAGGGGCCGATCGACGGCTCCGGCGACGAAGCGCTCCTGCAGCTCCGCGAACAGGTCAGCCAGGTCGTCGGGTCGCTCCTCGGGCTCCACCTCGACGTGGGTGACGGTCCCGAGGTCGAGCAGCCGCCCTCGCGACAGCTCGCGGACCGCCCGCTCGGCCAAGCGAGCCACGATGCGCGACGCCTCCGACGCGGTGCGCCCGGCCGTCAGCCGCCGGAGGTCCGCGATGCCCAGCGGGAGGCCGATGCGCGCCTTCACGTCCCGCCGCTGGATCACGCGCGAGCCCTTGGGCAGCGCCAGGTGCGTGCCGCCGAGCCACACTGGCAACACATCGACGCCGTGCTGGAGCGCGAGGTGACCCATCACGGCCTTGAACTCGTGGACCTCACCGTCCGCGGACCGAGTCCCCTCGGGGAACACCAGCACGGTGCGGCCCTCGGCGAGCCGCTCGCCGGCCTTTGCCAGCGAGTCGCGCAGCGCCCCGGTGCGAGAGAGCGGCTGCAGGTTGGTGAAGTTGTCGAAGAAGCCGCGCCGCCAACGGCTCCCCTCGAAGAAGTAGTCCTGCGCCGCGAGCGAGACGATGTCGCGGCCGTACGACCCGAGCGCGTACTTGACCAGCCCCATGTCGAGGTGGCTCGCGTGGTTGGCGACCACGAGCGTGTTCCGGTTGTGGGGCAGGTGGGCTCGCCCCGTCACCTCCACGTTCAGCACGCGGTCGTAGAAGCCCATCTGCGCCTTGCCCATCCACGCCATCGCGACGTCGCGGACCGGCTTCGGGATCTCGATGGGAGCCTCCTCCTCGCGCTCGACGGTCTGGGTCGCCCCGTCGCGCCGGCGGGCGTGGGTCGCGGCCCGCACCAGCTCCTCCACGTCCCCGACCGTCTTGCAGTCGGCGAGCTTCTCGGCGTTCACCGAGGCGCCGGTCTGCTGCTCGAGCGCGACCAGGAGCTCGAGCAGCATCAGCGAGTCGAAGCCGAGGTCCGCGACGAGGAAGGTGCCAGTCGACAGCTCCGCGGGCGGCCGACGGGCGATGCTGGCAGCGGTGCGGCGCACCAGCTGCGCCGCGGAGTCGAGCTGCTCGCTGCCCGCGAAGGGCCGGATGCTCCCGGGCGTCTGGGCCTGCTCGATGGCGTGCCGGACGTCAGGGCGCTTGACCTTCCGGGTGGCGGTCCGCGGGAGTGGGAGATCGGTGAGCCGGACGATCGCGGGCCGCATGTGGACGGGGAGCATGAGCAGTGCCTTGTCCAGCGTCCGGCGGGCGCGATCGTGGCGCTCGTCGCGGGTCGCGGCGTCGTCCTCGGCTACCGTCGCCAGGCAGGCGATCCGCTCGCCGCCCCGGGGATCGCTGACGGCGACCACGGCGAGCTCCTTGACGTGCTCCACCTTCCCGAGCCGGGCCTCGACGTCGTCGGGGTACACGTTCTCGCCCGTGGCGGTGACGATCGTGTCCTTCTTGCGCCCGACGATGAACAGGTGCCCTCGCTTGTCGATCCGGCCGAGATCCCCGGTGTGCAGCCATCCCTCCGCGTCGATGGACTCTTGCGTCGCCGCGGGGTCGTCGGCGTAGCCGAGCATCACGTTCGGCCCTCGCGCGATCACCTCTCCGACCCCGTCCTTGCCCGGGGCCAGGATCTTCACCTCGACGCCGGGCACGGGTCGGCCGACGTGTCCGGCGCGCGCCTTGGGGCCCGCCTTGGCGACGGTGAGCACGGGCGCTGCCTCGGTGAGCCCGTATCCCTCGGCCAGGTGTAGCCCCAGCCCCGCGAACACGCGGTGGGTGCGCTCCGGCAGCGCCGCGCCGCCGCTCACCAGGTACCGGAGGTGCCCGCCGAGCCCCGCGTGCACGGGACCGAAGAGCAGGCGCCCGAGGTCCGCGCCCGCCGCCCTGCCGAAGGCGCGGTTGACGTCGAGCGCGAGATCGAACAGGCCGGCGACGAGCCGTCCGCGCTCGTTGACCCGGGAGAAGACGCGGCGCTCCAGCATCTCCCAGAGCGCCGGGACGCCGACCATCGCGGTGATCCGTCCCGCCTCGAGGGCATACTCGAGCCGCTCCGAGGTCAGCTCGTCGATGTACACGATGCGGGCGCCCCGCGACAGCGGCAGCAGCATCCCGCAGGTCAGCTCGAAGGTGTGGTGCAGCGGGAGCACGCTGAGGAGACGATCGCCGGTCGACAGCGGGAAGAGGGGCGCGAGCGCGGCCACCATCGAGGTCACGTTCCGGTGGGACAGCATGACGCCCTTGGGCCTGCCGGTCGTGCCGCTGGTGTAGATGAGCGCGGCGACGTCGTCGGGCGCCACACTGGCGCGAGTGCCGGCCGGTCCGGGCGCCGCGGCGGCTTCGAGATCGAGCCACACCACGCTGTCGCCGAGCCGCTCGCCGGTGCGCCGCACCACCGGGGGATCGGCGATGAAGACCCGCGCGTCGGACGCGGCGCGGAGGTTCATCGCCACCTGGGGGTCGACGTTGCTGTCGAGCGGCACCACGGTGGCGCCGGCGGCCAGGATGCCGAAGAAGCAGATCGGCCAGGCCGGGTGGTTGCGGGCGGCGAGGAGCACGCGCTGCCCCGGCTCCACCCCGAGGGCCTGCAGCCGGGCCGCGCAGGCGAGGGCTCGCTCCTGCCAGTCCCGGAAGGTGATGCGGGTCAGCCCGTCCGCCTCGGTGCGCTGGAGGGCGACGGCCAGATCGTAGCGATCGGCCATGTCGTCGAGCAGGTTCACCAGCTGCTCGTGCTGCCGCGGCGCCCGCGACTTCTTCTTCACCTTGGCGTCGAGCCCGGGGAAGACGAACTGCTCGAGCGCGGGGGCGTGGCACTCGAGGAACCACTGGCGCCAGTCGAGCTGGTCCGGCTCCCAGTTGATGAGGGCTCGATCCTGCTCGCTGAGCCGCGCGCGGGCGGCGCGGACGTGGTCGCAGCGGAACACGTACTGATACCGGCAGGTGAAGGGGACGAACGTCTCCAGCACCCGGCCCACCTTGCCCTGCTGCCGCGAGAAGTCGCCGAGCGCGCGCGCCGCGGGGCCGAGCAGCGATGCGGCCGGGCCCAGCGCGCCCTGCTTGAGCACGCCCGAGAGCCACCCCGCGCCCTTGGACAGCACCGGGGTTCCGTAGCGGCGGAATTGCTCTTCGTCGAGCATCGCGCCCTCGAAGTGGGCAGCGAGGAAGCTCCCCACGGGGCCACCGCGGCCCGTCCGCTGGTAGTACTGACGCTTGTACAGGCCCGAGAGCTCGAAGAACCGCCGCATCGTGCTGGGGTTCACGTCGCTCGAGCCGAGCTGATAGACGGCCGCCGCCGTCCCCTCCAATAGCTCGCTGAGGGCGAGGGTGATCCCGCCGGCAACCATGTCGCAAGGGATGACGTCGAGGTTGTTGTCGGACCCGGGGATTTGGGTCTGCCCCTCGCGCAGCGAGTAGATGAGTGGCGCGCTGGTGTTGATGCCCTCGTTCCAGGCGGGGAACGGGTACTTCACCGTCGACTCGACGATCGCCGGCCTGACGATGGTGAAGCGCAGGCCCGAGTGCGCGATGATCTGCTCGCCGATCGACTTGGTGTAGGTGTACGTGTTGGGGTAGCCCCAGAACTTCGCGCGCTCCATCCCCGTTGCGGACAGCTGATCCTCGATGAAGGCGCGCCTCACCTTGGCCAGTTCGGCCTCCAGGACGCCCCCGCGGGTGGGCTCGCGCCGCTCACGGAGGTTTCGCTTGGCCTGATCGAGGAAGTGGCTTTGCCGGAAGGCGTCGTCGGCGCGCTGCCGCGCCTGGCGGACGACGTCGAGGCACTCGTCGATCTCCCGATCGGGATCCCAGTGCGAGCGGTCGAGCTCGTCGGCGCGCGGGAAGGGGAAGTCGCGCGGGTCGAGCTCGTCGATGGTACCCGTGCGGTCACCAGCGACGAAGCAGGTGCTGGTGTGGAGCAGCGGCACCGCGCCGAGGTCGCGCGTCAGCGCGACGAGGTTCTGCACCCCGAAGGCGTTCACCTCGAGCGCCTCGTCGATTGGCGGATCGAAGTCGACCACGCCAGCGGAGTTGACCACCGCGTCCACCACCCCGCGCAGCGCGTCGCGGACGTCCGCCGGCAGCCCGCACAGCGGCTGTCCGACGTCACCGGGGACGGGCGTGACGTGACTCCGGAGGAACGCCTCGAAATCTGCCCCGTGCCGATCGCGCAGCGGCTGGAGCACCTCGCTCGGCGCGATCTCCTTCCAGAAGCGCTGCTCGGCGGTCAGTCCGCGGCGCGGGCGGACGACCAAGTGCAAGTGGCCGATCCCGGGGTAGCTCCACAGCAGGTGGGACCACCACACCTTCCCGAGGAAGCCCGTCCCACCGATCACGACCAGGCGTCGATCCGCGAGGATCGCCGCCAGGTCGAGCGGGGGACGTTGGCCGTTCGCGTGCGGGGGGAGCGGCGCGGTCATCCACCGCCTCGCTGCGGGCTCGGGAGCACCTCGGCCATGTTGATCGGCGGGATCTTCAGGTAGGTGACCGCCAGCGAACGCTGCTCGCCGCCGCGGGCCATGTAGAGCGCCTCGTCCATCGTCGGCGCCGTCTCCCAGCCGAGCAGCTTCGGGATGTACTCGTTGTCGGCACCGACGACGATGGTGCGGCCGACGTGCCGGCGGCCGTTCTCGCCCCAGTACCACATGAAGAACGCGTGGGCAGGGTGATAGGCGTGGCCGTTCCGGTACATCTGGATGAACGCGGGGTCGGCGGCCCACTCCTCCTCGTACTTGCGGCGGATCTCGTGTGAGTCGCGCGTCTCCGGGAGGATCTTGTGCACGAAGGGGATGTACGCGGCGTGCTGGCCGTAGTCGAACCGATCGCTGCACGGGTGGGTGAGGATCATGGTCCCGCCGCGCTTCACGATCGGCGCGCCGACGTGCAGGTTGTGGAAGTACCCCTCGACCAGGCACGACAACAACAGGGGGTTCAGGAACGCGTGCACGTTGTACGGGCCGATGTACGGCACGCCGAAGACGACCACGTCCGCCTGCCCCTCGATGGGGACGAGGTACTGCTCGTTGAGCCTGGCGATCGTCTTGACGTGCACCGCCTCGGTTTCACCCGCGTTCACCCCGGTGACGCCGTACGGAGCCGGGAACCGATCGAAGATCGCCTGCCGGGCGGCCTGGGGCAGGCGCTTGGTGGTCTCGACCAGCCCCTTGAGCAGGAGCTTCTCCCGGACCGAGAGCTCGTCCTCGTTCTTGGCGAGGAACCAGAGCGAATCGTCGAACATCCGATTGTTGATGGTGGTTTCGATGGTGAAGACGTTGAGCGCCTGGTTGGTGACCCGCCCCATTCGCCACAGGCTCTGGTGCAGCGTCGAGGTCCCGGGCTCCATGTACGAGGGGCAGGTCCCGATCGTCTCGGGGTTGTGGTGCTGGCGGAGCGTGCGGTAGTTGGTGATCCCGCACATCAGCGACTTGTGCCCGCCGTCGAGCGGGACGAGGTTCAGGTTCACGTAGATGACGAGATCGCTCTCGGCCGCGCGCCGGTTGATCTCGATGACCTCGCCGTGCTCGGTGCGGCCGATCTCGACGATGTTGTCGGCGTCCTCCGCGTCGAAGTTGTAGAGCCGATCCGGCCAGTAGGCGTCGAAGATGCGATCTCCGACCATGTGCCGGACCTCCCAGTCCCGCATCTTGCGGTGGATCCCGGTGGCGACGATGAGCTCGAAGTCATCGACGCCATAGTCGGCGAGCAGGTCGAGCACGATCCGGAGCACGCGCTCGCGCGCGTCGGGTCGGCGCATCGGCGGCAGGGGCAGCGAGATGTCGTCGATGAGGATGGTGACCTTCATCCCCGGCCTGAGCTTGGCGTAGAGCGGCTCGCTGTTCTCGGGGTGGCTGATCGCGTAGCGGATGGCCGCGTCGACGTCCTTCAGCGGCGCGAGCGACGGCTTCGGGTACAGGCAGCGCGAGCCCGCGGGGAGGTCGACCTCGACCAGGCGGTCACCGGAGAACAACACGCGGGGCGCGCTGTCGCGCTCCAGGGTCACGACGCAGGGGTGGTTCATGGGTTCCTGGCAAGGCGGAAGCTCGGCCAGCTGTAGGATCGAGCGAGCACCGCGAGGCGGGGGTCGGGGTTGACGGCGGCGGGGTGCCCGACGACGCTCAGCATCGGCACGTCGGAGTAGCTGTCGCTGAAGGCGAAGCAGTCGTCCAGATCGTGCCCGTTATGTCGCGCGTGGTCGCGGAGGATCCGCGCCTTCTCCGGCCCGGCCACGACCGGCTTCAGGAGCTTGCCGGTGGCGACCCCGTTCTTGAGCTCGAGCCGGTTCGCGATCACCTCGTCGGCGCCGAGGTGATCGGCCAGGCGCTTCACGATGAAGTCGAGAGCGCCGGAAATGAAGACGATCGTCCGGCCGCCTTCGCGGGCGCGCTGAACCAGGTCCCGCGCGCCCGCGAAGACGTAGGGGCGCATCACCCGGTCGTAGGCCTCGTCCGCCAGAACCAGGAGGCGATCCTCGCTCATCCCCGCATAGGACGAGTAGAGGAGCTCGTTGAAGAGACGACGATCGGCGATTTCCGCCATGGCCATGGCGGGGATCTGCAGCGCCGCCCGGCCGAGCCGCCGGAGGCTCGCCAGCGGGGTCGCCTGGTTCAGCAAATAATAGAGCGTGGGGTGGACCACGTTGGTCGACACCAGAGTGCCATCCACGTCGAAGTAGCTGGCGGCCACGACGGTTCGATTCCGTATCAAGTGGACGCAGTCAACCTTCGTCCACAGCCTGTGGGCTCGTTGTGCGAAACCCGGGGATCATCCTCGGACGCCCGGGGAGTGCGACGTCCGGGGGGGACGGCAGACCTACCGAAACCCCGGAAAAACGCAACCGAAACCGCCACTACAGGCGCATCGACGGCGGATCCCGCCTCGGCCCCGGGTGCCCCTCGCCGCTCGGCGCGTCGGCCGGCTCGGTCCCGATCGGGAGAGGGGCAGGGGGCGCGGGCCGAGCCCGGCATTGGGGTGCAAGTATCCGAAATAAAAAGAAAAACCCGGAGACGGGGGCGCTGAGGCGCGGGGAGGGAGGGGTGGGGGCTGCTCTCGTCTTGGCACAGTGCTCGTTGGGGATTCGCGCCGCCCCGGATCGGCCTGGTCGGCCTCCGGTCGTTGGGCCAACCCGGGCTCAGGCGAGGTGCGGCCGGACAAGCTCGACGACGCGCCCGGCCACCGTCGGGATGTCGAGCTGGTCCGTGTCCACAGCGTCGTGCGAGAGCTCGGCGTAGAGCGGGTTGCGGCGGGCGAGCACCTCGACGACCTCATCGGTGAAGCTCCGCGCGCCGGTGAGCGAGGGGCGCTCCGTGTCGCTCGCGATCCGACGCACGATGGTCGCGGGGCTGGCGCGGAGCCAGACCACCCGGCCCTGGCGGCGCAGGGGGGCGAAGTTCTCGCGGCGCTCGACCACGCCGCCCCCGCAGTCCAGGACGAGCCCGTCGCGGGCGGTGAGCTCCGCGATCAGCGAGGACTCGCGGTCGCGGAAGCCGGGCCAACCGTGGGCGGCGACGAGGGCCGGGATGGAGCAGCCAGCTCGGCGCACGAGCTCCCCGTCGAGGCTCACCACGGGCCGCCCGAGCGCCTCACCGACCAGGCCCGCGACCGCGCTCTTGCCCGTGCCGCGGTAGCCGATCAGGACCACGTTCACAGGCGCGCCTCCACCACGCGCCGCATCACCTCGACCGGCGCCGGCTCCCCCGTGAAGAGCTCGAACTGGAGGACCGCCTGCCCAAGAAACATCTCGAGCCCCTCGACCACCGCCGCGCCCGCTGCCGTCGCGTCGGCGAGCAGCCGCGTGCGGCGCGGGTTGTACACGGCGTCGAAGACCGTGAGCCCCGGCCGGAGCAGCCGCGCCGGCGCCAGCGTCGCGTCCGTGGCCGGGTGCATCCCCACGGGCGTGGTGTTCAGGAGCAGCTCCGCGTCTTCGAGCGCCGTGGCCAGGCTCGCTTCGTCGAGGGTGTGGGCGGTGGCTGCGGCGGGCCCGCATCGGTTCAGGTCGGCGACCAGCCTCGCGACCTCGTCGGGGACCACCCCGAGCACGCGCAGCTCTGCGGGCGGCGCCTCCAGCGCCAGCGTCACCGTGATCGCGCGCGCCGCGCCCCCCGAGCCGAGCACCACCACGCGGCGCCCCGCGGGATCGGCGCCGGCCGCGCGGAGGGCGCCGAGCGCCCCGCGCCCATCGGTGTTGTAGCCGCGCAGGCGTCCGCCGTCGTTGATCACCGTGTTGATGCATCCGATCCCGCGCGCGGTCGCGTCGATCTCGTCGACACAGGCCATCGCTGCCACCTTGTGGGGGATGGTGATCGAGAGCCCACGGTAGCCCAGCGCGCGCGCGCCCTCGATCGCCGCGGCTAGCTGCTCGGGGGGGACGTCGTGTGCCACGTAGGCGAGGTCGATCCCGCGCGCAGCGAACGCCGCATTGTGGAGCGCGGGGGACAGTGAGTGGCCCACGGGGTGGCCGAGGATCCCGCACACCCGAGTCTTGCCGCCGATCGTCATCATTCCAGGACCTCCGCCGCGCAGGCGACCATTCATCGAGCGCCGCCCGGCACCCTGTCAAGCCCGGGGCGACGTGGCTGGGGTCTTCTGATAGAAGCCCCCGCGATGCAGCTCGTCGAGACCCGAGCGGCCCTGGCCGCGATGGAGCCGCGGCTCGCCCGTGCGGAGCGGTTCCACGTCGACACGGAGTTCGAGTCCACGCGGCGGGGCACGGAGCTGTGCCTGGTCCAGATCGCGACCGGCGAGGAGGTCTTCCTCGTCGACACCCTGCGCCTGCCGGACCTCTCGCCGCTGGCGTCGACGCTCGGCGATCCAGCGCGCACCTGGGTGTTGCACGCCGGCGGCCAGGATGTCCCGCTGCTGATCGGGGCGCTGGGCATCGAGCGCGCTCCCACCCTCTTCGACACCCAGGTCGCCTGGGCGCTGGTCGGTGCGGAGTCGGCGGTCGCGCTCGGCTACCTGCTCTACCGGGTGCTCGGGGTGCGCACCATGAAGACGCACCAGGCGGACGACTGGAAGCGACGCCCGCTGCCGCGGGCCCAGCTCGCCTACGCGGCCGCGGATGTCACGCACCTGCCGGCGCTCCACGCCGAGCTTGCGCGCCGGGCCGACGCGCTGGGGCGGCTCGGTGTCGTCGCCCAGGCCTCGGCCGAGCAATGGACGGAGGCGCCGGAGCCGCCGCAACCCCTCTCGCTCGCGGCGTTCCGTCACGCCTGGCAGCTCGACGCCCCTGCGCAGGCAGCGCTCCGGGCCCTCGTGGACTGGCACAACGGGCTCGTCGATGCAGGCCGCGAGCCGGCGCTGGACGTCAAGGCCCTCTTCGCGGTCGCCAGTCGCCTGCCCCAGTCCACCGCGGATCTGGCCCGTATCAAGGGAGTGCCACGAGGCCTGGTCGAGCGCGGGGGCGCGGAGCTGATCGAGCTCCTGCGCGGCGCCAGCGCGGCGCCGGGTCAGTTCGTCCTCATCGAGCCCGAGCCCTACGTGACCTTCGAGGAGCTCGCGGCGGACGCCTGGGTGGGGCTGGTGCGCGCGGAGGCGTGTGCGGCGGCTCAGGTCGCGCCCGACCTCGCCTTTCCGCCGCGCCTCGCGCGGCGCGCGAGCGCCTGCGTGCGCGCGGCGGCCGATCCGCTCGCGCTCCTCGATGCGCTCGGCGGCTGGCGGCGGGAGCTGCTGGAGGGCCCGCTGCGGGAGGCGCTCGCGCGCCGCGCGCTGCCCGCGGTCACCACGCCGGCGGCGCGTTGAGCCTCGCCGCGCCACCCCCGGCTCAAATCGGGTGGGTGGTCGCTCGATCGAGCACGTAGCGCTCGCCGTCCCACCGCCCCCGGGTGACCCGCGCGCCGTCGCGATCGACGTCAAACACCCAGAGCCCCTCCCGGCCGGCGTAGGTCGTGCTCCCCGCGTCGAAGATCCGCGCTTGGAGCCCCGGGATCGCGAGCTCGAAGCAGTGGTGCAGGTGACCATGCAGGATGGCACCACGCTCGATCTGCCGGCACACCGTGAGCAGCTCGTCCGCGTTCTCCAGGCCGTGCAGGAACCCGTCGGGCTCGCCGTTCTCGCGCCGCGGCGCGTAGTGGAGGAGCACGAAGACGAAGCGAGCGGCGAGGCGCGCGTCGCGGAGGATGCGCGCGAGCGCCGCGAGCTCCGCGTCGGGCACGCGCCCGCTCGAGCGCCACGGCTGCGGGTTCGGGCGGGCGCTCGACACCGCGACCACCGCGACGTCGTCGCCGATGAGGCGGACGATCGGCCAGGTCCCGTCCACCCGGTGTTCCGGCAGATCGCTGCTGAGGGTGCCAGCGAACGCCCGTTCGAAGCGCCGCTCGCGCACCGTATCGCCGACGTACAGATCGTGGTTGCCGGGGACGTGCACGTAACCGAGCGGCGCCGCGAGCAACGGCGCCACGGCGGCGCGTGCGACCGCGTACTCGGCCTCGGTGCCGAGCGTCGTGTAGTCGCCGGTGCAGAGCACCAGGTCGATCCCCTCGTCGCGCACGAGGTCCGCGAGCCGGCCAAGCTTGGAAACCGCAGCGGCGAACCGTCGGTTGCGCCGGAGCACCGCGTTGGCGCCCCCGAGCAACCGCTTGCCGAGCCAGTCGCGAAGCGGGATGCCCCCGTAGGGGGCGACGACGTGGACGTCCGTGAAGTGAAGCGCGCGCACCATCGGCGGGCCCAGGATAGCCCAGGTCGCTGCCCCCGCCAGGTCGTCTGCTCTGGGGAGCCGCGAGCGGCCCCCGTGGCCTGCGGGGGTCAGCGCTCCGGCACGTCGCGCGGGGTCGAATCCGCGCGGCGCTGGGTGGCCCAGTCGCCGGCGAAGACCTCGTAGCGGAGCAGCCGCCCGTCGAGCGCGCCGTTGACCAGCGGCCGCCGGGACCGGGGACGCAGGCCGAGGTGCCCTGCGAGTGCGGGATCGCCGACGTACACGAAGGCCGTGGCTCCGGCGCAGCGCCGCTTGAAGAAGTCGCCGAGGTCCCGGTATAATTCTGGGATCTCGCGCGCGTCGCCGAGCCGGATCCCGTAGGGGGGATTGGTCAGCACGACGTGATCCGCCAGGCCACTCAGGTTGCGGAAGTCCGCCACCTGGAGGGCGATCTGTGCGCCGCCCGGCAGCCGGTCGAGGTTGTGGCGCGCGGCGGACACGGCTGCAGGGTCGACGTCCGCGCCGGCGATGAGCCCCGGGACGATCGGGCGGATGGCGCCGTCCGCGGTGGCGCGCACACGACGCCAGAGTTCGGCGTCGAAGTCCGGCAACCGCTCGACGCCGCTGCGCGCGCGCAGGTACCCGGCGGGGACGCGGGCGTGGGCCATCAACGCCTCCGCCAGCAGCGTGCCCGAGCCGCAGAACGGATCGAAGAGCGGGCGCTCCCCGTCCCAGCCGCTCTCCCGGACGATCGCCGCCGCCAGCGTCTCCTGCATCGGCGCCGGCACCGAGCGCTCGCGGTACCCACGCCGGTGCAGGGAGCCGCCGGACGCGTCGACGCTCAGCGTCGCCTCGTCGCCCGTGATGTGGAGGTGGAGCCGCACCGTCGGGTCGTCACGCTCGACGCTTGGCCGCCGGTGGGTGCGGTCCCGGAAGCGGTCGACCACCGCGTCCTTGATCCGGAGCGCGGCGTACTGCGAGTGCGTGAAGTGGCGTCCGGAGACGTTGGCCTGCACCGCGAAGGTCTCGTCGGGGTCGAGCAGCTCCTCGAACGGGACCTCCCGCGCCCAGGCGTACAAGGCGTCGGGGCCGCGGCAGCGGAAGCGCGCGAGGGGGGCCAGCACGCGGCCGACCAGCCGCGCCTCGTACACGACCCGGTAGAGCGTGCCGCGATCGGCCGCGAAGGAGACGCCGCGGTGGCAGACCTCCGTCCAGGTGGCGCCGAGCGCGCGGAGCTCGGCGGCGCCGTCCGGCTCCATGCCACCCGTCACCTGGGCGAAGTAGCGGCCGTGGCGCGCGTAGTCGTGCATCGGGTCGGCGCAGCTTACACCGCCCCCGCTCCGGCGTTGGTCAGACGGCGACGTCGCGCGGGCGGACGAGGGTGCCGGACGCCGGCCGCGCCCGCTCGGGCGTCGCCTCGCCGAAGCGCACGGCGATCGTCACGCCGGAGCCGTGGAGCAGGGAGGTCAGCGTCCCGGCGAGCGCGAGCAGGTCGTGCCGAGCCGCGCTCGTCAGCGGAGAGGACGCCGCCATCCACAGGGTGCCCGGCTCGCTCCGGCTCTCGTGCAGGGCGCGCAGCAGGGCGCGGGCGACCTGGGCCCTTCCGTCGGTCTCGTCCCGCGGGTTGTGCGCGCCCGCTTGGGCACCAACGGCCAGGATCGCGGCCACGATCGGCCTCCCCTCCGCCAGCAGCCGCGCTGCGCGGGACTCGACTCGTCGCGCGAGCAGGAAGGGGTGCTCGTGCACGTCCTGCGCGATGACCACGGTGCCCGTCGCGCCCCGCCGCCAGTCGGCGAGGCGTTCGGGCCAGGCGGCGCCGTGCTCGAGCACCAGGATCGTGGTCGGTTCGTGGCTCATCCGTCGCGTGCCGCTCGTCCAGTGCGCCGCGGTGAGGTCCGCAGCGCACCATCCCCGTGGCTACTGGGCAACCGTGGTCGAGGCTGGTCCATTCCCGTCCGAGGTCGAATCGGAGTCGGAGCGGAACGCGCGCGAGCGGTCACGTTCCGGCCGGGGCGTCGGCCGCTCCTCCGGACGGTGGAGGTGCCAGGCTCAGTGCGTGAACGCGGCGACGCCGGTGTGGATCTCGACGCCGCGCGGGTCTGCAGCGCGCCGCAGCGCCAGCACCTGCTGCCCCTCCAGACTCGCGGCGAGCGCGGGGGAGGTCGCGGTGAGGACCCACTGGACGCCTGGCAGCGCGCGCTCGAGGGCCGGGCCGAGGAGCGCCAGGCTCGCCGGATCCTGGTGCAGGTCCACCTCGTCGATGGTGACGATCCCCTCGGCGTCGAGCGGATCGCGCGCCGGGTACGCAGCCCAGAGCGCGCGCACCGGCAGCGCGGCGAACGCCACCAGGTGGCGCGCCCGGGTGGGGAGCCCGTCGAACGGCACCTCCGACCCCTCGCCGGTCACGAAGCAGGGCTCGAGCGAGAGCGGGTCGATGCCCGCGTAGCGGACCCCGACCACGGCGAGCAAGGTCTGGACCGCGTCCCGCATGGCTCGGGCTAGCAGCTGGAAGCGACGCCGGTCGGGCCGCCCCTCCGCGAGTGCGCCGGCGATGCCGGCGTAGGCAAGGGCCTGTTTGGCCTCACGGGAGAGGTCCGCGCGCGCGGCGTCCTCCGTGCTCGGGGAGCCCCGCACGTCGTACCTCGCCAGGGTTCGCCCCGGCGCGTGCAGGACGAGGGGCTGTCGGCTGAACCACCGCGTCGCGCTGATGCCCACGTGGACGAACCCGCCCTCGCGCGCGAGGCGGTCGAAGAGCACCTGCTCGCGGCGGCGAAGCGACTCGGCCTCGTCGTCGGCGAAGACGCGGGCGGTGGGTGTGGCGACGTGCAGCGGGTGCGGGCGCTCCGGGTCGTCCAGGCCGAGCCGATAGCTCGCCGTCACGGCCCCGCCCGCGGTTTCCCCCGCGGGGCCCGGCAGCCCCGCCGCCGCGTGGCCCGGACGGGTAGCGGCGATCGCGTTGAGGACGGTCGTCTTGCCGACCCCGCCCGCGCCCTGGATCACGGTGAGCATCCGCGGCGCTCCGTCGTCGTCCGCGAACGGCAGCGTTACGTCGTCGAACGGTCCGACCCCGACCAAGCGCAGGCCAACGAGGTGCATCCAGCCGCGATGGTAGCGCGCGGGCTCGGTGGGGGCGAGGTCGGGGAGCCCCCCGATGACCCCGTGCGCGCGCGGGTGGCCGACCACCGGCGCCGTCCGTCCCGCACTGCGCTGGACGTCGCCGGCGGTTCGGGCGAAGGTCCGCTGGTCGATGGCGACCACCGTGCAGCTCAGCGCCGAGATCACCATCACGAGTGGGGCGACGCCCGTCTGGGACATGATCGCTGCGGTCGAACGGTACCCGGACTGGAACCCGTTCCTCTGCGCGGTCGAGGGCGAGCTCCGCGCGGGGGAGTTCCTCCAGGTGACCCTGGGCGGCAGCGATGGCTTCCATTCCCGGGAGCGCGTGAGGGTCACCACCCTCGCCGCGGGCGAGGAGCTCCGCTTCCGCGGGGAGTTCCTGCGCCCCGGCCTCATCGACACGGACTTCCGGATCCGCCTCGTCCCGGTCGAGGAGGGGACGCGGGTGGTCGCCAGCGCGGCGGTGTCCGGCTGGCTCGCCAACTACACCTCGTCGCGGCGCCTGACGGCGATCGCGCGCGGGTGGGTCGGCATGAACGAGGCGTTGAAGCGGCGCGTCGAGCGCGCTCGGTGACGGCGCCGTCGGGGCCACGCCGCCCGGTCGAGGATCAGCCGTCCCGACGAGCGACGGTGAGCGCGCAGAGCTCGGCCTCGGACTCGGCGAGCATCCAGCCGCCGATGGACACCAGCCGCACGGCGGCGAAATCCGCCTCGACGGCGTCGCGGACCGTGCGCCGGAGCTCCCACCGCTCGGCGTCGAGCGCGGCAGCGTGCGCCGCGGGCGGCATCAGCGCGTCCACCAGGGCGTCGCGTGTCGGCGCGGGCGCGCGCTGCCAGAGGAAGGCGCGCCCGATCCTCCGCATCTGGTCGGCGGAGCGGAAGAGCCCCGTCAGTCGCTCGGCGAGCGCGGCGCGCGAGGGAGCCTGGGCGCGGGCGAACTGCACGCCGACGAGCCAGCCGACAGGGCTCGCGGCCAGCGCCGCCAGCGAGAGGGCGCCGAGCAGGGGCCGCCGACCGAAGGGAGGGCTCACGTCACCACCTCTCGGAGATGATCGCCGAGCCGCAGCGAGAGCGCCAGGATGGTCAGCGTTGGGTTGCTGAAGCCGCTGGTGGCAAAGACCGAGCTCCCGGTGACGTAGAGGTTCTCCATCCCGTGCACCCGGAGGTTGCGATCCACCACCGAGGTCCTGGGATCGAGGCCCATCCGCGTCGTGCCCATGTGGTGATGGCCGCCGATGACCTCCGGCCAGCGCGCCCGGTGGGTCGGATCGTTCGCGTGCAGGAAGCTATAGACTCGCCCGAGCCGTGCCGCGCCCACCGCCGCGGAGACGAGCTCGATGCTGCGGCGAAGGCGCCCCTCGGCCTGCTCGTCGAGGCGCCAGTCGAGCACCACCCGGCGCATGCCCAGCCGATCCCGATCGCCACCGAGACGGACTCGCGAGGTCGGGTTCGGCACCTGCTCGATGCGACCGAAGATCTGGTAGGCCTTGTGTGTCCGCGAGCGCTGGAGATCGCGGGCCAGCGCCGCCACCGAGGCCTGCAGCTCCCGGCCGAAGGGGGGCGACTCCATGCGCGCCTCCAGGGTGGCGCTGAACCCCACCAGCCGCTCCTCGCGGACCCGCTCTTCCGGCAGCGCGAGCGCGCACCGGACTGCCGGCGGGGGGGGGTGCTGGCAGCGGTAAAGGTCCCGGTAGAGGGCGAGGTCCGCGTCGCTCGCCGAGGTCAGGAGCACGCCCAGGTTGGCGTGGGGGTGCTCCATGAAGTACCGCCCGACCACGTCGTGCCGGTTGCCGAGTCCGCCCGGGTGCCCGCTCGCGCCGGCGAGCAGGAGGCGGGCGTTCTCGATCGCGCCGAGCGCCAGCACCAGCACCTGCGGCCGCACGGTCACCCGCCGGCCTTCGAGCGTCACGGCACGCACGGCGGTCACCCGCGCCCCGTCCGAGGACGTCTCGAGCTCGACGACGTTCGCGTGCAAGACGGTCTGGACCTCCCGCGCGCGGGCCAGATCCTCGCGGTATCGGACCCCGAACTGGGTCGGCGTGCTGAACTGCCAGAGGGCGGAGCTCGCGATCGCGGGGTCGAACGGGAGGACCGCCTTGCCTTCGCGGGCGGCCCATCGGTCGGGCGAGTAGTCGAACGGCCCGAGCTCCGCCACCGCCTGCGCCTTCGCGTAGTGGGGGTCGAGCTCGGCGCGGGTCAGCGGCCAGCCGCTGTCCTTGACCCACGGACGGACCTCGAAGTCGATCGGATCGAGCGGGCGGCACCAGCCCGTCCAGTGGTTCGTCGTGCCGCCCAGGTAGCGCAGGCGAGTGAGCGCGAGCGAGTAATAGGGGAGGCCGATGTTCTCGCCCTCGTAGAGCGCCTGGGTGTCGGCCTCGAGCCGCTCGCCGCCCGCCTCCAGCAGGACGACCGAGAAGCCCGAGCCGCGCAGGGCGCGCGCCAGGGTGATCCCCGCGGCGCCCGCTCCGACGATGCAGACGGTCGCCGTGAGCTCGGCATCGGTCGGGAATTCACGGGCGTCGACGAGCAAGGCGCGATCCGGAGGGATAGGGACGAGCTACGGCGAGGTGTGACGGGGCCGCGTCCGAGGCGGGGGTTCGGCGACCGCCGCGAGTATACCCGAAGGGGCGCGACCTGAAGATCCGCCGTTGGCTCCCCCTTCGGGATCCACCGTCACGGAAATTTCGGTGCAGCGCGGACCCGCGTTGCCCGGATCGCCTGTTCGAGGGGGGCGGGGTCCTGGCGCAGGCAGCGGTAGCAGTCGGCGCGCTTGTTCGGTCCGCAACCGGTCTTCACGGCCATCAGCGCGAGGGGCCGAGTGGCGCGAGCGTCGCCGTCCGAGGCCGCTCGCGGCAGCAGGACGCGAAGCGCTTCGCAGTCGGTCGTTCGCCGCAGGTCGAGCGCGATGGCGAGCGCGGGCGAGGCGCGCGACCGTACCTCACGGGAAAAGAGCAACATCTGCGCGAGTTCCGTGGTGTCGGTGCGCGCGGCGGTGGTGGTCCACACGCGGAACAGGATGTCCGGCGCCAGCGGTCCGGGGATTTCGCCGACGATGGCGAGCGCCTGGGTCGCTGTGCGCGGCTCGCTCAAGAGGTCCCAGACCTCCTGGCGGACATTGGGCTCCTCGAGCGCCGCGGGGCTCTGGCGCAGGCGAGCGCCGAGCGCGTCGATGCGGCGACGGGCGGCGGCGCCACGGCCCTCGATCAGCGCGACCGCCTCGGTGACCTTGCGCGCCGCCTCGTCCTTGGCCTGGAGCTCGGCGAGCGCTGCGGGATCGCCACCCCGCGCGCGCTCCACCAGGGACGGGGCTTCCCGGCTCGATGGGCTCGTCGAGGGCACCGCGGTGGATCGTTCGCTCGCGACGGGGGGCGCCGGCGTCCCGAACCTGGGCAGGACGATGGCGCTCACGCCCACCGTCGCCGCGATGCCGACCAGGGCCCCAAGGGTGAACAGCCCGATCGTGCGCCCCCGACTGGGGCGCGCCGGGGTCGGCTCCGGCGCCAGATCGGCAATGGATCCGGGAGGGGCGCCGGCGGTGGAGGGGCGCTGGGGTGCGGGGGCGGGTGCCGGAGCCGGTGCGGGGGCGGGTGCGGGTGCGGGAGCCGGTGCGGGGGCCGGTGCCGGTGCGGGAGCCGGTGCGGGGGCCGGTGCCGGTGCGGGGGCGGGAGCCGGCGCGGGCGCGGGCGCGGGCGCGGGGGCGGGCGCGGGCGCGGGGGTAGGGATCGGAGCGGGGGCGGGCGGCGGAGCGGGGGCGGGGGTGGTGAGGGGCTGGGGTGCGGGCTCCGGGGCGCCGAGCAGTGTCGCTGCCACCGGGCGCGGCGCGGGCAGGGCCATGGCCGGGAGGGCGGCGAGCGCGGCCTCCAGGGCGGGCTCGGCCGAATCGGGTGGCACCGGGGTCAGTGTCGATACCCCCACCGGCATCGCGGGTGGGAGGACCTCGACCGATGGATCGCGCCTGGTGGCCTCCATCGCAGCCACGAACCCTGAGATGTCGCGGCGGATGGTCACGCCGTCACCTCCGGTTTCCTCCGACGGCGTCACGCTCGGTCCGGGGAGCCGATCGGCGAGGGGAAGACGGAGCGTGCCGTGGTCGCCGCCGGCGTCCTCGCTCGGCGCGGCCACCTCGGCGACTGGCGGCGCTGGAGCGTCAGGGGCCTCCTCGTCGCGCTCCAGATCGATCGCCGTCGTCACTACGGTGGTCGACCCCCGATCTCCCTCCTCGTTCTCGAGCGCGGGAGGCCCCTCGACCCCGTCCGGTCTGCTGCCCACCATGGCGCCGGGATCCTATCACCGCCCGGGCCCGCTCGGCACTCAACCTCCGATCGGCCGTCCCTGGGGGCGCTACGTCAGTCCAGCTCGAACCCGACCCGGGTGCGCTCGGCGGCGACCTCGGCGGCGGCGGCGGTGGGTTCGGGCGCGCTCGCCAAGGCGCCGACCATGACGTCGGCTTCCCACCGGTACGGCTCGCCGTTCATGCGCACGCGGCCCTCCGCCATCGCCAGTGTGACGTCACGCAGCGGCAAGCGAGACAGATCGCGGAGCATCGCCTCGAAGCGGCCTTGCCGAGCCGGATCGAGGAATCGCATCCCCATGTGTCGCGCCTGGAGTGCCGTGTGATACCACGCCGGGCGAAGCAGGATCCCGGCGAGCCCGAGGCGATCGGCGGCGCGGGCGAGCAGTTCGCCCGACTCCCGGGCGAGGCCGAGCCCGGGCACCTCCTGTCCTGGCAGCCGCGGTCGCTCGGAGCGGAAGCGAGCCAGTGGGTTCCGGAGCGTGAGCCAGTGGATGTAGAGGTACTCGTCCGCATCGAGGCGTCGCCGATCGAGGACGCACTCCACCAGCAGGTGCTCCGCCCGCGCTGCGCTCCCGAAGACGCGGAGACGATGGCCGCGGGGCTCGCGGTCGGTGGCGATGCGGAAATCGTCGTATCCAAGCCGCCGGAGGTGGGCGAACAGCCCGTAGCGTTCACACGCGTACTCGAGCCCCTCCCGCGTGTAGAACCCGAGGAAGCGCGGCGCCGCGAGGTCCGGTCGCCCAAGGTCGGCGAGGAGCAGGCGCTCGTCCTCCGGCTCGCCGGAGAGCCGCGAACGGTCGAGGCCGAGCGCGATGGCACGGTAGCGACGCTCGAGCGCGTCGTAGCTCGCGGGTACCTCGCGCCACTCACCGAGCAGGAGCACGGTGGCGGTCCCCGCCAGCGCACGCCAGGCATCCTCGCTGTAGCCGCCGCCGGAGAGCCACGCGCTTGGGTGTCGACGGAGCGCCGTCGCGACCTCCTGATCGCGGCGCGCGGTCCCCGCTAGGGAGAGCGCGAGTCCGCCGTGACGATCCCCGGCGAGCACGTCGCCGCCGGCGATGACGAAGTTGAGCGCGGCCGGCGTCCAGCGCGCGAGCAGCCGGCGGAGCGCGGCGAGGTACTCGTCGTCACCGGACCCGGGGGGCAGCACCGTCTCGTCCACGCCCGGGAGCGGTCCCCAGTCCACGGCGGAGATCGACGCGATGCGGACCGAACGATCGCCGGCGAAGCAGGCCGCGGTGCCGTCCGGGGGGTGTGCGTCGAGGTCGAGCACCGCCACGTCGCCGGCGAACCCCTCGCTGCGCAGCGCCGCGACCGCGACGGCCACGTCGTTCACGGGACAGAACCCGCTGCCGAGCGTCGGGGTGGCGTGGTGGAACCCGCCGAGCAGGTTCAGCGCCGGTCTGGCGCGGAGGAGGGTGTGGCGCGCCGCCGCCAGCGTGGCGCCGCACGCCAGGCGGATGGTCACCCAGACCTCTTCCGGCACCACCTCGGACGGGTCGACGGGGTACACCTCGGCCAGCGCGGCCGGCTCCTGCAGCCGCTCGAGCAGCTCGCGGGAGTGCACCCGCCCGAGCGCGTCGTAGCCGATGCGCTCGGGCGAATGCAGCAGGCGGCGCGGCAGGATTCGCGTCTCGAGCAGGTACTCGGCAGCGTGGTCGGCGCGGCGGGCGTCGATCCCCGTGGCCTCCACCGTGGCGAAGGGGAGTCGATACCGCGGCGAGTACCAGACGGCAGCGCCGCCGAGCCCAAGCCAGCGATGCGCCATCGAGCGCAGCCGGTGGGTTGGGATCACCATCGGCCCACCGCCTCGCCGCTCCCGCGCGCGGCCCGGGCGGCGCGTCGCGGGACTCCCGGCCCGTCGCCAGCTAGCATCGGTCCATGTTGACCGCTGGGACGCCCGCCGAGAAGCGTGCTCGGCGGTCCCCGAAACCACCCTGTTCGGCGCCGGTCGGTGGAGGCAGCCCCGTTCACCGCTGCTTCAGCAGGAAATCAAGGACCTCCTGGAAGGTCGTCGCCTCACCCCCGCCGAGCGAGGCCTTGAGATCGAAGTAGGCGGAGCGGCCCGAAGACGACTGGCAGCGGACGCTCCTTCCGTACCGCGCGACGGCCGGCGCGACGTCCCCGCGCGCAGCGACCGTCCGCGCGAGCTCGTTGAGCGCGTCCGCGGTGTCGTCGCAGCCCGTCGTGGGTGGGAGCTCGAACGGTCGGGGCTCGCCGCAGCAGGCGCCGCGCAGGATCGCCACGCCGGCCATGCCGTACCAGTTGAGCCGGCTCCACAGCGACATCGCCGGGGTGACGCGACCGGTGGAGCCGAGCACCACGGCGACCTTCATGTGGCGGTAGCCGGCGCGGGGGTCCGCGTCCTCGCAGAGCCAGGCCACGCGCGGCGGCGCTCGAAAGGATTCGGGGGGACTCACCCGGGCCACGCAGGCAGCGATCTCCGCCTCGCTCGGCAGGCTGGTGGCGGTGACGGCACGTCCGGCGTCGACGCCCTCGACCCGGTCGGGTTCCTCGGCGCTCGTGACCTCGCTCGGGGCGGCGGCTCGACCCGCGGGGCTCGTTCCCGCCGTCACTCGTCGGTCGGTGGGATCATCCTGGGCTGCCGCGGACCGCGTCGTGGTCGGGACGGGCTCACCGTTCGCGACGTCGTCCTCCGGCGCACGGGGTGCGGAGCGCCACCGCGCGACCGCGGCGACCGCGGCGCCGGTGAGGAGGACCAGCGCGGCCAGGCCCCAGAGCAGCGCGGGGTTCCGGGCGCCGGCTGCCACCGACGCGGGGGGCGCCTCGGACGCGGCGGTCGTCGCGAGCGCGGGATCGGCGTCGGCCGGTTCGGACGAAGGCGCGGCGGGCATCGACGCGTCTCTTGCGCGGGGCATCGCCGGAGCCGGGGCCAGGCTCGGCGCGCGGGCGTCGGCGAAGCCCGCACCCGCGGGCCACGCGCTTGGCGGGTGCGACGGGAGCGCCACCGTGGTCGAGGGACGGTAGCCGAGGAGCGCGTCGCGAACGGGGGCGACCAGCGTCACCCGCTGCTCCGGGCGCCGCGCCAGGCAATTGGCGAGCAGGGTCGCCAGCTCGAGGTCGGTGACCCCTGCGCGCACGACGCCGCTGCGGGAGCTGTAGCCGGCGGTGGGTGGCGGTGTCCCGAGGATCATCGTGTGGAGCGTGGCGGCGAGCGCCCAGACGTCGTCCGCCGGCGACGGAGCGCCGACCCCGCGCTCGGGGCTCTGGAAGGGGCTCGGCGACGGGGGCAGCGGTGCGTAGGCAAGGATGGCGGCACGGGTCTCGTCGGGCGCCACCACCACGCTCGCGGGGCGGACCAGACCGTGTGCGCCCCCCCGGTGGTGGAGCGCCGTGAGGGCGTCGCCGATCGCGGCCGCGATCACCGCCGCCCGCCTCGGATCGAGGGCAGGTGCCACCGCCAGCAGGTCCGCCAGCGACGGGCCGTCGGTCGCCTCGAAGACCGCGAGGGCGTAACCGGCCGGGCGCGGCACGACCTCGAGGAGGGTCGCGAGGTTCGGGTGCGACAGCAGGGTCACCCGGCGCAGCGTCTGGGCGACGGGCGGCGGCACGACCACCAGCTGTACCGGCCGACCGCTGCGGAGCACGACGCCCCGGTACGCCTCCTCGGACCCGAACGCGACGACCTGGTCGATCCGATACCGGTCTTCCACGACGTCGCCGGGGCCGATGTCCGCCATGCGCCAGACGCCTTTCCTGCCAGAAGCCGCCCGCTCCCGTTGCGCGGCCGGGTGCGAGAGGGATGAGTCGGGGGGGGGCGGAGCGTCGCACCCGGCGCGGGGGGAGTAAAGGTATGCGTTCACGCTCCACCGAGGGTCGCCTCGCCGGCCCGGCCCGACGTGAGCTCGCGGGGCCCGGCTCGCCGAAAGCCACTTTTTCCCGTCGTCGGCCGCCGGGCTCGACCGGGCCCGCGGATCGCGAGATCGTTGGACAGCGTCCGACGTCTCGTAGAGCGTGTCGGTTGCGGTCCCTGTTAGGGGGGTGGCTTGGGGCGCGTTGGAGCCTCAGCGCTAGGGGCCGGTCACGGATCGCGGGCTCAGGGGCACACGATGACGAACGGTGACGAGGAACGGGCGATGAACGGCGGTCTATCGGCGAGCGGCGGCTCCGCGGCGGATCCCGTAGCGGGCGCAGCCGAGCTCGAGGGGGCGGCGGGGCCCGCGGGCACCGGCGCTCGGCTCGGGGTCCTGCTGCTCGAGGGCGACGGGATCGCGCTGGGTGCCGAGGGTGACCCATCGATCCTGCAGGCCCTCGCGGTTGGTGACCACCGCGCGGCGCTCTCCCTCTGCGCGCGCCACTACGGAGCCGCGGTGGGGCGGCTGTGCATGGCGCTGGTCGGGTCCCAGGCCGAGGCCGACGATCTCGCCCAGGAGACGCTGCTCACCGCGCACGACGGGTTCGCCGCCTATCGCGGCGAGGGCTCCGTGCGCGCGTGGCTGCTCGGCATCGCCCGCCACAAATGCGCGCGCACCGTGGAGCGCCGGGTCCGTCGCGAGGCGCGACTCCGCCTGGTGCACGACTCCGATCGGGTGCCGCCGACGGACGAGCTCCTCGCGCGGCGACGGCGGGCGGAGCGGGCGCGGGCGGCCCTGGACGCGGTTCGTCCCACCGAGCGGGAGGCGCTGCTGCTGCGCTACGTGAGCGATCTGAGCTACCGCGAGGTGGGCGAGGCCTGCGGCATCGACGAGGTCGCGGCGAGGAAGCGGGTTTCCCGGGCGATCGCGCGCCTCCGGGCCGCGCTCGCGGAGGATGAGTGAGCCATGACGGACCATGACGAGCGGGACCGAATCGAGGAGCACCTCGCGGAGATCCTGGACGGCGACGCCGACCCCGAGCTCTACGAGCGACTGGCTGCGGACGACGGGCTCCGGGACCTGCGCCATCAGGCCGAGGACGCGGTGGCGCTGGTGCGCGCGGCCGGAGACGACCACGTGAGCCCACCGGATCTCGAGGCGCGCGTCCTCGCGGCGCTCGACGCCCGGGGCGAGGGGAGTGGCGTGGCGCCGGGCAGGGTCGCAGCGCCGCTGCCGGCGGTGAGCCCGCCCGGCGCGACCGGGGCCGGCGCGACCGGGGCCGGCGCGACCGGGGCCGGCGCGACCGGGGCCGG
>CAYZQO010000026.1:63034-79508 GCA_964480725.1 uncultured Polyangiaceae bacterium | reverse complement strand
TGCTGGCACGCATGGGTTCCTCCTCCAGGAAGTGACGAGCGCGAGCGCTCGATGGTTCATCCCCGCGCCCTCGGGTCGGGATCAGGGATCTTGCGCCGGGACGGGCGGCAGCGCGCCGCTTCCAGGTTCCGAGTCGATCGCCGACCCGGCTGGTGCTCGACCCGCGAGCGCGGCCTCTGCCTTGGCCTGGTGCGGGGTGCCGCGATCGCGCGCGAGCATCTCGCGGGCGACGGCGCGGGCCTCGCTGTAGCGCCCGAGCCGGGTCAGCGCCTCGAGCCGGAGCGCGCGCGCCTCCGGGGCCAGGCGCCCCGACGCGCCGTGCTCACGCGCGTGCCGGTCGAGCAGGGTCAGCGCCGCCTCGGGATCGCCCGCGTCGAGCGCCCTGCGCACCCGGTCGACGAGCGCCACCTCCGCCTGCAGCGCTGCGTCCTCCAGGGATGACGCCGCGGGCGCGAGGGGCGAGGCGGTTGGCGCTGCAGGCGGCTCCGTTGCCGATGAGTCCAGACCGAAACCGGCGGGGGCCCCGACGGGCGGCGACGACGAGACGGACGCCGGGGCGCTCAGGGAAGAGATCGCTGCGGTCGGCGCGGCGACCGGCGACGGCGGCGGGCGCACCACGGCGACCGCGGTGCAGAAGACGGTGCCGGCCAGGAGCCCCCCGAGCAGGGGCTTGCCGAGGGCGACGAGCGTGAGCGCGCCCCCAGTCGCCCCCGCCGCGGCCGTGCCGGTCGCACCGGACCCGATGGCCGCGCCAGCGACCCCCGTCGCCGCGCCCCCCTCAGCCGCCGCGGCGGCAGCGGCCGTGCCGAGCGCCGTCGCGCCCGCCGCGGCCCCCACCAGGGCTCGCTCGAGGGCGGCGGGGCTCGGCGCCTCGGCGCGCGCCACGCGGAGCAGCGCGGCCACGTCTTCGGGGGCGTCGCCGTCGATCCATCGCTCGAGGTCGGTCATCGATCGGCTCCTATCGTGACGGCGGAGAGCCCACGGCGGCGCGCCCGCGCGAGGAACTCCGCGCGCGCCCGCCGCAGCCTCGAGGCCGCGGTGCCCGGCGGGATGCCGAGCGCCTCGGCGACCTCGCGCTTCTCGAGCCCCTCGATCTCGAACAAGACGAAGGCAGCGCGGAGGTCCGGGTCGAGCTCGTCGAGGATGGCGTCGAGGACCACGAGCGCCCGCCGCGCCGCGACGATCGCCTCGGGATCGGAGCCGCCGGCGGGGGTGGCCTCGACGGCGACGAGCGCGTCCTCGCGACGCCGCACGCCGCTGCGCCGAGCCTTGAAGACCGTGTGCTGGGCGACCCGGTAGAGGAAGGCACGCTCGCTGTCCGGCCGCACGTCGTCGAGCCGCTCGAGGGCCGTCCAGAGGGTGCGCTGCGCGGCGTCGTCCGCGTCGGCCGGGGCGAGCCCGAGCCGCCGGCAGACCCGCCACACGAAGGAGAAGTGCTCGCGCACGAAGGCGTCACCGCGCGAGCTCGGGTCGGGGGCGGGGCTCGGCGGGGCCATCGGGGTCGGTCGGGGGCAGCGGCTCTCGGCACTCTCCCGGCTCATCCCCGAAGGACGACCCCGGGATCACGGAAGCGGCGAGTCTACCAGCCCGCCGCGCGGCCGGACGGGGAGGCGCCCGAGCCCGCTACCAACCCATCCCGATCCCGAGCCCGAACCCGGGCGCGACGGGGAGCACCTCGTAGACGCTCCGGTGCGGCTCGACCACGAAATCGTGCCGCAGGAAGGGCACCCGCAGCTCCGGACCGAGCACCACCCGCAGCGCCTCCACGCCGAGCGAGAGCCGCAGGGCGCCGCTCGCCGCGACCCAGGGCTCGACCGCCTCCCACCCCTCCTCGACCCGGACCGCGTCGGCGTAGGCCCGCGCCCGGGTCTGGCCGGCCTCGAGCCCCGCGCAAGCCCCGACCCGCGAGGCGCGACCGAGCGCATGCGCCCAGGGGCAGAGCTCGACGCGCCCGAGGAACTGCGAGAAGACCGCCTCGGCGACGTCCGTGTCGACCCGGCCGCTGTCGAACGCGGCGAACGACGCCGTCACGGTGGTCAGGCCGAGCGCGGTGCGCGGCCAGGTGAGCTCGATCCGAAGCCCGCCGCCCGCGGCCAGCCCGGGACCGACCCCCGCGGCCGCCGCGGGGACCACCAGCACGGCCCCGGAGGAGCGCGCGCGACCGGCCGCCTCGGCCCGAGCCCGGCGCGCGGCGCGCGGATCGGGGGCGCGCTTGCTCGGCGGCGAGGCGGCGGAGCCGGCCGCCGGCGCCGGCTCCCGCGCGAGGGTCGCCGTGGCGGGGGCCGGGCCCGTGGGCGCCGCCGGCAGCGCGCTCGACGCCGGCGCGGCCGCGGCGCTCACCGCCGCGGGGGACGCCGCGGCCTCGCTTTGCGAGCGGAGCGAGACGGCCGCCACCACGGCGATCGCCTCCATCGCCTCGCGGCAGCTCGCGGCCGCTAGCGACCGCTCCACCGCGCGCCCCTCGTGATCCACCACCGACAGGCGCGCCGAATACTCGGCGCCCTGCGCCGCGAGCTCGACGGTCAGGGCGCGCGCTGGCGCCGTCGGCTCCGCGACCGCTCCCTGCCCCGCCCGCGCCGCGAAAGCGGCGAGGAAGTCAGCCTCCGACGGGCAGTCGGGGGGCGCCGTGTACACGACCCGCATCGGCTCCACCACGGCCGGCGCCGGCGCCTGGGCGAGCGCGCGCCCACCGCCGATCGCGAGACCGAAGAGCGCCGCGAGCGCGCCGACCGGGAGGCTGCCGCGCGTCGTCACGCCTTCACGAGCATGCTCTGGCGCAGCTCCGTCGCCTTGCCGTGCCCCACGAGCCGGCGCACCAGCGCGAGGGAGAATTCCATCGCCGTCCCGGGGCCGCGGCTGGTGACGAGCTGACCGTCCTCGACGACCCGATCGTTCGAGTACTCGGCGCTCGGCAGCTCGAACCCCGGGTAGCTCGTCGCGCGCTTGCCCGCGAGCAACCCGGCCCGCTCGAGCGCGATCGGCGCCGCGCAGATGGCCGCCACCAGCTTGCCGCCCGCGGCGACCGCGCGGACGAGCGTCTGCACCCGCGCGTCGTCGCGCAACGCCTCCGCGTTGCGCTGGCCGCCCGGGAGCACGACCGCGTCGAGCGCGCTCGCCGAGAGCTCGGCCACGGTCGTGTCGACCCCGAGGCGGATCCCGTGGGCGCCACGCACCTGCTCGCCCTCGAGCGACGCCACCGTCACCGTCACGCCACCCCGCCGGAGCACGTCGATGATGGTCACCGCCTCGATCTCCTCGAACCCGTCAGCGATCAGCACGGCCGCGTTCGGCATTGGTTCCTCTCTTTGCGCGGGATGGAGCCGGTGCGCCGCGCGACGCGGAGCATACCCTCGGGGGTCGCGCTACGGAACCGCGCCGACACCGGACCGCCGCCGGCTCCCCTGCCGCGCCGCGGAGAGCCGCCCCTCGTCACCGCGACGGCGCCACCGACGGCGCCCCTGACGGCGGCGCCGCCGGCCATGAGCGCGCCCTCGTCGCCGACAAGATGGACGAGGCCTGGCGCGCGAAGGGCATCAAAAACCGCATGGAGTTCTTCCGGGGCGCGATCGGCGCGTACCTTTTGCAGCGCGGCGCTCCCGATGTCGCCGCGCTCTTCACGCACGCGGGTGCCACGAGCGCATGAACTCGGTCGGCCGAATAGCCGCTTTGTTCTGAAGGCGGCTATTCGCCGGCTGTTGACAGGTGGTCGAGATCGAGCGGATCGCTACCGACGTAGTCCTCGGCCGTCATCTCCTGAAGCGTCGCGACTTGGCCGTCGATGCTCGTGAAGCGGCCGGTGGCGGGGACGAGCTTGAGCCAGTCCTTCAGGAGGTCCGCCCAGCTCTTGCCCTCAAAGGTCGCGTCGGCGTCGTCACGGATGAACCAGAAGAAGGTCTCCGTCGACGCCGCATCCCATGACGGCGACGCACAAACGCGAATCTCGCGCAGCGCGCAGAGTCCCCGGCCCTCGTCCGTGTTCTTGTCGTGCTTGTTCACGAGGCGCGCTTGCAGCTTCTTAGCGAGAGCCGTGAAGTCGTCGGGGAACGCGAACCTAACCCGCTTGCGCGCAAGCGCCTGCGCGAACGCGCGGCCGTCCGCATCGCACGTGAATCCCGGTGTCCGTTTCCACGACGCCACGATCGACTTCTCGACTGTCATCACGCGGTCGAGATCTGCGACGACCAGTCTCTGCTCGAGCTCCGGCAGCGTCGCGTGAGCAGGCCTTCTGCCCCGCTTCACCTGGTGCAGGTCCTCTTCGCTGACGCGCACGAGCGGTGCCACCTCGATGAAAGGACGCGTCACGCAGCTGCGAACGATGTCGCAGGTCTGCGTGATGACGACCAGGCCGAGCACCTCGGACGTGAGCGCCTGGGCGCCACTCTCCGCTTGGGCGGCGGCCTCTGAGAGCGGCAGTGCGCCATCGCCAACGTGTACGAACCAGGATTCGTCGAGCGCGAGGTCCCCCTGACGCCACTGCTGGAGTGACGCGTCGATTCGCTTCGCCTCGTCGGAGTCAGGGGCGAGCGTCGCCACTTACTTCCTCCGGGAGGTCGCGATCGGCTTCGCGGCGAGAAGGCGGCCGCTGGTCGGATGAATGCGGTCCTGGAGAGCCCCCACGAGTTCCTCGGGCGGACGGCGAGTTCGTGCAGCTCGCGCCTTCTCCGAGAGCTTCGGCGGCGATACACGCCGTCCATCACCGGGCCCCAGAAGCGAGAGGGCACGCTCGTATTCACCGTTGACGAGAAGGTCGAACGGAATGGTGCCGTCCTCGCGAACGCTTAGCAGCGCGGTTCGATTTGCAGTAGCTGCGCCACGATCGATCTTTCGCAGGACCGCGAGGACTCGTTGAAGGTGCTCCTCGTTGCTCGGCGCCATCGGCTTGCCGCTCGCCCAGAAGTGAAGCGACCGACGGCTCACGCTGAACATCCGCGCGAGTTGGTCCCAGGTGAGACCGCTCAGGCGACGCAGTTCACCGATCGCCGAGCCGGCTGGTTGCGCCGAGGGGACGATGGCGCCGGCCGTCGTCTGCTCAACGGAGCGTTGCGACCGCCAGACCATGTCCAGCGGCGCGGCGTACGCGGTCGAGGTCCCCAGCCCGGCGAGCATGCAGCCCACGAGAACAGGCTCTCTCACCTGACGCATCAGCATCGCGCCGGCTGCCGAGGTCGAGTCGAACGACGGGCGCATCTCGAGGCTCGTCAAGGCTGGCCTCCGTAGCGCACAAGGAACTCGTCGGTCACCGCCCAGCGAAACACCGTGTAGATGCGCTCCGCGTAACGCTGCGCCCGCTCGACGACCTGGTTCACAACGAACGGCATCGGACCGGCGCTGAACATGTCGAGGTCAAGAAGCCAGCTCTTCTCCGTCGCCGGCTCGATGGCGGCGGGATCGAGAGTTGCGCCCGGCGGGAGAAAGCCCCAGCGCGCGAGGACGCGTGCGTCGTCGACCTCGAACATCGATTCAGAGAGGGCATGTGCAGCATGCGTGGCGGCGACCGTCCCGGTGATCCCTCGGACCTCGGCACGGACAAGCTTGGCAATGTCGTCGACCGCAGACCCTGTGATGCGATCGATGTACCGAACGCCGAGACGATCGATCTGTGCGGGCTCGATGTGCTCGTCCAACGCCGTCGCGACTGCCTTCAGGCGGCCGAAGAAATCCGACCGGCTCACGTACTTCGTGGTCTCGAGCGCCAGGAACTCGGGGGTGAGGGACACGCGCCAGTGACCGTCCGTGTCGCCAAACCGCCAAGCGATCTGCGGCTTGGCGGGGGCGAGCACGGCGGGACCAAGCAGGATGCCCTGTGTCTGCTCCTGCCGGAGCACGGGGTACTTCGCGCGGATGGCCTCCTGGAAAGGGGCGACGAAGTCTCGCTGCTCGACGGAAAGGATCTCCGGAAAGCGCAGTTGGGCGATGACCCGCACCAGGGGTGCGTTCTTCAGGGGTACCTCCGCGGGCAGCGGAGCTACGAGCGGGTCCACGGTGGCACTCATGAGGTGTACAGTAATCGCGAAACGGGGCGTTGTGAAGTAGAGTGTGAAGCAGGCGAGGAAGCCTCGCAAGCTCAACCGCTTAGCGCTCGCTCCGACCAGCGGCCCGCGGTCCGCCCCAAAGACCGACCAGTACGCTCTCGATGAGCTTGACGACGGTGTGGGAATCGAGGGTCGCGCTACGGAACCGTGCCCGACACCCGACGGCCGCCAGCTCCCCTGCCGCGCCGCGGAGAGCCGCCCCGTGTCACCGTGACGGCGCCACCGACGGCGCCCCTCGCGACGGGGCGGCGGACGGCGCCCCTCGCGGCGGTGCAGCGCTCGCCACCGGCAGCGCTTCCCCGGGGTGGCAGCGCTGGACCGACACCTCGACGGCCCTCCCGCGCGAGGTCGCGATCAACAGGTTGTCGCCGCTCCGCGCGAGCGCCTCGCCGCGGCCGAGCGCGGCCTCGGTCCCGAGCGCGTCGAGCGGCCGCCCGTCAGCGCCGACGGCCATCAGCGCCCCCTCGTCGCCGAGCCCGGGGAGCGCGAGCCAGAGGTGACCGCCAACGCCCCCGGGACGCGCGTCGGCGACGAGCGCGGGCGCTCCCGGCCCCATCGCGTCATCGTCGAGGATCTCCCGCGTGACGGTGCCGTCGAGCGCGACCCGCGCCAGGAGCAGCGGCCCCCCCTCGGCGCCCGGGGCCGCGTCGTCCGAGCGCACCGCGACCAGCGCCGACCCGTCCGCGAGCGTCGCGAGATCGAAGACCACCACCGCCTGACCCTGGGCGTTCACCCGCAGGGGCTTGCCGATCGGCGCGCCCCCCGCGTCGAGGGGCACCACCGCCACCGTGCGCGGCTCGCGATCGATGACGTCGAACTCCTCGCCCGGCCCCGTCCCGCGGACGCGCGCGGCCGCGGCCGGCGGCTGCCGCCGCGCGTCGCTGAGCGAGCCGGCGAGCCAGAACCCGCCGGGTCGCGGGGCCAGGCGCGGCGCCTCGGCGGACGCCCCGAGGTCGAGCGCCCGCTCCTTCGTCACGCGGGAAAGGTCCGCGGGATCGAAGTCCACGACCCAGATGGAGGCCCGCTCCTTCGCCGTGTCCCAGCGGTCCCAGACGACGAGCCCACGCTCGGCGCCGAGGGCGAGATCGAAGACCTCCGAGTCGTCCCAGCCCTCGCTGAGCTCCGGTCCCCAGGTTACCGTGGCCGCCCCCTGCGCGGCGCGCGCCACGCCGAGGCGGAGCAGGTTCCCTCCCGCGTCGCTGTCGGGGACGACGAGGAAGAGATCCGCGCCCCGGGCGGCGATCACCGGTGGCTCGAAGGTCCCGTGTGTGAGCCCGAGGTCGAGGATGCGACCGCTCGCGCCGTCCCCGCCCACCAGCGCGACGAAGGCCGCGACGCCGCGCTCACGCGCCCCCAGGGCGCCGATCGCGAAGCCCCGCTCGAGCGCGACGGCACGACCGATCTCGACGGAGAACGGGAGATCGTGCTCCTCGGCGTCGCCCCCCGGGTCGGCCTCGCCCAGGGTGAAGGCGGCCCCGTGCGTCACCGGGGCGCAGCGCGGCTTCGCCGGCGGGACGGAGGGCACCGGCGCCGCCACCGGGGCGGCCCCCGGCTCCTCGAGCTCGTCTGGTTCGACCTCCGCGGGGCGCGGCTTGGCGCGACAGCCGCCGGCAGCCAAGACGGCGGCGATCAGCGCGCCGGCGCGCCGCGCCCGGCACCAGACCTGCCAGGACCGGCTCGACGCGGTGGGTGCCCTGGAGCGGAGTCGGTCGAGCACGTCGCCGGGGAGTACCCCGCTCCCCGACCGCTCGCAAGACAGCGCGAACAGCGGCACAATTCGGCGGCAACCGCGCGCCGCCGCCGCGGCCGCCGCCCCGGGGCGCGCCGGCGCCGACCGGGTGCGCCTGGTCGGTGCGGCCGCGGTGAGTATGATCCGCGCCTGCCGCCGAGCGCGCACCCGAGCCTTAGCATGCGAAACCCCGAGCTCTCGAAGCCCTACGAGCCGAACCTCGTCCTCAGGGCCCTCTACGCCCAGCTGTTCGACCGGATCCAGGTCGACCCCGGGTGGGTGGAGGAGAACCGCCGCCTCGCCGCCACCGGCTTGGTCGTCCACGTGATGGCCAACCTGAACCTGGTGGATTTCCTGGTGCTCGACCACCTGACCAAGCGCTTCGGGCTGCCCCCCCTGCACTTCGTCAACGATCTCGGGCTCTGGGCGCTGAACCCCAACCTCGGTCGGGGCTACAGCGACCTGTTCTACCCACGCTCCCCGGCGACCCAGCTCCGCCACGCGCTCTCGAGCGGCGGCTCCGCCCTGCTCTTCCTGCGCCGCCCGCGGAGCATGGTCGATCTGGCGATCGGCGCCACGCGCCGGCGCGGCCGCACCGAGGGGGAGGCCCTGATGAAGGCGCTCTTCGAGCTGCAGCGCAAGAGCGACCGCCCCCTCCTGCTCGTCCCCCAGCTCTTCGTGTGGAACAAGCGGCCGGAGCCCAAGGTCTACCAGCCGCTCGACGTGATGCTCGCGCCGCGGGAGTGGCCGAACGTCGCGCTCTCCATCGGGCAGTTCCTCTACAACTACCACCATGTCGCGATGCGCGTCGGCGAGCCCCTGGACCTCCGGGAGCTCTTGCCGGCCGAGCCGGAGCGCGAGGAGGAGGTCCGCGGGCGGGCCACCTACGTCCTGCTCCGCCGCATCGAGCGGGAGCGCCGGGCGGTGACTGGACCCGTCGAGAAGCCACCAGACCGCGTCCGGCTCGAGATCGTGCAGAGCCCCAAGCTCCGAGCGACCATCGACGATCTGGCGGGGGAGCGCGAGGCGGATCGGGCCGTGCTCACGGGCCAGGCCCTCGCCATGCTCCGGGAGCTCCAGGCCCGGCCTGACCCGACCACGCGCCAGGGGATGGAGGTCCTCTTTGGACACGTCTTCCGGCGCGTGTCCGCCGGGATCGAGTTCGATCCGGCCGACATCGAGCGGCTCCGGCGGGCGGCGCGCGACGGGACGCTCGTCATCCTGCCCAGCCACAAGAGCCATTTCGACTACTTCTCGCTCGGCTACGTCTTCACCCAGCAAAACCTGCCGCTCCCCGCCATCGCCGCCGGCGACAACCTCAACTTCTTCCCGCTCGGGCCGCTCCTCCGCCGCGGCGGGGCGTTCTTCATCCGGCGCGCCTTCAAGGGCGACCGCCTCTACGGCGCGGTGGTCGACGCCTACATCCGCCGGCTGCTGCGGGAGGGCCACTCCATCGAGCTGTTCCTGGAGGGGACGCGCAGCCGGACCGGCAAGCTCTTGCCCCCCAAGTTCGGCCTATTGACCATGGTGGTCGACGCGGCGCTGGCCGTCCCCGAGCAGCAGACCTTCTTCGTCCCCGTCAGCATCGGCTACGAGCGCATCGCTGAGCTCGGCGCCTACGCGCGCGAGCTCGGCGGCGACGAGAAGCGACCGGAGAATGCCAAGGAGCTCCTGAAGGCCCCGGAGGTCCTCCGGCACCGCTACGGGCGCCTCAACCTCCAGTTCGGCCAGCTGTTGAGCCTCGAGGAGGTGCGCCGCGAGCTCGGGCTCCCCGCGGAGGGGGCCCTGCCGCCCGCCAAGCGCCGCGCAATGGTGACCCGCCTCGGCAACCGGGTGATGGACGAGATCAACCGCGTCACCGCGGTCACCCCGAGCTCGCTCGCCGCGCTCGCGCTGCTCAACGATCACCCGCGCCGCAACGCCACCCACCAGGAGCTCTTCGAGCGCTGCGACCGGCTGCTCGACGTCCTGCGCCGGCTGGGCGCGCGGATCACGCCCGCCACAGCGGTGGGGGACGGCCCGCTGCGACCGGAGGCCCTGCGGGAGGCCCTGCAGCTCTTCCTCGACTCGGAGCTGGTCGGGGTCAGCCTCGACAAGGCGGAGGACTGGGGCCGTCGCTTCTGGGCCCGGCCGCGCGCGCGCGTCGACGCGACCTACTTCGTCCCGGAGCACAAGCGGCTCGAGCTCGACGTCTCCAAGAACATGATCGTGCATTTCTTCGTCGAGCGCGCCCTGGTCGCCACGGCGCTGCTGATGCCCGGGGGGCGCCCGGTGCCCCGCGACGTGCTCCGCGATCGGGTGCAGCGCCTGTCGCGCCTCTTCAAGCACGAATTCCGCTTCCGCGCCGACGCCTCCTTCGAAGACATCTTCACGACCACGGTCGCCTCGATGCTCGCCGATGGCGAGCTCGCCGAGACGCCCGAGGGGCTCGACGCCGGCCCGGGCAGCGCGGGCGCCCCCGGCCTCTGGTGGGTCATCACCTACGCCAACATGCTGAAGAACTTCCTCGAGGCCTACCGCCTCGCGGCGCGCGCGCTGATCCTGCTGGTGAAGGGGCCGCTCCCGGAGAAGGAGCTGGTGCGCCGGGCGCTCGCCATGGGGAAGCGCCTGGCCACGAGCGGGGGCCTCGAGCGGCGCGAGGCCGTCTGCAAGCCGCTGATCGCGAACGCCTTCGCCTCGCTCCTCGACGACGAGTACCTGCGCCGCAACGGCGATCGCCTGGAGCTCGCGGAGTCCTTCCGCGACGCGAAGGCGGTGACCACCATCGAGGGGCGCATCGCCGGCTTCATGGGGGAGGTGTGAGGGGCGGCGCCCGGGCGTGCGGGCTCGGCGCAGCGCTGGGCGCGGTGGGGTGCCTGGCGACCCCGAGCCCGCTGGTGCCGGGGCTCGACGGCTCGATCGGGGTGCCGCACCACGGGGTGCTCACGGGGGCCGCGGAGCTGCCCGCGCGGGGCCCGGGCTACGTGCGGTACCGGCCGCGCGGCACCAACCACTGGGGGCTGCCCCGGCTCGTCGCCGCGGTCGAGCGCGCGGCGGCCGCGGTGGACCGCGAGCACCCCGGCGGCGCGCCGCTCGTCGTCGGCGATCTGTCGGCCCGTCACGGGGGCCGCATCCCCGGCCACCGCTCGCACCGCACGGGCCGCGACGTGGACCTGCTCTTTTACGCCACCACCCCCGCGGGCGCCCCGGTGCGGAGTCCCGGCTTCGTGGCCTTCGGCCCCGACGGGCTCGCGCCCATCCCGAACGAGGACGCCTTCGTCCGCGTGGATCTCGACCGCAACTGGCGCCTGGTCCGCGCCCTGGTCACCGACGAGCTCGCCGCCACCCAGTGGCTCTTCGTGAGCCGCGATCTCGAGGCGATGCTGATCGACCACGCCCTGGCGCGCGGCGAGCCCCTCGACGTCGTCTGGCACGCCGAGGCGGTGATGCTGCAGCCGGGCGACAGCGCGCCCCACGACGACCACTTCCACCTCCGCCTCGCCTGCACCGCCGCCGAGGCCGTGGCCGGTTGCGAGGGCGGCGGCCCCCAATGGGAGTGGCTGCCGCCGCTGCCCCTGCTCCCCCCGCTGTCGCCCGAGGAGCTCGCCGCGATCAGCCAGGGCGATCCAGTGACGCCCGCTCCGCCGCTCCTCCCGTTCGATCCCACGGCGGCCGCGCCGGGCGCCGCTCCGCTCGCGCCGCTGCCGCTCCGAGCGGAGAGCGGCGCTTGAGCCCCCCGACCCCCCGTGTCTCCCCGGACGCGCCCGCTCCCTGGCTCCGCACCGCCGCGGGCGCGCTCTACCACGGCGACTGCCTCGGGATCGTCCCGGCGCTGGTGACGCGCCCCGTGGAGCGGTTCGATCTGATCTACGTCGATCCGCCGTTCAACGCCGGCACGGCGCGGGGACGGCGCGCCGGCGCGGGGGAGCGCGCCCGGGGCCCGATCGCCTACCGCGACGCCTGGGGCGGCCTCGACGCGTTCCTGGCCATGCTCGAGCCGCGCCTCGGCGTGCTCGCCGCGGCCCTGAGCGAGCGCGGGAGCCTGTGGCTGCACCTCGATCACCGGACCGTCCACGACGCCAAGGTCCTGGCCGATCGCGTCCTCGGCCGCGAGGCGTTCCGCGCCGAGATCATCTGGACGCCGGGCAACGGCGCGCGCCGCCGCGACGCGCCCCCGGTGACCCACCAGACGATCCTGGTCTACGCCCCGGGCGCGATGCTCTATAGCGCCGACGATCCCTGGCTCCGCGAGGCCTACGCGGCCACGAGCCTCGCGATGCACTTCCAGCAGGTCGACGCCGAGGGCCGCCGCTACCGCGAGCGCACCGTCGCCGGCAAGACCTACCGCTACTACGCCGACCAGGGCCGACGCCTCGGCAGCGTGTGGACCGACTGCCCCGCCATGCGCGCCAACACGCCGCTCATCGCGGAGACGACCGGCTATCCCACTCAAAAACCCGAGCGCCTCCTGGAGCGGATCGTCCGCGCCGCCACCCTGCCCGACAGCCGCGTGCTCGATCCCATGTGCGGCTCCGGCACCACCCTCGCCGTCGCCGCCCGCCTCGGCCGCCGCTGGGCGGGGATCGACCTCGGCGAGGACGCCTGCCGGATCGCCGCCGCGCGCCTCACCGCCGCGCCGCCCGAGGACGTGCGAGGCCCGCACCGCGGGGCTACTCGGTGATGCGCCGCGGCGACGGCTCGGCCCGAGGGCGCGCCCGAGCTAACCAGGGGACTGGCGACCGGAGCGGGGCGGCGGCACCGGGTCGCGCGGGAGCCCCTCCGTGCTACCGATCCGCGGGGCGTCCCGCAGCTCGTCTTCGGTGAAGGCGTGGCGAGCGGCGGCCCGCGCGAGCATGTGGGAAGCCACGGGAGAGGCCAGGAGCAGGACCGCCATCAGCGCGGCGACCCGCCCGGTGACCCCGGGATCCCCGGCGTGCAGGGCGACCCCGCTCAGCACCAGGCCGAGCGCGAGCGTGATCGACTTGGTGGCCGCGTGTTGGCGCGACAGCGCGTCGGGGAGACGGAAGAGGCCCGCCGCGGAGACGACCAGGAGCGCGATCCCGACGCCCGCCACCGCGATCGAAAGCCCGCTCATCGCGTCCCCTTCGGCGAGCCCTCGATGAGGCGCGCCCAGACCACGGTGGCCACGAAGCCCACCACCGCCAACCCGAGCCCGACGTCGAGGTACAGCGCCCGGCCCGAGGCCACGGCCGCCGCCGCCGTCATCACGACGCTGGCCGAGAAGACCACGTCGAGCGCCACGATGCGGTCCGCCTGGGTGGGGCCGAGCACCAGGCGCACAGCGGCCATCCCGATGGCGACCAGCGCCCCGACGACGAGCAGCAGCGTGAACGCGGGCGTCACCGCGAGGGCCCCTCCGGAAAGAGCTCGGCGATCCGGCGCTGGAAGCGGCGGCGGATCGTGCGGGCCGTCGCCTCCGCGTGCGCGGCGTCGAGCAGGTGGACGAGCAGCTCGTGCCGCTCCAGATCGATGTCGATCGTGGTGGTGCCGGGGGTGAGCGTGATCATGCCGCCGAGCAGCGCGGCCCCGCGGGGGCCGAGAGCGCCGTAGTCCAGGCGCGCCAGGCCCGGGCGCGGGCGCGCGCCGGGGCGGAGGATGGTCCACGCGGTGGAGAGCCCCGACGTGATCAGCTCCCAGAGGAAGAGCCCCAGCAGCGTCGCCACGACACCGAGCCTCACGGCGCCGTCTCCCCCAGCGCCTCGACGGCGCGCTGCGCGAGCTGCAAGAGCGGCTCCGGGCTCAGCCCCAGGGCGAGCGTCACGGCCGCGAGCAGGCCCGTGGCCAGGTAGGACGGCGCCAGTCGCAGCCGTGACGGCGGGGACCAGCCGGGGATCGGGTGCGGCTTCCAGAAGGCCTCGAGCCAGATCTTGAGCATTGAGTAGAGGGTGAGCAGCCCGACCGTCAACGCCACCGCGGCCAGCCAGAGCTCACCCTGGGCCAGCGCCTCGCGCAACACCAAGAGCTTGGCCCAGAACCCCGAGAGGGGGGGCAGCCCGATCAGCGACAGGGCCGGGATGGCGAACAGCAAGGCGAGCCCGGGCCGAGCGAGGTAGAGGCCGCCGGCGCGGCGGAGATCGTATGACCCGGTGAGGCGATAGACGAGGGCGGCGATCAAGAAGAGGTTGGCCTTCACCACGATGTGATGGACCACGTAGAAGACCGTGGCGACCTGCCCTGCCGTCGACGAAAGGGAGAGGCCGAGCAGCATGTAGCCGATCTGACTGATGATGTGGAAGGCGAGGATCCGGCGCAGATCCCAGTGGAAGGCCGCGCCGAGCACCCCGACCAGCATCGTCGCGGCCGCCAGCCAGGCGAGCCCCTGGCTGAGGATCGCCGGGAGCTCGGGCAACACGCCGCCCACCAGACGAAGCAGCACGTAGATCCCGACCTTGGTCAGCAGCCCGGCGAAGAGCGCCAGGAGCGGCGCCGGCAGCGTGGGGTAGGAGGCGGGCAGCCAGGCAGAGAGGGGGAAGGCGCCGGCCTTGACCAGGACGGCGAGCAAGAGCAGGGCGACGAACGGCCCCAGGGTGGCACCATCCTTGGCGGCAAGGGCGACGCGCAGCGGGGCGAAGCCCAGGTGACCCGTCAGCCCGTACAGGTATCCCACCGCCATCAGCAGCAGCAGGGTGCCGAGCGCATTGAGCACGAAGTACTTGAGCGCGGCGTCGAGGTGCCGAGCCTCGCCCCCCAGCGCCAAGAGGCCGAGCGAGGCCACCAGCGTCAGCTCGAACCAGACGTAGAGGTTGAAGAGATCGGCGGTGACGAAGGCGCCGCCCACGCCGGCGAGCAGGGCCAGGGTGAGCGGCCATAGCGTCGGCGACCGCGGTCCCGGGTCGGCGTCGCCGAGGGAGAACAGGACGGCGACGGCGCCCATCAGCGCCGTGATCGAGGCCATCGTCGCGCCCAGGGGATCGGCGGCGAACTCGATGCCGAAGGGGGCCGGCCAGCCGCCGAAGCTGGTCCGCTGCGTTCCCCTTGCCCAGACCAGCACCAGCAGGGCATGGCTGGCGACCAGCAGCGCCACCAGCCCCGCGGCGCCGATGGCATGCTGAAGCCGCGGCCTTCGCCAGCAGACCATCGTGAGCAGCGCCGTCGCCAGCGGCAGCAGCACGGGCAGCGGCAGGAGCCAGGTCCCCATCAGGCGTCCCCCTCCACCGGCGGCTTCCCCTCCCGGTCCGGAGGAGGCTCGGCGGCACGCAGGGCGTCCCCGTCCGTGGCTCGGGTGCGCTGCGCAATGGCCAGCACGAGCACCAGGGAGAAGCAGGTCAGCGAGAAGCCGATCACGATGGCGGTGAGGACGAGGGCCTGGGGCAGCGGATCGACACCGCTCGCGAGCACCTGCTCCCCGGCGCGGATCACGGGGGGCTCCGGGCTGGTGGCGCGTGCCATCGCCAGCAGGACCAGGTTGGCGGCCGCGCCGATGAGCGAGACCCCCACGACGACGCGGAGCAGGTGCCGGGAGAGGGCGAGGTAGACGCCGGCGGCGACGATCGCCCCGGCGGCGAGCGCGAGCGCCCAGCTCATGCCTCGGCGCTCCCCCCCCCGGCGCTGGCCGGGCTCGGGTCGGGCGCCACCTCCCCGTCGTCAGCCTCGTCGAGCCCCACGGCGTGGGCGCACAGTCCCCCGAGCGCGCCCCAGACGACGGCGTAGACGCCCAAATCGAAGAGCATCACGGTGGAGACGGGCAGCCGCACGAGCCCCAAGGACAGCTCGATCCAGAGGTGGGTCAGGTAGGGCCGTCCCAGCGCCAGCGCGGGCAGACCGCTGACCAGCGACGCCAGACCCCCGAGCGCGGCGAGGCGCACTGGACCGAACGGCAAGCGGCGCTGGGCGACGCGCGAGCCCTCCGCGATGGCAAGGAGAGACGAGGCCGCCACCGCCACCATCCCCCCGATGAAGCCGCCCCCGGGCTGGTGGTGGCCGCGCAGCAGGATCCAGAGCGAGGCGGCGAGCATCGCCGGGTAGAGCCAGCGCACGGCCAGGCGGAGCAGCGCAGAGCGAGGCGTCATCGTTCCGCTCCCCCCTGTGGTCTGCGCAGCGCCTTGAGCAGCGGCAGAGCCGCGAGGAAGGTGACCGCCACCACGCTCACCTCACCGAGGGTGTCGAGGGCTCGGTAGTCGACCAGGATGACGTTGACGACGTTGCGCCCGTGCGCCTCGGTGAGGCTCGTCGCCCCGAAGAACTCGGCCAGGGTGGGATCGCTCTGGCCTGCCACCGCCCACACCGTGAGGGCCGCGACCCCCACCCCCGCCGCGAGCGACGGCAGCAGGCGCGGCCCGACCGGGTCGGCGGGGGGCACGACCAGGTCCAGGCGCCGCAGTCGGAGCAGGATCGAGGCGATCACGACGACGAAGGCGACCTCCACCGCAAACTGGGTGAAGGCCACGTCGGGAGCCCCCAGGAAGAGGAAGAACAGGGCGCAGCCCAGGCCGATGAGACCACTGACCAGCAGGACCACGAACGGATCGCGCGCGACGCAGACGGTCACGCTGGCCACCACGATCCCGAGCGCAGTCCCGCCCACGGCGAGCGAGGGCCACGCCAGGGACGGCCACGCGGGCGCGCCACCGAGGCCCAGCACCAACGCCACCGTCGCCGCGACGAACAGCATGACCTGCGCGACGTAATGGCGGAGCACCCCGGTCTGCAGGCGACGGGTGACGAGCCCAGCGATGACGGGCAGGCCCGCGAGCGACGCCTCGTACCAGACCTG
>CAYZQO010000026.1:0-62934 GCA_964480725.1 uncultured Polyangiaceae bacterium | reverse complement strand
AGGCCGGCGATGGCGATCGGGGGCCAGCGCATGGACCGCGGCACCTCCGCGATCTCGCTGGGCACGGCCTCGCCCCCCGCGTGCCAGAAGATGCGGATCGCGGCCACCGCCGCCACCGCGATCGACAGCGCGCTCACCAGCACCCCTCCGTAGGCCACCCAGGTGTAGGCGTCGCCCTGGTCCTTGGCGATCTTGATCAGATCCTTGGCGACGAAGCCGAACGAGAGCGGGACTCCGGCCATCGACAGGCCCGCCAGCAGGGCGGCGACCGCGGTCCACGGCATGCTGCGCGCGAGCCCGGCGAGACGCCCGATGTCCCGGGTCCCCGCGCCGTGATCGACGTTGCCTGCCACGAAGAAGAGGGGCGCCTTGTAGAGCGCATGCGCCACCAGGAAGGCGGCGACGGCGGTGGCCGCGCCCTCCCCGGGGAGCCCGATCAAGAGGACCAGGGTGCCCAGGGAGGAGACCGTCGACCAGGCGAGGATCCGCTTCAGATCGCGCTCCTGTAGCACCAGGAGCATGGCCCCGATCGAGGTCAACCCGCCGACGACCACCAGGGTGACCTGCCAGAGCTCGAGGGAGCAGAAGGCTGGGTGCAGGCGGGCGAGCAGGTAGATCCCGAGCTTCACCATCGTCGCCGAGTGCAGGTAGGCGCTCACCGGGGTGGGAGCGGCCATCGCGTTCGGGAGCCAGAAGTGGAACGGGAACTGCGCGGACTTGGTGAAGGCGCCGACGAAGACGCAGATCAGGCCGAGGTTCACCAGGGGCCGGTCGCGCCAGCGCGACGCCGACGCCAGCAGCTCGCGGATGGAGTAGGTCTGCGCGACCTGACCGAGCAGCAGGATCCCCGCCAGCAGCACCAGCCCCCCGGCTGCCGTGACCAGCAGCGCCTGCCGCGCGGCGCTGCGACTCGACGCCGACTCGTGCTCGAAGCCGACCAGGAGGAACGAGGTCAGGCTCGTCAGCTCCCAGAAGACGAACAGCGCGATCAGATCGTCGGCGGTGACGCAGCCGACCATCGCGACGACGAACGACGTGAGCAACAGGAAGAGGCGTCGCCGCCGGGGGTGTTCCGCCAGGTATCCGGCGGCATAGACGAACACCATCGTCCCCACCCCCGAGATCAGGAGCAGGAACAGCACGGAGAGGCCGTCGAGCCGGAGGGTGAGCTCCACGCCAAGGCTGGGCACCCAGGCCCAGCGCACCTCGCCGAGCGGCAACCGGTCGCCGACGAACGCCACCAGCACCGACACGAACAGGGCCAGCGGGAGCAGCGCCAACCACCCCAGGCGAGAGGCGCGGGCGTGCGCTTGCCGCGATGCCTTGCCCATCGGTGAGCGGGACGCTGCCTCAGGGCCGGCAGGAGCGCAATCACTCGCCGGCGCCCGGACGGTTCGCTGGCGGCGCGGCTCGTGATGGCTGCGGTGGCGTCGACCCGCCGCTCTCTCCAGCCCCGATCCGAAGCCCGGGACGGCGAGGGCTCATGACCAGGGGGTCAGGGCACCAGGCGAGGCTCACCCTCGGCGCGCCGCACGCCCGCCGGATCGCCGCCGCACCGCCGCCGACCCGTTCCGGGCCACCGCGGCCCTCACCAGCGCCCGGAACGCGCGCGGGTCGACGGCTTCGCCTTCATGGAGGTCGATCGCCCGGCGCGTGGTCCCGGCTAGGCTGGCGTTGAAGAGGTGCGACGGGTCAGGGAGCTCGGCGCCCCGGGCGAACGTCAGCTTCACGACCTTCGCGTACGCCTCGCCGGTGCACACGATCCCGTGATGGCACCAGACGGGAGTGCCCCGCCACTTCCACTCCTCGGTGATCTCGGGGTCCGTCTCCAGGATCAACGCCCGCACGCGGGCCAGGGTCGCGGCGCGCCATCCCCCGAGCTCACCGATCCGCTGGTCGATGAGCTCCGCGGGCGACGCCGGTTCCGCTGGCGTCCGGGGGCGCGCGGGGAACCAGCCGGGCAACGCCGCGGCTTGCTTCACCCATCGCTCCATCTGCGCCTCGTCGAGCTCGCCCTCGCCGAGATCGACGTAGCGCGTCTGCTCGTCCTTGCTCGGCCCCGGGGGCACCGGTCGCAGCGAGGCGCCGCGAAAGAAGGCCACCTTCACGAAGCGGGTGAAGGTGTGGATCCCGAGGAACCACCCCTGACCCTCGACGCCGTAGAGGGGCGAGTTCCACTTCACCGCCTTGCGCACGCCGGGCACGCTCCGCACGATGAGGGCGTCCAGACGCCGGCCGAGCTCGCGCTTCCAGCCGGACAGAGCGTCAAAGTAGGCCTGGACGGGGGCGTCGCCATCTGCCTTCGCGATCTGCGGGTTCCCGCCCGAGAGGAGCACGACCCCGGCGCGCGCCTCGTCCCCGGCGCCGCTCCCCGCCGCGGCCCCAGCCGTCGCGCGCTGGGGACGACCCGCTGGCGCCCTCATGCGCGCTACCGGCCCCTGGCTGCGGTTGATTGCGACCGCTTTCGGCATCGTCACCACCCGACCGCTTCCACATGGGTAGGCAGCGACCAAAGGTCAAGCGTCCGCTCGGGGGCCTGACGCGCCCGCCACCGCGCGTCGGCCCCGAGGCCGCCCGTCTGTTGGCGGACTCAGCCGCCCCGCGGTCGGGATCCCAGGCGCGCTTGGCGGCGAGATCCGCCAGGGGGGCAGCGGCGCGGTGGGTGCGGTGGATCGCGGCCAGCCAGCGCTGGCGAACGCGCCACCACCGCCCCATGGAGCCCCCGCCGCGACCGCCTCGGGCCCGCTTGGGCTAGCGCCGGTCCGGCAGGGCACATCCTGCTCCTGGGAACATGATAGACTCGGGCCCCTACGGGGAGTCGAATCGGCGAGCCATGGAGGTCCAGACGAACGGTGAGCCGCGGGCGTCTTCGCTCCCCACGGGGCCGCGCCTCGTCCTGCCCGAACCTCGTCGACCCTTCCTCCTGCTGGTGTTCGTGCTGCTCGCCGCCGTCGGAAGCTCCACGGCCGTGGGGGCCTTCGGGCTCTTCCGGCTCGACCACACGGCCCAGCACGTCAGCAAGCACGACGTGCGGCGGCTCGTCGTCGTCACCCACGTGCGGCGCCTCTTCCGGTCCGAGTTGCTGCTCCTCGAGCAGGGACACCAGGGCGAGCTCGACCATGGTGGCGCGGAGCTCGACCGGCGCCTGCTCGCCATCGAGGCCGAACGGGGTGCGCTGCTCGAGGAGCTCGCGGGGCTCGTCGCGCCGTCCGAACGCGGGGAGCTCGAGGAGCTCCGGCGCCAGCACGGCCTCGGCCGCAGGCTCCTCGAGCAGCCGGAGCAGCCCTGGGAGGCGACGGTCGCGACGCTGCTCGCGGCGACCGAGGCGCACCTCACGCGGGTGTCCGCGAGGGCCCGCACTGAGGCGCGCTCCTCGCTCCTCCTCCTGCTGACGGTGTCGGCCGCCAGCGTCGTCTTGGCCGTCGTGCTGGGCAGGGCGGTCACCGAGCGGACCCGGCAGATCCAGCGCGATCTCGCCGACCGGACCCGACAACTCCTCACCGTGGTGGACTCGGCCCCTTCGCTGCTCACCATCATCGCGCCGGACGGGCGGCTCGTGTTCCTGCCGGAGAAGGCGAGCCGCTTCCTCGGCGTCGCGACGTCGCGGCTCGAGGCCAACCCACTCGCCTGGATGCGGGACGAGAGCCGCGCGCGGGTGAACGCCGCCTTCGCCGAAGTTCGAAGCACCGGGCAGCCTTCTCCGACCCTCGACGTCGACGGGATCCGGGACGACTCCACGCACTGGCATGCCGCGGTGTCGCTCACCCGCCTGGACGCCCACGCCGAGTCGGGGGTCCTGGTCCAGATCCTCGACGTCAGCGCCCAGCACGAGGCCGAACGGGCCCGCGCCGCGCTCGAGGATCAGCTCCGCCAGAAGCACCGGATGGAGTCCGTGGGGCACCTCGCCGGCGGCATCGCCCACGATTTCAACAACCTCCTGACGGCCATCACCGGCCACGCCTCGCTGCTCGAGCTGGACGTGCCACCCGGCGGCCCCATGCGCGGGTCCGTCGAGGGCATCATCGCCGCCGCCGACCGGGCGGCGCAGCTCACCCGACAGCTGCTCGCCTTCTCGCGCAAGCAGATGCTGTCCCCACGCCCCGCGAGCATCGGAGAAATCGTGACCCGGATGCACGGGCTCCTCACGCACACCCTCGGCGAGGACGTCCGGCTGACGGTGGAGGTCGCCCCGGATCTCCGGTCCTGCGAGGTCGACGTGAGCCAGGTCGAGCAGGTGATCATGAACCTCGCGGTCAACGCCCGCCAGGCCATGCCCGACGGTGGCAGCCTGCTGATCGAGGTCACCAACCTGTCCCTCGACGAGGACGAGGCGGCCTGCAGGCCCGGCGCGAGGCCTGGGGCCTTTGTCCAGCTCGCCGTCACTGACACCGGGCTCGGCATGTCCGCGGCGGTGCAACAGCAGGCGTTCGAGCCGTTCTTCACCACCAAGCCGGTGGGCCAGGGGACGGGGCTCGGGCTCTCCGTCGTGCAGGGCGTGGTTCAGCAGCAGGGGGGCACCATCAGCGTGTACTCGGAGGAAGGCCTCGGCACGACGTTTCGCATCCTGTGGCCGGCCGTGGGAGGCAAGGTCGAGGAGCACCCGTCGGCCCCCGCGCCGCCACCCCTGACGGGCGGAACGGAAACCCTCCTGCTCGTCGAGGACGATCCGCTGGTCCGAAGCTTCGCGACCCGCGCGCTGCAGCGACACGGCTACCGGGTCATCGACGCCGCGTCCGCCGAGGACGCCGAGGACGTCCTCGAGGAGCACGCCCGCGCCATTCAGCTCCTAGTCACCGACGTCGTGCTCCCGGGAAAGAGTGGCCGCGAGCTCGCCGCCAGGCTGGAGGTGACCGCGCCCGACGTGCCGGTGATCTTCTGTTCGGGATACACCGGTCGTCTGGCGACCCAGGGCGGCCGTCTCCCCGACGGCGCCCGCTTCCTACAGAAGCCGTACGACGCCGCCAGCCTGCTCGAGCAGGTGCGAGCGGCCCTCGACGGCGTCCCGGCCCCCGCCCGCGCGTGACGGGCGGCGGCGGCAGAGGCATGCATGATGCTCGACTGCACCTGGCTCGATCCACCGAGCCGCGTCGTGGCGCCTGACGAGGCGGGGGTCTGCGAGTTTGTCGACGAGTGCGACCCCTCGGACATCGACTGCCTGGTGGCGACCGACCACAACCGCTGCTGCGCGTGCCCCGAGGTGCTCCCCTACACGGTCGTCGCGACCGATCCCTGCGTCACCGAGGGGGGAGCGCCGCCGCCGGCGGACGCCACCTGCGAGGACTGCAGCACGGTGGAGTGCCCGCCCTGCTCGAACCAGCTGCTGATCCCGGCCTGCGGCTACTACGGTGACCCACCGCTCGGCCGCTGCGTGGCCGCCGTGCGCTGACGGGCGTGCCTGCACGGCGCCACCGAGCGTGGGCCTCGGCGGCGGGCCACCCGCGCGCTCGACGGCACCAGGCCTCGGATCACAGGAGCTCTCGGCCCCTCGCCCGACGCCGGGCCCCAGCGGGTAGCGACCAGGTCCGCACGGGCTGGCGCGCGCCGCGCCGTCGATGTACGACCCGCGCCACCCCCCTGAAACGGAGCTGCGGCCGGTGCCCGAGCACGAGATCCTGGTCCCCTGGTGGGGCGTGTTGCCCTTCGCCGGGCTGCTCGCCTGCATCGCCACCTTCCCGCTCCTGTCCGCCACCCGGCACCTCTGGCACAAGCTCTGGTTCCAGCTCGCGGTCGCCCTCGCCTTCGGCGTGCCGATGGCGATCTTCATGTGGGCGCTCGGGGACCCCACGGCGGTGGTGCATGCGCTGGTCGAGTACGCGCAATTCATCACCCTGCTCTTGTGCCTCTTCGTGATCAGCGGCGGCATCTTCGTCGACGGTGACATCGAGGCGACCCCGCGCACGAACACGATCTTCCTCGCCATCGGCGCCGTGCTCGCCTCGATCATCGGGACGACGGGCGCCGCGATGTCGCTCATTCGCCCCATCCTCAACGTGAACCGCGAACGCACGCACCGCGTGCACACGGTGGTGTTCGCGGTCTTCGTCGTCGCCAACTGCGGCGGCCTGCTCACGCCCCTCGGCGATCCCCCGCTCTTCCTCGGGATGCTGCGGGGGGTCCCGTTCCTGTGGACGCTGAAGCTGTTCCCGGCGTGGCTCTTCGTCAACGGGCTGCTCTTGCTCACGTACTACGTCCTCGACCGCCGCATCCACGCCACGGAGCCGGCGACGGCCCTCGTCCGCGACGCGCGCGAGATCGAGCCGATCCGGATTCGGGGCGCGCTCCACCTCGTCTGGCTCCTCGGCGTGGTGCTCGCGGTGGCGCTGGCGCCTTCGGTGGATCTGCACGCCATCGGCGAGGGGCACGCCGATGTCTCCGCCTGGATCCCGGTGCGGGAGCTGGTGATGCTCTCGCTCGCCGGGATCTCGCTCGCCACCAGTAACCGCGAGGTCCGCTACGGGAAGAACGAGTTTGGCTGGGGTCCCATCCTCGAGGTGGCCGCGCTCTTCATCGGCATCTTCCTCGCCATGGTCCCCGCCCTCTCCTACCTCGGGCAGGTGGCGCCCACCCTGCCCCTCAACGAGTACACCTTCTTCGTCTTCACCGGCGCGCTGAGCGCGGTGCTCGACAACGCGCCCACCTACGCGACCTTCTTCGAGATGGCCCGGAGCTTGGGCGGCGAGCCCGCGGTGGCGGGGGTGCGCGAGCTCTACCTCACGTCCATCAGCCTGGGCGCCGTGTTCTGCGGGGCCATCACCTACATCGGCAACGGGCCGAACTTCATGGTCAAGTCGATCGCGGACGCGGGCGGTGTCGCCATGCCAAGCTTCGGCGGTTACGTCCTGTGGGCGCTGCGGTACCTGATCCCGGTGCTCGCCCTGATGGTCCTGGTCGTCATCGCGCCGCCGCTGCCGCTCAAGGCGCTCGGGGCGGTCCTCACCGTCGGCTGGATCGCCTGGCTCCTCCGCCCCCAGGCGTCCGCCACCTGAGCGGGCACGGGCGCACCCCGAGCTAGCCGACCAGGCAGACCTCGCTGAGGCCCGGCCCCACCCGGCGGATCTCGATGCGCACCGGGATGCGCTCCTTCATCTCCTCCACGTGGGTGACGAGCCCGACCTTGCGCCCCTGGCTGTGCAGGGCGTCGAGCGCCCGCATCACGTGGCGCAGGGTGTCGCCGTCGAGGCTGCCGAACCCCTCGTCGATGAAGAGCGTCTCGATCGCGTGGTCACCGCTCACCAGAGCGCTCAGGCCGAGCGCAAGCGCGAGGGAGACGACGAAGGTCTCGCCGCCGGACAGGGTGTGCACGGGGCGCTCCGCGTCGTAGTTGTCGTGGTCCACCACCACGAAGTGCAGCGACGCCGGGAGCTGCCGTAGCTGGTAGCGGGTCGTGATGGCGCCGAGGTGCCGGTTCGCCTGCGCCAGGAGCAGCTCGAGCGAGAGCTGCTGCGCCAGCGTCCGGAACGCCTTGCCCTCCCCGACCCCGAGGAGCTGGTAGAGCTGCTCCCAGCGCCCGGTGACCGCCTGCTGGGCGGCGATCTCGCCATCGAGGCGGGTCCCCTCGGCGCGCCGCTCGTCGTCCTGCCGGAGCCGCTCGGCGAGCGCGCCGGCCTCGCTCTGCAGGGCCTCGCGCCGGGCGTCGAGCCCCTGCTGGGCGCGCGTCAGCCACGCGAGCAGCTCCGCGCTCGGCGTCGCGGCGAAGTCCGCCGGAACCGGCCCCGCCTCGAGCGCGAGCGGCCCGAGCGCCCGCGCGCAGTCGGGACCGGCCTCCCCGAGGCGAGCCGTGGCCTGCGCGGCCGCGGCCTGCGCGGCCTCCCACCGAGTCCCGAGCCGCGTGCACACCTCGCGGGCCTCGCGGAGCTGGTCCTCGAGCTCGACCAGGCCCAGACGCGTCGCCTCGATCCTCGCTTGCCAGCGCTCGCGCACGACCGCGACCGGCTCGCCCTCGAGCACTCGCCGCCGCTCCTCCGTCACCCCCGCGACCTCGACCGCTCTCGCCTCCACCTGCTCCCCCTGGCGAGCGAGCGCCACCGCCCCCGCCTTCGCCTCCGCGTCCCGGCCCTCGACGACGCGCGCCAGCGGCTCGATGGCAGAGCGGACCTCCGCCGCCTCCCGCTCGGTGACCGCGTACTCCTCCAGCGCCGCGCGGTGCTCCTCGAGCATCGCGTCCCCCCGCTCCAGGAGCTCCGCCTTCCACTCGGCGACCGCCCACAGCGGCGCGAGCTTCCCCTCCGCCTCCGCCCGCGCCACGTCGCTGGCCCGCGCCTCCGCCTCCAGGCGCTCGATCGACTCGAGCAAGCGCCGATGCTCGCCGGAGCGCTGCTCCCGCTCGCGCTCGAGCGCCGGCAACCCCTGGCTCGCGACCAACCACCCCTGGCAGCGGGCGCGGAGCCCCGCGACGGCCTCCGGCGTCTCGCACGCAAGCGCCGCTGGGTCCTCGACGCGGAGAGCCTGCAGGGCCGGCTCGAGTCGGGCGAGCTCCTCGACCGCCTGCGCCTCGACGGCCTGCGCGCGTTGCGCCTCGTCGCGCCGGGCGTCGCGCTCGGCCACGGCCACGTCGCGCTCGCGCCGCAACAACTCCACCTGCTCGCGCAACGCCGCCTCGGTCAGCGCCCGATGCGGGTGGCTCATCGCGCCGCACACGGGACAAGGCTTGCCCTCCTCGAGCCGCGCCCGCAGCAGCGCGACCGCGCCCTCGGTGACCTCCACCCCCGCGCCGTGGGCCTGGGCGGCGCGCTCGACGCGCTCGTTCGCCGCCGCGAGGACGGGCCCCAGCGCGGCGGACGCGCGCCTGGCGTCGTCCCTCCGCCCGCGCGCCCTGGCGACGTCGCTGGCGAGGCCGAGCTGCCGCTCTCGGCGCCCGAGCTCCTCGAGCGTCCCGGGCAGCCGCGCGACCTCGACCCCGGCGAGCTCAGCGACGAGCTGCGCGATGCGCTGCCTCACGTCCGCTTCGGCAGCGACGGCCGCCGGCAGCGCGGTCCGGTCCCGCTCGAGGCTCGTCTCGAGCTCGGAGTGCCGACGGTGCTCGGTCAGGGTGCGCCGGAGCTGCTCGTCAACGAAACGCCGCTCGCGCGCGAGCGGCGCGAGTGGCGCTCGCGCGGCGAGCCAGGCGTCCTTCTCGTCGAGCTCGCGCTGACGCCGCGCGCGCTCGTCTCGCGCCCGCTGCAGCTGCTCCTCCCGCTCGCACTGCACCTGGCGCTGGCGGTCGAGCTCTTCGCGTTGCGCGGCAAGGCCATCGCTCAAGGTGGCGATCCGCGCATCCACCTCGATGGCGCGGTCGAGCTCCGGCTGCAGCGCCCGCCATTGCTGCTGGAGCGCCGACGCCTCGCCCTGGCGGACCTCGAGCTGAGGCTCGAGCGACGCGATCCGGGCCGCCGCCGCCTCCAGCGCCGGCCTCACGGTGGCCCCCTCCCCCTCGGCGCGCTGCCGCTCCGCGGCGAACCGTCGCGCGCCCTCCAGCCGCGCTGCGGGGTCGACGACGGCGAGGAGCTCGGCCGCGACGCGCTCGCGCGCGGCCACCGCCGCCGCGCGCTCCTCCGGCCCCAACAGCGGGAGCGACGCGCGTCGCTCCCGGAGCTCGCCGAGGCGACGCGCCTCCTCGCCCTTGCGATCGGCCACGGCCTTGCCGATCCGGCTGTAGAGCTCGGTGCCCGTGAGCTGCTCCAGGATCTGCGCGCGCTCGTCGGTGACGTTGCTCTTGAGGAACGCCGCGAACTGCCCCTGCGCGAGCAGCACGGTCCGCGTGAACTGCTTGAAGTCGAGCCCTAGCAGCGTCTCGATCCGCTCGGCGCACTCTTTTTTGCGGGAGAGCAGGACGGCGCCGGAATCGACGTGGACGAGGCGCGTCTCCTCCTGCGGGGCCGCGCCCCGGCGCTTGGCGGCCCGGTAGCCCCAGCGGGCTCGGTAGGCCACCCCGTCGCTGGCGACGAACTCGACCTCCGCGAAGGCGGTCTGGGTGCCGCGACGCACGAGGTGCGCCACGTCCTTGATGCTCACCGCGCCAAGGGCGCTCTCGAAGGTGACCCCCTGCGCGACCGCGTCGGCGAGCCGGGGGACCTGGTGGTAGAGCGCCAGGCACAGGGCGTCGAGCAGTGAGCTCTTCCCTGCCCCCGTCGGCCCGACGATGGCGAAGACACCGGCCGAGCGCAGCGGCTCGTCGTCCAGACGCACCTCGAAGCGACCGAGCGAGGCGATGTTCTCGCCGCTGATAGATCGAATCCTCACGGGCGTCCCCCTCCCGTCCGCACCTCGGCCAAGGCCTCCTCGAACGCGGCCGCGAGCTCCGGCGGCGGCGGCGAACCGTACTTGCGCGTCCACGCCAGCTCGAAGAGCTGCCGGGGCGCCGTGTCCGAGCCGAGCGTGAGCGCCAGCGTGCCCTCGGTACCCGCGTCCCCACCGGAGACGTCAGGGTCCGGTCGCAGCAGCCGGAGCGAGCGCACCAGGCGCAGGGGTTTGCCGCGGCAGAGCGCCTCCACGCGCGCCGGCAGATCCGCGACGGTCCCGTCGTCGATGACCTGCAGCTCCACCAGCGGCTGGAGCGCGCTCGGGAGCGCGGCGTGGTCCCGCCAGGGTACCTCCGCGAAGGCGCGCTCGAGATCCTCCCAGGTCCCCGCCGCCTCGGGGAGGCGCAGCAGCGGGACCGCCTGGGGCACCGCGAGCTCCGTCACCGTGAGCTCCGCAGCAACCCCCTCCGCCACCGGCCCCTCGAGCCGCACCAGGAGCACCTGGTGCGGGTACCGACGCTCGTCGAAATCGATACTCAGGGGGCTGCCGCTGTAACGGACCCGCGGCGACCCGACGCATTGGCCGCGGTGCAGGTGCCCGAGCGCGAGGTAGTCCAGCCCCGCGGCGATCCCGTCCGCGCCGATCCCGTCGATGCCGCCGACGAGGAGCTGCTCGCTGCCGCACTTCTCACCCTGACTCAAGGTGAGGTGCCCCATCCCCACCACGGGCTTACCGGGAGCGAGCTGCTGCGCACGCCAACGGAGGCGCTCGTGAAAGGCACCGAGGGCGCGCTCGTAGGCCTGCGCCAGCGGCTCGTCCGCGACGGGCCGGCAGTCGAGATCGCCGACGCGCAGGAACGGCACCGCGAGGCAAGCGCCCAGCGGCGCGCCAGCGCCATCGCGGAGCACGATCACCGCCTTGTCCTCGACGTCTGGGGCCCTCGCGTCGAGCCCGCCGACGACGTGGATTCGCCCGAGCGCCTCGCCGTAGGGGCGCACCACCTCGAGCCGCAGCGCGGAGTCGTGGTTGCCCCCCGTCAGGATGACGGTCGTGTCCGGGCAGTCGCGACGCAGCTCGACGAGGAAATCGGCCAGCAGGCGCTGGGCGACGCTCGCGGGGTTGGCGACGTCGAACACGTCGCCGGCGACCAGCAGCGCATCGACGGCGAGCTCGCGGCACTGCCCGCGCAGCCAATCGAGGAAGCGCGCCTGCTCCTCGAGCCGTCCGTGCCCGCCCAGGTCGAGCCCGAGGTGCCAGTCGGAGGTGTGCAGCAGGAGCATCGTGAGGATCCCAGGGTGCCGCCGGGCGCCGCCTCGTCAGTCGAAGTGGACCGTCGCACCAGCGCTCGGATAGACGAGCAGGGCAGAGTCGCCGAGATCGGTGGTCGTGAGGCCCCCGGCCATGATCCCCTCCGCGAAGAACGAGAGCGGATCGAACGGCTGCAGGTGCACGCCGAAGCTCAGCGCGGGGAACAAGGTCAAGTCGCCGTGCTCGTCACCCAGGGTCTCGCTCGCCGCGAAGCGGAACCCCGTGTACATCTGCACGGCGTGGACGCCACCCGAGGCGAGCAGCCCCGTGTACGGCGCGACGAAGGCGTGGCGCCGCCCCCGCTCAGCCTCGTCGAGCCGGAAATCGGCGGCGCCGAAGGCCACCCCGGTGAGCCACGCAGCGTGGAACGCGGGCGGGTTCGCCACGTCGTCCGGCGTCAGGTGCAGCCATCGCCACTTGACCTCTGGCCCGAGGACGAAGCCGCGGTTCGGCCCGTAGCCGTTGACCAGGCCGAGATCGACGTCCTCGCCCACCCCGACGCGCAGCCGACCAGCGCCCACGGCGCCATCGGTCACGTCGACATCGCTGAGGTTGGACGAGTCCCACCAGGATCCGGACGCCGCGTAGCCGACCTCACCCGTCACCGCCACCGCGCCCGGCCCCAGCGTGTCGGCCGCCTGCGCGTGGCTGAGCATGGGGGGCGGCGAGTAGAAGCACGCCGCGTGGAGCTGCGAGGTGCCGAGCGCCATCACCGCGAGCTTGAGGCCCGGAGAGAGCCGCATCAGAACTCCCCCATCACGGCGAAGGCCGGCTGCACCACGGCCGTGTCGAGGACGACGGGCTCCCGGCGACCGAGCAGGTCGACGTCGACCCGCCCGAACAGCCCAGCGACGGTCAACTCGGGCCCGACGAACACGGAGCGGTAGCCGAGCGCAGCGCCCGCGAGGCCGCCCACGTAGATCACGCTGCCCCCGATGTCGCCCTTCACCCGTGTGTCGGCGTAGGGCAGCTCCACGGTGAGGGTCTGCGCGGACCGCGAGAGCAAGAGCCGCGGTCCAGCCCACCAGCGGTACCAGGAGCCGTGCCGACCGAGGGCGACGGGCAGGTCGAGGTTCCACCGCCAGTAACTGTCCACCGTGAGCGTGTCGAGGGCCTCCTCGATGACCGGCTTGGTGAACGCGGTGCCGAAGCCAAGGCCCAGGCTGAGATCGACGCCGTGCTCGTCCTGCTCGAGCAACTGGTACCGGACCCCGCCGCGCCAGCCGCTCGTCGCCAGGCGCGCCCCGATCTCGAAACGCTCCGCGGGAGCGAAGGCCACCCCGGCGTGCCCGATCACCGCGGGCGGGTTCAGCCCCAGGGCCGCGCCGCCCTCGGCGATGGTCCGGATCTCTTCGTCGGTGAGCATACGCTCCTCCGCCGCGTCCTCGACAGCCTCCGCCGCGTCGATGACCTCGCCGACGGTGTGCACCGGGTAGGAGACGTCGAAGCCGGCCTCGCCCTGGACGTGCCCCGGCTCGGGCACGTGGGCGGGCTGGAAGCTCGAGAGCGAGGCCCCGCAGCCCGCGAGCGGCAGGGCCCCGAGCCCGCCCACGCCGACCGCGAGCCGCCAGGCTCCCCGGCAGACCCGCGGGCGCGCCGATTCCATCCCCCCCTCGATACCGGAGCGACGGTAACGCCGCAACCGACCCAACCGCCTCGAACCGGCGCGCTTGCAGCGCAGCACGGAGCGGGTACACCTGGGGCCGTGATCGGGGCACGGCTCGTCGGGTGGACGTCGATCGCCACCCTGGTCGCGGCGCTCGCCGGTTGCCGGCCAGCCGCGGAGGAGGAGCGCGCTGAGCCGTTCGCTTGCCCACCCGGCACGAGCGAGACGAGCTGCCTCACTGCCCTCGCGGGCAGTTACGCCGGCACCCTGGAGGACGGCGGCACCTGGCAGCTCACCGTGAGCGCGGACGGCCTGGCGACGGGCACCGTGGTCGACGCGACCGGCGCCTCCCACGAGCTCTCGGGGCTCCTCGACGCCGACGGCCGGCTGCTCATGACCAGCGACGCCGGCTCGTTCGACGGACAGGTGCGGCTCGACGGCGCCGTGTGGGGGATCTGGACCGACTCGGACTGGCTGCGCGGCTTCAGCGGCCAGCGGCAGGAGGGGCCGATCTTGCTCGGCGCCGCGACGCCTTCGGGGACCGGCGGGACCGGCACGGGCGGGACCTCGCCCGGGGTCGGCGGCGCTGCGGCGGGGGCGCGGACGCGAGCGACTGCGCCGCACGGGCGGCCGAGGCCTGCGCCGCCTCCGCGCTCGGCCAAGGCGGCTCCGCGCTCGTCGAGCAGCAGCTCGTCCTGGCCGGCTGTGCATGCACCGACCGCGAGGGAACTTGCACCCCGCCCGACTGGCTGTGGCCCGCCGAGTCCCTGATCGTGAGCCCCGGCCAGCTCACCCCGAGCTACCTCGTGCTCGACTGACCCCGGGCCCTCGCCGTTGAGAGCTCAGGAGGACGGTCCGAGCACCTCACGCACCTTGGCGGCCAGCTCAGCACGGGTGAAGGGCTTGGCCAGAAAGTGCACGCCCCGCTCCAGGATGCCCCGGTGAGCGATCACGTCGGCCGTATATCCGGAGACGAAGAGGCACCGAATCCGGGGGTGGAGCCCCTGCACTTGCCTCGCGAGCTCCCGGCCGTTCATCTCCGGCATCACGAGATCGGTCATCAGGAGGTCGAGCTCATCGGAATGCTCTCGTGCCAGGCGCAGCGCTTCGACCGGACCCGCCGCGGCGACCACCCGGTAGCCCAGCGAGTCGAGCAGGATCGAAGTGACCCTCAGCACCGAGGGCTCGTCCTCCACCACGAGCACACGCTCGCTGCCGCGCTCTCCGGTCGCCGGCTCTCCCACTGCGTCCTCCGACTCGGCAGGAAGCGTGTGACACGGGAGGAGGATCTCGAAGGTCGTACCGCAGCCGCGTTGGCTGCGAACCTCGATTTGGCCGCCGTTCTGCGTCACGATCCCGTGCACCGTGGACAGACCCAGCCCCGTGCCCCGTCCCAGCACCTTGGTGGTGAAGAAAGGCTCGAACAGCTGCTCGAGGCTTGCCGGATCCATGCCGCAGCCCGTGTCGCCCACTCGCAGCACGGCGTAGTCGCCGGGCCCCACAGTCCCGATCGCCCGGCGGTCGTCCTCCGCCAGGCGCCTCCTACCCGTCTCGATGGTGATCCGACCGGCAGCCCCGGCGCCCGAGATCGCGTCGCGCGCGTTGACGCAGAGGTTGGTGAGGATCTGCTCGACCTGGGCCGGATCCATTCGCACGGCTCCGACGCCCGCGCCCGGGCGCCAGCTGAGCTCGATGTCTTCGCCCAGAAGCCGTCGCAGCATCCTGAGCGTGTCCTCCACCGTCTGGTTCAGGTCCAGCACCTGGGGTGAGATGGTCTGCTTGCGGGCGAAGGCCAGCAGCTGGCGGGTAAGCTCCGCCGAGTGCACCGCCGCCCGGTGGATCTGCTCCAGGTGGGAAGCGAGCGGACTCGTCGACTCGAGCTGCTTCTGCGCCAGCTCAGCGTTGGCCAGGATCACCACCAGCATGTTGTTGAAGTCGTGCGCGACCCCGCCAGCGAGCCGGCCGATCGCCTCGATCTTCTGGGCCTGGGCGAGCTGGGCCTGGAGCTTCGCGCGCTCCTCGTCGTCACGCCGCCGCTCGGTCACGTCGAGCTCGATGCCATCCCAGAGCAGCCGCTCATTGGGCAGACGGCGCGGCGCGGCCGCGAACAGTCGCCAGCACGTCTCGCCCGAGGGAAGACGAACGCGCACCTCGGCGCACAGGGGCTTCATTTCGGCCGCCGCACGCGCTTCGAGCTCCGCGACCCGCGACTGGTCCTCCTCGTGGATCTGGCGATGGAGGGTCGCTGGATCGGCGAGAACCGCCGCCGCGGTCAAGCCGTGGAGCTGCTCCACGCGCGCGCTGATGTAGTTGAACCGCCGTTGGCTCCCGTCCGAGGCAGACTCGATCTGGAAAACCAGGCCAGCGGGCAGGTTGTCGGACAGCGCGCGGAGCTGATCCTCTCGCTGCCGCAGGGCGTCCTCGGCCAGCCTCTGAGCAGTGACGTCCACGAGGATGCCGGTCCACACAACGTCGCCGTCCTCGCCTGGTCGGGGTAGCGACTCGAGCCGAACCCAGCGCTCGCGACCTCCCGAGAGCAGGCGCCCCTCCCAAAGAAAGGGGATCAGCTGGCGGTTTGCCTCCTCGTTCCGCCGCGCGAAGGCCTCCCGGTCATCGGGGTGGACCAGTTCGAGGATGCGCCCCGGCTGTGCCTCTATGCTCTCACGATCGTGGCCCATGAGCTCGCAGAAGCGCGCGCTGAGATGCTCGAACCGGAACGGAGGGACCTCGGCGTTGTGCCAGGAGTCCTGTCGCCAGCGGGCTGGAGAGGCCACCCGGATGCGGTAGGTGCCCGCGGGCTGGGCGTTCATGAGATCCAGGTAAAGCGCCCGCTCCTCAGCCAGGCTCGCCTCGAATCGCATCCGCGCGGTAACGTCCGAGATGGCACCGATGACTCGGACCGGGTTGCCGGTCGCGTCGAGGACTGGCGAGCCCGTCCCGTGCCATTGCGCCACACCGCCATCCTTCCGGACTACCCGGTAGAGCCCACCCCAGGTGCTGCCGGTGGCCAGCCCCGCACGCGTAACCTCCTCCACACGTCCCCGGTCGTCGGGGTGAACGTGCGCGAGGAAGGCCTCCAGGGTACGTGGTTGCTTCCCCGGGTCGTACCCCAGGAGCGCGCCGATCGCGCCGAACCACCGGATCTGACCATCGCGGCAGTCCCACTCGTAGACGACATCCAAGGGACTCCCGGTCGCCAGGCAGCGACGCTCCTCGCCCTGCGACGGGGTCGGCGCGTCGGAGTCCTGGCGATGGTCGCCGTGGCGAGACACGAGCGATCAGGGTGTCCGACCGCTCTTGACCTGTCAATCGCGGCTCTCTCCCTCGATCGGCTCGAGGTCGGGCAGCTCGGCGACGGCTTCAGGTTCGACGGCCAAGCCCATGCGCACCGCATGATCCGGGTCGAGCGGTGATGCTGGAGCTTTGGCCCGAGTGGCCGCACGCGCGGCGCCGGCGCATGCGGAAGCGCTCCACCGCGGCGCTTGAGCATGGCCACTGCCCTTCACGACCGCCGAGGTCGCCGCGAGCGTCCCCAGTCCCACTCGACGCGAAACCGCGCACGGCCGGCGCGCAAGCAACCCACGACCTCCCCCTCGTCGTGACAGTCTGACGGCCGGTCGATCTGGCGCCGCGTCGGCTCGCCGTACTTGTCCGTCAGCGCCTCCGTCAGCTTCGTGAAGGTGCCGGTCCAGTCGCTGCCTCGCTCCGAATCCGGCGCCAACTCGAGGACGACGAAGCACAGCTTCCCGTGGCAGAAGCGCAGGCGAGCCGCCGCGTCGAACCCCACGGGCGTCGCGGTGCCCGCGCAGGCCCCCTGCTCCCCGCTCCCGGTGTACGAATAGCCAGCGGCCTCGCACTGCTCTCGAGCCCGGTCGGGTCCGATCCCGAAGTCGAAGCCCCCCGCCCCTGACGGCGGCTCGCCGGCGACGCCGCCCTTGGCTGCCCCGGCCGTCGGTGCGCCGGTGGTGCGTGCGGAGACGTCTGACCCGACCTCGCTGCCGGCGGACTCGTCGCCGGCGTCGTGTGTGCAGTTGGCCCCGCCGTGGTCGTCGTGCACCCCCCGAGCAGCAGACAGGACATCACCCCCACACCCATTCCCAGGCGCACCATGGAAACGGATTACCATCGCAAAACGGGGGGGGGTGGAAGGCGGTTCTCGCGCCCTCCTCCCCGGGGCAGGCGTAGGTGATAGGCTCGACGGCGACCCCCACCCCACCCGTGCGCCGGCGGTCCCATGCGCGAACGCGTCTTCCCCATGAGCCCCGCCGGTTTCGGCTCGCGTGTCTTCATCGCCGCGACGGCGCTCGTCCCGCTGCTGTTGGTCGTCTTGCTGCTCTACGCCGCGAGCGCCCCCTACCACGCCACCCTCGAGGTCGACGCCGAGCGAGTGGCGGTCCGCCACGCGCTGTACGGCCGCGCCTGGCCCCGTGATGCCATCGACACGGACTCCGTGCGGGTCACGACCCTTCGCGACGAGCCAGCGCTCACCCCGTCCTGGCGCACCAACGGGATCGGCCTCCCCGGCTACGGGGAGGGCTGGTTCCGACTCCGTGACGGCGGGTCCGCGCTGGTCTTCCTCACCGGATCGAAGGTGGTCCTGCTGACCGCTCGGGACGGCACCCGCGTCCTCTTCAGCGCCGCAGCGGCCGAGGCGGCCGCGGACCGGCTCCGCGATGGCGGGACCGGCTCCTTCGCCATCGCACCCCCGGCGGGAAGCCTCCTTTGGTTCGTGCTCGGGCTCTCGGCGCTGCTGGTGCTCCCCATCGCCGGGCTGCTCTTCGCCATTGGGCGCGCGATGGTCCGTACCGACTTCGTCGTGAGCGACCGGGGGCTGCGGATCCGTGGGATGTTCCCCGGCCGGGCCCTCCCGCGTGCCGAGCTCCGCCTGGACGCGGCGCGGGTCGTCGATCTCGACACCGAGCGCGCGCTGCGGGTGCGGATCCGCACCTGGGGGGCGGGGCTGCCCGGCTATGTCGCCGGCTGGTGCCGCCTGCGCAACGGGGAGAAGGCGCTGGTGCAGCTCACCGCCCGGCGCCCCGTGCTCTACCTCCCGACGACCCGCGGGCACTCGCTGCTGCTCTCCTGCGACGACGCCGGAGGCCTGCTCGCCGCGCTGCGCGGCACGGACGCCGAGCGCCCGGCGCGCGGCCCAGGGGGGACGGGGCGCGGCCCTCTGGCTTGAGGCTGCGACCGATCTGACCAATGCTCCCCGCGTCGATGGCGGCGGTCCCCGATCCGAGCTTGCGCGAGCGCCGGCGGCTGCGACTGCGGGGGGCCGTCCAGGGCGTCGGCTTCCGACCGTTCGTGCACCGGCTGGCCACTGAGCTCGGTCTCGGCGGCGAGGTGGTCAACGACCCGGGCGGAGTCACCCTCGAGATCGAGGGGCCGCCAGCCGCGCTCGCGGAGTTCGAGCGCCGGCTCCTGCGCGACAAGCCGCCGGCGTCCACGCCCGAGATCGTCGCGCGCTCGAGCGTCACGCCTCGGGGAGAAATCGCGTTCTCCATCCGAGCCAGCCAGGGGGTGGGCCCGCCCACCGCGGTCCTGCTCCCGGATCTGGCCACCTGCGCGGCCTGTGCGCACGAGCTCACCGACCCGGCGGATCGCCGCTACGGCTACCCCTTCACCAACTGCACCCACTGCGGGCCCCGCTTCAGCATCATCGAGCGGCTGCCCTACGACCGGCCCCACACGACCATGCGCGGCTTCACGATGTGCCCGCGCTGCGCGGCCGAGTACGCCGACCCGGAGGACCGGCGGTTCCACGCCCAGCCCAACGCGTGCCCCGACTGCGGCCCCTCGCTCACGCTCCTCGACCGGTCGGGCTCGACCCTGGCCCGCAGCGGCGCGGCCCTCGCCGAGGCGGCCGCGCTGCTCCGCGGCGGCGGGATCTTGGCCCTGCACGGCCTCGGCGGGTTCCACCTGGTGGTCGACGCGCGGAGCGCCGCGGCCGTGCACGAGCTCCGCGCGCGCAAGGCCCGCTGGGAGAAGCCGCTCGCCGTGATGGCGCCCTCGCTCGCGGCCGCCGAGGAGCTCTGCCTGGTCGACGCGGCAGCGCGCGCCCTGCTCACCGGCCCGGAGGCGCCGATCGTGCTGCTCCCGCGGCGCCCGGGGGCCGCCCTGGCCGCCGAGGTGGCGCCCGACAACCCCCTGCTGGGCGTCATGCTCCCGTACACGCCCCTGCACCGGCTGCTGCTCCAGGCGCTCGGGTTCCCGGTGGTGGCGACCAGCGGCAACGCCAGCGAGGAGCCCATCTGCACCACGCCGGCCGAGGCGCTCGCGCGGCTCGGCCACCTCGCCGATCGCTTCCTCGTCCACGACCGCCCCATCGCGCGGCAGGTGGACGACAGCGTGATCGCCGTCGTCGCGGGCGCGCCCCAGCTCGTCCGTCGCTCCCGCGGCTTCGCCCCGCGGCCCCTGCGCCTGGCGGGCCCGGCCCCCTCTGTCCTCGCGGTCGGCCCGCACCTGAAGAACACCGTCACGCTGCTCGTGGGCGACGAGGCCTTCCTGAGCCAGCACGTCGGGGATCTCGGCAACGCGGTGGCCGCGGACGCGCACGCCCGCGTGGTGCAGGACTTCCTCGCGCTGTACGCGGCGGCGCCGGTCGCGGTGGCCCACGATCTGCACCCCGACTATGCGTCCACCGCGTGGCTCCTCGCGGCGCGCGCCGCCGGCGCTCGCCCCGGCGCCCCCGAGTGGCAGGCCCGCCTCGCCGCGGCGCGCCCGATCGCGGTGCAGCACCACCACGCGCACCTCGCCGCCTGCCTTGCCGAGCACCAGCACGAGGGCCCGGCGCTCGGCGTCACCTGGGACGGCGCCGGGCTCGGCCCCGACGGCACCGTCTGGGGCGGCGAGCTCCTGCTCGGGGACGCGCGGGGCTACCAGCGCGTGGTGCACCTGCGCCCGTTCCGCCTCCCGGGCGGCGACGCGGCGGCCCTGGAGCCGCGCCGGTCGGCGCTCGCCGTCCTCCACGCCGCAGGCCTGCTCGAGCGCGCCGCCCGGCTCGGCGCCGCCCCGCTCGTCGCCTTCTCGGACGCGGAGCGCACCGTGCTCGAGGGGATGCTCGAGCGCGGCCTGAACGCGCCCGTGACCACCAGCGCCGGGCGGCTCTTCGACGCCGTCGCCGCCCTGGTCGGCATTCGACCGCGCGTCCGCTTCGAGGGACAGGCGGCGATGACGCTCGAGTTCGCTGCGCTCGCGGCCACCGGAGCGCCGGGCGCCTACCCCTGCCCGCTGGTCGCCGGCGCCCCCGAAGAGCCCGCGCTCCTCGACTGGGGCCCCCTGCTCGAGGCCGTGCTCGACGATCTCGAGCACGGCGCGGCGCCGGCCACCATCGCCGCGCGCTTCCACGAGGGGCTCGCGGCCGCCGTGGTCGCCGCGGCGCGCCACGTGGGGGCGGCCACGGTGGCGCTCACCGGTGGCTGCTTCCAGAATCGTTGCCTGACGGAGCGCGCGAACGTGCTACTCACCCAGGCCGGATTCCGGGTGCTCCTGCACCGGGAGGTGCCGGCGAACGACGGAGGCGTCAGCCTCGGGCAGGCGGTGATCGCCGCGGCAGCGGTGGCGGCGTCCGCCGGGTGAGCGCGACCGAAGGCCGGCAGCGAAAGGACGAGACGATGTGCCTAGGGGTCCCAGGCAAGGTGGTCGCCGGCGGTGAGCCGGGAGCAGAGCTACCGATGGGCAAGGTCGAGTTCGGCGGCATCGTCCGCGAGGTGTGCTTCGCGTGCACTCCCGACGCCGCGGTCGGCGACTACGTCCTCGTGCACGCTGGCTTCTCCATCAGCAAGCTGAGCGAGGCCGAGGCCGCCGAGGTGTTCACCTACCTCGGGGAGATCGATCGCCTCGCGGCGGAGTCGCGGCCCGGAGACGCAGCGGGCGCCGGGGATCCTCCCGCCGGCTCCCACGACGGCGAGGCTCCGTGAAGTACGTCGACGAGTACCGGGGCGAGGCCGAGGCGCGCGCCTTCGCCGCCGCGATCCGGCGCCAGGTGACCCGGCCGTGGACCGTGATGGAGATCTGCGGAGGTCAGACCCACGCCATCATGAAGTACGGGCTCGATCAGCTCCTGCCCCCGGAGGTGACGCTCGTGCACGGCCCGGGCTGCCCGGTGTGCGTGACCCCGGTTGAGCTCATCGACCGCGCCATCGCCATCGCCCGTCGGCCCGGCGTGATCCTCACCTCGTTCGGCGACATGCTCCGCGTCCCCGGCTCGACCACGGACCTCTACGGCGCCAAGAGCGAGGGCGCCGACGTGCGCATGGTCTACTCCGCCCTGGACGCGGCCAAGCTCGCCGCGGCCGACCGCGACCGGCAGGTGGTCTTCTTCGGGGTTGGGTTCGAGACGACGGCGCCGGGCGCGGCGATGGCGGTCCTGATGGCGGATCGCCAGGGGCTCGACAACTTCTCGCTCCTCTCGAGCCACGTGCTCGTCCCACCGGCGATGGAGGCGCTCCTCGCCGCGGAGGACAACCTGGTGCAGGGCTTCCTCGGCGCGGGCCACGTGTGCGCGGTGATGGGCTACCACGAGTACGAGCCGATCGCGGCGCGGTACCGCGTCCCCATCGTCCCCACCGGGTTCGAACCGCTCGATCTCCTGGAGGGGCTGCACCGGCTCCTCGCGATGCTCGAGCAGGGGCGGCACGGCGTCGAGAACCAGTACGCGCGGTGCGTCACGCGCGAAGGGAACCCGCACGCCCAGCGCCTACTGGCCGACGTCTTCGAGCCCTGCGATCGACAGTGGCGCGGCATCGGCCTCATCCCGCAGAGCGGCTATCGCCTCCGCCCCCGCTACGCCCGCTTCGACGCCGAGCGGCGCTTCGACGTCGCGGGCGTCGTCGCCAGCGAACCGGAGGCCTGCATCGCCGGCGCCGTCCTCCGGGGCCTCGCCCGCCCCCCGAGCTGCCCCGAGTTCGGTCGTGGCTGCACCCCCGAGCACCCCCTCGGCGCCCCCATGGTGTCGAGCGAGGGCGCCTGCGCCGCCTACTTCAAGTACGGCCGCGGCTAGCCGCCGCCCGGCCCGCCGCTGCCCCGAGCACGAACATGCCGAAGCCAAACCCCCTCGACGTCACCTGCCCCGCGCCCATCGCGCGCCACGCCACGGTACAGCTCGCGCACGGGGGGGGCGGGCGGCTCTCCCAGCAGCTGGTCGAGGCGCTCTTCCTGCCCGCCTTCGCCAACCCGGCGCTGTCGGCGCTGCACGACGGCGCCCTGCTCGACGTCGCCGGGGTGCGCCTCGCCTTCTCCACGGACTCCTACGTGGTCCGCCCCCTCTTCTTCCCGGGCGGCGACATCGGATCGCTCGCCGTGCACGGCACGGTCAACGATCTGTCAATGTGCGGCGCCAGGCCGCTCTTCCTCTCCACCGGCTTCATCCTCGAGGAGGGCTTCCCGATGGCGGACCTCGAGCGGGTCGTGGCGTCGATGCGGGAGGCCGCGGCCGCCGCCGAGGTCGCCATCGTCACCGGGGACACCAAGGTGGTGGACCGGGGCAAGGGCGACGGCGTCTACATCAACACGGCGGGGATCGGCCTCGTCCCGCCCGGCATCACGATCGATCCGCGGCGAGCTGCGCCGGGGGACGTCGTGCTGGTGAGCGGCACCCTCGCCGACCACGGGATCGCCGTCCTCAGCGTCCGCGAGGGGCTCCGCTTCGAGACGGCGCTCACCAGCGACTCGGCGCCGCTCCACGGCTTGGTCGCCGCCGTGCTCGCGGCGGCCGGCGCCGACGTCCACGTCCTGCGCGACCCGACCCGGGGCGGCGTCGCCAGCGCCCTCAACGAGATCGCCGCGACCGCCGGGGTGGGGATCGAGCTCGACGAGGTGCGCCTGCCCGTCCGCGAGGCGGTCCGCGGGGCTTGTGAGCTGCTCGGCTTCGACCCACTCTACGTGGCCAACGAGGGCAAGTGCCTGGCCTTGGTGGCCCCCGGCTCCGTCGATCGAGCCCTGGAGGCGATGCGGGCGCACCCGTTCGGGCGCGACGCGGCGGTGATCGGGCAGGTCGTCGCGGGGTCGGCCGGTCGCGTGGTGCTCCGCAGCCGCATCGGCTCCTCGCGCATCGTGGACATGCTGAGCGGCGAGCAACTCCCGCGGATCTGCTGAGTCCGGCGCCCCACGCTCCATGCGCCGGGCTCGGCGGACACCGTGCTGGTCAGCCGCCGCAGCCTGAGGCAGCCTAGAGCAGCAATCGGTTTGCCCGCTGCATCGGCGCCCTGAAAAACGCCCCCACGCGGGGCGAGGGGGCGTTTCACAGGGCGCCTTTGGCGAGATCTGCTGCGCGCTCGGTGCTCTGGGTCGTTGTTTCTTCGCGGCAATCAAGCTAATTGCCGCTCTAGGCGAATGCAGGGTCAGGCGCGGTTGGGCGGTGCGCGGCACGGGGCACCGGGCGCGAGGTTCATCGGGCGCCGACGCCGCTGGGCGACGGCGTGCACGCTGGCGCTCGCCGGCGCGGCGTGCGACCGCAGCCGCACGCCGGTTTCACCGTCTCCCGCCGGCGACGGTGGTGCCGACACCGCCGGGGGCGCGGGCAGGGGCGCAGCCGTGGGCAGCGGAGCCCCTGGAGCCGATGCCGGCGCTGCTGGGGCCGCGAACGGCGGCGCCGGGACCGCGCCCGGTGGGCAGGGTGCTGCCACTGGGTGTCCCGTCGCGCTTCCCGCCCCCATCACGGTGGATCCCGAAAGCGAAGTCTCGCGCCTCCGCGTCGCGGGTGACCCCCCTGGCTCGGAGATCGGCACCTTCGATCCCTCGATCGTCAGCGCTGCGGATGGCTCCCTGGCGATGAGCTACACCAGCGTCGATCTCGCTCGCCGGAAGCTCCACACGCGGATCGCCGTGTCCACGGACAGCGGCCTGAGCTTCGGCTTCGCGGCCATCGCCAATGCGCCGGAGGAGGGACTGCTCGTCGAAGCCGCCGGCGACGCGGACTGTCCGGGTGGGACCTGCCCCGACGCGACGCTCGTGCACGAGGTCTCGGGCCTGGTTGAGGATCCTGCGGATCCGGACCCCTCTGGACGGTGGAAGCTGTTCACACACAGCTACGTCGTGCTCTCGCCCGATCCCGAAGACCCGAACACGCCGCGGCTCCGTTACCAGTACGGCCAGCTACGGATGGGCACGGCGGCGACCGCCGCCGGGCCGTGGTCGGCGCCGGCACCGATCATCGGGTGGCCCTCGGCCTGGCCACCGTCACTGCAGGCGCCCCAGGTGACGACCGCACTCGGCGGGCTCGAGGATTGCGTCGCGCTCACGGAGCCGTCGGGAGCGCTCGATCCAGCGACGGGAGCGCTCGAACTCGCGGTCGGCTGCGTGGCGCCGGCCGGAGCACAGCACGGGATCCGCATCGAGCTCTTGCGCTCGCTCGACCACGGTGCCTCCTGGTCTCACGCTGGCACGCTGCTCGACGCCGCGGACGCACCCTGCGTCGGGGGCGAGGACCTCCAGCTGAACGCGGCCCATCTCTTCGAGAGCGGCGGGAAACGGTACCTCATCGCATCGCCGGCGGGACCGGTGTCGTTGCCGGGGGGCGTCACGGGAGCGGGCTACCGAGGGTGCCTGGTCTTCCCTCGAACCGGCGACGCCATCGAACGGGACGGCCAGGGGGCACCCCTCGTCGTCGCGCGGGTTGACGCGGGCGAGGGCGTGTTCGCGGGTGCCTGCTCGCATCACCCCGCGGGCGGCTACGTCCTCTCGGCGGTCGCGTTCGCGGCCCCCCCCGATCTCTTCCGCATGTTCGGACCGATCGGCCCCGGGCCGTGATTCGGTCCCGGGCCGCCATCCCGGCAGCACCGCCAGGCCCACAAAGCCGCACCTCCGCGCCCGGCTTCGTTCCGAGGGATGGCTCACCCAGCCACACGCCGGTATCTCTGCTGATTCAGCGGCGATCGCGCCTCCAGGATCACCCGTCGGACAGCGCTGTTCCTCATTCAACTCACGGTCGCCCAACGCTGGATCCTGTCGCTCGCCGCTCCCGTGCACCAGGACTACGAGTTCAGCCACGAGTGGATTGGCGGCGAACCGATCACCCGCAATCGGGACCGGGTCGGCGGGACCGCGCTCGAAGATGACTGGGACGTGACCTCGCGTCGAAGCCTGCTCGCGACACTCGCCAAGATCGAGCGGGCGAGCGAGCACCGGGGCTTCAGCGTCGCCTGCTTCGTGGCCGCAGCGGGCTGGGGAGTGCGCGAGGGCTTCATGACGGAACCCGAGTTCTGGGAGCGCGTCACGCCCATGGCACGCGAGGCCCAGCAGAGGTTTCACTCGTTCCGTGAGTTCGGCGAAGACTACGCCCGCCGCTTGGCCGACACTCCCGACCATGACGCGGGAGCGATCGCGCTGGCGCTGCACGTCCTGCACACCTCGCCGCTCTCACCCTGGTGCCGGCTGCCCTGGGCGCTCGACCTCGATGCGGCCGAAAACTCCGTCCCCGAGCTGCCGTTCGGTCCACGCGAGCAGGCGCTGCGCCAGGACGCGACCGGGCTGCCGTGGCTTGGCCCCGAGCCAAAGACCCGTGCGCAGCGCTTCGCCCTCAGCTTGACCGCCACGGACACAGCGACGGACAACCTCGACCTCTGGGTGCTCGGCGGTGCTGCCGCGGGATCCGCGCGCGCGGTGGGCGCCCGCGCCGCTCTGCAAGCCGCACCGACGAACTACGTCGACGTCATGCGCGAGTACTTCGCCGGGTCGGACAGCGACGACCTCGAGCGGATCGAGGAGCTCAGCGAGCGGGTGCGCCGCGGCGCGGCGCTCGAGGAGGTCACCGCCGACGCCGTCGAGCGGCGCACGCTCGAGCTCAGGGCCAAGCACGGCAGCGAAGAGGTAGTGCGCAGCCGCTTCGCCTATCGGGCGGTGTGGACGGCGCGTCTCGTCAACCGTGGCGTGCGCGGCGGCGGACTCGACGAGGCGACGGCCTGGGGCCTCTTGCTCGAGGTGGCGAGGGGAACGCAGCCTCGCTTTGCCTCCTGGGTAGACCTGCAAGAAGCGCTTCGAGCGCGGCCAGTACCTGCGCGAGGGATTCTGGCCCGAAGCTCCGGTTCGCGTGGAGATGCTCTACCGCGACCCGCTGAGCCCGCTCAACGACGTGCCTTGGGGCATCGACCTCGACGCCGTCGAGCCGCTCCCTTCCCTGCCGCGCGAGGCGTTGGTGGTGTCGATCACGCGCACCTTCACCTGCCCCTCCTGCATGCAGGAAGGTTGGCTGACGATGCCGGGCGAGGCGGCGCGCTGCCAGGCCTGCGGGTTCGAGGCAGCGCCACCAGCATTGGACTGGCAGGGCATACTGCGCCCGGATCTGGAGATGGCCCGTAGCCGAGAAGAGCGGCTGTGGCGGACGCATCGCGTCCACGAGGGCCTGCTGTTTCTCTCGACGCAGCGACTGCGCATCATCGCCTACGCCTGTGAGTGCGGCGCCCCGTTGCCAGCGCTCGCCGAGTTGCACCAGCTGGCGACGCACGCCGGTAGCGAGGGCTATCCGTGGACCTGTGCCGCATGCGGCCGGGCCCGCCGCGTCTACGCGCAGACGCCGGAGCTCAGGGCCGTCGATCCCGTGCCGCTCCTCTTCTCGAGAGTGGAGCCCCCCTCGTGAGGGGGTATCCCCCGAGGGCCTCTCGGTGCGGTGCGGGCGTTGCGGCAACGAGATACCTCTGCGCGACCGCTCGCCCGTGGTCACCTGCCCCTGCTCGGCGCAGCAGTTGCTCGACGACGAGCTGGCCTCGCTGCGGCAAGCCGGTCACTCGGGCAGAGCTCGAGGCGGGCGCGGCCAGCGCCCAGCACCGCTGCGGCTGCGGCCGCACGCTCCGGGTACGCCACGCCGACGAGCTCGCCCGCTCCATCGCGCCGGACGCACGCCACGTCGTGGGCGAGCTCGACGACGACACCTGGACGAGGCTCGTCGGCCTGCCCACCCGCGAGCGGTGGTTCTTCGTGCCCTAGCAGAACGGAACGGTCACTGACCCTTGGGCGGCGAGCAGGCCGTGAAGGCGACGTCGCAAGAGCCATCGGGGCACTGGTGGCCAACGAGCGGCGTCGTCATGGCCGGACCGGCGGACAGAACTCCACGGTCGTGATCCGCCGGCCTGCCGCGCCCTCGGCGACGATCAGGGAGGCGCCGGTTTCGACCTCGACCAGGCGGAGATCAGGGCCGCGATGGTCGGAGGCGCCTTCGAGCAGGGCCACCCAGCGGCCGTCATGGCTACTGGCCGCGATCGAGCGCGGCTCTGGAGACGCACCGCGGGGCCATGGAGAGGACGCCGCCGCGGCGAGGTCGACCATCGTCCAATCGCCGTGGGCAGCGCGATCCACGAAGAGCAGCTCCCGTTGTGGCAAGAGAAGCGCACCCATCCCAGCCCAGAGCTCCTTCGCCCCGGACGGGGTCAATTGCATCACGCTCGGAGCGGTGTCCCCCCCGTTGGTGCGCGACGTTCCGACCGCCACGACGAGCGCGGGAGGCGAGCCGCGCCAACCGAGGACCCTGCTGTTCGCCGCGACGGTCGCCACCTGGTGGGTCTTCGCCTCCGCGTTCATCGTGAGCACTCGACCTTGGTGCGCGCACATCACCCAGACCCATGGCTCGCGGTGGTGCCAGCCGTGCTCCGGACTGATGCAACCGTCGGGCAGTGCCACCTCGGTCCCGCCCGTCGCTCGCCCCTCACCGGTCAACTCGACGACGCGCAGCACCGCCCCGTCGTCCTCGCTACGCAACACGGACAGGTACCGCCCGCTGGGCGCGAGATCTGCTCCATACAGGAGCCCCTCCCCTCCCCAAGCCACGTCTTCGATCGCCTCCGGACCATGGAACCGTAACCCATACGGAGACCCCAGCAGCACGCGCTCATCCGGCGCGCACGCGTGCAGGTGCGTGCTAATTCGCTCCTCGACCTCCTGACCCGGTGGGATCGGCACGGCCGTCCGGATCTTGGACGTGGGACTGAGCCAGAACCAGCTCGGAACGCCCCCATCCTCGTACTCGGTCACCACCACGGTGGGGGGCAGGGCGTCCTGCTTCGAGGACTCCTCCCGTGGCGGAGCGGCGGCGGTAGTCCTCGACGCGACCCCGACCACTTCGACGGGTCGCGCGACCCCATGTGCGGACGGGGAATGCCCGCACGCCGAGGGGATCAGCAGCGCAAGTGTCGTCCAGCCGACCAGCAGAGCACCGCCCCGCGATGGGCGTGGTCCGGCGCGGAAGCGCCGCTCCATGGGGTCAGGAAAGGCGATGGGGCCAGACCCGCACCCGTCACGACCGGGGTTGCGGCAAACCCGGTCCGCTCGAAGCGGCACTCCGATGACACGCACGGGAGCGAGTATGTCATTGGCCGGCGGGAGACGGATCCGTGAAATGAGTCGGGGGGCGGGCCCGGGAGAATGGGCCGCGCGGGGCTCAGTCCGGCGTCCGCCGCAGCGGGCAGCTGGCACCGACCCGTCGGATCGCGAGGCGCAAGGCGCCGTGGGTGAGGACGCCGGGCAAGCCCTCGCCATGACCCGACGGCGGCGGCGCCCAGCGCCGCCGAGCGCGCTCAGCCCCCGGGCCCGACGTAGCGGTAGACGCGGATCCAGTCGTACTCGGCGCTCGTCGGGGCCGTGCTCGAGTCTACGGGGCCGGCCCAGCCGGCCGCGTCCGACGCCCAGATGGTCAGCAGGATGTTCTGGGGCAGCACCATGCGCGCCATCTCCTCGGTGGCGGTGTGGAGGAGCGCGTCGTCGACGTAGAAGCGCGCTTCGCCGGGGACCCATTCGATCGCGTAGGTGTGGAAGTCCGCGGAGGGGTCGAAGCCGAGCGTCACCAGCTCCGGGAACTGCCGGTGCCCCGTAGCGGGATCCGCCGGCGGGACGTTGATCATGTGGTTGAACTGCACCCGATCGGTGTTCTTGCCCAGAAACTCGATGTCGAGCTCGTTCCAGTCGTCCGGTGGCCAGGGCGTGTAGATGAGGACCAGCGACGAGACGACGGCCGAGCCGGCGGCGAACCGCGCGGACGCCTCCACCTTCCCGTAGGTGAGCGTCTCGCGAGAGCGCATCTCGACGCCTCGAAATGGCTTCTCGGGGTCGTCCGCCGCGGTGAGCGAGAGGTGGAGGAGCCCGCCGCTCGCCTGGGCGTTTGCGGCGGTGAACTGCGCGAGGTTGCCGTCCCAGGAATGGGTCATGAGCTCCCAGCGCGTGAGATCGACGGTGTCGAACGGGTCCTCCCAGGCGAGCTCGAAGCGGCCGGGCAGGGCGCCGGCAGCCCCGCCCGTCGCTCCAGCCACCATCTCGCCTCCCGTCCCCGTACCCGCGGGAGCGCTGCCACCCGAACCGCCAAAGGGATCGGGTGCGGGCGGGTCGCTCCCGCAACCGCCGAGGCACGCGAGCAAGATCCAAGCAACGGTCAGCCCTCGACGCATACAGGACGAGTACTCGGCGCCCGCGAGCCGGGCATCAAGCCTTGTGCGTTTCTGCCCGGCCGCACGACACTCGGTCCCCACCGATCCGGGTCGCCTCACCCCCCACCCGCACCGGAACGCCGACGAGACGGCGCGGGCCGAACGCCTGGGCCGCAGCCGGGGCCCCGAGGGCGGCTACCCGTGCGTGTGCGGGGCGTCGGGGCGGGCCGTCACCGCGGGGAGATGCGCCCGCTGCTCCTCGAGCCACGCGATCCACTCCGGGATGCCCTGGCCGGTCACCGCCGAAACCTCGATGGCGCGCGGACGCGGCATGGTGCGCGCGAGCGCGTCGTGCAGCCGCCCGAGCTCCATGCCTGGCAGGTGCGCGACGAGGTCCGTCTTGCTCACCACCACCAGATCCGCCTTGCGGAACATCACCGGATACTTGAGCGGCTTGTCCTCGCCCTCGGTCACGCTGAGCACGACCACGTTCGCGGCCTGCCCCAGGTCGTAGATCGCCGGGCACACCAGGTTACCCACGTTCTCCACGAACAGGACGTCGGCCCGCCACCATTCCAGCGAGTGCAGCGCGTCGTGGACGAGCCGCGCGTCGAGGTGACAGGCGGTGCCGGTGGTGATGGCGCGCGACTCGATCCCCGCCGCCTGGAGCCGCTGCGCGTCGTGATCGGTGGCCAGATCCCCGCTCACCGCCAGCACGCGCCGCGCGCCGTGGAGCGAACGAGCCGTCGCCTCCAGCAGAGCGGTCTTGCCCGACCCGGGCGAGCCCATGACGTTCACCGCGAGCACGCCGTGCTCGGTGAAGTGCTCACGGTTGTGCCGCGCCAGCCGGTCGTTGGCGTCGAGCAGGCGCTGGTGGATCTCGACGGGGACCAGGTCGTGGTCACCGCAACCGCAGGTATCGCACATTCTAGGGCACCTCCAGCTCGAGCCGCAGCAGATCGAGCTCATCTCCTGCCACGAGGCGCGCCGGCTCGCCACAGGCGCCGCAGACGAGCGGACCATCGCCCGCCACCTCCCGCGCGCAGCGGGGGCAGGCCCACCGCGCGGGGACCCGCTCGATCACCAGCTCGGCTTGGGCGGCGGGGGTGTGCTCGCGAGCGACCTCGAACGCCGTCTCGAGCAGCTCCGGGACCACGCCAGCCTGGTCCCCCACGCGCAGCTCGACGCGGCGCACGGCCGCCCCGGGGTGCGCCGCCACGTGCGCCGCGACCTGCTCGAGCAAGGCGAGCACCAGGGAGTACTCGTGCATCCTGGTCGTCGTTTCCCACGGCTCGGCAGACGCCGCCAGTGGGCTCCGTTCATCGCGGAAACCGCCCTCAAACCGATTGGTCCTGGGGGACACCGCGCGCGCGCGCCTCCGCGAACTCCGCCTCCGCCACCAGCCGCGAATAGCCGTCGAAGCGGTCGCGCGGCTCGTCCGGCGGGGCCGAGCCCGGCGCTGAAGAGCGATGCACCTGGGTGGCGTAGGACGCGAGGCTGCTCATTCGCGACCCCTGGTCCACGCGCAGCCCCGTGCGACCCGCGATCTCGGCGGCGACCCGATCGAGGTCGCGCGCAGCCACGCCGGACGTCCCCGGGATGCCGCTGAGATCGGTGGTGCGGGGGTCGAGGCGGGCGCTCCAGCGCACGGTGTAGAAGTGCAGGTCAGCGGCCGGGTAGGCGTCGACGGCGCGCCCCGAGGTGTCGCGGAGAGCGTTCCCCTCGGCACCCCCGACCACCGCACGAAAGGTCGCGCTGCTCGGCCCCTTGAGGCGGGGTGGCGGCCGGGAGTCGGTGCCGACCTCGCCGCGCACGATCGCCAGCACCGCCGCGTAGGGCAGCGCCATGTCCTGATCGCGGACGCGCAGGACGAGCCCCTCTGGCTCGAGGCGAAGCGCCTGCGCCTTGACGAATTGCCGGTCGGAGCTCCACGCCCGCTCGAGCTCGACGGCCACCACCGGGAACCCCTCGCGGCGCAGTCGCGCCACCATGTCCTTGACTTGCTCCCGGTCCGCGAGCGACCGGACGACCCCCCACGAGCCGGGCTTGATGCGCGACCGCAGGTCGTAGGCGACGAGCCCGGTCACCGCCGCCAGCTTGGCGAAGGCCTCGGGCGAACCGTCGAACGATGGTCCGAGCAGGACGAGCATGGGGGAGCCGAAGCGACAAGCATAGCCACCGGGACCAGCGAAGGCCGAGAAAACGCCCCCTCACGAGTGGCGAGGGGGGACGAGCGGCGGCGAGCCCGCCGGCGCGGCGGTGTCCGGGCGTTGTCGCGCGTCCCGTCCGCAGGTATTCGAGGGGCAATGCCCGGCGACGCCTCAGCTCGAGCCGCCACCGTTCGAGCCGCTCGAGGGCCCTGGTCGCTGGCCCTGACCACGACCCGAACCCGAGTGGGCGTGGGGGTTGCCCCCATGACGGCAGCGATCGTCGCGCTTGGCTGTGCCGGAGTGCCCCATCCCGCCTCGAGCTCGAGCGCCGCGCGGAGCCGGGGCGGCCCGGGCTCGACCCCGGCGTCCGCTTCGCGGCCCGGGGAGGCGCCCGACGGCAGCGACAGTCCCCCACCACCGCCCGCCCCGCCCGCCGAGGTCGGTTTCCCCGCGATCGAGGAGCTCCAGCTCGACGGGGGGCTGCGGCTGCTGGTCGCCCCCCGACCGGGAGCACCGCTCGTGACCCTGGCGCTGGTGGTCGGCACCCCCGCCGTGCCCCGGTGGAGCTCGCCTGGGGCGGCTCACCTCGTGGCCCACACGCTGGGCGCGGCGCTCGAGCGCCGCCTCGTCGGCGAGGGGGTGCCCGCCGCCGGCTCCAGCACCTGGACGACGGTCGATCGCGGAGCGGTCACCTGGTGGGTGCAGGTCACGCCGACCCGGCTTGGCGTCGCGGCCGCGGCGCTCGCGGAGGAGGTCACGCGGCGGACCTCGCTGGGGACGGGGCTCGAGCGGACCCGCAGCCTCCAGGTCGAGGCGGTCCGCGGCCGCGCCAAGCTCGACGCGCGCTTCGCCGCCCGGCTCGTCGCCGGGCGCGCGAGCCTCGCGCCGGGGCTCTCGGGCGACGACTCGCGACTCGACCCCTCGGCGCACGAGCTCGGGCTGGTTTCGCTGCGGGAGTGCCAAGATTGGCATTCGACCCACGTCGTGCGCTCGGCCGCGTCGGTCGTGGTCGTGGGAGACGTGGATCCGGCAACGACCGGCGAGGAGCTCCGCCAGGCCTTCCTGGACTGGAAAGCAGCGAGCCCGCCGCGCGGAGCGAGCGGCCCCCCCCGGTCGAGCCCCGCCCTCCCCGGCGCGGTCGAGCCAAGAGCGGCCGTGGAGCTCCTCGGCCGTGACGCCGTCCCCTACGCCGACGTCCTGGTGGTGGCGGTCATGCCCCCGACGGCGCCGCGCGACCTCGTGGCGCTGCAGGCGGCGGCGACGATCCGCTGCGCGTCCCTGCGCCTGCGGCCACCGCCTGGGATGGCGGCCTGGCCCGCGACGAACCCCCGCTGGTGCGCGCTCGAGATCGACGGCGATGGCACGGCGTCGCTGGTTGCCGGGCAGCGGGTGCCCGCCGAGGCCGCCGGGGCAGCGGCCCAGCAGCTCACGACGTGGAGCGACGAGCCCCGCGAGCGCGACCTCTCGACCGCGACGGTCGCCGCTGCCGCGCGCGTGCACATCGACCGGCTGCCGCTGCGGTGGTCGAGCAACCGGGCGCTCGCCGAGGAGCTCGTGCGCGAGGTCTCGACGGGCGCGGCACCCGACGCGGGCCGCGCCGAGCGCGACCTCTGGACGGCGCTCACCGTCGAGGACGTCGCGCGCGCAAGCGCGGCGCTGTTCGACGCGCGCCGCCGGCGGCTCGTCGTGCTCGGCGACCCCGTCGAGCTCGTCGCGCGGCTCTCGCGCCTGGGGCCGCTCAACGTGTGGTCTACGGCCGATCTGGCCGTCCAGCGGACCGTCGCCGGTTCCCACTGATCGGCCGGTCGGCAACCTGGGGTTTGAAGCCTGTGCACAGGCTGTAGACCTCGTGCGCGAGGGCTCGGGACAAGCTCGGGCGATGTTGTGTTCAGGGGACGAAAGTTCAGTTCATTCATAGCCTTCCTCCCTCACCACCTACCGCTTGTGGTTTTTAGTTGCCCGACCACAACCTGTTGGGGTACACCCGGTGCTCGCTCGCCGCGTCGCCCAGTGCGCAGGCGTGCAGCCGAGGTCCTCGGCGCACGCCGATGCGGGCGGCAGGCGGGTCACCGTAGGTACCAAAACGGCTTGCTGTTCGGTCCCTCCGCAGGAGGGTGCTGGCTTCGCTAGGAGAGGGGCGTTCCCGCAGGGCTCTAGGGGCACCGGCGGGGCCCAGGGATGTTTTTTGTTCGGAGTTGCGCGGGAGCAGCCGCGATCGCCTGCCAAGGCGACGCCGAAGGCCCCACAGGGAAGGAAGTGCACAGGGATGGCGCAGTCGATGCTCGTGGGTCAGGAGTCGTCCGTGAAGCGAAACAGGAATGGCAAGCGCGAGGCAGGGGGCGGCACTGACGCCCAGGCGAGCCGAAGCGAAGCGGCTGCCTCGTTCGAGCCCCAAGGGGCCCCGGGCACGCAGCCCGCCCGCCCCGCGACGGCACGGTCCGCCGGAGAGCCCGCCACGGAGAGCCCGGCGGGGGACGCCTCGCCGTCCGACGACGTCGGCGAACGAGCACGGACCCGACGCGCGGCCTCGCAGCGAAAGAACCGTCGCGGTCGCGGGCTGGCGATCGAGCGCCACTTCACGCTGGCCAGCGACGGCTCCCAGCCGCTCGCCGACCCCTTCGCCAGCGTGGAGTGGGAGCGGCGCGAGAGCGCCATCTACAGCTCCGACGGGAGCATCGTCTTCCGGATGGAAGGCGCCGAGATCCCGGCGACCTGGTCGCAGCTCGCGACCGACATCGTCGTCTCCAAGTACTTCCGCAAGGCTGGCATCGGCGGTGACAAGGACGTGGGCGAAACCAGCGTCCGTCAGGTCGTGCACCGCGTCGCGCACACCATCCGCGTCGCCGGCGAGGAGATGGGTGCCTATTTCGCCACCCGCCGGGACGCCGATGCGTTCGAGGCGGAGCTCGTCTTCCTCCTGGTAAACCAGTACGGCGCGTTCAATTCGCCGGTCTGGTTCAACTGCGGCCTCTTCCACGAGTACGGGATCGAGGGTTCCGGCGGCAGCTGGGCCTGGGACGCGGCGACCGACACCATCGTGGAGACGGCAAACGCCTACCAGCGGCCCCAGTGCTCGGCCTGCTTCATCCAGAAGGTCGACGACGACCTGATGTCGATCTACGAACTGGTCAAGCACGAGGCCCGGCTGTTCAAGTACGGCTCCGGGACGGGCAGCAACTTCAGCGCCATCCGCGGCAAGCAGGAGAAGCTGTCCGGCGGGGGCACCTCGAGCGGCCTGATGAGCTTCCTCGAGGTGTTCGACCGCGCCGCGGGGGCGACCAAGTCCGGTGGGACCACGCGACGGGCCGCCAAGATGGTCTGCCTGGACATGGATCACCCCGAGATCGTGGATTTCGTCACCTGGAAGGTGCGCGAGGAGAAGAAGGCGCGCGCGCTGATCGCCGCCGGCTACGACGCCGATTTCAACGGTGAGGCGTATCGCACCGTCGGCGGGCAGAACTCCAACAACTCGATCCGCGTCTCCGACGAGTTCATGCGCGCCGCGCTCGGCAACGGCAAGTGGCAGACGCGGATGCGCACGACCGGCGAGGTCGTCGAGACGCTCGACGCGGCCGAGCTCTGGCAGCACGTCGCGGAGGCGGCCTGGTGGTGCGCGGACCCAGGCGTGCAGTACGACTCGACCATCAACCGCTGGCACACCTGCCCCAACAGCGGCCGGATCAACGCCTCGAACCCCTGCTCCGAGTACATGTTCCTCGATGACTCGGCCTGCAACCTCTCGTCGCTCAACCTCAGCAAGTTCCTCCGCGACGACGGCAGCTTCGACGTCGAGTCCTATCGCCGGGCGGTCGACATCTTCTTCGTCGCCCAGGAGATCCTGGTCGACCTGTCCAGCTATCCGACGCGAGCGATCGCGCAGACCTCGCACGAGTACCGCCCGCTCGGCCTCGGTTACGCCAACCTCGGCACCCTGCTGATGCAGCTCGGCATTCCCTACGACTCCGACCGGGCACGAGCCATGGCCGGAGCGCTGACCGCCATCCTCTGCGGCCGGGCCTTCGCGACGAGCGCCCAGCTCGCCGCGCACAAGGGCGCGTTCCCGGGTTTCGACCGGAACCGGGCGCCGATGCTCCGCGTGATGCGGATGCACCAGGAGGCCGCCTACGCCATCCACCGCGACGAGTGTCCGGAGCCCCTGTGGCGCGCGGCCTGCGAGGACTGGGACGCGGCCGTGCGCCTCGGCGAGGACCACGGGTACCGGAACGCGCAGGCGACAGTGCTCGCCCCCACGGGGACGATCGGGCTCTTGATGGACTGCGACACGACCGGGATCGAGCCCGACTTCGCGCTGGTGAAGTTCAAGAAGCTCGCCGGCGGTGGCTATTTCAAGATCGTCAACCAGTCGGTGCCGCTCGCGCTGCGCCGGCTCGGCTACTCCGAAGCGCAGGTGCAAGAGATCGTCGCCTACGTCTCGGGCACGAACACCCTGCTCGGCGCGCCGCACGTCAACCGCGCCACGCTGCGCGAGAAGGGGCTCGACGACGAGGCCCTCGATCGCATCGAGGACTCCATCCCAGGGGTCTTCGACCTCGCTCTCGCCTTCGCTCCGTGGGTCGTCGGCAAGGAAACCTACGAGCGCCTCGGCGTCACGGCCGAGCGGATGGCGAAGCCCGGTTTCAGCCTGCTCGCCCACCTCGGCTTCTCGGCGGCGCAGATCGAGGAGGCCAACGAGGTGATCGTCGGTCACATGACCATCGAGGGAGCCCCCTACCTCGAACCACACCACGAGGCGATCTTCGACTGCGCCAACCGCTGCGGGAAGCGCGGTCGCCGGTTCCTGGCGCCGTTGGCCCACGTCAAGATGATGGCGGCGGCCCAGCCGTTCCTCTCCGGCGCCATCAGCAAGACGGTGAACCTCCCCAACGACGCCACGGTAGACGACGTTCGGAGCATCTACGAGGAGGGGTGGAAGCTCGGGTTGAAGGCCGTCGCGATCTACCGCGACGGGTGCAAGGCCTCCCAGCCGTTGAACAGCGGCGCCGACACCTCGAGCGTGGCCCCCGCCGAAGCGGCCGAGGCCTCGAGCGAGAGTGCCGCGATGGAGATGCCCTCGCGACTACCGCCACCGGCGCCGCAGCCGCGGCTCACCACCGCCCCCACGGGCACCCGGGTCCGCCTGCCCAAGAAGCGCGCCGGGTTCACCCAGGAGGCGCTGGTCGGCGGCCACAAGGTCTTCCTCCGCACCGGTGAGTACGACGACGGCTCGCTCGGCGAGATCTTCATCGACATGCACAAGGAGGGCGCGGCCTTCCGCTCCCTGATGAACTGCTTCGCGATGTCGGTGTCGATCGGGATCCAGTACGGCGTTCCGCTCGAGCAGTACGTCGATCAGTTCACCTTCACCCGCTTCGAGCCGCACGGCGTCGTCAGCGGACACCCGAACATCAAGTTCGCGACCTCGATCGTTGATTACATCTTCCGGGTGCTCGGCGTGGAGTACCTCCAGCGCTACGACTTCGCGCAGGTGCGCCCCACCGAAGCGCCCACGCCGCTCGAGGATCCGAACCAGCGTAACCTCGTCGAGGACCGCCCCGAGCCGCCGGACCCGATGCTCTCCGCGACGACCGTGCCGCCGCCATCCGGCAAGGAGGGCCTGGGCGCGCTCGACGCGCACCTCGAGGAGATGATGGGAGACGCGCCCGTCTGTGACGGCTGCGGCCACATCACCGTCCGCAACGGCGCCTGCTACAAGTGCCTGAACTGCGGCAATTCGATGGGCTGCAGCTAGCCCACGCCGAACGGCCGGTTTATCCGCATCATCCCGGGATTCTCGCGACCTCGGTGCAATTTCGTGCAAGGTCGGCTAGAAGTGCGGGGTCGCGGCGGGACCTGACCCGTACCGGGTGGGGTTCCGGGACCGCGGAGGGCCAAGACCCAACCGTACCCCCATTTCTCGTCGTCCTGTCGTCGCGGGCTCGGCCCGCTCGGAGAAACGCGATGATCGATCGTTCGCCGTTCACCAGTACCGCCGCCCACGTCGCGTTCGGCCTGCTGCTCTCCTTCGGCCTCATGGGAAGCATGTGCAAGAAGGACGAGGAGCCGCCGCCCATGCCGTCTGCCACGGCAGAGCCCACGGTGGTGGCGCCGACGGTCCTCACCTTCCAGGAAGAGGTGGACGCGGGCACCGACGCCGAGAAGCCCAGGGGCACCGGGGCGCCCGCGCAGAGCCTGAAGAACTGCTGCGCCGCCCTCAAGCAGAACGCCGCCGGCGCCCCCGAGCCGATGAAGGCGTACATGATGGCCGCGGCGGGCGCTTGCGACGCGGCGGTCGCCTCCGGTGCGGACCGGGGCGCGGCGATGAGCGGGATCCGCGCTGCGCTCGGCGGCGGCACGCTGCCGGCAGCCTGCTTCTGAGCGCGGAGCGGAAGGGGGGCCTGCCACACCTCGGCGACGGCCCCCCAAGCTCGTCGCACACGGCGCCGTGCGCTGCCGTCAGGGCGTGCGCGTCGCGCCGGGGCGGGAGCCGTGCTCGAAGCCGGGGCCAAGCCGCCGCAGCGTGCCTTCGGGGCGGGCGAGGAAGGCTCCCCGGCCCGCCTCGACGCGTCCGATCGGAAAGCTCGCCGGGTGCGGGCAGCGCCGCCTCGTCGTGACGACCAGCGCGTAGTCCTCGCCGCCCTCGAGCGCGAGCGCGAGCGGATCGAGGCCGATGGCTGCGCTCACGGCGACGAGCTCCGGGCGGAGCGTGCGGCGGAGCGCCGCCTCGTCGAGCACGACACGCACGCCGCTCGCGCTCGCGAGCTGGCCGACGTCGCCGCCGAGCCCGTCAGAGACGTCGATGGCGGCGGTGGCGACCCGGCCGATCTCGAGCCCCTCCGCTACCCGGGCGCGCGGGCGGCGCCACGCCCGCACGCAAGCCGCCCCCGCACGAGCGGAGCGCCACGCCTCGGACCCGTCGCGCAGGAGCCGGAGCCCAGCCGCGGCCAGGCCGACGTCCCCGAGCAGCCAGACTCCGTCTCCGGGCCGGGCGCCACTCCGGGTGAGCCCACGGCGCACAGCGCCGATGGCGGTCGTGGTCACCGACAGCACGTCGCCGTTGGAGACATTCCCGCCCACGATGGGACACCCGAGCGATCTCGCCGCGGCGGCCTGACCGCGGCCGAGCGCGACGAGGTCCGCGCGAGTGGTCCCGGCGGGGAGCACGAGGCTCGACAGCGCGGCGACGGGACGCGCGCCCATCGCCCCCAGGTCACTGAGGGCCGCGTGGAACGAGCGCCACCCGACGTCGCCGAGCGCGAGCCAGCCCCGGTCGAAATGGACGCCCTCGACGCAGGCGTCCACGGTCCACACGACTCGATCACCCGCCCAGCGGAGGATGGCAGCGTCGTCGCCGATCCCGAGCTCGACCTCCGGCCCGGTCGCGCCGAAGAGGCGCTCGAGGCAGGCGATCGCCGCGCGCTCCTCGACGGCCCTGGCGGGAGCGGCGCGCCGCCGGGCGGGCGCCGGTCTCGTCACCCCACCCTCGCCGAGTGCGACGGCAGCGTGACCACGAAGACGGCCCCCTGAGGGACGTTCCCCTCGATCCGAATGCGCCCCTGGTGGTTCTCGACCAGGCGCTTGACGATCGACAGCCCGAGCCCTGTCCCCCCCTGCTCACGCGTCGAGCTCGAGTCGACCTGGTAGAAGGCCTCGAACACCTTCGCGCGCTCCGACTCCGGGATACCGATCCCGGTATCGATGACCCGGACCTCCACGGCGGGCATCGCCCCGGAGAAGAGGACGTGCCCACCCTCCTCACCATCTCCCGCGTCGAGCGCCCCGCTGCCGATGGCGAGGGTGACGGTCCCGCCCGTCGGGGTGAACTTGATCGCGTTCTCGGCGAGGTTGAGGAAGACCTGCCGCAGGCGCTCGTCGTCGCCCCACACCGCGTGCGGGCCCGGCGTCGCGGTGACCTCGAGGGTCACGGCCTTCTTGCGAGCGGTCGGCGCCAACGTTGTCAACACGTCGGTCACCACCGCGGTGAGGTCCACCGCCTCCCGCCGGAAGCGCATCGTTCCGCTCTCGAGCTTGGACAGATCGAGCAGCCCCTTGATGAGCTCCAGGAGCTGGTCACCCTTCTCGCGGATGGTGGTGACGAACTCGAGCTGATCCGCCGTGAGCTCTCCGCCGATCCCCTCGACCAGCATCTCGCTGTAACCGATGATCGAGGTGAGCGGCGTCCGAAGCTCGTGCGACACCGTGGCCAAGAAGTTGCTCTTCAGGCGGTCGAGCTCCTTGAGCCGATCGTAGGCCTCCTGCAGGTGCTGACTCTTGGTCTCGAGCTCCCGGTAGCTCTCGCGCACGCTCGCCAGGTGCATCTTGCTGGTGAGCAAGGCCTTGTGCCCGCTGAACAGGATGAGATCGAGCGTTCGCTGCAGGTGGCTCGCGATCTGCCCCACCGTCTCCTGCCGGGCCCGTGGCATCTTCGCGAGGAGGCTCGCGGCCAGCTCCGCGTCGAGCTCCGGATCGATCCCGAGCAGGGAGGCCGGGGGCTCCCGGACGGCGAGCGGGAGGAAGGGGCCGAAGACGATGCGCCCAAGCTGGCGACCGTCGTAGCTGATCGCGACCACGCGATAGACGCCGCCGGTCACCGAGGGGATGACCAGGTCCCCGTCCACCCCGGGGTCGGCCGCCTTCACGGTGGAGATCTCCTCCGCGAGCATCCGTCGCGCCTGCCCGAGGGAGTCGAGGTAGACGTAGAGTGGCTCAGGGTGGCTCGCGTCGGCCAGGATGCGGCCCTCGGCGCTGAAGAGCCGCAGCGGCACCCGGAACAGCTCGTAGAAGCTCGTCGCGAGCTCGCCCAGGGCGCTCCGGTCGACCAGGGCTTCCAGGGTCGCCCCCCGCCCGAGGGTCAGCTCGTCGAGGCTCTCGAGCCGGAGTCCGTCGGTCATCGGGGCCCCTCCGCCACGACCAACGGATCGATCCTGCCGCCGACGCAGCTCGCCAGGATCTCCGCGACCGGGCGCTCCTGCCCGAGGCTCCGGGCGACCTGGGCCATGAAGCGCGCGGTGTCGAACCCGAACTTGCCGCTCAGGCCGTGGGCCCGCTCCAGGGACATCCACGTCAGGTGGAGCAACCCGAGGAAGCTCTCGACGACCCCGATCCCCTCGGTCGCGACGGCGAGGAAGACCGCTTCCCGCCCCTGCCGGGAGCTCTCCGCGATCTCCGCCTCGGTGCGGATCCCGGGCAAGTCCCGCTTGTTGAACTGGATGACGACCGGCATGTGCTTCAGATTGATGCCGTGCGCCTTGAGGTTCTCCTTCAGATCCGAGAAGGAAACCGCGTTGTTCTGGGTCTCGGCCACCTGGGAGTCGGCGATGAACGCGATGCCGTCGGCGCCCTGCACGACGAGCCGCCGCGTCGAGGCATGGATCACCTGACCGGGAACGGTGAACACCTTGAGACGCACCGCCAGCCCCCCCGCGTCCCGGAACGCGAGGGGTAGCAGATCGAAGAAGAGCGTCCGGTCGTCCCGCGTCTCGAGCGTCATCAAACGCCCGGCCGTCTTGTCGTCCGCCGCCTCGTGCAGCGCCTGAAGGTTGGTCGTCTTCCCGCTGAGCGCGGGGCCGTAATAGACGAGCTTGATGGTCAGCTCACGAGCGGAGAAGTCGAGCTGCACAGTGGGGTTCCGCGGGGGTGGCGCCGAGCCCAGCTCACCGAGGCCGCCGGCCGACGCCGAAGGTGGTCAGAGAGGACCACGCTGAAACCCTATCGCACCTTGCCCCCGCGGCGCACCCCCCAAGACCGCTCCCCCCCGCGCGCTCAGCGCTCCGCTGCCTGCCAGGCGCGCCGCGCCGCCGCGATGGCCGCCTCGACGCGGCCACGGGCCGGACCCCCGAGCAGATCCCGCCGCTCGACGGCCCGGGTGGGATCGAGCACGTCGCGGACAGCCGGTGTGCCGAGACTGGGGTGCACGGCCTCGAGCTCCGTCCGAGGCAGCTCGCCGAGCTCGACCCCGAGCTGTTCGGCGCGGCGCACCAGCCCGCCGACCGCGTGGTGCGCCTCGCGGAACGGCATTCCCTCGCCCACCAGGAAGTCCGCGAGATCGGTCGCGCAGAGGTGGCCCCGCAGCAGCGCCGCCCGCATCCTCTCGCGCGAAAAACGCGCCGAGCCGAGCGCGCCCTCGAGGGCACGCAGGCAAACGACCGCGCTGTCGCACGCATCGAGGATCGGGCGCTTGTCCTCCTGCAGGTCCCGGCCGTACCCCAGGCAGAGCCCCTTCTCCAGCACCAGGAGCGCCGTCACCGCGCCGATGGTGCGCGCGCTCTGGCCGCGCACCAGCTCCGCGACGTCGGGGTTCTTCTTCTGAGGCATCATGGAGGAGCTGGTCGTGAAGGCGTCGGCGAGCTCCACGAACCCGAATTCCTGGCTCGACCAGATCACCAACTCCTCGCCGATCCGCGAGAGGTGGACGCCGAGGATGGCGATCGCCGCCGCCACCTCCATCAAGAAATCGCGGCTCGCGGTGGCGTCGAGCGAGTTCCTCGTCGGCGCGTCGAACCCGAGCAACTTCGCGACCGCCTCGCGCTGCAGCGGGAATCCCGTCCCCGCCGCGGCCCCCGCGCCGAGCGGGCACTCGTTGAGGCGCCCGATGGCGTCCTGCATCCGACCCCGGTCGCGCCACAGCATCTCCTGCCAGGCCAGGAGGTGATGCGACAGGCGGCTCGGCTGCCCGCGCTGCAGGTGCGTGTACGCTGGCATCAGCGTGTCCAGCTCCCCCTCCGCGCGCGCCAGGATCACGGACGCCAGCCCCCCGATGGCCTCCACGATCTCGCGGCCCCGCCGCCGTACGTACAGGCGCAGATCCGTGGCGACCTGATCGTTCCGCGAGCGCCCCGTGTGCAGCTTGCCGCCGACCGGTCCGACGATCGCGGTGAGCCGGGCCTCGATGTTCATGTGAACGTCCTCGAGCGCCGGATCCCAGCGCAGGTCGCCGCGCTCGATCTCGTCGGCCACCTGCTCGAGCCCCCGCGCGAGCTCGCCGGCCTCCCCGTCGGTGATGACGCCGGCGAGCGCCAGCCCCCGCGCATGCGCGATGGACCCCGCGATGTCCTCCCGCCACAGCTCCCGGTCGACGTCCACGCTCGTGTTGAGCCGCGCCATCGCCGCGTCGACGGCGGCGGGCAAGCGACCTCCTCGCGCCACGCTCATGACTGCTGCTCCCTTTCCGCGCTCGGCAGCGCCGCGACCGGGCGGAGGCGCTAGCCGCCGGCCCACCGCCACGCCAGCCGGGTCAGTCCATCAGTGCCCCCCACAGCTCCTCGTAGGTGCGGGTCCGGGCAAACTGCGGGAACTCCTGGGCCACGGTGTCGGGGCAGCGGAACAGCACCCCCCGATCCGCGGCGGTCAGCATGGTGGTGTCGTTGTAGCTGTCACCCGCCGAGTGGACCCGGTAGCCGATGCCGCGGAGGGCCTCCACCGCCCGCCGCTTGCTGTCCGGGATGCGCAACCGATAACCGGAGACGCGACCGTCGGGCTCCACCACGAGCTCGTGGCAGAAGATGGTCGGGTGCGCGAGCTTGCGCATCAGCGGGGCCGCAAATTCGGCGAACGTGTCGCTCAGGATCACGACCTGGGTGGTCGAACGCAGCCGGTCCAAGAATTCGATCGCCCCCGGCAGCGGGTCGATGGTGGCGATGACGCGCTGGATGTCGGCCAGCTTCAGCCCGCGCCGATCCAGGATCTGCAGGCGGCCACGCATCAACAGGTCGTAGTCAGGCTCGTCCCGCGTGGTCCGACGGAGCTCGGCGATGCCCGTCGCCTCCGCGAACGCGATCCAGACCTCCGGGAGCAGGACGCCTTCCAGGTCGAGGGTGATGAGGAGCGGCACGGATCGATGGCCTCCGGGGTGCAGGGGCGGCGCGCAGCATACCGAGGGCGCGGCCGACGTCGAGCACTCCGGGCCCCGGAGCTGGACTTGCCGCGCGGAAAGCGGCAGAGAGAGCCCCTCGATGCCCCGCGTGGGAGCCCCGCCGCCGTCCGTCCTGGTCGTGGGCGCCGGGGACCGCGGCGCGGCCTACGCTCGGTACCTCCTGGCGCACCCCGCCGAGGGGAGCGTGGCGGCGGTCGCGGACCCGGACCCCCGCGCCCGGGACCGCCTCGGGGACGCGGCGGGGCTGCCGGCGGGCCGTCGCTTCTCGGACTGGCGCGCCGCGCTCGACGGCGGGCGCTCGGCCGAGGCCGTGCTGATCGCCACCCCCGACCGGGAGCACGCCGCCCCCGCGATCGCCTTCGCCGAAGCGGGGTGGCACGTGCTGCTCGAGAAACCGATGGCCCCCACGGCCGCCGAGTGCCGCGCTGTCGTGCGGGCGGTCGAGCGCGCGGGGGTGATCTTCGCTGTGTGCCACGTGCTGCGCTACACGCCGCACACGCGACGGCTGCGGCAACTCGTCGCCAACGGGGCCATCGGTGACCTGGTGGGCGTCTCCCACCTCGAGCCGGTCGGGTGGTGGCACTTCGCTCACGCCTACGTCCGCGGCAACTGGCGCCGCGCCGAGCTCGGCAATTCTGTCCTGATGGCGAAGAGCTGCCACGACATCGACTGGATCCGCTACGTGCTGGGCGTCCCCTGCGAGCGCGTCACGAGCTTCGGCGCTCGGCTCCATTTCCGTCCCGAGTCACGGCCGCCGGGCGCCGCGGATCGCTGCGTCGACTGCGCCCTCGAGCGCGCTTGCCCGTACTCTGCGCTCCGAATCTACCGCGAGCGAGCGCGCGCCGGGGACCTCGACTGGCCGGTGTCCGTGCTCGGCCACGACCGCACCGTCGCCGGCGTCGAGCAGGCGCTCCGGGAGGGCCCCTACGGGCGCTGCGTCTACGCGTGCGACAACGACGTCCCCGATCAGCAGGTGGTGACCCTCGAGCACCGCGGGGGGCGTACGGCGACCTTCACCCTGAGTGCGTTCACGCCGTTCGCCGGGCGGCGCTCGATCCTGTTCGGGAGCCGGGGGTGGCTGGTGGGCGACGGTGACCGCTTAGAACACCACGACTTCGTCACCGATCGGCGCACCGTGGAGGTGGTGCCCGCGGCGGGGAACCACGGCGGCGGCGACGCGGCGCTGATGCGCGCGTTCCTCGGCGCCGTGCGCGACGGCGATCCGTCGGGGCTCGCCTCCGGCGCGGCCGAGACGCTAGAGACGCACCTCACCGTGTTCGCCGCCGAGCAGGCTCGCGTCGAGGGGCGGGTGGTCCGGGTAGCAGACTGGCTCGACGCCCCGGGGGCGGGCGGCTAGACTTCCGGCGTCGGCCGCCACGGCCACTCGGATGCCAGAGCTCTTCGGCAACACCCAGGGCCTCTCGCCCAGCGCCGCGCGCACGCTCGAGCGCATCTACCGTCGCCGGGTCCCCCTCGATCAGATCGCGACGCTGGAGCTCATCCGGTCGTTGGCGGACGCCTCGCGGGAGACGAAGCGGCAGGTGGGAGCGCTCGTGCACCGCTCCGGCGCGGTCGACTACGTCGTGGTCGGGGACGCGACCCGGGTCTTCTTGCCGGACATCGGGCGCCTGCGCGCCGCGCGGGGACGCTTCCGCGCCCTGAGGCTGGTGCACACGCACCTCTTCGGCGAGCCCCTCACCCGCGACGATCTGGTCGACCTGACGCGCCTGCGCCTGGATCTGGTGGCGGCGATCATCCTGTCCCCCGACGGCGACCCGCGGTCGCTCACCTGGGCATACAACGTCCCCTCTCGCGAGGAGGGGGACAGCTCGCACGAAGTGGTGGGCCCCGTGCCCCACGGCCGCCCCCAGCCGAACTTCGGCGAGCTCATCGCGTCGCTCGAGGCGGAGTTCGCGCGCCGCGCGCGCACACGCGTCGCGACGGCCAAGGACGGCCGCGCCATCCTGGTCCACGTCGGTGCCAAGCGTGGCGTCGGCGCCGCGCGCCGCGCCGAGGCCCGCCTCACGGAGCTCGCCAGCCTGGCCGAAACCGCCGGCGTCGAGGTCGCCGATCGGGTCATCCAGCTCCGCGACCACCTCGACCCCAAGCTCGTCGTGGGCAAGGGCAAGCTCGACGAGATCGTGCTTCATGCCATCGATCTCGGCGCCGAGACGCTCATCTTCGACCACGATCTCACCCCGGCGCAGGCGAGCGGGATCGCCACCCAGACCGACCTCAAGGTGCTCGACCGCTCGCAGCTCATCCTTGACATCTTTGCCCAGCGGGCAGAGACGCGGGACGGAAAGCTGCAGGTGGAGCTCGCCCAGCTCAAGTACACCCTGCCCCGCCTGGGGACGAAGGACGACGCCCTGAGCCGCCTCACCGGCGGGATTGGCGGCCGCGGCCCCGGCGAGACGACGCTGGAGATCGGCCGCCGCCGCGCCCGCGAGCGGCTCTCCCGCCTGGAGCGGGAGCTGAAGACCCTCGTCCGGCAGCGCGCAGAGCGACGCCGGCAGCGATCGCGCGACACGATCCCCGTGGTGGCCATCGTGGGCTACACCAACGCCGGGAAAAGCACGCTCCTGAACACGCTGACCTCCGCCGGCGTGCTGGCGGAGGACCGGCTCTTCGCCACCCTGGACACGCGGGCGCGCCGGCTGCGGCTGGGGGGTGGCGCCGAGTGCATCCTCACCGACACGGTCGGGTTCATCCGCGACATGCCCAAGGATCTCTTCGCGGCCTTCCGCGCTACCTTCGAGGAGGCCGCGGACGCTGACCTCCTGCTCGAGGTCGTCGACGCCTCGGACCCCGAGTTCGACGAGCACCTGCGCACGACCGCCGAGGTCCTGGAACGACTCGACATCGACCGGCTGCCGCGGCTGGTCGTCTACAACAAGATCGATCGGCTCCCGCTGGCGAGCGGGGTGGCGCTGGCACGGGAGCCCGGCGCCGTCGCCATCTCGGCGCTCGAGCGCGCGACCACCCAGCAGCTCGTTTCCCGCATCGCCTCGGAGCTCGCCGCCACGCGACGCGACCGCCCGGCCGCCGACGACCTCGCCGAGTCCCCCGGCTGGTGACGCGCCCCCGCCGCGCTCCACCACTGGCGCTCGTGCCACCGAGCGGGCACGGCATCGTCCGGGCTAGACGCGGAGGACGGCGGCGCCCCAGTGCAGCCCCGCGCCGAGCGCGAGCACGCACACGATCTGCCCGGGCTTCAGCCGACCGTCCCGCCGCATCTCATCCATCAGGATGGGGATGGTCGCGGTCGAGGTGTTGCCGTAGCGGGCGATGTTCGACGGCACCTTCTCCGCCGGGACGCCGACCCGCTCGCGGATGGAATCGTTGATGCGGTCGTTCGCCTGGTGGGCGATGAACCAGTCCACCTGCTCGAGGGTCACCCCCGCGTCCCCGCAGGCCTTGCGGATCGACGCCGGGAGCTTGGTCACGGCGTGCTTGAAGACGTCGCGCCCCTCCATCCGGGGCAGGTACTCCTCGCGCTGGATGGTGCCGGCGCTCACGTAGGGCCGGCTCCGGTACCCCGCGGGGATGAAGAGCTGCTCCAGGTACCGCCCATCGGTGTGAACGTCGATGCTGAGCAGGCCGGCGCCGTCCTCGCACCGCTCGAGCAGCAGCGCCCCCGCCCCGTCGCCGAAGATGACGGCGTAGCCGCGGTGCCGGGTCGCGCGATCGAAGTCCTCCGGGCTCGGCGCGGGCCCACCCGGCTCGAGGGCGGCCCAGTCGTTCCACGGCATGAACCCCGCCTGAGCCTCGGCGCCGACCACGAGCACCGTCCGCGCGACGCCGCTCCTCATGAGACTGTCGGCGATCTGGAGGCTGAAGAGCGTCGCGGCACACTGGGTCCGGAGATCGAGAGCGGGGACGCCCGGACACCCGAGCGCGGCGCCGAGCAGCGGCCCCGACCCCGGGAAGAAATAGTCCGGGGTCATGGTGTTGAACAGGATGTAGTCCAGATCCGACGGCGCCCGACCGGCGTCCGCGAGCGCCAGCTTGGCCGCCTCGACCGCGAGGTCGGACGCGCCCTGCCCCTCGGGACAGAAATGCCGCTGTTCGATCCCCGTGCGCTGGCGGACCCAGTCGTCACTGGTGTCCATGACGCGCGCGAGGTCCTGGTTCGTGTAGGGGCGACCCGGCAGGTAGCGCCCTGAGCCTGTGATGCGAAAGCCAACCATGATGGACGAGGACGAGCCCAGGGCTGAAAGGAGACGGCGAGCACGGCGGCGCCGCGCCGCGAGAGTCCCTGGTTGACTAGTCGACGGGGCAACCCAGAAACAAGGAGATTCGATTCAGCCAACGAGCCGGCCTTCGACCCGCCCCCGGACGCCCGGTCGGCCCGGGTTCATCCGGCCCCCCGCCAGCGCGCCCGCGCCGGTACTCCGCCGTCAGTCGAGCCGTTCGGCGTCACGCCGCGGGCGTCGATTGCCGTCGAGGACTCGCTTGCGCACCCGGACGGCGTCGGGGGTCACCTCCACCACCTCGTCCCGATCGATGAAATCCATCGCGGTTTCGATGGTGAGCAGCCGCGCGGGCGCCAGGATCACGTTCTCGTCCCGACCCGCTGCGCGGATGTTGGTGAGCTTCTTCTCGCGCGTCACGTTCACATCGAGATCGTTCTGGCGGTTGTGCTCGCCGATGATCATGCCCTCGTAGACGTCGATCCCCGGGTCGATGAAGAGCACGCCGCGCGGCTGCAGGTGGAAGAGCGCGTAGGGGGTCGCGCGCCCCTGCCGATCGGCGACGATGGCGCCGTTCGTGCGCCGAAGCATGGGCCCCGAGTAGGGCTGCCAGCCGTCGAACAGCGTGTTCAGCAGGCCCGTCCCCCGCGTCTCGGTCAGGAAGGACGAGCGGAATCCGATGAGCCCCCGGGACGCCACGCGGTACTCGATCCGCGCCCGGCCGAAGCCCAGGTTGCTCATCTTGACCATCTGGCCCCGGCGCTCGCCGAGCCGCGTGGTCACGGCGCCGACGTACTCCTCGGGGACGTCCACGACGACGCGCTCCACCGGCTCGCAACGCTGACCGTCGATCGTCCGGGTCACGACCTCGGGCATCCCGACCGCGAACTCGTACCCCTCGCGGCGCATGGTCTCCGCCAGGATCGCGAGCATCAGCTCGCCGCGTCCGAAGACGGCGAAAGCGTCGGGCTCGGCGGTGTCCTCGACGCGCAGCGCGAGGTTGCGCCGGGACTCGCGGTAGAGCCGGTCGCGGACATGACGCGAGGTGACCCAGCGGCCCACCCGGCCCGCGAAGGGCGAGGTATTCACCAGGAAGCTGACCTTGATGGTCGGCTCCTCGACGGTGATCCGCGGCAGCGCGACCGGCGCCTCGGGCGCCGCGACGGTGTCGCCGATCTGCAGGTCGGCGGTGCCGGCCACGGCGACGATGTCCCCCACTCCCACGACCTCGGCGCGCACGCGCCGCATGGCCTCGAACTGGAAGAGCGCGGACACCTTCTGCGGGGTCGCGCCGGACTCCGCCAGCACGGTGACCAGCTGCCCGTGCGTCACCTGGCCCCGGGTGATCTTGCAGATCCCGAGCCGGCCCACGTAGTCGTCGTGCTCGATGTTGTGGACCAGCATCTGCAGCGGGCCATCGGCTTCGCCGCGCGGCGGCGGAACGCGCTGGACGATGTCGGCGAAGAGCGGCTCGAGGTCCTGGCCGCCGTCGTCGAGCGACCGGCGCGCGATGCCCTGCTTGCCGATGGCATAGAGCACGGGGAAGTCCGCCTGCGCGTCGCTCGCCTCGAGATCGCAGAACAGGTCGAAGACCTCGCTCAGGACGTCGTCGGGCCGGGCGTCGCTGCGGTCGATCTTGTTGATCACGACCAGGATCGGCAGCCCGAGCTCGATCGCCTTCTTGAGCACGAAGCGCGTCTGCGGGAGCGGGCCCTCCGCCGCGTCGACCAGCAGGATGGCCCCGTCGGCCATCTTCACGGTCCGCTCCACCTCACCGCCGAAATCGGAGTGCCCGGGCGTGTCGATGATGTTGATGAGGGTGTCCTGGTACCGAACGCTGGCGTGCTTGGCGAGGATGGTGATCCCGCGTTCGCGCTCGAGCTCGTTCGAGTCCATCACCCGCTCCTCGACAATCTCGTTGTCGCGGAACACACCCGTCTGACGCAGCATGGCGTCAACGAGCGTCGTCTTGCCGTGATCGACGTGGGCGATGATGGCGACGTTTCGGATGTGTTCGCGCGGGTTGATCGGCATCGGGCGCCGCGGCCTATCGCGAACGGGGGCCCCACGCAAGTCGCGCCGGTCCGTGCCACGATCCGCGCCGGGGCGGCCTCAACGATTGAGGACGGGCGCGGACACGGTGTAGACGGCGACGGTGCCGCGCCCCGCGTTCGCCACCGTGAGCGCCACCTCGCCCCCCGCAACGAGCAGGTCGCCGCTCCCGAGCCCCCAGCGCTCCTCCCCGGCCTCGACCTCCAGGGTGCCGCGCTCGCAGGTGATGAAGCGGCGGATCCCGGCCCCCCCCGGGGTCAGACGGCACCGGGCGCCCGGCGCGAGCTCGCTCCGGTCGAAGCTCAGCCCCGGCACGGGGTCGGGGATGAGGTCTCGCACGACGACGCCACCGCGGGCACGCGCGGGCAGCGATCCCCGCGGGATCCGGCGCACCGGCGCCCCCGGGTCGGCGATCAGTCCCTCGATGGGACTGGCGAGAGCCGCCGCGACCTTGACGAGGACGTGCAGCGTCGGGTTCGCCTCCCCGGACTCGATGTGCGCGAGGGTGGGGCGCGGAACCCCGGAGAGCTCGGCGAGGTCCCGCTGAGTGAGCCCGCGCGCCTCGCGCAATCGTCGGACGTTCGCCGCCAGGTTCTGCGAGGCCGGGTCCATCGGGCGAGGAGCGTAAGCGAGCACCGCTCGCTGCGGAAGCGCGGGCGACCGTGCACACGGGGGGGGCACCCCGCAACCGGTGGTCTCGGGTGGACGACCCGGGGTCATGCGCTCCCCCCTGGCGGCCGCCGGACTCCTGACGCTGGCCACCGGACTCGCCGCCTGCGGCGGTCCCCGCCTGGGCCGCGCCGTTCACGCCGCCGAGGAGGCGCGCATCCCCGAGGCGCTGGCGGAGCTCGTGGCGCTCGAGGGCCGCCTCGACGCGCGCGCTCCCCGCTGGCGCGCCCGCTACTGCCTCGAGCGCGGCCTCGCCCACCTCGCCGTGGGCGATCTGGTCGCGGCCGACCGCTGGCTACGCCGCGCCTGGGCCTGGGTCGACGCGTGCCCGGACCTGCTCACGCCCGAGGAGCGCGGCCGGCTCGCCATCGCCTGGCGAGCGACCGGGCGCATGCCGGGCGAGCGCTGATCGAGCGGCCGGCGCCGCGGCGATCGCCCCCGCGCCGAGGGGGCTCAGTACTGGGTGACGATTCGATCGATGTGGATCGTCTCGTCCCAGGCCGACTCGTGCCCCTCGTAGTGCACCACGAAGCGGTCGGGCGCGACGACCTCGATGATGGTCGCGGAGTACGGCGAGCCGCGCCAGGTCACCCGCACCCGGTCGCCGACCCGGTAGGGGGCCGCCGTCGCGGCGGAGCTGCTCGGGTGCGGTGGGATCCCCGCGGCGGCGGCGACCTTCACCGGCGGGGGCGGCGGCGCCACCGGCCCCTGCACCCGCCCGACGATGCGCTCGATCCCCACCTCCTCGTCCCAGCGCGTCTCGTAGCCGTCGAAGTGAACGCGAAAACGAGTCCGACTCCGCACCTCGACGACGTACGCCGGGTAGGCGGGGCCGCCCTCCTCCCACTGCACGAGCACGTATTCCCCCACCCGGTATGGCCGCTGACAGCCGGCCGCGAGCCACCCGACGAGCAGGATGGCAGAGGTCACGAGCCGGCGCGACGCCACGCGGCGCATCCTAACGCGAGCCCCCCCCCGCGCCACCCCGCACCACCGCTCCCGGATCCGGACCCTCTCCCCGCCCCGGACCCTCTCCCCGCCCCGGACCCTCTCCCCGCCCCGGACCCTCTCCCCGCCCCGAACCCTCTCCCCGCCCCGAACCCTCTCCCCGCCCCGAACCCTCTCCCCACCCCGTCACCGCTCGACTCCGCCCCGCGACGGCGGCACCTCCGACCCACGCCGCCCCCCCTCCGCCTCCGGCGCCCGGAGCTGGTAACCCCCGGTGACCAGGGCGGCGTGGCCATCGGCGACCCAGGTGGCGACGCGGCTTCGCGTCGTCCGGTAGGCGTGCTCGAGGATGCTCCGCCGCGCCGCGAAGCTGGCCGGGCTGTACATGAACAGGATCCCGTCCATCGGATCCGGTTCGACGAGGAGCACCGGCACCGTCGCGGTGATCCGCCGGCAGGCCTCCCGCATCGCCTCGTGGATCCCCATCCGGAGCACCTGGTGCATGACCCAGACGGCCCCCTTGTCGCGGACGCTCGTGCGGTGCCCGTGCCCGGTCGGTACCGTGGTCGCGCGGACGGGAACCATGGGGTTTACCACCACGAGCGCGTCGGCCCCCTCGCCGAGGGCCACGTCCAGGTGAGCGACCTGGGCCGCACCCGCGTCCACGTAGTGCCGATCCCCGATGCGGACGGGCGAGAACAGCGGGGGCAGCGCCATCGAAGCGATGCAGGCTCGGCTCACCGGGACGTGGTGGTGCGGCTCCGCGCCGAAGACCGTGAGCGCTCCCGAGTCGAGCTCGTGGCTCACCACGCGCAACGGGCGCGGCAGCGCCGAGAAGGTGTTGGGGACGCCCCGTCGCTCGAAGAAGGCGGCGAGGAACCGCTCGTAGGCGTCGAGCGAGAACACCCCCGCCGGGAGGGAGTCGTTGAAACGATCGAGCTCCTCCCAGAGGACCGCCGGGCTCGGCGGCGTGGCCCGCAGCAGCATGCTGCGGGTCCCCCGGCGGAGCGCACTACTCCCCGTCGCGATGACGCGCCGCCACTCGTCCCAGTCGGTCCGGTACAGGTGGTCGCGCTCGAGCGGGAAGTAGTTGTCGGACGGGTCGAGGAACGCGCGGTAGATGCGCTGGACCCGCCGCCCCCCGGCCAGCGCTGCCGCGACGCTGGCGCCACTCGACGCCCCGACGTAGGCGTGTAGCCCATTCGCGTCGAAGCCCTCCAGCGCGTCCTCGAGCGCTGCCAGCGCGCCGATCTGGTACATGGCGCCCGTGGCGCCGCCTCCCGGCAGGCAGAGCACCACCCGCCCCGGTGCTCTCACGGCTCGTCCCCCAGGCGCGCCTGCCGCGCGACGCGGCTCCGGCGCGCGACCCACCCGGCAGCGAGCAGCGCCGCCAGGATCCCCAGCAAGCCGAGGGCGACAACGCCGGGTGACAGCGCGAGCGGGCGCGTCGCCGAGGCCGCACCCGTCACCAGCGAGAGCACCCCCGTGGCGTTGAACGCGACGTGGAGCGCCAGCGCGGGCAAGAGCGATCCGCTCACGGCCCGCAGCAGGCCGAGCACCCCGCCGGCCAGGGTCAGGGTCGGCAGGTCGCGCCAGGAAACGGCGTGCAGCACCAGGAAGGCGCCCACGCTGACCGCGACTGCGACGACGCGCCCCTGCCGCGGGGCGACGAGCCCGAAGAGCACGCCGCGCGTCCAGAGCTCCTCTGCCAGCGGCACCAGGCACGCCACCATGACGACCGTCCCCACCAGGTCGGCGGGACCGCTCACCTCGAGCAGGAGCGCCCGCCGCGCCAAGGCCTCCGGGGGCGTCGGCGCCAGGCGCTCCACCAGCCCATGGAGCGCGGCGGCGGGGAGCTGGAGCAGCGCTCCGAGCAGGAGCCCGAGCGCGGGCAGCGCCGGATCGGTGGGGCGGAGGCCGGCGAGATCCCGGAGCTCCCGCTCGGGCGTGTGGGCGCGGAGCGCAAGGAGCGCGACCGCGAGCAGCGCCAGGAGCTCCACCGCGCCGACCAGCACCGCGTCGTGCGCCGCGGCGGGGGCGATCGCGACCAGCGCGGTCAGTCCCAGCCCGAGCAGAGCCGCCGCCGCCACGGACCAGAGCGCCGCGCCGCCCACGGAGAGCGGCGTGTCGGTCATCCGCGCCCGCGCAGGTGCGGGGCCACGCCGCGCTTGGCCACCGTGTCGACGGCGAGCTCGGGCGCGAGGGCGGGGCAGTCGAGGTTGAAATGCAGCCCACGGCTCTCCCGGCGCGCCATCGCCGAAGAAACCATGAGATCCGCGACGGTCGCGATGTTCCTGAGCTCGAGCAGGTCGCGGGTGACCAGGTGCTTCCAGTAGTAGTCCCGGATCTCTTCCTGCAGGACCGTGAGGCGCCGGGACGCGCGGAGCAGCCGGGCGTCGCTCCGAACGATCCCCACGTAGTTCCACATGAGCCGCCGGAGCTCATCCCAGTTGTGCGAGACGATCACGGCCTCGTCGCTGGGCACCGCCTCCCCGACCTGCCACTCGGGCACCTCGAGGAACGGTGCGGCGCGAAGCTCCACGATCTTTTCCTCTAGCTTGGCGGCGGCCCGGATGGCGAAGACGAGGCCTTCGAGCAGGGAGTTCGACGCGAGGCGGTTCGCCCCATGCAAACCCGTGCAGGCCGTCTCTCCCACCGCCCACAGCCCGGGGACGCTGGTGCGACCCCGCATGTCGGTGGTCACACCGCCGCACATGTAGTGGGCCGCGGGCACCACGGGGATGGGGGCCGCGGCGAGATCGTAGCCCCAGCGCTGGCACTCGGCGAAGATGTTCGGGAAACGCCCGGCGATGAACTCCCGGCTCCTGGCGGTGATGTCCAGCAGCACGTAATCGGAACCGGTGCGCTTCATCTCGTGATCGATCGCCCGCGCGACGACGTCACGCGGCGCCAGATCCGCCCGCGGGTGGTACTTCGCCATGAACGCCTCCCCGCTCTGGAGGCGCAACACGGCGCCCTCCCCGCGGAGCGCCTCGCTGATGAGGAAGTTCTTGGCCCGCGGATCGAAGAGCACGGTGGGATGAAACTGGTAGAATTCCATGTTCGCCACCTCGGCCCCGGCGCGGTACGCCATCGCCACCCCATCGCCACTCGAGACGTCCGGACTGGAGGTGTAGAGGTAGACTTTGCCGGCGCCGCCCGTGGCCAGCACCGTCGCCCGCGCCAGGATCGTCTCCACCCGCGCGCCGCGCTCGTCGAGGACGTAGGCGCCCACGCACTGGTCGGAGTTCCCGTAGCGCGTGCAGGTGACCAGATCGATCGCCGTGTGCCACTCGAGCACGCGGATCCGAGGGTGCGCGCGCACCGCAGCGACCAGCACGGTTTCTATCTCGCGCCCGGTGATGTCGCCGGCGTGGGCGACGCGCCGCTGCGAGTGACCGCCCTCGCGACCGAGGTCGAGCTCGCCGTCTTCGCCGTGCGACAGCTCGAGCCCGAGCGTGCCGAGCCACCGCACCGCCGCGGGGCCCTCGCGGACACAGACCTCCACCACGATGTCGTGGCAGAGCCCGGCCCCGGCCTCGAGCGTGTCCCGGACGTGCTGCTCGAAGCTGTCGCGCTCCGAAAGCACCGCGGCCACCCCGCCCTGCGCCCGCGCGGTCGCGCAGTCGTCGAGCAGCCGCTTGGTGACGATGAGCACCTCGCCGTGGGCAGCGGCATGAAGAGCGAAGGTGAGCCCGGCGATGCCGCTGCCGAGCACCAAGAAATCAGTCGTGATGGGCATCGGTGGTAAAGGCGCCGAACTCTGAACCCGCGGACCGGCTTTGGCAATCGGGAGCCCCGTCGCCGGGGCCGGCGGCGGCGGCGGCCCGACCCAGGGGCGACCTCCCCGCCACGGCGCTCCGGTGGCGTTGCGGCGCCCGACCCCGCGCGGTATTCCGCCTCGCGCGCACCGCACCGGGCGCCTCGCCCGCACCCCGCCCTCGGCCGTGAAGATCCTCCTCTCACTCAAGCGCGTCGCCGATCTCGACCGCGCCGACCGGCTCCGCGCGACGGCGGCCGGCGACGGCCTCGACACGACCGCCCTCGACTGGCAGATCAACCCCTTCGATCTGCACGCCCTCGAGGCGGCGCTCCGCCTGACCGAGGACGGTCGCGCCCCGCGGCGGCGGCTCGGGGAGGTGGTCGTCGCCACGCTGGGCCCCGAGGACGCCGACGCCTCCTTGCGCAACGCGCTCGGGCTCGGCGCCGATCGCGCCATCCGGGTGACCGTGACCGACGAGGCCCTCGACGGACGGCTGGTGAGCCAGGCACTCGCGCGACTGGTCACCGAGGAGCGCCCGGACCTCGTGCTCCTCGGCAAGCAGACGGTGGACGGCGATTCGGGCCAGGTGGGCCAGCGCCTGGGCACGCTGCTCGACTGGCCGGTAGCGTCGTTCGCGGTGGCCCTCCGCGAAACCGACGACGGGCTCGTGGTCGAGCGCCAGGTCGACGGCGGCCTGCTGCGCGTGCGGGTCCAGCTCCCCGCCGTCGTCACGGTCGATCTGGCCATCGTGGGGCCAGGCGCGGTGCGCTCCCGCGCCACCGGCTCCGCCTTCGAGTACGGGGAGGGCGTCCGCTTCCCCTCGCTCCTCGCCGCGCGCCAGGCGCAACACAAGCCGCTCGTGGTGCGGCGCCTGGACGAGCTCGTGCCCCCCGCAGGGCTCGGCGTCCGGCGCGTGCGCGCCGCCGTCGCGCCCCCCCGTCCACGGGGCCAGCGGGTGGCGAGCGTGGGGGAGCTCGTCGCACGGCTGGCGGACGAGGCGAGGGTGCTCCGGTGACGGACATCCTCGTCGTCGCCGAGCTCGACGAGGGCCGGCTGCGCCGCGTGACGGGGAGCGCCGTCGCCTTCGCCGACCGCGTCCACCAGCTCGACCCCGGCGCGACCACCGTCCTCGTCCTGGGCCACGGCGTCGAGGCCGCGGCCGAGCAGGCGGCGAAGCTCGGCGTGGACCGCGTCCTGGTCGCCGACCACCCGGACCTCGCGGAAGCCACCGCGGAGGCCCTCGCGCCCACCGTCGCCGCCGCGGCGTCCGGCCACGATCTGACCGTGGGCGCCGCCACCGCGTTCGGCAAGGACCTGCTCCCACGCGTCGCGGCCCACCTCGACGCCGGCTACGTCGCCGACTGCAGCGGGGTGACCGCCGAGGACGGAGCCCTGGTCTTCCAGCGCGCGATCTTCGCGGGGGCGGCCTGGGAGCAATGCCGCGTGGAGACGCCGCACGGGGTGGTGTCCGTGCGCCACAGCGAGCTACGCCCGCTGCCTCCGCGGGGCGATGACGTCGCCCCTATCGAGCCCGCGCCCCGCGTGGTGCCAGGGGCGGCGCACGCCCGCGTGGCGGTGCTCGCGTTCGAGCGGTTCGCCAGCGACCGGCCGGATCTCGCCGACGCCCGCGTCGTGGTGTCGGGAGGACGGATGCTCCGCGAGCGCTTCTTCCCCCTGCTCGAGCCGCTCGCCGCCGAGCTCGGCGCCGCCATCGGCGCGACGCGAGCCGCCTGCGAAGGCGGCTGGGCGCCCGGCGATCTCCAGGTGGGACAGACGGGCAAGATCGTCGCGCCCGAGCTCTACGTCGCGGTCGGGGTATCCGGGGCCATCCAGCACCTGGCGGGGATCCGCGCCGCGCGCGTCATCGTGGCCATCGACCGCGACCCCGAGGCGCCCATCTTCGAGATCGCCGACTACGGCCTGGTCGCCGACTTCGAGGTGGCGGTGCCGGAGCTGACCCGGGCGCTCGCTGCCCGCCGTGGCCCCCCCCACGTCTGACCCACGAGCAACCCCGGCGCGAGCTTGACAGGCGCCCCCCGAGGTTTCATCCTCGCGCGCCCTCGGGGCACCGCGGTGTCACGACGCCATTCGGGGCGTAGCGCAGTTTGGTAGCGCGCACGGTTCGGGTCCGTGAGGTCGGCAGTTCGAATCTGCCCGCCCCGACAACTCCTTCGATAGCCCGCCATCGGAGCGGGTAGCGGGGGCCGCGAGGTCGCCCGGCCGCCGTGACGCCGGGCCGGGCGCTTGAAGCGCGCGATCCATCGGGGTACGAGGCAAGTCGGCTGTGGCTTCGCCTGCTACCGGTACCCCCACCCCGATGGAGAGCTGGAAGGTCCGGGTGCACGGCCGCGCGACCGTGGGACCCTTCCCGACCGCCCTCGTCGTCCTCGGGATCGAGCGCGGCAAGGTGCCGTTCGAGTCGGAGGTCTGCCGGGAGGGCACGACGATCTGGCGCCCGCTGGCCACGGTTCCCGCGTTCTTCCGCGCCATGGGCCTGCAGCGCCCCCCGCCGCTACCCCAACCCGGGGCCTCGGGCCCGGACGCGGACGAGGACGTCACTCGGATCGCCCCCGGGGCCTCGGGCCCGGACGCGGACGACGACGTCACCCGGATCGCTCCCGGAGCCGGCCAGCTCGCGGACCTCGACGACGACGACGACGACGAAACCCGGGTCCTCGAGGCCCTCCTGCCGCCCCCGAAGGCCGCGCGGCGGGTGCCCGGGCCCGCGACGCAACCGGCGCGGGCGCCGCAACCGGCAGCGGGGTGGGTGTCCGGTCGCACGTTCGCACCCGGTGCGGCGCCCGGCGCACCCCCGCCGCCCACGCGGCCCGCCGCGCGGGCCTCGGACCGGGCCGAGGACGACGCGCGCACGGAGGTCTTCGATCATGCCCTGGCTTTGGGCGTCGGTCGTGCCCGCCTGCCAGCCACGCCGCCCCCGGCCGCTCGCCCTGGGCCCACGAGCGACGAGCTCCGGAGCCCTCCCCCGCTGCCCAGACGCCCGCAGACGCCACCGCCGCTGCAAGGCCCCTCGGTCCCCCTGCCGACCGACCCCTCACCCGGACCGCTGACGGCCGCCAGCCTGATGGACGCCGATGATGACGAAAATGACGTGCGCCGGGTCCACGTTGGGCTCAGCGAGCCGCCCGGGTCCATCCGACCCGCCGCCGGCGCGCCGCCCGAGCGTGCCTCGGGGCAGCCCCTGCCCCGCCGCTCGGCCCGACCCCCTGTCGTGAACGAGCGTCCCCGGCGGAACTACGCCCTGGAGCGGGCCGACGAGCTGACGGCCCCCGCGCGCCGGCTGCGCCGCGACCGCGCACGCATGACCATCGCCCTGGTCGTGCTCGCGGTGGGACTGGCCGTGACGCTCACGCTGTTGTTGGTGCTGCTGCTGCGAGGCTGAAAGCGCCCTGGCTCCGCCGCCTCCCGATCGGGCGCGCTCGATCGAGGGAGGTCATCGCCTTGGCCCGAGGGAGAGCGGGCCGGCGGGCCGCCCTACTCCCATTTCACCTCGGGGGAATTCAACGATTTTTGTCGCATTTCCCCGGTGCTTCTTTTAGTGTCACTGCAATCGGCGGACGGGTCCCCGCCGCAATTCCCTGCCGGCTCGAACGCGGGCCTTGGCTTCCGAGGAGGCAACCTGTGGCAATCGAAGTCCCTGCCGTTCGTTTGCTCATCGTCGACGACGATCGCGCGATCTGCGAGTACATGCAGACGCTGCTCGAGAAGGACGGCTTCGCCGTGCAGACGGTGAGCGATCCGACCCTCGTCGAGGACGAGGTCCGACGCGGCGATTACCACGTCATCATCCTCGACCTGATGATGCCCCGGATGGACGGCATCGAGGTGCTGCGACGGATTCGCAGCATCGACTCCGACATCGCGGTCGTGATGTTCACGGCCCATCCGAACCTCGAGTCCGCCGTGGCCTCGATGAAGCTCGACGCGGTCGACTACATCAAGAAGCCGTTCAACGTGGACGAGTTCCGTGAAGTCCTGGCGCGAGTGATGAAGAAGAAGGGGCTCGCTCGCACGCCTGAGGAGCAGCTCCACCGCATCATCGGCGACACCATCCGCACCATGCGCAAGGAGAAGGAGCTGACGCTCAAGCAGATGAGCCGGCGCACCGGGCTCAGCATCTCGCTCCTGTCCCAGATCGAGCGAGCCGAGTCGAGCCCGTCCATCTCGAGCCTGTACAAGATCGCGCTCGCACTCGACACGCCGATCCAGGCGCTCTTCGGCAACAACTGATCGCGACCCGCTCGCCCGCCGAGGTCGATTGTCGCTCTTCCGCGCTCGGTCGCTGGCCCGCTCCCGGCCGCCCCCCGGGTTCCCGCGGCGCCACGGCGTCCGTCGCGGCGGGAGGGCCCTCGGCGGCGTGCTGGGGGCGCTCCTCGCGGGGCTCTCCACCGCGGCCTGGCCGCCGCCGCCGGGGACGCCGCCCGAGTCGCTCGAGCAACCCGGGACCTGGCCCAACGATCCCGACTTCGGCTACGTGAACAACACGGACCCGGCGGGGCGGAAGGAGGGACAATGGGAGCTATACTCCTTCGTCCCGGAGCGATCGCTCCCCGTGCCCGTGGCCCCCGCCCGCGAGCTCGCCGCGGGGGCGAGCGTGGACCGAGCCTGGATCGACACCGTCGGCAGCCCGCGTGCGGTGATCGCGATCGCGGACACGGGGATCGACTGGTCCGAGCCCGATCTGGTGCGACGGGTGCGCCTCAACCTCGGTGAGCTGCGTTCGGCCACCGCGCCGCCGCTCCACGCCGATCGCTCCCCCTGCGCGCCGCTCGATCCCCTGAACCCCGACGTCGACCGGTTCGACTGCGACGGCGATGGCGTGCTGACCGTCGACGACTACCGCGAGCACCCCGATCTCGCGCCCCGCACCGCGGACCCGCCGGGCGACGCCAACGGCAACGGCGTCCTCGACGCGCAGGATCTGCTGAGCCAGCGCTTCATCGCGAACGGGCAGGACGACGACTCCAATGGCTACCGGGACGACCTCATCGGCTGGGACTTCGTCGACGACGACAACGATCCGTTCGACGCGGATGGCATCGGCGCGGGGACGGCTCAGGCGCTGGCCGCGCTGGCCTCCACCAACGACGGGCAGGGACGCGCCGGCGCCTGCCCGGCCTGCCGCCTGCTGCCGCTCCGAGTCGGAGCAGCCGGGCCCGTCGAACCGCAGCGTCTCGGCAAGGCGATCGCCTACGCCGCCGACCAGGACGCCACCGCGGTGGCGGCGGCGCGGGACACGCTGGGAACCTCGCCCCACCTCGCAGCCGCGGTGGACTACGCCTGGGCGGTGGGGACCCTGGTGGTGACGAGCCCCGGCGGCGAGGGAACGCGTCGCCCGGCGGACCCCAGCGCGCTCGCCCGCACGCTGCCGGTCGGCGCCATCACCCTCGGAGGGCCCGGCGCCGATAGCACCACGGCGACGACCTTCCTCGCCGCGAGCCCCTGCAGCAACTTCGGCGGACGTCGACTCCTCTCCGCGCCGTCACGGACCTGCCCTCCGGACGGAGTGGGCCTGGTCGCCGGCATCGCGGGGCTCGTGCGCTCGGCATCGCTCGCCGCCGGCGACACCGCCCCGCGCGTGACCCCGGGCGAGCTCCTGCAGCTCCTGACGACGACCGCCGACGACGTGGACGTGGCCGAGTCGCGGAGCCTGGCGGCGAGCCTCGCCTGGTCGCAACCCGGGTTCGACCAGCGCTTCGGGTTCGGTCGGGTCAACGCGAGCCGCGCGGTGGCTGCGGTCATCGCCGGGCGGATCCCGCCCGAGGTCGACCTGACGTCGCCCCCGCCCTTCGCCGTGCTCGGCGCGGATCGAGTCGCGAGCGCGATCGACGTGATCGGAACGGTGAGCGCGCGCCGCGCGCGGACCTACGACTACCGCATCGAGTGGGCGCCGGGGGTGCAGCCCGAGGCGACGGCGTTCCGGCTCGTCGCCGAACGGACGGGCCTCGCGGCCACGACGGTGAGCGGCGACGGGACCCCGCTCGCACGCCTCGACGCCCGCACCATCGACCCCACGCACGCACCCGACTCGGACGGCCCGCACGGCGAGGAGGCGACGACCATCACCCTGCGCGTCACCGCCACCGCGCACTACGGCGATCCCACGGGCGACGTCACCGCCGAGCTCCGGCGTCCGCTCACCGTCGAGCGCGACGGCGCCGCGTTCCGCGGATTCCCGCGCGCGGTCGTGGGCGCCGGCGCCGCGGCGCCGCAGCTCGGCGATCTCGACGGCGACGGCCTACCCGAGCTCGTCGTCGCGACGACGAGCGGCGCCGTGCACGCGTGGAGCTTCGCCTCGGGCGAGGCCCGTCCCCTGGCGGGCTTCCCGTTCCAGACCGCCGCCGACGGCGAGCCGCGCGGCGCCGCGTACGGGAGCACCTCCGGGGTCAACCCCGCGCTGCTGCGGGAGAGCGTGGCGACCCTGCCGGCGATCGGGGACGTCGACGGTGATGGCTCGCCCGACCTGGTCGTCGCGAGCCGTCTGGGGCAGCTCTACGTCGTGAACGTCGAGGGCGAGCTCCGACCGGGATGGCCGCGCCGCCTGCCCGACGTGGAGCGGCCCTGCGCCGGCGCCTGCGCCGGCCAGCCCGCGTATCGACCGCGCGATCTCTTCTCGAGCCCGGTCCTCGCCGACCTCGCCCCCTCGCCGGGGCTCGAGATCCTGGTGGTCGGCTTCGACGGGCGGGTGCACGCCCTCCATGGCGACGGCACCGCCGTGGGGGGCTGGCCGGTGACCCTCGCCAGCCCCGACGAGCTCAGCGCGCTCGGTCCCTTCAGCACGCCGACCGTCGCCGACTTCACTGGCGACGGGATCCCTGATCTTGTCACCGGAGCCGAGCGCATCGACGACGGGACGGCGCGCTTCTTCCTGATCGACGGGCGCGGCAACGGCGCCTCGGCCGCGCCGCTCGACGATTGGCCCGTGGAGCCGCCGTCCTGGTCGCTGCTGCGCGGCGCGGGCGCGGGCGCCCGCGCGACCTCGGCGGCGGGGGACTTCGACGACGACGGGCGACCCGACGCGGTGCTGCAGACCACGGCGACCCCCCCCTGGATCCTCCCCGCGACGCCCGGCGACCAGGAGCTCCCCGGCGATCTCCCCAACCAGGCCTTGCCGCTCCGCGATCCGCGCACGGGGGCCCGGGGGATCGAGTACACCGGCCGCTTTGGCGCCGACTCGACCGTCGATCCGAGCTCGCCGATGGTGCCGCTCCTGTCGGTCCCGGCGCTCGGGGATCTCGACCAAGACGGGGTGCTCGACGTCGTCGCGACCGGGTCGTTGCTGAGCGACGCCGAGCGTGTCGCGAGCGGCGGCTGGGGCGAGGGCCCCGCGACCCAACTGCTCGCCTTCTGGAGCGGCCGCACCGGCGAGATGCTGCCGGGAAGCCCCGCCGCGATCGAGGGCCTGACCTGGCTCGGGGGCGCAGCGATCGCGGACCTCACCAGCGACGACTACCCGGAGATGATCGTGGGGACGGAGGGGAACCTGGTGCACGCCATCGACGCCTGCGGTCGCGAGGCGGAGGGCTGGCCCAAGCGCACGGGGCAATGGGTCGCGGCCGCGCCCGCCGTCGGCGATCTCGACGGGGACGGGCGACTCGAGGTCGCCGTCGTTACCCGCGCCGGCTGGATCCACCTCTGGCGCACCGACGCCCCCGCCGACGCGGTGAGCCCCTGGCCCACCCAGCGGCACGACCCGGCGAACACTGGCTCGATGACCACGGAGCTGGCGGGACGCCGCGCGCGCGGCGACGCGCCCCCGCTCCCCATCGACGACGACGGCCGCTGCATCCCCGA
>CAYZQO010000025.1:0-79961 GCA_964480725.1 uncultured Polyangiaceae bacterium | reverse complement strand
ACGGGGCTCAGCGCGACGGTGGCCGGGCTCCTGGTCACGCGCGGCCTCGGGGATCCAGCCGCTGCGGCGCGGTTCCTGGAGCCACGGCTGGCCCACCTCACCCCGCCGGATGGCATGGCCGGCCGTGCGGCGGCCGCCGCGCGCCTCGCGGACGCGGTGCGGCGGGGCGAGCGCGTCGTGGTCTTCGGGGACTACGACTGCGACGGCATCACCGCGACCGCCGTGCTCACGGACACCCTGCGGCGCCTCGACACGGAGGTCGCGCCGCTGCTCGCCAGCCGGTTCGACGGGGGCTACGGGGTGACGCCGGCGGCGGCGCGCCGGATCGCCGCTGCCGCCCCCACGCTGCTCGTCACCTGCGACTGCGGCTCCTCGGATCACGCCGTGCTCGCCGACCTCGGTCGGCAGGGGATGGACGTGATCGTCATCGATCATCACCTGGTCCCCGACGAGCCGCTCCCGGTCCACGCCTTCCTCAACCCGCACCGCCCCGACTGCGCCTTCCCCTACGACGGCCTCGCCTCCTGCGGGCTCGCCCTCACCCTCGCCGCGGCGCTCCGGTGCGAGCTCGGGGTCACCCTCGATCTACGCGAGACGCTGGACCTGGTCGCCATCGGCACCATCGCCGACGTGGCGCCCCTCGACGGCGACAACCGCGTGCTGGTGCGGGCCGGGCTCGCGCGGCTCCGGGCCCCCACGCGGCCGGGGCTCCGGGCGCTCGCCGCCCGCGCCTCCCTCGGGGCGGACCTGCCGATCGGCAGCGAGGACGTGGCCTTCCGGATCGCGCCCCGTCTGAACGCCCCCGGGCGCCTCGGATCGCCCGATCCGGCGCTCGAGCTGCTGCTGGCCACCGACGCCGTGCGGGCCGAGGCCCTCGCGGCGGAGCTCGAGCAGCGCACCGTCGAGCGTCGCGCCGAGCAGGATCGGATCCTCGCCGAGGCGACCGCCGAGATCGACCGGCGCGGCTACCGCGAGAGCGGCGCGCTGGTCCTCGGCGGCGCCGGCTGGGGGCAGGGGATCGTCGGCATCGTGGCGGGGCGGCTGGCGGCCGAGCTCGGGCGCCCCGTGGTGGTGATTGGCTTCGACGAGCGCGGCGTGGGCCGCGGGTCGGTGCGCGGGCCGCGGGGTTTCCCCCTTTTCGATGCGGTCACGGCCGTCGCGTCGCTGCTCGATCGTCACGGCGGTCACCAGGCGGCGGCGGGCCTGGAGGTCCGCGCGGAGCGCCTCGACGAACTGCGCGAGGCGTTCGTGGCCGCCTGCGCCGAGCGGGCCCCGGTGGCCATGGCCGAGCCGGCGGCAATCATCCCCTGCTCGGGGGACGACCCGGCGCGGCTGCTGCGAGACCTCGACCGGCTCGAGCCGTTCGGGGAGCGCAACCCCGCTCCCCGGTTCCGCTTCACGGGCACGGTCGTCGCCGCGCGCGAGGTGCGGGGCGGTCACCTCAAGCTCGACCTTCGACTCGCCGACGGCGGCCGGATCTCGGGTTTCGGCCCCGGGCTCGGGGCGGCGGCGGCGGCGCTCCGCGGTACGGTATCGGTCGTGGGCTCGCCGCGCCGGGACCGGTGGCGCGGCGGCGGGGTCGTCGAGCTCGGAATCGACGGCGTCGAGCCGGGCGGGTGACGGGCACAGGTGGACCGGCGGCCGCCGCGCGAGGCGGAGCGCCTTGCGCGAGGCGGTATTCTGGGGCCGAATCGACCGGCGGGGAGCCGACCCCATGAGCACGTTCATCCAGTTCAAGAACGTCCGGAAGCGCTTCGGGCCCAAGGTCATCTACACCGGGCTCGATCTGGACGTGCGGCGCGGCGAGGTGCTCACCGTGGTCGGCGGCTCCGGTGTGGGCAAGAGCGTGATGCTCAAGATGCTCATCGGGCTGCTCCGGGCCGACTCCGGTTCCATTGTGTTCGACGGGGCCGAGGTGACGCGGATGCGGGAGCGCCAGCTCTCGGAGGTCCGGCGGCGGATCGCCATGCTCTTCCAGGCCGGCGCCCTGTTCGACTCGCTCAACGTCGGGCAAAACGTCGCTTATGGCCTGGAGGAGCACTACCACTACTCGATGAGCCGGGATCAGATCCGGGAGCGCGTCGAGTGGGCGCTGGGCTTGGTTGACCTGCCCGGGATCGAGGCCATGGACCCCGCGGATCTCTCTGGCGGCATGCGCAAGCGGGTGGCGCTGGCGCGCGCCATCGCCGTGCAGCCGGAGGTCCTCCTGTACGACGAGCCGACGACCGGGCTCGATCCCATCAACACGGCCCGCGTCAACCACCTCATCATGGGCCTGCAGCGCAAGCTCTCCATCACCAGCATCGTGGTCACCCACGACATGAAGAGCGCGTTTTCCATCAGCGATCGGGTGGCGATGGTGCACTCCGGCCGCCTGATCGCGCACGGGACGGTGGAGGAGTTTCGGGCCTCGCCCGATCCGCGGGTCACCGACTTCATCGAGGGCGTCGCGCCGGCGAAGGAGGACGTGGAGACCCTGCTGAACGCCTGACCGCGCGGCCGTCGGGGCAGCGGCCGGCGCGGCCGGTCGCACGCTACCGGCCGCCCCCCGAGAGCCAGGTTGCAGTCCCCGCGCGTTGCGTGAAAGATTGGGCTGTCCCATGGCTTACTCCCGGGAGATCAAGGTCGGCGCCTTCGTGATCGTGGCGCTCGCCGCGATGGGCGTCGTGATCTCGCTCATCGGCCAGGAGCAGGGGCTCTTTCGCGCCAAGCACCAGTACTCGATCGTCTTCTCTGACGTGCAGGGCCTCAAGCCAGGCTCGCCCGTGCGCATGGGGGGCGTGGACGTCGGCACCGTCAAGGCGGTCGACTACGCGGTCGAGCGCCGCGACCCGAAGCTGTACGTGACCGTCGCGGTCGCCCGCGACGCGGCCACGCGCATCCGGCAGGACAGTGTCGCGTCCATCGCCGGCAAGGGCATGCTCGGCGACAAGATGGTCGTCATCACGGTCGGGGACTCGACCGCGCCGGAGATCCCCCCCGGCGCCCCCATCCAGAGCACCGAGGGCGGCGGCCTGGAGGCCATGATGGACCGGGTCAGCGCCATCGGCGAAAAGGCCGACCGGGTCATGAGCAACCTCGAGACGACCACGGGCACCCTGGCCGACGAGCGGTTCCGCGCCGACCTCGCCTCCACCCTCCACTCGGTGGCGGGGATCCTGGAGAAGGTGAACGAGGGCGATGGCTACGTGAGCCGTCTGCTCCGCGATCCGGCCGAGGCCGACCGGCTCTCGAACCTGGTGGGCAGCTTGGAGCAGACCTCCCGCGACCTCCGCGGGACCGTGGCCCACGCGAACGCGGTGATGACCCGGGTCGAGCAGGGGCCTGGCTTCACCCACGACCTCATCTATGGGGATGGACCGGGGGCGGCGCTCGGGCAGGTGGGGGCCGCCGCCGACGAGGTCGCGGTCACCCTGAAGGGGATCCGTGAGGGCAACGGTCCGGCCCGGAGCCTCATCTACGGCGACGAGGGGTCCGCGGCGATGATGGCGAACCTCAACGCCATGAGCACGGATCTCCGGCACATCGTGGCGGACGTGCGCGCGGGCCGCGGCACCCTGGGCGCCCTCCTGGTCGATCCCTCGGTCTACGAGGACATCAAACTGCTGCTCGGGAACGTGGAGCGGAACCGGTCGTTGCGCGCCCTCGTTCGCTACTCCATCCAGCGGGACGAGCCCATGCCCGGGGTCGAGGTCCGGGACCCGGAGCCGACCCCCACCGCGCCGGCGAGCGGCGCGGCGGCGGGACGGGCGGCGACCAAGCCCGCGGAGTAGCGAGGCAGTTCCTCGCCAGTCAGCCCGCGTGAACGGATACCCCTTGAACCGAACGAACCCACTCCCCCTCCTGACGCGGCTGCTCGAGCGGATCGCCCGGGTGACCCTGATCCTGACACTGTTCGGCGCGACCACCTACTTGGCGCTCACCTTCGGCGTCGGAGGGCTCTGGCGCGGGTTCGAGGCCGCGCACGCGGTGGCGAACCCAGGGCGTGCGCTCACCCCCTACGAGCCGACCCGGCTCGCGGCGGTGATGCCGACGCTCGACACCATCGGCAAGCACTACGTCACCCCCAGCCGCATCGATCCGCGGCAGATGTTCCTCTCCGCCCTGAACCTGATCCAGGTCGAGGTGGCGCAGGTGATCATTCTGCACGATGAGAAATCGCCGAGCGTCAAGGTGCGCGTCTACGACGCAGAGCGAGCGTTCCGGGTCGACAACGTGCAGGCGCCCTGGGATGTGGCCGCTCGCTTGCGTGAGGTCTTCGCGTTCCTCCAGGAGCAGCTGCGCGACACGGACGTCGACCTGAGGGAGCTCGAGTACGCCGCCTGCAACGGGATGCTCCGCACCCTCGACCCGCACAGCGTGTTCATGAGCCCGGAGGACTACCGGGAGATGAACCTGTCGACCTCCGGGCACTTTGGCGGCCTCGGGATCGTGATCTCGATTCGGGATCAGGCGCTCACCGTGATGCGCCCGATGCCCGACACGCCGGCGGGGCGCGCCGGACTGAAGCGGCTCGACCGCATTACCAAGATCAACAACGAGTCCACGCTGAACATGCCGCTCGACGACGCGGTCGGGCGCCTCCGCGGGCAGCCGGGGACCAAGGTCACCGTCTGGGTACACCGTGATGGGGTGGGCGGCTGGCAGGGGTCCCGGCCGTTCGAGCTCACTCGCGAGGTGATCCGCGTTCGCTCGGTCGACTCGCGCCCGCTCGGGGGCGGGGTCGGGTACGTTCGCATCAAGCAGTTCCAGAGCAACACCGACGACGAACTCGGCGCCGCGCTGGCCAAGCTCGGCGCTGGGGAGCCCCTGCGTGGCCTGGTGCTCGACCTGCGCGACAACCCCGGCGGGCTGCTCGATCAGGCCGCGAAGGTGGCTGACCGATTCCTGGACCAGGGGGTGATCGTCGCCACGGCCGGGCACAGCGAGGGCCGGGAGCAGAAGGAAGCCACGCGGCGCGGGACGGAGCCGAACTACCCCATCGTCGTGCTGACGAACGGCTCCAGCGCGAGCGCGAGCGAGATCGTCGCCGGTGCGTTGAAGAACCTCGACCGCGCGATGGTCGTCGGGCAGCGGACCTTCGGCAAGGGCACCGTGCAGCTCGTGTTTCCGCAGATCACGCCCGACGGCGCCGCCCTCAAGCTCACCATCGCCGAGTACCTCACCCCGGGCGACTACTCGATCCAGGGCGTCGGGGTCACGCCGGACGTCGAGCTCGATCCGATGACCGCCGATCCCCTGGAGATGGATCTGCTCCGCTCGGATCGCTTCGGCGAGCGCGACCTGTCGCAGAGCCTCGACACCTCGGCGCGGCGGTCCCGCGAGGTGCCGTCCTTCAAGCTCCGCTACAACCTCCCCGAGCCGGAGCGGCTCGCCATCATCGACCGGGGCGGCGACATCGACGACGACTTCACCCTCGACTTCCCGGTGCGGTTCGCCCGCGATCTCGTCGGAAAGCTTCCGCGGGGGGCGCGGCCGGAACAGCTCCGGCAGGCGAAGGGCCCGATCGAGAAGGTCCAGGACGCGGAGCTGGGCGCGATCGCCGCCGACCTGGCGCGGCTGGGCGTGGACTGGAGCGCTCCCCCGCGGGACGCCCGTCCCGGCCCCCGCGCCGGCGACTACGAGGTGGCGGTCAAGACCGATCGAGCGGGGGACGTCGTGACGGCCGGCGACGCGATGAACCTCGAGGTGTCGGTGACCAACCGCGGGGCAGAGCCGATCTACCAGCTCCGTGCCGTGACCAAGAGCGACGGTGGGTATTACGACGAGAAGGAGCTGGTGTTCGGCAAGGTCGGCCCCGGCCAAACGGTGACCGCTCGCGCTCCGCTCGGGTGGTGCGAGATCGAGGGTCGCAAGCCGGGCTCCTCGGCGCCGGTGTCCCAGAGCGCGAAGCGCATCTGCCGGCTTCCCATGAGCGCCGTTACCCGGCAGGACGTCGTCGCCGTGCGCTTCTTCGCCGAGGGGGGCGAGGCGCCGCGCGAGGCGTGGCTGCGACCCACGGTGCAGGCGTTGCCGCGACCGGTGTTCGCGTACACCTACCAGATCGTCGACAACCGGGCCGGCAACGGGGACGGTCAGGTCGCCCGCGCCGAGGGTGTCACCATGTACCTCACGGTCAAGAACGTGGGGACGGGCCGCTCCCACGAGACGCAGGCCAACCTCCGCAACCTCACCGGCGACGGGCTCCTCCTTCACGCCGGCCGGTTCGACGTCTCGAACCTCGCTCCGGGCGAGCAGCGCGAGGTGGCCTTCACCTTCGACGTGCTCCCGGCGCTCCAGGAGAACGTGGTCAAGGTCGAGTTGTCCGTCGCCGATCGGGATCTGGACGTGGTGGCGCGCGAGAAGCTCGACGTCCCGATCACGCGCACGGGCCTCTACGTGAACGCGGCTCAGGGCGCGGTGGTGGTCACCGCAGCCGACGTCATGGTGCACAGCCAGCCGCTGGCGGCGGCCCCCCCGGTCGGGCGCCTCGCGCGCGACAGCGTCGCGGAGCGCCTCGGCGCCTTCGGGGACTTCACCAAGCTCCGCCTCGCGGGGGATCGGTTCGGCTTCGTCGAGACGCGGTCCCTGGCCGAGTCGGCGCGGCCCCCGCGCCTCACCTTCTCGCCGCTGCTCCAGCGCTCGCCGCCCGTGCTCGAGCTCGGCACCGTGGAGCTCTCCGCCCGCGGTGATCACGTCCGCATCCAGGGGACCGCCCGGGACCCCGACGGCGTGCTCGACGCCTACGTGTTCGTGGGCACCACCAAGGTCTACTACCAGTCGGCGCCCAAGGGGCAGCGGCGCGAGCAGCTGACCATCGACCACGACGTCAAGCTCCAGCCAGGGATCAACGTGATCACGGTGGTCGCGCGGGAGAACGAGGACACGGCGAGCCGCCTCACCCGCGTCGTGCGGCGAGACGGCCCGCGCGGCGAGATCCTGGCCACTCCCAAGCGGGACGATTTTGCCGCCGACTGGGTCTTCACCGACCCGGCGAACGAGTGACGACCGCGCTCCTTGCGGGCGAGGGCGGGGGCCCCCGCGGTCATCGCGGTCGAACGCACGGGAGCGGCGCGCCGGCCGCCAAGAAGTCCACGAACCATGTGGCGACGTCCACCTTCTCGGCCAAGAGCCGCTGGTGCTGGCCGGCGAGCGAGGCACGCAGGCGGGGCTCGGCGAGCCAGCGATCGAGGTGGGCGAGGAGGGCGTCGGCCTGTTGCGGGTGGTACGCGAAGGTGAGCGCGTAGCGTTGCTCGAGCTCGTTAAGGTAGGCGAGCCGGCCGGTCCAGGAGGAGACGCGCAGGCTCGGCGTGCCCAGCACCGCTGCCTCTGCGGCCATGGTCTGGCTGTCGCCGACCATGAGGTCGGCGAAGGCGATGGCGTCGTGCATTCGATCCGGAGAGAGGGGGAAGGCGAGGTCCCGCAGATCGTCGGGCAGGGCGCCTTCGGAGCTCACGAAGACCCGCCCGCAGGCGCGCAGGCGCGCGACGATCCCGTGCTTCACGGCCGCGGGCAGGCCACCCTCGCCGACGTCGTGGCTCGCGAGCATCGCCACGAACCGGACGATGAAGTACCGCTCTTCGGGGCCCACGCCGAGCGCGGCGAGAACGCCGCGATCCGGGGTGAAGTGGTTCGGGTGCAGGTACGCGCCCTGCTTGTAGCCGGGGTACTTGACGTGCCTCGCCCCGTAGTCCTCGTCGGTGCAATCGGGGGTCGTGATCACGTGCGCGAAGGGGGCGGCCGCCCAGAAATGCACGCCCGCCGCGCGCCCGTCGTCCGTGTCGAACACGGCGGGGATCCGGAGCAGCCGCCCCACCTGGGCGCCGGCGGGGTTGCGGGTCACGATCACGTCGGGGCGAAACTCGCGCGCGATCGCGGCGAGCCGTAGGTCACGCTCGGCGAGCTCCCGAGCCTGACCGAAGAGGGTCTTCTTGCCGGAGCGTCCCACCGAGTCGTAGGGCAGGCCCAGGCGGTCGAGCAACGCCGTCGTCACGTCCTTGTGGCGGGCGACGAGCCGGGTCTGGTGGCCGCGTGCTTCGAGCCCGTGGACCATGTGCTTGAAAAAGTGCACGTGCGCGGGGTGGGAAATGTCGAACAGGACGCGCATGGCGTGGCCTCCGTTCACGACGAGGTGGCGGTGGCGACCCCGTCCGGCTCGCCCGCGGGGAGGCGCCCCGTGTCGAGGAACGCGAGCAGCGCGCGGGCGGCGCGCTCCCCGGCGTGGCCGTCCCACAGCGCGGGAACACCCCCGCGTGGGACGTCTCCGGCAAGGACCGCGCGGACCGCGGGCGGGATCGCGGTGGGATCCCCGCCGATGAGGCGGTTCGAGCCCTCGGTGAGGGTGATGGGGCGTTCGGTGTTGTCACGGGCGGTGAGGCACGGCACGCCGAGCACCGTCGTCTCCTCCTGGATGCCGCCCGAGTCGGTGATCACCACCCGCGCTGCGTCTTGGAGCTGGAGGAAATCGAGGTACCCCAGCGGCTCGCAGAGGCGGAGGCCGCCGCGCTCGAGATCGGCGACGGAGACGGCGGCGGCGTCGAGGCGCGCGCGCGTCCGTGGGTGCACGGGGAAGACCACGGGCAGCTCCACGGCCGTGGTGCGGAGCGCGTCGACCAGCCGGAGCAGCTTGGCCTCGTCGTCGACGTTGGACGGGCGGTGGAAGGTCGCGAGGGCGAAGCCGCCGCGCTCGACCCCGAAGCGGGTGAGCGCGGCGCCCGCGCGTGCGCGCTCCCGGTTGCCGAGCAGGGAGTCGATCATGCAGTTGCCCACGCGCGCGATGCGCGCTGGGTCGGTCCCCTCGGCGAGGAGGTTCGCGTCCGCGTCGGGGGACGGGGTGAGCAGCACCCGCGCCAGCCGGTCGGTGACGATGCGGTTGATCTCCTCCGGCATGGTCCAGTCGTGCGAGCGCAGCCCGGCCTCGAGGTGCGCGACGGGGACGGTGGCCTTGGCGGCGACGACGGAGCAGGCCAGGGTCGAGTTGACGTCACCCGCGACCACGACCAGCCGGGGGCACCGCTCCGCGACCAGCCGCTCGAAGGCGACCATGATGCGACCCGTCTGCTCGGCGTGCGTGCCCGACCCCGCGCCGAGGTGCACGTCCGGCGCCCGCAGCGACAGATCCCGGAAGATCGCGTCGTTCAGGTGGGCGTCGTAGTGCTGGCCCGTGTGCACGAGCAGATGCTCGTAGTCGCCCGGGTCGCGCTCGAGGGCGGCCACCAGCGGCGCCATCTTCATGAAGTTGGGGCGCGCGCCGACGACGTGGAGGACGACCCGTCCCATGCGTGAGCGCCACGCTAGTGACGAACCCCAGGCGACGCAAGCGCGCGGTCGCCCGGGAGGCGTCTCGAGCTCAGACGCGCCGTGCCACGGCGAGCACGCTCGAGCCGACGGGGAGCGCGCCACCTCGAGCGAGCCACGCGCGCTCGCCCGCGGAAGCCGCCGCGACGGGCGGTCTCAGCCACCGCGGCGGGCGATGGTCGCCGCCGTCGTCGGCGGCGGGGCGAGACGGGCGGAGGCGATCGCGCAGGGTGCGCCCCACCAGGATCGGGGGGACGAGGAAGGAGAAGAAGCAGCTGGTCCGCTCGACGCGGAAGCCGGCGGCGACGAGCGCGGCCTCCAGCGACCGCGGCGTGTAGCGGCGGAAATGTCCGGCGTGCTCGTCCGCGTGCGACCACAGCCACCCGAACGCGGGCACCGTGACGTACAGGCGCCCGCCGCCGCCGAGCGCGTCGCGGAGCCGGGCGAGGAAGGCGACGTCGTCCTCCATGTGCTCGAGGACGTCGAAGAGCCCGGCCGCGGGCACCGACCCGGGGACGAGGCCGGCGTCGTCGAGCGTCGCTTGCAGGATGGGGCCGAGGCCGCGGGCGAGCGCGGCCGCCACCCCGTCGGCGCCGGGCTCGAGCAGGGCGACCTCGTGACCGGCTCGCACGAGCGCGGCGGCCACCGCGCCGTTGCCGCCGCCGACGTCGAGCAGCCACCCCGGCGGCGCCGCGCGCGCGAGCGCGTCCACGATCACCCCGTTGCGGTGGGAGAACCAGAACGAGTCGTCCTCCACGGAGCGGCACCCCGCGTTGCCCGCTGCCGGGTAATGGACCGCGCCGATGTGCGGGGCCGCGTGCACGCCGTCGTCGCGCGCGACCAGGTTCGGGGCCACGGCGCCGACGTCGATCATCCCGCGCACCATGGCGCGCGCGGTGGGTGGCGACAAGCGACAGCACCGGGGCGCCGGAGCGCGCTGCGCCTCCCTGCCGTGCGCTGACCGCGCTGCGTGATACCCTTTGTGCCGCGGTGCGGTAGTCTCTTGCCCCCGATCGGAGCCCCCTTGACCGCTTCCTTCCGCCACGGAGCCCTCGCGGCCGCTGCGCTGATCCTGTCGGCCTGTCCGGCGCTGCTCGAGGACGACTTCGAGGCCGTCGAGGGGTCGGGAGGTGCGAGCGGTACCGCGCCCGGCGCGGGGGCGGCGGGGGACGGCGGCGAAGCGACGGGTGTGGCCGGGGCAGCTCCAGCAGCGCCGGCGGGCGGCTCGTTGGGCGACGCCGGTCGCGGCGGAGTCGCGGGCGCGGGCGCGACGGCGGCAGGAGGCGCCCCGAGCGGCGGCGCCAGCGGCATGCCGAGCGGAGGAGGGGGCGGCGTGCCGATGGGCGGCGCCGCTGGCACGCCGAGCGGCGGGACCAGCGGCGTCGGCGGTGAGGGCGGCGCAGCGGGCAGCAGCGGCAGCCCGGGCGGCAGCGCCGGTCGCGGCGCCGCCGGCGGGAGTTGGGGTGGCGGCGGAACCGGGGCCGGCGCGGACGGGGGCGCGGCAACGGGAGGGGCCGGCGGTCTGGTGCGCGCGGGCGCCGGCGGCGAGGGCGGTGGCGAGGCGGGCGCGGGCGGCGCCGGCGAGCCCCTCTGCGCGACCTCACCGGCGGACTGCGAGGTCCTCCTCGAGTCGCTCCTGCACCGCTACCGCTTCGACGGCACCGGCACCACCGTCACCGACTCGGTCGGCGGCGCCGACGGGGTCGTCCGCGGCGGCGCGGCGCTCGAGGGCACTGGGGAGCTCGTTCTCGACGGCGGCAGCTCCGGCCAGTACGTGGATCTCCCGAACGGCCTGATCAGCAGCCTCGAGGACGCGACGCTCGAGCTCTGGGTGAGGTGGAACGGCGGCGTCGCGTGGCAGCGCGTCTTCGATTTCGGTGACGCCATGGCTCATACCTGCACCTCGGGGGGCGCCAGCGCGCCGGAGGGCCAACCCGGCGCCTGCGGCCGCACCTTCCTCAACCTCACGCCTGCCACCGAGGCCTCCGCAGGCACCGTTCCGCGCGTGGCCTTCATGCGACAGCCCGGTGATCCCACGGAGGACAGCCTCCTCGTCGACGGCCCGCGCGTCACGGTCGGCACCGAGCTCCACCTGGTCGTCGTCGTCGACGACACCGAGGACGAGCTCCGGTTCTTCGTCGACGGGGAGCTCGGTGGCGTCGAGCAGTTCGTCGATCACCTCGCCGACGTTTACGACATCAACAACTGGCTCGGTCGCTCTCAGTTCTCGTCGGACGCTGACAAGTACTTCGGCGGCGTCTACCGGGAGCTCAGGATCTACGGCACCGCCCTCGGCGACAGCCAGGTCGCTACCTCCTTCGCGGAGGGGCCGGACGCGCCGTTTCTGGACTGAAGCGCAGGGGCCCTGACCCCGCGGCCCCCCGGCCGGCCTGGTCATCGGCATCGGGACTGCCTTCGTTCCCCGGTCTGCCACCGCGGATCAGCGGTCCGACAGGGGCTGCTGGCCGCCCGGCGCCGGGGTGGGGTGCGCCCGCGGGTCGAGCGGAGTAATTCGCGAGCCCCACCCGGAGCGCCCCGTGATCCGTCTGCACGTCAACATCGACCACGTCGCCACCCTGCGCAACGCGCGCGGCACCGCCTACCCCGACCCCGTGCTCGCCGCCGAGCTCGCCGAGCTCGCGGGAGCGGACGGGATCACCTGCCACCTCCGGGAGGACCGGCGGCACATCCGCGACGCGGATCTCGACCGGCTGCGGGCCTCGGTGGGCACGCTGCTCAACCTCGAGATGGCGGTGACGGAGGAGATGATCGGCATCGCCGCGCGGGTCCACCCCGACGTCATCACCCTGGTGCCGGAGCGCCGCGAGGAGCGGACCACCGAAGGCGGGCTCGACGTCGTCGGCACGCGCGGCGCGATCGAGCGCGTGGCCGCGATGTGCCAGCGCGAGCGGATCAAGCTCAGCCTCTTCATCGGCCCCGAGCTCGGGGCGGTCGCCGCGAGCCGTGACCTCGGCGCCGAGCAGGTGGAGCTCCACACCGGAGAGTACTGCAACGCGCCGCCGCGCGAGCGCGCCCGCGAGCTGGAGCGCCTGGCGGCCGCCGCCGAACGCGCCGACGAGCTAGGGCTCGAGGTCGCCGCCGGGCACGGCCTCACCCGGCACCACGTGCTCGAGATCGCGACGCTGCCGGAGATCGTGGAGCTGAACATCGGGCACGCGCTGATCGCCGACGCGCTGCTGGTGGGGCTCGAGCGAGCCATCGACGGGTTCCGCGAGGCGATCGATCGCGGCATCGGGCGGCGCTGCGGCGACTGAGTGCGCGCCCAGCGCGACGGTCGCGGCCGCGATCCCGCGGCCGCGAGGCCACCGGGTGACAGCGCCCGGGAGCGGTGGAATGGTTGCCCCCATGATCGTCGGGATCGGCATCGACGTCGCCTCGATCACCCGCATGGACCGCGCCCTGGAACGGTACGGCGAGCGCTTCTGGGAACGGATCCTCACGCCGCGCGAGCGCACTGATCTCGCGCGCCGCACCGCCGACCGCGGCGCCGCGCTCGCGGGGCGGTTCGCCGCCAAGGAGGCAGCGTCCAAGGCGCTGGGCGCGCCGCGCGGCGTGTTCTGGCACGACCTCGAGGTGCGTCGCGGTGAGCTCGGTGCGCCGTCGCTCCACCTGGCAGGCCCGGCGGCCGCGCGCGCCGCGCAGCTCGGCGTGCGGCGCTGCCACCTCTCCATCACCCACGACGCGGGCGTCGCCGCGGCGGTCGTCGTGCTCGAGGGGGGCGCGCCGTGATCCCGGTGCTGGACCGGGCCCAGATCCGGGCGCTGGATCGCCATGCCATCGAACGCTGCGCCGTGCCCGGCGTCGTCCTGATGGAGAACGCTGGCCGCGGCGCGGTCGACGCGATCGAGCGCTGGCTGGGGCCGCGGCGGCCTGCGGGGCTCCGCGGCGCCCGCGTCGTCGTCGTCGCGGGACGGGGCAACAACGGCGGCGACGGCTGCGTCGTCGCGCGCCACCTCGCGCTGCGCGGCGCTCGCCCGACCCTGCTGCTCGCGGGCGCCCGCGCCGATCTCGCGGGGGATGCCGCGCTCGCTTGCGCGGCGCTCGTGGGCATTGGCGGCGCGCTCCTCGAGGGCGCCGGTCCCGAGGCGGTGCGGGCCGCGCTCGCCGAGGCCGATCTGGCGGTCGACGCCCTCTTCGGGACCGGGCTCGACCGCGACCTGTCGGGGCCGAGCGCGGCGCTGGTCGCCGCCCTGGAGGCGGCGCCGGTCCCCGTCGTCGCCCTGGACCTGCCTTCCGGGATCGATGCGGACACGGGCGCGACGCGCGGCGTCGCCGTGCGCGCGGCCCTGACGATCACCTTTGCCCACCCCAAGCCCGGCCTCTTCGCGACGGCGGCGCTCGATCGTGTCGGGGAGCTCGTCGTCGCCGACATCGGTATCCCGTCGTCGCTCTCGCGCACGGTCGGCGCCGCTGCGGAGCTCGTCGAGCGCGCCGATATCACCGCCCGCCTCGTCCGGCGCCCACCGGGCGCGCACAAGGGCGTGGCCGGTCGCGTGGTCCTCTTCGCCGGGGCACCGGGGACCATCGGCGCCGCGCTGCTCGCGGCGCGCGGCGCGGCGCGCGCCGGTGCCGGGTTGGTGACGATCGCCGCCGCGCCGGAGGTGGCCGCCGCGCTGGATCTCCGCGTCCTCGAGGCGATGACCGCGCGCGTGGACGCGGCCGACCTCGAGCGCTCGCTGGCGACGGTGACCGCGGCGGCGCAGGCCGTCGCCATCGGCCCCGGGCTGGGGCTGGGCGAGGCCGCGGCCTGCCTGGTCTTCGCCCTTGCCCGGTCCTTCGCGGGGCCCCTCGTGATCGACGCCGACGCCCTCACCCTCCTCGCCCGTGACCCGGCCGTGATGGTCGGGGCGCCGGGGCCGCGGCTGCTCACGCCGCACCCCGGTGAGCTCGGGCGGCTGCTCGGGATCACCGCGGCCCAGGTCGAGGCCGATCGACTCGGGGCCGTCGCCCGCGCGGTGGAGCGCACCGGCGCCACGGTCCTGCTCAAGGGGCCGCGCACGGTGGTCGGCGCCCCGGGAGCGCTCCCCGCCCTCAATCCGACCGGCAACCCCGCCCTCGCGACGGGCGGTGCTGGCGACGTGCTCACGGGGATCGCGGCGGCGCTCGCCTGCCACCTGCCGCTCCGGGACGCTGCCATCGCGGCCGCCTACCTCCATGGCCTCGCCGCCGATCGCTGGGTCGCTCGGGTGGGCGCCGACCGCGGAATGCTCGCCCGCGAGGTCGCCGACGAGCTCCCCGGTGCGCTTGCCGCCGTGGCAGCCGACCCACGGCCGATGCCAGATTGACACGCCGCGCGTGTCTCCGCTGACGCGGGGTCATTCACGATCCCGCGGTGATCCGCCGGGGGCGGTCTGGCACGTCGCTTGCCATTGCGGGCTATCGGAGGTGCTTCACCGATGCTGACCGTTGCGGCTGCGACGCCGTCCCTCACCCGCCCCTATCTCGACAACCCCGCCGCTCCGAGCGCGTTTCTGGGCCGGCGGCCCGCTGAGCCCGAAGGTGGGCTGAGGCGCGGGATCGTGGGCGAGCTGCCCCTGCTGCGCGCGCGCGCCATCCGGCTCGCGCGCGACCCCCGCGTCGCCGAGGATCTGGTCCACGACACGGTCGAGCGCGCGCTCCGTTTCGAAGCCACCTTTGCGCCTGGCACCAACCTCAAGGCCTGGCTCCAGCAAGTGCTCTACAGCGTCTTTGTCTCCCGCTGTCGCCGCCAGCGGCGTGAGCGTCGCGCCCTGGACGTCCTGGCCGCCGACCCCTGCGCTTGGACGCGGTCGGACGCGGCCCCGGCGATGGTCTCGCTCACGCCGCGCCTGGAGCGGGCGCTCGCCGCCCTGCCCGAGTCGTTTTCGAGTGTGGTCCGCCTGGTCGACCTGGGGGAGCGCTCTTACCGCGACGCCGCCGAGGCGCTCGGCGTGCCCGTGGGCACGGTGATGAGCCGGCTCTTCCGTGGCCGTCGCCTGCTCGCCGCCGCGCTGGCGGAATCTGGCGAGCACGAGCCCGTCCCAGAGCTGCCGCGGGCGGCCTGACCGGGCCGCGAGCGCGGCGCCTCAGGGCGCGCCGGCCTTCGCGACGAGCTCGACCGTACCGGCGCTCACCACGACGGTGCGGCCGTCAGCCGTGCGGACGAGCAGCGCCCCCGTCGGCGCGATGCCGGCCCCACGACCGTGGACCGCGCCGACGGAGAGCGCGCGGTCGCGCAAGGCGTCGTGGGTCGCGAGCTCCTGCACGATCTCGGCGGCGGCGCCCCGCTCGAGCGCGGCGAGGCGAGGGGCGAACGCGGCGAGGAAGTCGACGAGCCACGGCTCGCGCGCCCGCGACGTTGCCCCGGCCAAGGCCAGGGAGGTGGCCGTCCCGGCGAGGTCGGGCGGGAAGCTTCGCGTCTCGACGTTGAGGCCCACCCCGACGACCACCGCCGGCGTCGCGCCGCTCGGTCGGCGCTCGACCAGCACCCCGGCGATCTTGCGCCCCTCCACCAGGACGTCGTTCGGCCACTTCACGGTCGTCGCGTCGCCGACCCGGGTGGCCACCGCATCGCGCACGGCCAGCCCCGCGGCGAGCGCGACCAGCGGGACGTCCGGGTCCGAAAGGCGCGGAAAGAGCAGCAGGGAGAAGGTCAGGTCCAGTCCGGGTGACGACGCCCAGGCCCGTCCGTGCTGCCCGCGCCCGGCCGACTGCGCCTCGGCGACCACCACCGCCCCGTGGGGGGCGCCCGAACGAGCGGTCCCGAAGGCCGCGTCCATGGTCGAGGTCGTGCGGTCGAGCACCTCGAGCGGTAGCCCGAGCTCCAGGCCGTGCCGCGCGGCGAGGTCCGCGAAGCGACCGGCGTCAAAGCGGGAGGGCTGCACCGGCTCTTCCCTCCTCGGGACCCGTCACTCGCCGACGCGGGTCACGTCGAGCGAGATGTCGCTCGACGGCACCGAGTGGGTGAGCGCACCGACGCTCACCACGTCCACGCCCAGCGCCCCGAGCTCGGCGATGCGTTCGAGCGTGACGCGGCCCGACACCTCGACCAGGGCTCGGCCCCGCGCGCGCTCCACGGCCGCGCGGAGCGCGTCGGGGGCGAAGTTGTCGAGCATGACGACGTCCGCTCCCGCCGCGAGCGCCACGTCGAGCATCGCCAGGGACTCGACCTCGACCTCGATGCGGGCCGTGTGGGGGGCGCGCGCCCGGGCTCGCTCGACCGCCGCCGAGACGCCGCCCGCCGCCGCGATGTGATTGTCCTTGATCAGCACGCCGGCGCCGAGCGCGTCGCGATGGTTGTGCGCGCCGCCGCAGCGGACCGCGTAGCGCTCGAGCGCGCGCAGCCCCGGCGTCGTCTTGCGGGTGTCGGTGATGCGCGTCCGCGAGCCCGACGGGAGGGCGGCCACGTAGCGCCGCGTCTGGGTCGCGATCCCGGAGAGCCGCTGCACGAAGTTGAGCGCTGTCCGCTCACCGAGCAGGATCGAGCGCGCGGCGCCCTCCACCACCCAGAGGCCCGTGCCGGCCGCAACCTCGGCGCCGTCGTCCACCAGCCGCTCCACGCGCAGGCTCGGATCGAGGGTGACGAAGACCGCCGCGAAGACGTCCGCCCCACAGGCGACGAGCGGTGCTTGCGCGACGGCGCGCCCCAGCGCGCGCGTGTCCTCGTCGACCGTGGCCTCGGTGGTGAGATCACCGCCGGCGAGGTCCTCGAGGAGGGCCCGCTCGATCGCTTCACGGAGGACGACGCTGGGGATCATGGCTGGGTTGGAGGGATAGCGCGGGCCGAGCGAGGGCGCTGGCCGTTCAGGGCAGCAGGCCGTAGGCGCGGGCGAGAAAGACGGAGAAGAGGTTGCACGCCGCGTGGAAGGCGATGGCGGCGCCGATGCCGCCGGTTCGGGCGCGGAGCCAGCCGAACACCAGGGAGGGAAAGAAAACGGCCAATCGCGCCGGAGACAGCTCGGTCGCGAAGTGGCCCAGCGCGAAGATCAGGCTCGTCAGCGGGATCGCCCACCCGACCCGCGCGCCGAGCCAGCGCCGACGTGGCGGCACCGCCGCGTCCAGCGAGGTCTGCAGGTAGCCGCGGTAGAAGGCTTCTTCCGGCAGCGCGATGACCAGGACCTGGCCGAGGGCCTCGCTCGCCAGATCGGGGGGCGCGGTGGGTGAGAACGCTCCGCGCGGCTGCCACCACAGCAGGACCCCGGCCCAGAACGCGGGGAACGCCACCGCCGCCGTCAGCGCCGCCCACCCTGCGGCCGTCACGCCCGAGCGGAGCAGGCGACGCCCGTCGAGCGGCTCCGTCTCGACCAGGCCCCCGAGGGACAGACCGTGACGGCGGATCGCCTGGGTGTCATCGCCGCGCACCACGAGGAGGTACGCGGCCCCCAGGAAGACCGCGGCCACTCCGAGCGCCTGGTAGTCTAGGGGCAGGCCCCGCGATACCGCCGTGGTCGCCGCGGTGACCACGAGCGCCACGAGCAGGGGGCGACCGAACGTCGCACCGTTTGGGCGCTCGAGAGGAGACGGTGGCGAATCCGCGGGCACGGGATTTTTCTAGCCGAAGCGCGACCCTCCCGCCACGCTCGTGCGTCGGCAAGCTAGCAGCTGACTGCCCACATCGGCTCCCTATTCGTCGCCAATCGTCGCGGCTTGGGATAAGGTCGGGCCGCTCCCGGTGGAATCGAGGCTCGCCGGACCCGAGCCATGTCGGGCGTCTCGAGGCTCGGTCCCCCGCCCGGCGCTGGAGAACTGTCATGCGCGAACCGACTCAGCCGACCCTGTCGCAGGCCATGGACCCCACCCACCGCGTGCTGGGTGCCAAGTTCCCCCCCGACGACGGGGATCTCCCGCCGGATCCGCCGGGTGGCGGCCGCAGCGCCGCGGCGCTCGACGACGTGGGGACCGCCAATTTCAAGCGCGGCGCCATCGGTCCCGTCGCCATCATCGTGGGGCTGCTCGCCGTGGGCGGGCTGGTCGCGTTCCTGTTCGTGGGCTTCAAGGCGGAGGAGAAGCGCATCGGCGTTGAGCAGGCCGTGGAGATCGAGAAGAGCATCTTCGTGATGCCCGCGGACCAGCAGGTCGCCGAGTGGCGCCGGTGGGCCGCCTCCGATCGCAGCAACGAGCTCCGGATGGAGGCCCTCAAGCAGCTCGCCTGGGCCAAGGACCCGGAGGGGGTCGATCTGTGCATCGCGGCCCTCAAGCACGTCGAAGAGCCCATCCGCGCCCAGGCTGCCACCGCGCTGGCCGAATACGGGCTCCCCCTCGGCGAGAAGGCGAAGCCTGCGCTTCTGGCGGCGCTCAAGGAGGCGGGGCCCGCCGACAAGCCGCAGATCGCCTGGGCCCTGGTGGAGCTCGGCGAGGGGTCGGCGATCGACCAGATCATGACGCTCTACCGGATCGGCCATCTCTCGAAGGTGCAGCGCCTCGACGGCATGGTCGCGTTCGATCCCAACAAGATCGTCAACCTCGTCTCCCTCGACCAACTCGCGGGGTTCGCCAAGGACGAGAGCGCGGCGGTGCGACAGCTCGTCGCCACCGTGCTGTCCCGGCATGCCGACCCCAAGTACACGGACGTGCTCATCGGCCTGCTGGAGGACGAAGACAAGGAGATCTCGCGGCAGGCAGCGCCTGGGCTGGGTCAGATCGGCGACGAGCGGGCGCGCGAGCCGCTGCTCAAGATGCTCCGCGGCGCCGACAAGGAGAGCCGGAAGCTCTACCTCTTGGCGTTGCGCGATGGCGTCGGCACCAAGGGTCTGGTCCTCGCGCTCGAAACCGTCGACGCGACCGACCCCGACCGCGCCTGGTTCCAGACCAAGCAGATCCTGGACCTCGTCGAGGGCGCCCGCGACGCCGGGACCTTCGGCCTGAACGACCCGCGGGGCGGGGACTCGCTGGCGGGGTACCTGGACAAGAAGCCCCACATCCACTGGCAGACGCGCACGGCGTTCGCGCTGGCGAACATCGGCGACATTCGGGCGGTGCCGACCCTCGCCAAGCGGCTCCGCATGGACCCGCTGAAGATCTACAGCGACGACACCGACTACGAGATGCTGCTCAAGCGCGATGACAACGAGCGCGTCGTGGCTGCGCGCATGATCGCGGACCTGGCGTTCCTGCACCCGGACAAGCTGGAGCAGATCCGGGAGCAGGCCGAGGACGCCGTCATCTTCTGGGTCCACGAGCTGCCGTCCCCGCACGCCAACGGCCTGCGCGCGCTGGCGGCGATGCAGTCGACCAAGGACGTCGACGCGCTGCGCAAATGGGCCAACCCGGACGCGCCGCTCCCCAAGGAGGGCCAGCAGCCCCCCATGCCGGAGGAGTGGGTGATCGCGCAGAGCGCCATGCGCTACGCCGGAAAGCTCAAGGACCAGCCGACGTGGGGCGTCTTCGAGAAGGCCCTCAAGCGGCGGCCCCAGGAGATCGACGTGACGATGGAGAGCCTCCTGCAGGGGGGCCTCGCCATCCTCGGCATGACCCTGCGCGCGGTCGGCGTCGGCGCCGCCGACGGCATGAGCGAGTGGGGCGATCCGAAGGCCTTCAAGCCGCTGATGGATTACATCCTGGAGCCGAAGGAGAACGAGCAGAGCCGCGAGGCGGCCTGCGCGGCGCTCGCCTGGGTGGCGACTCCCGACGACATGGTCAAGGTCGCCGAGACCATCAAGAAGGCGGACAAACCCCAGAAGAACGACCAGTTCGTCCGCGGCTGCCTGCTGGAGACGCTGATCCAGCGCCCCGTGCCCGGCACTGCGCCCGCGTTGCTCGAGCTGCTGGTGCCCGACTCGGAGCTGAAGACGCGGCACCAGGTGGCCCGCGCCATCGGCAAAGCGGGCCTCGACGCCGCGGTGCAGGACAAGCTCTTCGAGATGATGAAGGACCAGGCGATGGTCAACGACGCGGCCCTGGCGCTCATCTTGGGCGGGACGCCGCAGACCGCGGCACGGGCGGTCGCCATGTACGGCACCCTGGAGGAGGCGGTCCGCAAGCCGGCGCTCGACGAGCTCCAAGAGCTCTACTATCGGACCTTCGGTTACTGGTCGATCGAGGACCTGGAGAAGGGGCGGATCTTCCGCTGGGTGGACAACGCCGTGGCCGTCTCGCGCGTCGAGATCGCCCAGACCCCGCAGGAGTGGGCGCGGGCCCAGCTGGAGGCGCAGTTCGACAACCTGCACTTCGACAACGGGCCGCACTCCTTCACCCGCGTGGTGCTGCGCTACCGCCTGGCCGAAATGGCGCGCGGGCAGGACAAGGAGCTTCGGGAGGGGGCGATCCGGACCCTCAAGTTCATGAAGGAGCAGGGCGTGCTCCTCGCCCTGCGCGACGCCGAGGGCGAAACCGGTACGCTCGCCAGCCGGGCCTACCATGAGCTGATGAACCCCAAGGTCGCCGAGGGGGTGAAGAGCTTCAAGGAGGACGACAAGAAGTGAGCGGGGTGGGGCGCCGGGCGCGGACCGGCGCCCTCGTCCCCGAGACGTTGGCTCCCGCTCGGCGACGGCGGGCGTCAGGGGCCCGGGGTGCTGGGTGGGGCGGCGCGGGCACTGGGGCGGCGCTGGTGCTCAGGGTCATGGCCCTCACGGGGTGCGGCGCGGCGCCCGCGGCGCCCGCGGCGCCCGCGGCGCCGGATGCGACCGGTGGCGCGCGTCCCGAGCCGGGGGTGGTGCTCGGGATCGGCTGCGTCCCGTCGGGCGCGGAGCGCTGCTTCGATGCGCGGGACGATAACTGCAACGGGCTCATCGACGAGGGCTGTGGGTTGCCCTCCGGGGCCGTTCAGTTCGTGATCGCGTGGGAGGGGGCGGCCGTGGACGTCGACTTGCTCGTCACTGGTCCCGACGGCGAGCTGGTGGAGGTGGGGCGTCCCACCTCCGTCGGGCTCGTCAAGCAGCAGGACTGCCCCGGCCGCGAGCAGGAATGCGGCGGCCAGAACCTCGAGAATGTCATCCTGGAGGAGGGCTCCGGGCTGCCGCGCGGGAGCTACGTGGTGCGGGTGCGCCTCGAGTCGCTGGCGTCGGCGCCGCCCCCGATCGCGGTCACGCTGGGGGCGCGCCTGGGTCCCAAGACCTACGCGGCCGAGCTCGAGCTGCCGCGGGCCGAGGCCGAGCGCCACGTGGTCTTCGACCTCTGACCGCCGGGTGTGGCAGGAGGGGGCCGTGAGCACCCGGTCGGGGCCGGGGGCTCACGAATCCAGGAGGCGCGCGCCGCGTTCCGCGCTAGCCTCATCAGTCGGACCAGTGGCGAGCGTGCTCGGGCGCATCACGACGGTGGACGGAGCCCCGCGAGGGCCGGACGTCAAGCACAAGGTGCACGTCGCGCTCCGCTGGCTGGAGCGCGGCGAGACGATCGAGGTCGAGCTGCCCCGCAACCTGGTCTGCGCCCACTGCGACGGGGGCGGCTGCGACATCTGCGGGGGTTCGGGGGCGGTCAGCATCCGCGAACGCGGGGCGCCCACGGAGGTCGTGCAGCTCACGCTGCCGGCCACGGCCCGGATCGCGCCGTCGCGGAGCGTCATCGCCCTTCGCATTCCGGAGCATGGCGGGCCCCCGCCGGAGCCGGGGCAGGCTCGTGGGCAACTGATCCTCACCGTGCTCGGCGCGGAGGCAGCGGACCCGACCGTGCGCAGGGTCAGGCCGAGCCTGGCCCCGCCGCCCCCGTTGGTAGAGGCCTCGCCCGACGTCACGGCTCCGGAGGAGGCGCCGTCGGCATCGCCGCGCCGCGTCGTCTGGCCCCTCGCCGTCGGAATCGCCCTGGTCGTCTGGCTCTTGGCGCTGCTCGCGCTCCGCTCCCAGGGCTGCCTCTAGACTGGGTCGCTGGGCGCCGAGGTCGGTCGTGCCCGCTCGAGGTGCGGGGCCGTGATTGCACGCGGGCGTGACCGGCTGCTAACCAGGGCTCACATGAGCCCGATCGCCATGAGCGTGGCGCTCACCCTGGGCTTCGTGCTCTTCGGTTGGGGCCTGCGCCTGCGCCTCGGGGCGCTCGGCGGGATGCGCGGCGGCGGGTCGCCGGCCTTCTCCTTCGACCGGGCGGGGCGCCGCCTCGGTCACCTCGCGGCGCAGGCGATCGCTCAGCGTCGCCTGCTTCGGGAGCGCGGTCCGGGGCTGGCTCACCTCGCGATCTCCGGCGGGTTCCTGGTGCTGCTGCTGCGCACCCTCGTGCTCTGGGGCCGTGGGTTCGACCCTGGCTTCTGTCTCTTCGTCCTCGGCCCGGCTCCGCTCGGCGGCTGGCTCCCACTCGGCGCCGTTTACGGCTGGCTGAAGGACATCGCGATCGTCGCCGTGCTCGCGGGGGTCGTCGTGTACGCGCACCTCCGCCTGGTGCGCCGGGCCGCGCGGCTGACGCTCAACGTCGAGGGGCTGTTCGTGCTCGGGGTCATCGCTGCCATGATGATGGCGGACGCGCTCTACGACGGTGCTGCGCTCGCGCTCGCCGCCCGGACTGGCGTCGGGGGCACCACCGCCCTGGCGACCGACGTGCTCCTGGTCCACCTCGGGGCCTCGCCGCTCCCGCCCACACCGCGCTGGTTCCCCGACCCCACCGGCAGCCTGGTTGCGGCCTGCCTCGCACCGCTGCCCGCCAGCACGCTCCGGGTGCTCGGCCACGGCGGCTATTGGGCCCACGTCCTCTTCGTTCTCGCCTTCCTCGTCTACTTGCCCCACGGCAAGCACTTCCACGTCCTCACCGCGGCCCCCAACCTCTTCTTCGGCGAGCTCGGCCCACCCGGGCGCCTTCGCCTGCTCGCACCGAGCTCGGAGGCGCTCGGGGAGCTCGTGGACCGAGCGGCGGAGCTCACGGACCCGCACCAGGCGCCGCTCGGGATCGCTCGGATCGAGCACCTCTCGCCGAAGGCGCGGCTGGATCTCTTCGCCTGCACGGAGTGTGGGCGCTGCACCGCGCGTTGCCCTGCGGCGCTAACGGGCAAGGCGCTCAGTCCCAAGGCGGTGGTCGTCGCCCTGCGGGATCATCTCCGCGCGCGACCCCCAAGCGGGCCGCCCGCTGGCGCCGCGGTGGATCTGGTCCCCACGGTGATCTCGGCCGACGCCGTCTGGGCCTGCACGACCTGTCGCGCCTGCGAGGAAGAGTGCCCGGTTTCGATCGAGGTCGTCGACAAGATCGTCGGTCTGCGGCGCCATTTGCTCACCGTGCGTGGCGAGGATTTTCCTCGCGAGCTCGGCCGACCGCTCGCGGCGCTCGAGCGGACCGGCAATCCGTACGGGCGCCCGGCGGATGAGCGTATGGCGTGGGCGGAGGGCCTCGCCGTCAAGACGTTCGCCGAGCGCCCGGGCGCAGAGGTGCTGTTCTGGGTCGGCTGCGCCGCGGCGTTCGATCCGCGTGCGCGGCGGATCGCGCGCGCCACGGCGGTGCTGCTCGGGGCCGCGGGCGTTGACTTCGCCGTCCTCGGCGCCGAGGAGCGCTGCACGGGGGATCTGGCGCGGCGTGCCGGTCACGAGGCCCTGTTCCTGACGCTCGCCGAGCAGAACCGAGCCACCCTTGCCCGCTACGCCGCCGCCGGCGGCGTGCAGCGCATCGTCACCGGCTGCCCGCACTGCCTGCACACGCTGCGGCACGAGTACCCGGACCTCGGCGCTCGCTACCCGGTCGTGCACACTTCGGAGCTCCTGGTGGAGCTGCTCGCCGAGCATCGCCTCGCGCCGCGTCGGGCGGTCCGGGGCAGCGTTGTCGTCCACGACGCGTGCTACCTGGCTCGCTACGCGGGGGACGTTACCTCCCCGCGCGCCGCGCTTGCCCACGTGCCTGGGCTCCGGGTGGTGGAGGTGCCCGGATCGCACGGCCGCCGCGCCCTCTGCTGCGGCGGGGGGGGGGCCCAGTCCTTCCTCGAGGAGCGGAGCGGTGACCGCGTGAGCTATCGGCGTGCCGCCGAGCTGGTCGACACCGGCGCCGAGGTCGTCGCCAGCTCCTGCCCGTTCTGCATGACCCTGCTCAGCGACGGGCTCGCCTCGGTGAGCGCCGGCGGCTGCGTGCGCCCGCGCGACGTGGCGGAGATCCTTGCCGACGCTTGCGGGCTCGGGGACGGGGCGTCGAGCGGCTAGCCCGCTGGAGCCGGCGGGGTCGGGCCGGAATGAGGATCTGGGCCTGGCGGCGCGGGAGCCGACGGCGCACCGGGCTCCGGCAATGTGGCCCGAGCGACCCTCTCCCGCGCGCTCGCCGTGGCGAGGGGCGCCGCGGCGGCTATACTGCCCTCCCAGGATGGCCGCGACCCACACCCTCGCTAGCTCCGCGTTCGGGGCCGCCGCCGCCGACGGTTGCGCCGAGGTGTCCGCCGAGGGCAGGTCGTATGTCTGTGACGCCTGCGGCGAAACCTGCTCCGGCGCTCCCGGGGGCTCCGGGCTGTTCGTCTGGACGCGTGGCGATGAGGTTCGCTACGAGGAGCCGCCGCTCTGCGAGCGCTGCGCCGTGGCGCTGTCCACCACGGCGATGCTCGGCTGGTCGCTCGAGGACGACGAGGAGTGACCGCCGCCGGTGCTTGCCGGCGTTACTGCAGCTTCACGTCGTCCGGGTCCGGCTCGTTGAACGGTGGTCGGAAGCCGAGCAGCTCGTTGGCCGTTGCGCGGATCACGGGCGACACATGGGTCGCCTGCGCGACGCGGCGCAGCTCCGGCCGCGTGCAGAGCCCGAGCAGCGGCATGACGATGGTGGGCGGCGAGCCGGGGTTCTGCAGCAGCGCCAGCCGCACGCGAGGTCGGCAGAGCCAGCGGCCCTTGGCGGCGATCTCCTGTAGGACCGCGACGCGGGCGGGGCGTCGAGCGATCATGCGCACCACGTCGTCCTCGGTCAGAGCGGGATTGTCGAGCAGCAGGCGGATCACCAGCGGGTGCGGATCGCGGAGCAGGGCATCGAAGGCGCGCCGGCTCGGGCGGCGTGCCAGGCTCCGGCGCTCCCCCAGCGTCAGCTCGCGTCCCGCCCGGTAGTCCGGGACCGGCGCCGTCTCGGGATCCTCGTCGTCGTCGCCGTGCCGCGGGACGTGGCGGAGTAGGCGGTCCAGGCTCAGCAGGTGTCGCGCCGCGGCCTCCTCCCGCAGGGCGGTGACGAGGTCGGACTCGCCAAGCGGGGCGAACACCATCGCCACCGTGAGGAGGGCCTCCCGGGCGGTCACCTCCCCCCGCTCGCTCTCCTCGCAGAGCTGGTCGAGGACCGTGGCGGCGCGGTCCACTCCCATGCGGTCGAGCTCCGCGCGGAGCCACCCCCTCCGGTACTCGTAATCCGGCAGCGCCAGCAGGAGGCGCTTGAGTCGCGCGAACTCCATGCGAGGCGGAGTCTAGCGCGAGCCCGGGCCCATGTCGGGTCGGCGGGGGCGGCGCTATGCTTCCCCTCGTGCTCCCGCCCGCCCGCCTCGGACCGCTGGTCGCCGCCTGGCGTCGGCAGGTCGCTGCGCCGGCGCGGCACGCGGGACTGGCGGTCGTGGTGGCCGCCCTCTTCGTCGCGGCCCACGCGGCGCGGGTGGGGACCACGGCCACCCGGCTGGGAGCGGCCCTGCTGGTGGTCGGCGCGCTGGCCCTGCTCCTGGGGCGTGTCGCGCGCCGACGACGGGTTCTGCGCGATCCGCGGCGTGCCCTGGGTCTGCTGCTCGGTCCGGTCGACGCCGACCTCGCCGCACGGTCCCAGCGCGCGCTCACGTTGGTCGAGCGCGCGGAGGCGGGGACGCTCGAAACCTCAGCGACCCTCGCGCGGGCCCACCTCGAGCGACTTCTCGACCGGGCACCCCCGACGGTGGTGGAGGCGGGGGCGGCGGCGCGAGCGCGGCGGCACCGCTGGGTGGCGATCGCAGGTGCCGGCGTGGCGCTCGCCGCGTTCGTGGTCGGGCCCATGCGGATCATCGAGGGGCTCGACGTGCTCCTGGCCCGACGGGGACGCGCCCCGCTGCCACTGGTGTGGCTCGACGAGGTGACGGTGGTGGCGCACCCGCCGGGCTACCTCCGCCGCGAGGACCGCTGGATCCTGCCCGGCAACCGGGCGCGGGAGGCCCAGGGGGCCGAGGTGAGCGTGCGCGGCACCGCTCGACGCCCGGGTCGGCAGCTGCTGCTCACCGACGGGCGCAGCGAGGTCCCCTTCGTGGGCGATGGGGACGGGGGCGTGGTTGCCCGCTGGACGCTGGACCGCGACGTCGAGCTCAGGGTTGCCGCCCGCTTCGGCGAGGTCCTGGTGGTCGAGCCCGACGGGCTGGAGGTCGAGGCGGTCGCGGACGAGCCGCCGACGGTGCTGCTGGACGGGGCCCCGCGCACGCTGGAGCCGGCCACGATGGGCGGTCACCTCGAGCTTCGCTACGCGGCGGCCGACGACCACGGGCTGCGGCAGGTGGATATCGTGCTCCGCGCGGGCAGCCGAGAGGATCGGCGTGTCCTCGCACGCCTCGACGGCGAGACGCGGCGGCACGCTGGGGGGTACGTGCTCTCCGCGACCGATCCGTTCTTGCGTCGGGGTTTCCTGCCGACCCTGGTGACCATAGAGGCCCGCGACAACCAGCCCTCGGAGTCGACGCGCTGGGGGCGCAGCCCCACCCTGACCATCATCCCGCCGCCGATCGGACAGCCGGAGGCCAACCGTCTCCGTGCGCTCGAGGCCGCGGTTGAGGGCGTGGCGGATCTGTTGGGCTGGCAGCTCGACGGGGGCGCGGGTTCGCCGGCGGAGGCCGAGCGCCGGGGGCGTGCCGCCGCGATCGTCGCGTCGGCGCTGGAGGCCGCCGACGATGCTCTCCCCCTGCCCGACGGGCTCGCGGCCTTCGTTCGCGGGCAAGCTCGCGCGCTCACCCAGATCGGTCGCGGCACCTCCACCGTGCGCGCGGCCGAGGACGTCGTCCTGGCGCTCGACGTGGCGCACGGGCGCCTCGCCCTGCGCGATGCCCGGGACGTCAGCGCGCGCCTGGCGGAGGTGGCCGAGGAGGCGGCGGCCGGGGCACGCCAGGCAAGCCTGACCGAGCAGTGGACCGCCGGGCTCGACCGTTTCGACGCCGCGGCGCTGGCGCTCGGCGCGGGGATCGCGGAGCTTGTTCGGCTCGGCCCGCTCGGTAGGGACCTCGGCGGTGTTGCGGAGGGGGGGCTCGACCGGATGGGACGGGCGCGCCGCAGCGACGACCTGCGCGGCGCCGAGCTCGCGGCGCGGCACCTTGCGGCTCGACTGCGTCGCCCGGCTCCCTCGTTCTCGAGCCGGCATTCTGGCGGGATCGAGTCGAGCGGCGGTCCGGCGATCGACGCGGGCGAGGCATCGCAGGCCGATCAGCGCTTCGACGAGCTTGCCCAGGACCTCGAGCGCTTGATCCAGGAGCACGCGTCTCACGTCGGTGTGGTCGAGCGAACGCTCTCCGACGCCGAGCGCGCCGGGGACGTGGAGGCCCTCGAACAGGAGGCGCGCCGGCGTGCGGCTGCGGTCGCGCGCGCGGCGGCAGAGCTGCCCGCCGTGGGCGACGAGCCCGGGTCGAGCCGCTCGGCGGCGGTGCGCGCGCGGGAGCAGGCGCTCTCCATGGCGCAGTCCCTCGAGCGCCTGGCGCTCGGCGAGGCGGTGCAGCGCGGGCGCGAGGCGCTCGCCGCCCTCGACGAGGCCCGCCGTCAGCGCGGGCCGTTCGACCCCAAGGGTAGCGCGCTGGACCCCGGCGTGCTCGATGGAGCGCGTCGGCCCGTCGCTGAGCACCTCGCTTGGGCGGAGCTGGAGCTCCAGCGCGTCCGGCGGCTCGCCGACGAGCGCGCGCGGGCCGGGCTCCAGCAGGCCGCGGAGCGGGAGCGGGGCCACGCCGACCGGGCGGGGAACATCGCGGGCCGTGGCCGCAACGGACAGAGCTCCCTGCCCGAGGAGCTCATTGGGCGTCTGGAGCAGGCTGAGGCGTTGATGCGACAGGCGGCGCAGCGCCTCGAGGCCGGACGTGGTCGCGAGGCGCTGGAGATCGAGCGGGACGCCCAGCGCCTGCTCGAGCAGTCCTCGCCGGGCAAGACGACCGAGGCGAAGCCGGGACGGGACCCGCAGACCAGTCGCTCCGCTCGGGGGACGGGTGGCGAGGTCCCGGGCGAGGAGGAGGATCGTTCGCAGGACTTCCGCCGCCGGGTCGTGGAGGGGTTGTCCAGCGAGCGGAGTGGCCGTCTCGCTCCCGCCGTCCGGCGCTACGCGGAGGGTCTGCTGCGATGACCCAGCGGACCGGCAGTCGCCGCCCGCCTCCGAGGTGTGCGCGCGGGTTGCGCGCGGTGGCTTCGGTGGCGCGTCGCCGCGGCGCTAGGACCGCGCTCGCTTGCCTGGGCGCCGCGCTGCTCACCCTGGCGAACGGTCACGCGACCCCGCTCCGCGAGGCGTTCGACGCGACGACCGAGCTCGACCTCGAGCGTGCTGCGCGTCTGCTCGCCGAGGTGGACGGCGCGACGGCGTCGGCGACCATCGAGCGCGCCCGCCTGGCCCTCTACCGGGGCGACTGCCTGACGGCCTCGGTCACGCTCGACGCGGCCGCGGAGCTCGACGGGATGCCGGAGCTCGAGGCCCTGCGCGCGGTCGCGCGCGGCTGCGCCGAGGCCACGGCCGGAGCGCTCGTGGTCGAGGATCGGCGACTCGGGGTCTGGATCCGGCTGCAAGACGCGCGCGACCGCGCGCTGGTCCCGTTCCTGATCGATGGCGCGGTCCGGGCGCGCGATTACCTCGAGCGCGAGTTCGACGCCAGGTTCCCGCAGCCCCTGCGGATCGAGCTCGTGCAGGACCTCTATTCTCTCTCGGCGCTCACCGGGTTGCCGGTGGAGGCGGCGGAGACGACCGGGACCGTCGGCGTGGCGCGGTGGGGACGCATCATCTTGGTATCACCGCGGGCGACACCGCGCGGCTACCCGTGGGAGGACACGCTCGCGCACGAGCTCGTCCACCTCTTTGTCACCCGGGCGACGCGGGACCGCGCGCCGCTCTGGCTCCAGGAGGGGACGGCCAAGCAGCATGAAACCCGCTGGCGTTCCCCGCGGCCTTTCGATGACGACACCGATCATGACGCGGTCGCCCGCGCGGCCCTCTTGTCCGGGCAGGCCGTCGGGATCGACGCGCTCGGCAACTCGATCGCACTGTTGCCCACCCCGGAGGTTGCCGCGACGGCCTACTCGGAGGTCACGAGCTTCGTCGGGTACCTGCGGTCGGAGCAGGGTCCGCCCGCGCTGCGCCTCCTCTTCGCGGATCTTCGTGGCCTCGGCGTCGACGACGCTGATCCGGCGTTGCGCAGCGTCACGGGTTACGATTTCGCGGCGTGGCGCGCGCGCTGGCAGTCCGCCTTGCGAGAGCAGGTGGCGTCGCCCGTGGCGACGGAGCCGCGACCGACGTTGACCGTCAAGGGCGTGCTCGAGGTGCGGGATCTGGTCCGGCGCGTGCGGCTGGCGGAGCTGCTCTCGCGACGGGGCCACCACGCCGCTGCGGCCCAACAGCTCGCACCGGCGTTCGCCGCGCACCCGGCGGAACCGGGCTTGCGGTGGCGCGCCGCCAGGGCGGAGCTGGCTCAGGGGCACGACGAGCGGGCCGCAGCGCTGCTCGGCACTGTCGGGGACGTCGACTCGGTTCACGGGGGCTGGTTCGCTCTCCGCGGAAGATTCTTTCAGGAGGCGAATGACGGGGAGGCCGCCGAGCGAGCGCGAGCGGTTTCCGTCGCCGTCGACCCCCTGCTCGAGGACGTCGCCTGTCTTGGCCGGCCGCGCTTCGTGGGACCCACCGACGGCGCCGGGCGCGCCGCAGAAGACCCACGCCCGGCTCCCGCCGCGTCGAAGGCTGGGGCCCTCATCCCCGCGTCCGAGCCGTGGCGCGCTCTCTGCCTCGCGGCTCGCGGTGTGCGCCGCGATTGACCCGATCGGGACCGACAGCGTACAATTGCTCAAGGTCGGCCGCTGATCAGCAATTCCCGTGCGACGAGCAACCGAATTCGCGGCACCCTTGCTGGCGATAGTGCCGCGGGTGGCGCTCAGTCGTCTGGTCGGGAGGGTGGGAAGGGCCCGGCTCCCGTCGCCCGTCGCTCGCCTGACGGTCAGCGGTTACTGTGCGCTCTGGGGGGTGGACCTCGCACAGGCAGACCCCAGCGAGCAGCCGTATCCGACGCTGGACGCGTTCTTCACGCGTCGACTGCGGAACGGGGCGCGGCCGGTGGCGCCGGACGGGCTGGTGAGCCCTGCGGATGGTCGGCTCGACGCGGTTGGCGTGATCGACGAGGGGCAGTTCAGCATCAAGGGGAATGGGTACGCTGTCGCGGAGCTGACCGGGGACGCCCAGGCGGCGGCGCGCCTTCGCGGCGGGGTCTTCGCGGTCGTCTACCTCTCTCCCCGTGACTATCACCGGGTTCACTCGCCGGTCGACGGCGTGGTCGCTCGGGTGACCGGGATCCCCGGGGACCTCTTTCCGGTGAACGCGCTCTCGGAGCGAGTTCCGCGCCTCTATTGTCGAAATAGCCGGGTTGCCATCAGCATCGAAACGCGAGACTTTGGCGAGGTCGTGGTGGTGATGGTGGGCGCGATGAACGTCGGCCAAATCGGCATCGAGGTGCTGGGAGGCGGAGAGGCGGCCCCGGGTCTGACCCCGCTCGACCCGCCGCGGCGGGTCGAGCGAGGCGACGAGATCGGGGTGTTCCACCTCGGGTCGACCGTCGTGGTCCTCTGCGAGCGAGCGGTGGAATTCGGGGTCCCGGGTCGGACGGTCCGGTACGGAGAGTCACTGCTTATTCCGTCATGAGCATCGACGAACCGAACTTGGGTGCGGAAACCCCGACCGAGCTCGCGTCGCTGGACGACGAGGCGCCGCCGAGCATCCCCGACCTCCCGAACGACACCGATCCGTCCGCCGCCGAACCCGGCTTCGGCGAGGCGGAGGCGGTGTCGGGCGCGCGACGCCTCAACCCCCCGCCGAAGCCTCGGTCACGGCGTTCGGACGCGAGTGCGCTGAGTCCTCCGCCGAAGCCGCAGCGCCCCCGCAGCACGTCGGAGGCCCGCACCACGGAGTCCCCCGGAGTCGACGCGCTGGTGGCGGCGGTGGCGGGTCGCTTCGAAGCGGCGGTCGCGCAGCCAGCGCCCCCGCGCCCGTCCCCGGCGGCGCCGCGACCGTCTGCACCGGCACCGTTGGTCAAGGCCCCGTCGGTCAAAGCGCCCCCCTCCGCGCCTGCGGCGCCCCCGGTTACCTCTGCCGGGCCGGCCGCAGGCTCGCAGGTGGACGGGAAGACTGCCTTGCCGGTGTCGGCCCCCCCGCGGGCGTCGGCGTCGCCTCCGGTCGGGACGCGCTCGACCCCCACTTCCCCCCCGGCATCCGACCCCCCGGTGGTTTCGCCGGCGGCGTCGCGCGCGTCCCCGATCGCTCCCGCACCCCCCAGACCCCGGGAGGTTGGTAGCGATCGAGCCCCACCGCGCCCGCCGGCTGGGGCCTCCGCGTCGAGCGCCGCGGCCGTCGTGTCGGCGCCGCGCTCGCAGTCCGACCCGCCGACTGCGGTGAGCTACCCGTCGGGGCGCCCGCCGCCGATTGTCACCTCCGACTCGGATCCGCCGGCCCCCCCGTCCTTGCGCGCGATGCGCATCATCGCCGTCGGCGAGTATCTGCCGCCGGTCCCGGCGGAGTCGGTGTCGGGGCGGGGTCCAGACACCGGCGTCGTTGGAGAGCCGGCGCGGCCGGCGTCGCCATCCGAGCCCGTCCCCTCGGCCACTCGGGACCCGGAGGCTCCGGCCGTCGTCGTGCCGCGTCCCGCGTCCCCGGCTCCTGCGGCGGCCGCGTCCACACCAGCGGGATTGCCGGTGGCTCCGGCCCGGGGACGCGCGCTCGTGGCCGGGGGAGCACCGGCGCGCGAAGTTGCCGCGGAGGGGGCCGTCCCCACCTCACCCCCGCGTCCCTCGGGTGAGCTGCCATCCATCATCGTCGCGCCGGACGTCTTGGCGGAGGAGAGCGGCTCGTCCGTCGTCGCGGAGCCTTCCCCGCCGGCACCGCCCCCGGCGGCACCGTCACCGGGACCCTCGCCTCCGGTCGAGCTCGCTCCGGGGCCGCCCCGGGCGGCGGTCGCTCCGGAGCCGCCCGTGCCCCCGACGCCGTCTATCGCCCGACCGCCCGCCGTTCCGCGACCGAAGCGGGACCGGCGCGACGCGGACACGCTCGCGGACGCCCCGCCGCCGGCGCTCGAAGAGCTCGACCTGGACGAGGTGCCGTCCACCGAACGACCGTCGGTCGAGCTGCTGCCGGAGCCGGCGACCGAGGCTTCGGTGCCGAAGCCGCCGCCGCCCCCGCGCCGTCCGCCCCCGCCAGCGCCGCGCGAGCTCCGGGACGAGGCGGACAACAAGAAACCCCTGCGGCGCCCCTGGTGGGAGGAGCTCTTCCTCGAGGACTTCGGTCGCGCCGACTATCCCCTCACGGACGACCAGCTGTTCAAGGAGGTGAACTTCATCGAGGAGTCGTTGGGTGTGGCCGGCAGCGGTGTCATCCTCGACCTCTGCTGCGGATCGGGTCGTCATGCGGTCGAGCTCGCGCGCCGCGGCTACGGCGTCGTGGGGTTCGATCTTTCGCTCTATCAGCTGGCCCTCGCCCAGGACGTGGCCGAGGAGCGCCGCCAGAAGATCAGCTTCGTCCAGGGCGACGTTCGCGACATGGCCTTCGAGGAGACGTTCGACGGGATTTACTCGTGGAACACGAGCTACGGCTACTTCGAGGAGGAGAAGAACTTCGCGGTGGCGCAGCGAATGTTCCGGGCGCTGCGCCCGGGCGGCTCGCTCCTCATCGACGTGCCGAACCGCGACTTCGTCGCGCGCCACAGCCCCTCCCAGGTTTGGTTCGAGGGCGACGGCTGCGTCTGCATGGATGACGCATCGGTCGACTTCATCACCAGCCGGCTGCGCGTGAAGCGGTCGCTCATCCTCGATGATGGGCGCCAGAAGGAGTGCTACTACACGATCCGGCTCTACTCGATGCACGAGCTCGGCAAACTCCTGCACGATGTCGGCTTCCGGGTGGTCGAGGCGAGCGGGGATCTGACGACGCCCAACGTATTTCTCGGGGCTTACTCCCCGCGGATCATCATGCTGGCGCAGCGGCCGTGAGGCCGCGGCCGGCGTGAGCGATTCGCACGCGCTGGCGGGGGAAGTGGCGGTCGCGCCGCGGTGGCGCGTCAGTCGCAGGTCACGTAGGCGCCGCCGTCCCGCTCTTCGCAGCGGCAGCCGCCGCCGAGCGCGGAGGTGACGCAAGTGCAGCCCGACTGGGCCTCACACTCGGGCACGAAGCTGCACGCGGGCCCGCCGCGGACCCCGAGATCGCAGTACCAACCCTGCATGCAGAGCCCGTCGCCGCAGTCGAAGCAGCCGTCGTCGGCGCAGTAGCTGGCCGCCGACGCTGAGGACCCCTGACCGGCGGCGCGCGTCGCGGAGGCTTCGGTGTCGTCGGCCGCCCCGTTCGGCGCGACGGGCGGTGGCGCTCCGCCGCCACAGGCGAGCACCAGGACCGGGAACGCCGCGACGAGCTGCGATCGCCGGATACGGGACCATGGGGAGCGCCAGCGCCGCATGTGCGCTCCGTATACGTCGCCTACCGTCGCCTCCACAAGGCTCCCGCGCGCCGCGGCGACGGACGGCGGTCCCGGCGGCGCCGCGCCGGCGTCCCGCGCCGTCCCCGCCGATCGGGGGACACTCCCCGGGGGACTCGACCCGCTCACGGGGGCGTCCCGAGCTCGACGTCACGGCCGAGTCGGCGGAGCGCCGCCTCCACGGCCTCCCGATCCTCCGCGTCGACGGTCCCCACCCCTGCCCGGAAGAGCGCCATCCGGAGCGCAGCGGCCTCGAGCGCCGTGAGTGCCATCGTCCGCACGAAGGAGAACTCCTCGATGCGGTAGCGCAGGATCACGTGACCGTCGGCGAGGACCTGCTGGCCGAGCACTTCCGCGTGGACGCGGCCCTGCCCCGTGAGCTGCCGCACCACGCCGCGGACGCGCGCTGCGCGGCGGCGCACGCGGCGCGCCGCGACCTGCTCGTACAGGCCGAAGAAGCGGTTGCGAGCGAAGCTCGTGGGGACCAGCACGAGCGCGCAGAAGAGGCCGTCGAGGTCGACTTCGGACCGGGTGGCGCGGGGGGCTCTCGGGGACACTCGACCCCGATCATCGCCCAACGGTCAGCCCGAACCAAGGCTCGTACGCCGGCCCGTCACGGCCGCGCGCGTCAGCCCGCCAGCCCCCGGACCGACCGGCGAGCCGCGTCGCGCCGTTCTCGCCCCGCTGCCGGAGGCGTCGCGCTCGCCCCCGACCCCGCGGGGGATCGGCGCGACCGCGCCCCGGTGGGCGGACGGGTCAGCCCTCGGGCGTGAGCGACGCCAGGCGCGCCGCCTCGTGCCAGGCCACGAGCGCGCTCACCAGCTCGTCGAGCTCGCCGTCGACCACCCGATCCAGCTTGTACAGCGTCAACCCGAGACGGTGGTCGGTCAGGCGGTTCTGCGGGAAGTTGTAGGTGCGGATCTTCTCGGAGCGATCGCCCGCCTTGACCATACCGCGCCGCTCGTCACGGATGGCGTCGGCCTGCCGCTGCTGTTCGAGATCGAGCAGACGGCTGCGCAGGATCTTGAGCGCGCGCGCCTTGTTCTTGATCTGGCTCCGCTCGTCCTGACACTTGACCATCATCCCCGTCGGCAGGTGCGTCACCTGTACCGCGCTGTTCGTGGTGTTCACACCCTGGCCACCAGGCCCGCCGGCGGCGGCGATGTCGAAGCGCAGATCCTTGTCTTCGAGCACGACGTCGACCTCGTCTGCCTCGGGCAGCACCGCCACCGTCGCCGTGGAGGTGTGGATGCGCCCCTGGGCCTCCGTCTCCGGGACCCGCTGCACGCGGTGCACGCCGCTCTCGTGGCGCAGACTCGAGTACACGCGGCGCCCCGTCACCAGCACGATGGCCTCCTTCAGGCCCCCCGCGGCCGCCTCGCTCGAGCTCATGAGCTCCACGCGCCACCCCTGGCGCTCCGCGAACCGCGAGTACATCCGGAGCAGATCGGCGGCGAAGAGCGCCGCCTCCTCGCCCCCGGTGCCCGCCCGGATTTCCAGCACCGTGTTTCGCTCGTCGTGGGGATCGGTGGGCAAGAGCAGGAGCCGGAGGCGACGCTCCAGCCCGCCGCGTCGCGCCTCGAGCTCGGGCAGCTCCTCGGCGGCGAGCTCGCCGAGCTCGGGGTCGGCGAGCGCCTCGTGGTCCTCATCGATCTGTTTCGCGACGCCCTGCCACTCGCGGTAGGTGACGACGAGCTCGGAGAGCCGCCCGCGCTCGCGGTTCAGATCCCGCATCCGACGCGGATCCGCGAGCACGTCCGCCCCGCAGAGGAGCTGCTCGATCTCTTCGAGTCGCCGCGCGAATCCGTCGAGCTTCTCGATGGGGATCATGGGGGCGACCGGAGAGAACGAGCCTGGACGTTAGAGCAACGATCCGCTTGCCAATTGCATCGGCGCTTCGAAAAACGCTCCCGGGCGTGGCGAGGTAGCGTTCTTTGTTGCCCCCGGGGCATGATCCGCTGCTTGCTCGTTGCTTTGGGCCGTGGATCCTTCGCGGCGATCAGTCCGATCGCCGCTCTAGCGCCCCGAGGCGACGGCACACACCGAAACTGAGGACGCCGGAGTCCCTTCGATCCGTCCGCGGGGGCTGGGCCAGGGTGGCGGCCGTGGCGTGGCGTGGCGCGGGCGCCGTGCCGTCACGCCGAGCCCTCAAGCCTTGGCCACGCGCGCGTACTTCTTCCGGAACCGGTCGATGCGACCGGCGGCGTCGACGAGGCGCTGCTTGCCGGTGAAGAACGGGTGACACTGCGAGCAAACATCGACCGAGAGCTCGCGCGCGGTGGAGCGAGTCACGAAGGTGTTGCCGCACGCGCAGGAGACGGTGACGACGTGGTAGGTCGGGTGGATGCCTTGCTTCATGGCGCTGCCTCGGCTCCGCCAGCGGGGCTACCGGAGGGGGCGAGAGCTTGCCCCCAGAACCAGCGTTAATCAAGCGGCCCGCTCGAGAGCACCGATCGAGTCGCCCATACCGTCGGTCCCTCGAAAAACACGCCTATTGGGGCGAGGGGGCGTCTTTCAGGGCGCCTTCGATGGGCTCTCGGCTCGGAACGGTGCCCCATTTTGCTGATCCCCCGCGCCAATCGAGCAAATCGCCGCTCCGGACGCCCGTCCGGTCCGGGCGCAGCCCCCGTCTTTGCTTCAAATGCCCATTATTTTCGTCGAGTTGGTGTACCCTGGCGGCCCGCCGCCCGGGGCGGTGGCGGGTCGAGAGCACATCACCTACCGTTAGTTTTCTGGTCATGACCGACCGGCCCACGCGGAGAGAGCTGCTGCAGCGGGTCGCGGCCAGCGGGGCGGCGCTCGGAGTCGCGGCCGTCACGTTCCGGCTTGCCCACGATCCTGGTGGCGCGATGTTGGGTCCGGCTGCGGGCGAGCGGCAGGTCCGCGACTTCGGTGTGCGCGAGGACACAGGGCGACCGACCCTCGCCATCGCCAGTAGCTCGCGGGACCCCGCCGAGCTCACCCGTCGCGCCATCGCCGCGCTCGGTGGCATGGAACGCTTCGTCACGCGGGGTGACGTGGTCGCCGTGAAGCCCAACATCGGTTGGGACCGGCTCCCAGTGCACGCGGCCAACACCAACCCGGCGGTGGTGGCGGAGGTCGTCCGGCTCGCGTTCAAGGCCGGCGCGAAGACCGTCGTGGTGACGGACGTCTCTTGCAACGAGGCGCAGCGGTGCTTTCAACGCTCCGGGATCTGGAGCGCCGCGCACGCGGTCGGGGCCACGGTCGTGCTCCCCGCCGAGCACCGGTTCCGGTCGATGCACCTGGGGGGAGAAATCCTCCAGGAGTGGCCGGTCTTCACGCCGCTCGTGAGCGCGGACCGGGTCATCAACGTCCCCGTGGCCAAGCACCACAACCTCGCGCGCTACACGGGTGCGATGAAGAACTGGTACGGGATCCTGGGCGGGCGGAGAAACCGCCTCCATCAGGACATCGAGGTTTCCATCGCCGACCTCGCGACCTTCCTTAGGCCGACCCTCACCGTGCTCGATGCCACGCGCGTGCTGCTGCGAAACGGTCCCCAGGGCGGCAACGTCGACGACGCGCGGGATCTGCACCAGGTCATCGCGAGCACCGATCCGGTGGCCGTCGACGCCTACGGCGCCACCCTGATCGGTGAGCGCCCCGAGCGCATTGGTTATCTCGCGCTCGGACGGGAGCGGGGGCTCGGCGACGATCGCTGGGAGGCCGTCCCTCGGGTGGAGGTGTAGCCTGGCCCAATCCACGTCAATCCTCGACGGCCCCCGTGGGCGCCCCCTGGCCTGGCTCCAGCGCCGTCCCGCGGCTCCCGCCCGCGTCCCCGTGCGCCGCCGCATCCGGTGGCTGGTCTGGTCCCGCCGCGGGGTGCAGGCCACCAGCCTGCTCCTCTTCCTCTTCCTGCTGGCGCAGACCACGTTTCGCGGCACCTTCGCCGCCGGTGCCGAGTCGCCGGTGCGGTTGCCCTGGCCGGTGGAGGGGTTCCTGCTGCTGGACCCCTTCGCCGCCGTCCTCACCCTGCTCGGCACCCACACGATCTACCGGGGCCTCGCCTGGTCTCTGGTCATCGTCGCCCTCACGGTGATCGTCGGGCGCGCCTTCTGCGGGTGGCTCTGCCCATTCGGCACGTTGCACCAGCTCACGGCGTGGCTCTTCCCGCACCACGACTTGGGGCGGCGGCGGCGCATCGAGTCGAACCAGACGCGGTGGTGGCAGCGGGGCAAATACTACGTTCTCTGGGCTTCGCTTGGCGCTGCCCTGTTCGGGAGCGCCCTGGGCGGCCTCTTCGATCCCATCTGCTTCGCGGTTCGCGGCATCGGGCTCGGGGTGCTGCCGGCCCTGCAGTACTCGGCCCTGGCCCTGGCGCGGCTGGCGGCGACCACCAACGTTCCGGCGCTCCAGTCCGCCAGCGATGCCGCTCAGGATCTGCTCGCCCGAACCGTGTGGACCGCAGACCAGGCCCACTTCCACCAGGCCTGGCTCCTCGTCGCCCTGTTCGGCGCCATCCTGTTCATGAACCGGGTCGTGCCCCGATTCTGGTGCCGTGCGCTCTGCCCGCTCGGGGCGGGCCTCGGCACGCTGTCCCGGTTCGCGCTGCTTGGGATGGAGAAGAACCACGAGCGGTGCACCGACTGCGGCGCCTGCCTGCTCCACTGCCAGGGGGCGGATGGTCCGCAGGGGGGGGTCAAGCACCAGAGCCACGAGTGCCACCTCTGCTTCAACTGCGAGGCCGCCTGTCCCGAGGGGGTGATCCGGTTTCGGTGGCTCCCCTCCCGCGGCGGGACGCGGGCGACGCCGGATCTCGATCGCCGGACCGTGGTGGCGTCGGCGGCAGCCGGCGCCGTGACGGTTCCAGCCCTGCGCATCGCCAACTGGCCGGACCAGGCCTACAGCGAGAAGGTCATCCGGCCCCCGGGCGCGGTCGAGGAGCGCGCCTTCCTGGAGCGCTGCATCCGCTGCGGGGAGTGCATGAAGGTCTGTCCGAACAACGCCTTGCACCCGGCCCTCCTCGAGGCGGGGATTGAGGGGCTATGGACCCCGATTCTGATCCCCCGCATCGGCTACTGCGAGCACTCCTGCGTGCTCTGCGGGCAGGTCTGTCCGACCGGCGCGATCCAGCGGATCGACGAGCGGCAGAAGCTCGGCCTCGGGCAGCCGCCGGTGCGCATCGGCACCGCCATGTACGACCTGGGGCGATGCCTCCCCTGGGCCATGGCGACGCCGTGCATCGTCTGCGAGGAATTCTGCCCCACCTCTCCCAAGGCCATCTGGCTCGAGCCGGTCGAGGTGCCCAAGCGCCTCTCGGCGCATGGACCCGGCGGATCGCCGCCGGCGATGACCACGGTGAAGCTCCAGCGGCCCCATGTGGACCCCACGCTCTGCATTGGCTGCGGTGCCTGCGAGAAGGTCTGCCCCGTCGTCGACAAGCCGGCCGTGTATGTCACGAGCGCGGGCGAGTCGCGGTCGCGCACCAACGTGATCCTGCTCGAGGACGACCGGTACACGACCTGAGAGCGGCCCTGAGGTCACCCAGCTCGGGGCGTGCCCGGTTGCCCATCGAAACAGGAGCGCTTCGCCCCGGGTGCTGAGCGGGCGCTCAGCCCGGAGTGTCGACGGGTTGCCGAACCGGCCTTAGTCTTGGCACGGATCGCTCCCGCGGGGGATAATCCAGCTCGAAGACGGCGCACCCCGTTCGCGCGTTGCGCCTGGCTCGCGACGCGCCGCGCCGACGCACGGGAGGACACCCATGCAACGCGCGATCTCCTTGCTGGCCCGTCGTTGGCTCCGGGTGGGGGCCGCGTTGGCCGCGCTGGCTTGCGGGCGGGCGACCCTCGACGTCGAGGGTAACGACGTCGGTCCGGGGGCCTGTGGTGACGGGAAGTGCGTCGTCCCCGAGGACGCTGGGAGCTGTCCGGAGGACTGCTTCTGCGGCGATGGCGTTTGCGTCGTGGACGAGACCGCCGTGACCTGCCCCGCCGACTGCCCGGCAACCTGCGGCGACGGGGTCTGCGCCGACGGAGAGTCGACCGCGACCTGCCCCTTCGATTGCGGGATCGCCGCCACGGTCTGTGGTGACGGGGTCTGCGCCGGCGAGGAGGATTACCGCAATTGCCAGGCGGACTGCGGGTTCTGCGGAGATGGGATCTGCGCGGACGACGAGAGCGGCACGGGCGAGATCGGTAGCGCCTGCGTGGACTGCGCGGCGGCGTGCGGCAACGGGGTGTGCGCCTACGGTGAGGACAGCCTGTCCTGCCCGCAGGACTGTGGCGTCGCGTGCGGCGACGGCGCCTGCGCCGAGACCGAGCGAGCGGCCAGCTGCCCCGAGGACTGCGCGGTGTGCGGCGACGGCGGGTGCCATGGGTCGGAGACCGTCGCGACCTGCCCGGACGACTGCGGGCCAGCGTGTGGTGACGGGATCTGCGAGGGCGACGAGCGCGCGACCTGCCCGAGCGACTGCGAAACCGGCGGCTGCGGCGACGGGATCTGCGGTTTGGGGGAGGGGGCGACGTGCCCCGGCGACTGCCCGGTGCCGGTCTGTGGCGACGGGATCTGCGCCGCCGACGAGGTGGGCCGCTGCACCCTGGACTGCCGAGGCACCTGCGGCGACGGCACCTGCGGAACGGACGAGGTGGGATGGTGTCCGGCCGACTGCGGCGCGGTCTGCGGCGACGGCCAGTGCTCCGCGGGCGAGGCGGGGTGGTGCAGCGACTGCGGCGTCGTTCCCTGCGGCGACGGACGCTGTGATCCCACCGAGCAGGGGTGGTGCCGCGACTGTGGCGCGGTCTGCGGCGACTACTACTGCGAGGGCGACGAGGTCGACTTCTGCCCGAGCGACTGCGGGATCCTCTGCGGGGACGGCTGGTGCGCGCCCGGCGAGGAAGGCTGGTGCGAGGAGTGCAGCTGGTGCGGCGACCAGTGGTGCACCGGTCCGGAAGCGGGCTGGTGCCAGGAGGACTGCGGCTGGTGCGGGGACGGGTGGTGTGCGATCCCCGAGTATGGGGTTTGCGCCATCGACTGTGGCGGGGGCTGGTGCGGTGACTGGGAGTGCACCCCGGAGGAGCAGTCCTGGTGCTCACAGGACTGCGGCCCGATCTGCGGCGACGGCTGGTGTCAGGGCGAGGAGGCCACGAGCTGCTCGCGAGACTGCGGGGCCATCTGCGGCGACGGCCGCTGCAGTGATGGCGAGTCAACGCACTGCCTGGTGGACTGCGGGACGGCCTGCGGGGATGGCTGGTGCGCGGGGGAAGAGCCGGTCACCTGCCCCGACGACTGCTGGCTGACGTGCGGGGACGGGTTTTGCGTGCGCGGCGAGTCGCCCGACACCTGCTGGGAGGACTGCGGGGAGTATTGCGGGAACGGACGCTGCGATCGGGACGAAGCCCCGTGGTGTCCGATGGACTGCGACGGCTCCTGCGGTGACGGGATCTGCGCCGAGGACGAGGGCTCCTGCCTCCCCGACTGTGGGGGCTGGTGTGGTGACCGCTTCTGTTCGCCGTCCGAGCAGACGAGCTGCGCGGCCGACTGCGGGGGCTGGTGCGGCGACGCGTTCTGCAGTGGCGACGAGCTCCCCTGGTGCACCGAAGACTGTGGCTCCTGGTGCGGCGACGGGTGGTGTGGCGTGGGCGAGGATTCCTACAGCTGCAGTTACGACTGCGGGTGGTGCGGCGACGGGTGGTGCGGGGCGAACGAGGACTCCTACAGCTGCAGCTACGACTGCGGGTGGTGCGGTGACGGCTGGTGTGGGGCCTACGAGGACCAGTGGTCGTGCAGCTACGACTGCGGGGGCTGGTGCGGCGACGGGCTGTGCTCCGCCGACGAGCCCAGTTGGTGCCCCGACGACTGCGGGTGGTGCGGTGACGGGTGGTGCGGGGCCTACGAGGATGAGTGGTCGTGCAGCTACGACTGCGGGGGCTGGTGTGGCGACGGCTGGTGCGGGGCCTACGAAGACGCCGGCTCTTGTCCCGACGACTGCGGGTGGTGCGGTGACGGCTGGTGTAGCGGGTACGAGGACCGGTGGTCGTGCAGCTACGACTGCGGGGGCTGGTGCGGTGACGGGATTTGCTCGTCGGACGAGTCCGGGTGGTGCACCTCGGACTGCGAGAGCTGGTGTGGCGACGGCTGGTGTGGGGCCAACGAAACCCTGTGGTCGTGTGCTTCCGATTGTGGGGGCTGGTGCGGAGACAGCCACTGCTCCAACGACGAGTCTGGCTGGTGCTACGACGACTGCAGCTCGTCGTGCGGGGATGGGTACTGCTACCCGGAGGAGTCCGGGTGGTGCCCGGAGGACTGTGGCACCTGGTGCGGTGACGGCTGGTGCATGGACGACGAGCCCAGCTGGTGCCCGGAGGACTGCGGCACCTGGTGCGGTGACGGCTGGTGTCAGGGTGACGAACCCGCCTGGTGCCCCGAGGACTGCGGTTACGTCTGCGGCGACGGCCGGTGCGACGCCGGTGAGAGCCCCTTGGACTGCATCATCGACTGCTGGTCGGCGAACGTCTGTGGCGATGGCTGGTGCGGCCCCGCCGAGTCGCCCGCCGACTGTCCCGAAGACTGCGGCACGACGAGCAGCTGCGGCAACGGGCGCTGCGACCTGACCGACGTGTTCACCTGTCCGGACGAGTGCCTGTAGGGAGCGCGGTCCCCGGCGGGGGTCGAGGCCCCCGCGCCCCCGGCCCCTCGCGCGGCCAGGCGGTGGGCGCCGCCCGCCCGCGGGGTCGCGACCTGGGTCGCGGGCCGGCCCGTTCCCGTCCCCGTGGCGGCGATCGCGGGTGAAAGCGACCTTGCGTTCGGGGACCCCCCCCCGGAAACTCGACGCAATGACCGAGGGTGCTGAGCTTCGGGCGCAGGCTGCTCGCATCGCCCGGTGGCTCGTCGACAAGGGCCAACCGGACGACGCTGTGACCCTGCTCGCCGCCTGGGCGGCGGCGGGGCCGAACGATCACGAGGGGCAGCAGCTGCTCGCCGAGGCGTTGCGCATCGATCCGCGCGCGCCGGTGGCGCAGATGGCTTTCGAGCGCATGGAGGGCGTCCCCGGCGATCACGCCGCGCTCGCCGCTGCTATCGCGCGCTTCGACCCCGCCGAACTCGGGCGGCTGGAGGCCGAGATGCGCCGGCCGACCTTTCGGCGCGCGCAGATGGGCTTCAACAACAACATCAAGTACCACGAGCAGGTCTTCCACGTGCAGACCGAGGACTCGGGGCTCGACGCGCCGCACATCATCACGCACCTGTTCGCCGATGGCGGTCGGGTCATCAAGAGCCACAAGCGCAACTACGACTCGGAGATTCACCGACCCGATGTGGCCGAGCATGTGCGCGGGCTCATGAAGGGGCAGCACCTGGAGATGTGTCTGTGGCTCCGCGAGGGGCGGTTTGACGCCATCATCGCGGGACGCGAGGTGGGCGGCATTGCGCTCTTCGTCGAGCCGCCCAACGTCGACATCAAGAAGCTCGCGAAGAAGAAGGCGGAGGTCGTCGTCGATGCGCCACCGGCTCCAGCGCCCGCCTCCGCGGCGGTGCCGGCGTCGCAGGCTCCGGCCCCGCCCCTTCGCTTTCGCCTCCTGGTGTTGCGCAGTCTCTGGGGCGGCCCGGAGCGTTACGAGCCGCGCGGCGACGAGGCCGTTCTCGGCAGCACCGGCGAGATCGCGCTCGATGGCGAGCGCTTCTGCCACCCCGCCGAGGCCCGCCTCAAGTGGCGGGACGGGCGTGTCTTCCTTGAGGATCTCGAGGGGGGAAACGGGGTGTTCCTCCGCATCCGCTCCCCCGTCGAGCTCGAGCTCGGCGATCAGTTCGTCGTCGGCGACCAGCTCCTGACGGTGGAGAGGAACCCCACCGCCGACGACGGACCGGATCCGGCCCCTACCTACTTCTACTCCTCGCCCAAGTGGCCCTCCTCGTTCCGCATCGTGCAGGTGTTCGAGGGCGGGGCGGCGGGCGCCTGTGTGGTCGCCCGGGGAAGCACGCTTCAGATTGGCTCCGCCGTCGGGGACCTCGTATTCCCCGAGGACCCGCTGGTGTCCGCGCAGCACTGTGCCGTGGAGGAGCAGGCCGGTTCGGTCGTTCTCACGGACCTGGCGTCCCGGACCGGCGTCTTCGTCCGGATCCGGGGCGAGCAAGAGCTTGCCCACGGCGACGAGCTCTTGGTCGGGCGAACCCGCCTGGTCGTCGAGCTGCCGGACGCGGTCAACTGAGCCGTCGTTTCCCGCCCCGTCCCGCATCGGACCGTCCCCGCTCCGGCCCTACCGGGAGCCGCTGGGGCCGGAGCCCCCGGGCGCGCCGGTGCACGGCTCGAGCAACGATCGCGGCTTCAGACGCACGAAGACCGGAGCCAGCACCCGCTGACCCCGGTCCTCGGCTCCGACGACGCGACGGCACCGCCCAGGGCGGTGGCCGCGCGTCGCGCTAAGGATCACTCCTCGGCGGCCGCTTCCTCGGTGGCTTCCTCGCCGCCCGCCTCTTCCTCGTCGGCGGCGGCCTCGTCGGCCTCCTCGCTGGTCTCCTCGGTGGCCTCAGCGGCCTCCTCGGCCTTGGCCGGCTCCGTCGGCTCCTCGGCTTCCTTCTTGCCGCAGGCGATGAAGAGGGGAGCCACCAGTGCCAGCGCCAGAATGTTCTTGATGCTCATTTGAAATCCTCCTGCCGAGCCGGATCCTGAGCTGGCTCGGAACACCTTTCGGATGCGCGACCGTGCCAAACCGGCTCACGAGGTCGAAAAAACTCTTGGCGCTTGTGGGATAGCAGAAGCATTTCAAGTATTTGTGAACGAGCAGGGGCCCTGGGACGCCCGCGGTCGCCCGTGAGCCGAAAATCGGTCAGGCTGCGTCGAAGGAACGAAGCGCGATGGCCCTTGGGTCCGCCAATCCGCGGTTGCGGCTCGTGCGTCGGGTCGTCGGCGAGCCCACCGGGGGATCCCGCCCTGGGACCCTCGTCGGGCTCGATGACGTTCAGCTCGTCGCGCTGGCCCGCGACGGAGACATGCGGGCCTTCGAAGCCCTTTACCGGCGCCATGCCGCTTTCGCCATGAATCTCGCCGTCCGCATCCAGGGGAGCGTCTCCGACGTCGAGGACGTCGTGCACGACGCCTTCCTGCGGGCCCAGCTTCGGCTCGGTGAGCTCCGCGAGACGGGCGCCTTCAAGTCTTGGCTCGGATCTATCGTGGTGCGGCTGGTGCGCAGCCGGTTGCGGCGCCGTCGGTTCCTCAGCACCGTTGGCTTCACCACTCCGGAGCCGGTGGAGCTTGACTCCATTGCCTCGCCGGAGGCGGACCCCGAGGTGCGGGCGTTGCTCGCCCAGGTGTACGCCCTGCTCCGGACCATGAACCCGGACGACCGCATTGCCTGGACGCTCCGTCACGTCGAGCGGCATCGGCTCGAGGAGGTGGCCGACCTCGCCGGGTGCTCCCTCGCCACGGCCAAGCGCCGAATCACCCGTGCCCAGCGGTTCTTGGCGGACCATTTCGTGGCGCCCTACGTGGAGGAGCCGGCATGACTGCGCGCGTCAGGCTCCCCGAGTTCCGGCGCGAGGCGCTGCGCGACGTCGCGACCCCAGCGCGGGTCGAGCGGGTTTGGTCCCGCCTAGAGGGGGATCTGCGTGGTCGTCGCAGCGGGGCCGTCCGTGGGGGCTTGCCGGTCTGGGCCGTTGCCCTGCCGTTGGCGGGGGCGGCCCTCTTCGGGGGAGGAGCCTTTGTGGGGGCTCGCCTCGCGACGGACCCGACCCCGTCGGTGACGCTTGCCCACGAGCCAACAGGAGCGGCCGACCGGGCGACAGTCCCGCTCCCGATCGCCTCCCCCTCCGCCGATGAAGATCGCACCGGCGCACGCGCTCCACGCGGTAAGCGCAAGGGCCCTCGCCCCCGTGCGGTCGATGCCCCGCCGCGCGTCGAGCCGACCGGGATCGTGGCTCCGGAGCTGGAGCCCCCCGCCGCGCCGGCCGTGGCGGCGGCCGAGTGGCACGAGCTCTGGCGCGAAGACGAGTACCAACGGGCCCGGGAGGCCATCGAGCGGCAGGGCGGGTTCGATGCCGTGCTCGAGGGCACCTCGGCCGACGAGGCCATGGCCATGGTGGACATCGCGCGGTTCTCCCACGAGAACGCGCTCGCCATCGCGGCCCTCCGGCGGATCGTCGACCGTTTCCCGGGTGATCCGAACGCGCCCCTGGCGGCGCTCACCCTCGGCAATCTGCTCGACCGGGCGGGCGACGCGAAGGGCGCGGCTGCTGCCTTCTCCGCATACCGAGCCTTGTCTCCCGACGGCGATTTCGCCGAAGATGCGCTAGCTCGCCAGATCGAGGCGGCCCTCGGCGAGGGTGACGTGCAGCGCGCGCGCGAGCTGATGGCCCAGTATGAGAAGCAGTACCCTGCCGGGAGCCGGCTCGAGACCCTGCGCGCCGAGGTCGCAGCGGCGCCAGCGCTGCCGGAGCCGCCGGGTGAGCCCACCCGCGCCGACGGGCCCCGCGGCGTCGAAGCCGCGGCCGCGCCGGGTCGGTCCGACGGTGCAGCCAGCGCGCCCGCCCCGGCCGACTCGCCCTGAGTTCGCCGCGCGCCGCCCCTCCCGGTGGTTCGTGAGCGCGTTCGGAGGCGCCCGGCTCGGCACGCTGGCGGCGCTGATCATGGGCTTGACGCTGACGGCCCCGTCCGGCGCGACGGACCCGGACACCATCGACGTCGTCGTCGAAATCGATCGGCGCGCCAGCCGTCTCGTCGACCCGACGCTGACGCGGCGCCTCGTTGCGATCGAGCTCTCTGATCTCGAGGTGCCGGCGGCGCCGGGCGATGGTCCGCCGCCGGAGTCCCGCTCCCTGTTCGTGCGACTGATCGGCGAGGACGAGGGGAGCGTCCGTGTCGAGCTGTGGGAGCTCGGTCGTCGATTGGGAATGCGGGAGGTCGCCTTCGATGCCGCCACCAGCGAGCAGCTCCGGGCGCGCCGCATCGCGCTGGTCGCGGCAGCGCTCGGACGGGAGGTAGCCGTGGCGCGGCGGCGCGAGGCGCAGCGGCTCGCCGAACAAGCGCGCGTCGAGCAGGAGGCGCGCCGCGCGGCTGCGATGGCGCCGCCGCCCTTGCGCGCGGCGATCGCGGGAGGCCTGCGCGCCGCGAGCGTGGGGAGCGCGGATCTTCTGCTCGCCGGACCTCGCCTGGAGGGCAGCATGCGCCTCGCCGATGGCGCCACGCTCGGGGTCGGATTGGGGCTGCTCTCCGGCCCCGCCGTGATGCTCGACGGCGGGCCCCCGGTGCAGTGGGCTGAGCTCACGGTGACGCCCGGGTGGCAGACGCCCGTGGCCGAGCGCGTTCGGCTCGGCGTGGGCGCGGAGATCGGAGCGGTCACGGCGCAGCTACCGCGGGTGCAGGCCGTGGACGGGATCGACGGGCAGCTCTCGACCTGGACCTCGCGCGCCGCGGGACGGGTCGCGCTCGAGCTCGAGACGGGGCGGCTCGGGTCTGTGGAACTCGGCCTCGGCGCCGGGTTGGTCCTGCGTCCGTTGCCCCTCGTCGATCGGGGCGGCGCCGCGCTCGACCTCGGTGGCGCGTGGGTCGGGCTCGACGCCGGGTGGGTGCTCGATCCGCGACGCCGACGGGGGGCCGCTACCCCCGGTCTGGTCGCGAGCCCCCGAGCAGCCGCTCTCGCTGCGGTCGAGACAGGTTCACCCAGCGCCCCTCCACTCGAAAGCGTGGCGGCACGGCGTCTCGCGGGGGCGCCTCCATTTCGGTCGGTGGCGGCTCGCGACGGCAGCGCTGCACCTTGAGGGCGTAGGCGCCGAGCCCGTCGTCGCTCTCGCCGAGCAGCGTCGCGCCGGGCGGGAACGGCGCGCTGCTGACGAGCACGGCCCGGACGCCGTCCGTCTCCACGACGCCCGCCTCGCCTCCGCTCGATAGCGAGAGCCGCGCCAGGTGCCCGGACCCCGTCACCGCTCCCGCTCCCGGCGCATCGCCGCCTCTGCCTCGCGTGCGGCCTCCCGTTCGCGCAGCGCTCGCCGCTTGTCGTGCAGTTTGCGCCCGCGCGCGACCGCCACCTCGACCTTCAACCTCCCCCCCTTGAAGTAGCAGCGGGTCGCGACCGCCGTCATGCCCTCCCGGGCGATCGCGGTCGCGAGCTCGGCGATCTCGCGTTCGTGGAGCAAGAGCTTGCGGGGCCGCTTCTCCTCATGCCCGAAGGCCGCGTGTCGGTGCTCGGGGATGCGCATTCCCTTGAGCCACGCCTCGCCCCGGCCGTCGATCTCGACCCAGCTGTCGGTCAGGTCCGCCGCGCGGTCGCGCAGCGCGCGCGCCTCGCTGCCGATGAGCGCGATCCCGGCCTCGTAGGTCTCGCCGAGGTCGTACTCGAAGCGCGCACGCTTGTTGCGCGCGACCACGTGATCGTCGCTCTTCGCCTTCGCCTTCGCCTTCGCCCTGTCCGTCATGGCACCGGCTGCGCCGGGGCGCCCAGTATGGCGCCGCCGCCGCGCCGCGCAACGGCCCCTGCGGCGCGCTCGACGTGGGTGGCTTCGACTCGTGCGACCGTGCCACCATGCGGTGCGTGAGTCCGCTCGAGTCCCGCCGACCGTTGCAGGTGGTTCGGGAGGCCGCCGCCACGGCCTCGCTCGTCACCGAGCACACGGTCGCCGAGCGGCCGTCGCTCGTCCCGGAGCTGGTGCTCCGCACCGCACCGTCGCTCGTCGCCGTCTGGGAGGCCACCGAGGCGGCTGCCGCGGCCGAGCGCCCGCCGCCCTTCTGGGCGTTCGCGTGGGTGGGTGGCCAGGCTGTCGCCCGGTACTTGCTCGATCACCCCGAGGTCGTAGCCGGGCGCCGCGTCCTCGATTTCGCGACCGGCAGCGGCCTGGTTGCGCTGGCGGCCCGCCGGGCCGGGGCGGCGGTCGTCACCGCCGTCGACATCGATCCGACATCGCTCGTCGCCGCCGCGGTCAACGCACAGGCCAACTCCCTCGACGTGGACCTGATGCTCGGCGACGTCGTCGGCACGAACCCGGACGTGGACGTCGTCCTGGCCGGGGATGTCTGCTACGAGCGCAGCAGCGCGCCCGGGATCGCGGTGTGGCTGCGCGCGCTCGCCCGGGACCACGAGCTCGTCCTGCTCGGGGACGGAGGCCGGGCGTTTCTTCCGAAAGAAGGGCTCCGGCTGGAGGCCCGTTACGAGGTGACCACGACCCGCGAGATCGAGAGCGCGGAGCGCCGTGTCGCGTCGGTGTGGCGGGTCCTGCCCGGGTAGCCCGTCCGATCACGGCCCGCCCGGCCCGCTTCCCCCTGGCAGCTTCGTGGGATCGGCCCTACACCTTGCCCCGAGAGCCCGGCGATGCGGCGGTCGAGCCTGCGCGGAGCGCGCACCCACAATCTCGCCGGGATCGATCTCGATCTCGACGCGGGACAGGTCGTCGCGATCACCGGCGTGTCCGGATCGGGGAAGAGCAGCCTGGCCGTGGACACGCTCTACGCCGAGGGGCAACGCCGCTTCGTCGAGAGCTTCAGCCCCTACGCGCGCCAATTCCTCGAGCGGCTCGAGCGCCCTCCGATGGACTCGCTCGAGCCGGTGCCCGCGGGCGTCGCGGTAGACCGGCGCGCCCCGGTGAAGAGCTCACGATCGACCGTGGCGACGATGGCGGACGTCGAGCCCTACCTCGCCGTGCTGTTCCTCCGCGAGGCCCGTCCCTGGTGTCCTGAGCACGGGTGCGAGGCGGTGGACGCCGACCCGGAGCAGGCCGGCTCGGCCGCGATCGCCGCGCACGCCGGGGAGCGCTTGGTTGTGGGCTACCCGCTCCGCACCGCCGGGCTCGAGACGTACCTCGAGGTGCGCGAGGCCCTCGTCCGCGAGGGGTACCGACGCCTCTGGCTCCCCGGCGACGGTGGTGGTGGCCTGGCGGACCTCGATCGCACCCCGCCCTCGGAGGTGCTCGGCGCGGCGGAGGACGTCGACGTGGTCGTCGACCGAGTGCGCGCAACGGCGAGCGACGGGCGGCGCCTGGCGGCTGCCATCGAGACCGCGTGGCGGCGAGGCGGCGGGGTCGCCCGTCTGCGCGGGGAGCGGGGCGCTACCGTATTGCGCGAGGGGCTGTGCTGCCCCGTCTGCGCGCGCGCCTTCGACGAGCCCCGCCCGGGGCTGTTCTCCTACGAGTCTCCCCTCGGCGCCTGTCCGCGCTGTCGCGGTTTCGGCCGTGTCGTCGGGATCGATCTTGACAAGGTGGTCCCCGATCCGGGCCGCTCCCTGCGCGACAAGGCCATCCGGCCTTGGTCGACGCCGAGCACCACCTGGGAGCGCGGCGAGCTCGCCAAGCTCTGCGCGCGCCACCGGATCCCACGCGACGTGCCCTGGGCCGATCTCTCCGCGGCGCAGCGGCGGCTCGTGCTGGAGGGCGACGGCAGCTGGGACACCGGGCGCTTCCCCGGGGTGCTCGGCTGGTTCCGCTGGCTCGAGTCGCGCACCTACAAGCTGCACGTGCGAGTGCTGCTCGCCCGCTATCGCGCCTACGAGCCCTGCGAGGACTGCGGCGGGAGGCGGCTCGGTCCCGCGGCGCTGGCCTATCGCGTCGGGGGCCTCGACGTCGCCGCCTGGCACGCCCTGCCGGTCAGCGAGGTGCGAGCCCGACTCGCCGAGCTCGCGACGCGCACGGTCCAGGGACGCCACGCCCGCGACGAGCTCGCCGCACGGGTGACCATGCTGGACCGCGTGGGGCTCGGTTACCTCACGCTCGATCGACAAGCACGGACGCTCTCCGGCGGCGAGGCACAGCGGGTCACGCTGACCGCTGCCCTGGGCACCTCGCTGCATCACGCCCTCTTTGTGCTCGACGAGCCGACGGTGGGCCTGCACCCGGCCGACGTCGCGCCGCTCGCGGAGGTGATCCGCGAGCTGGCGGCGCGCGGCAACACGGTGTTGGTCGTCGAGCACGACCCCGGGCTCATCGGCGCGGCCGACCGCGTGGTCGAGCTGGGGCCCGGGGCCGGCGCTGCGGGGGGGCGGATCGTGGTGGACGGGTCGCTCGACGACGCGGTGCGCGCAGGCGGCGCGACCGCCCGGGCCCTGGTGGGGGCGCCCCTCGAGACCCGGCGCGGGCGCCCCGCGCCGCGCGGCCTGCTCGTCGTGCGCGGGGCCGCGGCCAACAACCTGCGCCAGGTCGACGTCGAGATCCCGCTCGGGGCGGTGGTCGCCGTCGCCGGACCGAGCGGGTCCGGCAAGAGCTCGCTCGTTGTCGACGTCCTGTATCGCGGACTGGCTCGCCGCCTCGCCGTCGCCGACGTCGAGCCGCCCGGGAAGCACGCGGCCATCGAGGGAGCGGAGCCGATCGAGCGCGTCACCCTGGTGGATCAGGCGCCCCTCGGGCGCACCTCCCGCGGGAACGCGGCCACCTACACCAAGGCGTGGGACGCCGTCCGTCGGCGCTTCGCCGCCGAGCCGGTGGCCATCGACCGCGGGCTGTCCCCCGCGAGCTTCTCGTTCAACGTCCCCGCCGGCCGCTGCCCCGCCTGCGCGGGCGAGGGCTTCGAGACCGTCGAGATGCAGTTCCTGGCCGACGTGCGCCTGCTCTGCCCCCTGTGCCAGGGGCGGCGCTTCCAACCCGATGTGCTCGCCGTGCGGCATCGCGGCTGTTCGGTGGCGGACCTGCTCGCGGCCACGGTGTCGGAGGTGCGCGAGCGCTTCGCCGACGACGCGGCGATCCAGCGCGCGCTCGTGCCGGTCGAGCGGCTCGGGCTCGGCTATCTCCGCCTGGGGCAGCCGCTCTCGACCCTGTCCGGCGGGGAGGCCCAGCGGCTGAAGCTTGCGCGTGCGCTCGGCGAGCGCAACGCCGCGGCGCTCTTCGTGCTCGACGAACCCAGCGCGGGGCTGCACGCGGACGAGGTCGCCCGGGTGATGGGCGCCCTGCGCGAGCTGGTGGCGGCGGGCGCAAGCGTCGTCGTGGTCGATCATGATCTCGACGTCATCGGTGCCGCCGACCACGTCGTGGAGCTCGGTCCCGGCGCTGGCGTCGACGGGGGGCGGGTGGTCGCGGCCGGGCCACCGCAGGTCGTGGCGCGCGCGGCGACCCGTACCGGAGCGGCGCTCCGCGAGGCGGCCCGGCGCCGCGCGGCCGTGGTCGCCGCGCGCGACCGGAGGGCCGCGCCGCCGCGCGGGGGCGCCCCGACCGCCGCGCGCTCCACCCCCCGGGCCGCGCTCGCGCTCGAGGTGACGGGTGCACGGGAACACAACCTGCGGGAGCTGTCCGTGGCGATCCCCCACGGCACGCTGACCGTCGTCACCGGCCCGAGCGGTTCGGGCAAGAGCACGCTCGCCTTCGACGTCGTATTCGCGGAGGGACAGCGGCGATTCCTCGAGACGCTGACCCCCTACGCCCGGCAGTTCCTCCCCAGCCTGCCTCGGCCCGACGTGGACGCCGTGAGCGGGGTGCCGCCGGCCATCGCGCTCGAGCAGCGCACCTCGCGCGCCGGGCCGCGCTCCACGGTGGCTACCGTGACCGAGGTCGCCCACTACCTGCGCCTGCTCTTCGCCAAGCTCGGGATCGCTCACTGCCCCGACCACGAAGCGCCCATCCAGAGCCGCACGACGGAGGAAGCGCTCGCGGAGGTGCGCGCGGTCGGCGGGCGAGGCGACCTTCTGGCGCCGGCGGTCGCCGCGCGCAAGGGCGTCTACCGCGATCTGTTCACCGCCGCCGCGCGGGCGGGGATCGGCGCCGCGATCTGCGACGGCGAGCGGGTGTCGACGGACCACCCCCCCCGCCTGACGCGGACGCGAGAGCACTCGATCGACTTGGTGATGGCCACGGACGTGCGGCTGAGCACCCTCGACGGGGAGCTGTTCGAGCGCGCGCTGGTCTGGGGTCACGGCGCAGCGCGCGTCACGAGGTCGGGCAAGCCTTCACTGCTGGTGTCGACCCGGCGCGTCTGTCCGGTTTGCGCGAGAGCCATTCCCGAACTGGATCCGCGCTGGTTCTCCTTCAATACGGTGCAGGGGCGCTGCGCACGCTGCGAGGGGACCGGGCTGGTGTCTCCGCCGCCGACCACCCGCGGGCGCCAGCGCCGCCGGGGCGGTGCCGCCGGAGACACGGAGGGGCGCGGAAGGGAGCGCGACAGCCGTGCGCCGGGCCCACCGGCGACGCCTTGCCCGGATTGCGGGGGCACGCGCCTGGCGCCGGTGCCGCGCGCCGTGCGCGTGCAGGGCCTGACCTACCCTGAGCTCACCGCTCGTTCCGTCTCGGCTGTCCTCGGCCTGGTCCGCGGGTGGCGCTTCTCCGGCCCCCGCCGCGAGGTGGCCCGGCCGATCCAGGCCGAGCTCTTGCGGCGCCTCGCGTTCCTCGAGCAGGTGGGCCTCGATTACCTCGGGCTCGACCGCGCCGCCGGGACCCTCTCCGGCGGAGAGCTGCAGCGCCTCCGGCTCGGCGCGCAGCTCGGCGCCGGCCTCACCGGCGCTCTCTACGTCCTGGACGAGCCGACCATCGGACTGCACCCGCGCGACACGGCGCGGCTGGTGCAGAACCTCCGGCGGCTCGTCGACCTCGGCTCCACCGTGCTGGTGGTCGAGCACGACGCCGACGTGATCCGCGCGGCCGATCACCTCGTCGATCTCGGCCCGGGCGGGGGCAGGGGTGGGGGCGAGGTGGTCGCGGCGGGATCCGCCCGGGATGTGCTGACGAGCCCCGCCTCGCCGACCGCGCGCGCCCTCGCCGCACCGCCGGTGCTGCCGTGTCCCCGAATGGTCAGCCCGCGCGATCGGCGGCTCGTGCTCGAGGGGGTCACGGCCCACAACCTCAAGGACGTGCGTCTGGCCCTGCCACTCGGGCGACTGACGGTGGTGGCCGGCGTGAGCGGCTCCGGCAAGAGCACGCTCGTGCGCCAGGTGCTGCTCCCGGCGGTTCGGCGCGCGCTCGGGCTGGTCGGCGAGGAGCCGGGGCCGTTTCGGTCCCTCCACGGGGAGGCGACGCTAGGCCGCGCCCTCGCGGTCGATCAGGCCCCCATCGGCCGGAGTCCGCGCTCGGTCCCCGCCACCTACCTCGGGATCTGGGATGACATCCGGCGCCTCTTCGCCGGCACGCCCGACGCCCAGGTCGCCGGGTTCGGGGCGGCGCGCTTCAGCTTCAACACCACCGGCGGCGGTCGCTGCCCAACCTGCGAGGGGCAGGGCTTTCTCACTCACGAGATGAGCTTTCTGCCGGACGCCATCACGCCATGCACGAGCTGCGCCGGGGCCCGCTTCGAGCCGCGGACCCTGGCCGTTCGCTACTCGGGACGCTCCGTCGGCGAGGTGCTGGCCCTCACCATCGCCGAAGCGGCGGAGCTCTTCGCGAATCACCCCCGGATCGCGGCACCGCTCCGAACCCTCGTCGATCTCGGGGCGGGCTACGTCACCCTGGGCCAGGGGGCGCCCTCGCTGTCCGGTGGCGAGGCGCAGCGCCTGAAGCTCGCCGCGGAGCTCACCGCCACTGCCCGCCACGAGCCCACGCTCTACGTGCTCGACGAGCCGACGACGGGGCTGCACCTCACAGACGTTCACCGTCTGGTATCGGTGCTGGGACGCCTCGTGGACCGCGGTGATACCCTCGTCGTGATCGAGCACCACCCGATCGTCATCGCCGGTGCCGACTGGGTGGTCGAACTCGGACCCGAGGGTGGCGATCGTGGAGGGGCCGTGATCGCCGCGGGATCCCCGGCCGAGGTGGCCCGCGCGCGCACGCCCACCGCGGAGGTCCTGCGCCCGATCCTGGCGGCCGTCGCCCCCGTGGTCCCGCCATGTTCAGGCGATCCTGGGCGGCCTCGCCGGCGCTCCGATTGCGTGCGGCGCCGGAGTGGCTAGCTGTAGTCCTATGGCAGCCCTCGATCCTCCCCGCGATGCCGGCACGGACGAGGAGCGGGCCCCGGCCTCGGTCCCCAGCGGGGTCCAGCGGCGGCCAGTGGTCCCGGCCGGCGAGGTGGGGCCCGACGTTCGGGCCGATCTGTTCGGAAGCACCGATCGGGGCCTCGTTCGCGCTACCAACCAGGACCAGTTCCTGATCGCCGAGCTGAGGCGGGCTTTGGTCGTCGCCCAGAGCAGCGCGGCGGCGCGTGCGGGTCGGCGCTCGGAGGCTTCCCAGGGCTGGCTGTTGGCGGTCGCCGACGGGATGGGGGGCTATCAGGGGGGCGGCCTGGCCTCCTCCGTGGCCATCAGCTCCCTGGCGGCGTTCGCCCTGGAACTCTCTCCCTGGTTGGTTGCTACCGGCGCCGGGCTCCGCGACCACCTGCTGCGCGCGCTGGAGCTGGGCGTTCGCGGTGCCGACGAGGCGGTGCACCGCACGGCCGTGGAGCTCGATCTCGACGAGCGGATGGGGACGACCCTTACGGCGGCCTACGTCGTCTGGCCCCAGGCCTACGTGCTCCACGTCGGCGACAGCCGAGCCCACCTGATCCGCGGCTCGGAGCTCGTGCGGCTGACTCGGGATCACACGGTCGCGCAGGAGCTGCTGGCGGCGCACGCGCTCGACGCGGGTCAGGCCGCGCGCTCGCAGCTCCGCCACGTCTTGGTCAACACCGTCGGCGGGCAACGGGACAAGGAGCTCACGGTTGACGTGGGCGTGGTGGACCTCGTGCCAGGGGACACGCTGCTGCTCTGTACGGACGGCGTCGCGGCCCACGTGACGGACGAGGAGCTGCCGGGCCTGATCGGTGACGCCTCGGGAGCCGAGGCCGCGACGCGGGCCGTGATCGACACCGTGACGGCGCGGGGCGCGCTCGACAACGTCACCGTCGTCGTGGCCCGCTTCTAGAGCGGCAATCGGTTCGATTGCCGCCAAGAATCAACGACCCGGAGCACAGAGTTGGCAGCGGATCTCGCCAAGGGCGTCCCGGGACACGCCCCCTCGCCCCGCGTGGCGGCGCCTGTCGGGGCGCAAACGCCGTAGGCAACCGGTCGGTGCCCTAGGGTCCGCTCACCGGTCGAGCCCGCGAGGTCGCGCGCGGCGCGGGGCGGTCGAGGCCGCCGGCGGGCTCACGGTGGCGCTCGGCGTCGCTCGGGTCGTCGGGGGCGCCGCAGTGGTCGTCGCGCCGGGTGGCGGTGGCGTGGTGGTGGCCGGGGGCGCCGCGGTCGTCGTCGCGGCCGGGGGCGTTGCGGCAGTGGTGGTCGGCAGCGCTGCGGCGGTGGTTGCCGGCGGCGCTGCAGGGGTCGTTGCGCGCGGCGGCGGTGGCGGCTCGCTGGGCACGACGGTGGGAGCACCCGGCGTGCTCGGCTCGGGCTCGGGGTGAACGACCCCGGCGGCTGCGGGAGTCGCCTCGATCGCCACCGGGTCCGGATCTCGGTCGGGCTCGGCGCGGTGACGGAGCCACACCCCGACCGCGACGGTCGCGAGCGTCAGCAGCACCAGGCCGGTCCCGACGATGAACGCAGTCCAACAACCCCTCGCTCCCCGCCGCGCAGCGCCGCGCGCCGGAGCCGCGGCACCCCCGTAGCGGAGTGCGACCGGGACCCCGCCGAACGGGATGGGGACCGCGGCCACGGGTGGCGCGGGGACGCCCCCGAACGGAGGCGGACCACCCGGCTCCCGCGGGGATGGCCGCGCGAACGGCGCGCCGCCCGCGCCCGCGCCGGCCCCGCCGGGGGCGGTGGCCAGCAAGGCCTCGAGCGGTGGCTCTCCGAGCTCGGTCCTGCCGCGGGGCGTGACGGGGGCGTCGGGGCCGCCGGCGCCGACGGGCTCCGCGGGGTCGTCGACCACCGTGCGCCCGGCGCCCGTCGTGATCCCCGGTGCGGGCTCGGCATCCATCGCCAGCGTTCCCGCGGCCAAGGGCCTCCGATCCTCCGTCATGCGCGCACCAGGATACCGCTTCTTGGCGCAGAATCACCACCTGCCGCGACCCCGGGACGCGACGGTGCGGTTCGCTTCACCCGTGGGTCGCCGCGTTGTAGATCCGCCGCACCGTGCTCAAAAAACCATTTGGGTCCACCGGCACCCGCCTCGGCGCGATCGGTTTTGGAGGCATGCGTTTCTCGAACCCGACGGACACGGAGCGAAACGCCGACCTCGTGCGCTACGCCCACTCGCAGGGCATCGACTACTTCGACACGGCTCCGGCCTACTGCGACGATCGGAGCGAGGGGATTGTTGGGGCTGCGCTCGGTACCCTCCCGCGGGACTCGTTCTTCGTGTCCACCAAGTCGGCGCAGCGCGATGGCGCCCGGCTGCGCGCCGAACTCGAACGCTCGCTGGAGCGGCTGCGCGTCGATCGGATCGATTTCTTCCACGTCTGGTGCCTGATGAGCTGGGAAGATTGGGAAGGGCGCCTCGCGAAGGGTGCGATCGACGCGGCCCGACGCGCGCAGCAGGATGGCCTGGTACGGCACCTCGTCTGCTCCTCACACATGCCCGGTGGCGAGCTCGCTGCCGTGCTCGCCACCGAAACCTTCGTCGGGGTGACGCTCGGGTACAACGCGATCAACTTCCCGTACCGCGCGGCGGCCGTGCGCGCCGCGAGCGCTCGCGGGCTCGGGGTGGTGGCGATGAACCCCCTGGCGGGTGGCCTCATCCCGCGGAACGCGGGCCGGTTCGCCTTCCTCGCGCGGCCCAGCGATCCCTCGCCGACCACCGGCGCGCTGCGGTTTCTGATCGCGGACCCGGACGTTTCGGTCACGCTGGTGGGGTTCACCTCCGAGCACGAGGTGGACGAGGCGGTGGCCGCCGCCGGCGCCGTCGAGGAGGTGTCGGCGGAGCGCGCGGCGGCGCTCCGCGAGCACGTCGAGCGGAGCTTCGACGACGTGTGCACGGGCTGTGGGTACTGCTTGCCCTGTCCGGCCGACATCCCGATCCCGCGCCTCCTCGACGTGTACAACGTCCGGCTCCTCGGCGGTGACGACGCCGAGTTGCAGGTCCGCTACCGCTGGCACTGGAACCTCACCGGGGACCCGGCGAGCGCCTGTACGGACTGCGGCGATTGCGAGGCGCGGTGCACGCAGCACCTGCCGATCCGAGAGCGCCTGCGCGCCCTGCCCGTCCCCAAGCGCGGCGTCTGATCGGTGTGCGCCAAGGATCGGCGTCTCGGACGGGACCCCGCGCCGGGCGCAGCGTCCGTCAGGGGGGAGCGACCTCGCTCGGCCGTCGGGAGCGGGCGATTCGGAGGTAGAGGTTCACGCTCCGATCGTCGGGATCGATCGCCGCCGCCTCCTCCAGCTCGGTGATGGCCGCGTCGCGGTCGCCGGTGATCATCGTGAGCACGGCCAGCATGATCCGGGCCTGGAGGTAGCGTGGATTGGTCGCCTTGGCGCGCTCGAACTGCTCGTGAGCGCGATCGATCGCGCCAGTGTCGCGGTACAGTACCCCGAGGCGGGTGCGCAGATCGGCGAAGTCGCTCAGCTTGACCGCCTGCTCGAGCTGGGCGATCGCCTCGAGCACCATCCCGGCGTCGAGGTACGCCTGGGCGACGTCGGCGTGCATGTTCGCGATGCGGCCGAGCACGAAGGGGTCGCGCGCGACGTGCTGGCTGGTGTCGTTGACCCGGATCGTGGCCTGGACGCGCCGGGCCTCCTCGTACTTGCCGAGGTCGTTGTAGGTGACCATCAAGTTGAGCTGCGCTTCGGTGTAGTGGGGGTTCACCTGCACCGCGCGCTCGAACCGCCGCTCGGCCTCCCCGAAGTCGCCGCGGCCGTGGGCAATGACGCCGAGCATGTGGTGCACGTCGGCGAAGCCAGCAGTCCGATCGACGACCCGGCGGAGCAGCGCCTCGGCGTCGTCATACTCGCCCTTCGCGAAATGCTCGCGCCCGAGGAGGAGCAGTTGCCGGACGTGGTCGTCCATTCACCGCCGAGTGTGCGGGAAAGCCGCGGGGCGGGGAAGCCCGGCGGCGCTCCCCGGGGCTGCGCCCGTTCGTTCGCCCCGGCGCCTCGGCCGGGGCCGGCTTGCCGGCGTCCGCGGGCGCTGCTAACCCCCCACCGTGGCTGCGTCTGGAGACGCGACCGGGCCCCGATTCGTCGGCACCGTGGTGGACCCCGCCGTCCTCGAAGGCGGTGCGACAGAGCCCGAGGTTCGACCCGCATCGATGGAGCCCGATCCTAGCGAAGGAAACGGGCCAGCGTCGGGGCACGCGCCGATCGCTGCCGTCCGTGAGCTCGAGCCCCTCCCCGAGCGCCCGCCGCCGAGCCGGCAAGCACCGGTTGCCACCGAGGAGGTCGCCGGAGGGGGGGGCGCCGAGGCCCACCCCCCCTCGCCCGACCCCACCGTCGGCGAGGCCACCCCGGGTCGGTTCCCCCCGCCGCGGGGCGCCGACATGCGCGCGCGGCTGCTCGAGCGAGCCCGGGCCGCGCTGGGGGACGAGCCTGCCCCGGTTCGCCCGGAGCCGGTGCTCGCCGGGCTCGACGAGGTGGACCCCGCGGGTGCTCCGCCGCTCTCCTCTCGCGACCGTGAGCTCGCGCTGCTTGGCCGGCCCGCTTGGGGGACGGGGGTGGCCGCGACCGGCATCGGGTCCGGCGCGCTCTCCCCCACGATGACCGCCGTGGTCGGCACCCTGATCGGGCTGGTGGTCGTCGCCTCGCTGGTCACGATCGCGATGCACGTCGATCGCCGCCTGCCGTCGGCGCCGGCTGCCGTTGCGGCCACCACTCCGGCGCCGTCCGTCGCTCCGGCGCCGTCCAGCGTCACCGTCGTCCCCACCACGAAGCGGCGAGAGCGACGCATCCTTCCGGGGCCCTGGCGCGTGGCGGACGACCGGGAGAAGCCAGGGCTCCGCGTGGTTCGAGGCGCCATCGGTCGGCAGGCGTTCCTCACCGCCGTCCAGGAGGCCGGGATCCAGCGGGCCGAGGCGTATCGGCTGGTGAAGGCGTACGAGGGGGTGCGCGACCTGGACCGCTGCGGGCGTGGAGACAGCTTCCTGGCTTTGGTGGACCGCACCTCGGGGCGCCTGCGGGCCTTCGAGTACGTGGTCAGTGCGGAGGAGGTCTACCAGGCGCGCGAGAACGCCGAGGGGTTGCTCCGTGCGGCCCGCCTCGATCTCAAGATCACCTACGAGTCGTTCCAGGGCGCGTTCGTCGTTGATGGCCCGCTCGACGCCTCGGCCGCGGTCGCGGGGTTCGAGCCCGGGCTCCGCGAGACGCTCGCCAAGTCGCTCGCGGGACACCTGGACATCGGTGAGGTGGGCGGCGGCGACCGTCTCCGCGTGATCGTCCAGGAGGTGACGGTGCTCGGCGCTTTCGCGCGCTACGCGGGCATCGAGGCCCTCGAGATCGTCCCGCGCGATCCGAAGCGTTCGCGCCAGCGGTACTACTACTTCAAGGGCGCCAAGGAGCGGGGCTACTACGACGCCAGGGGACGCTCCCCGTACGAGGGCGGCTGGCGCCACCCCGTGCCCGGGGCCCCGGTGACGTCGCACTTCAACCCCAAGCGCCTGCACCCGGTGTTGAAGAAGCGAATGCCCCACAACGGCACGGATTTCGGGGCGCCGACGGGGACGCCAGTGCACGCCTCGTCGTTCGGGCGTGTCACCTTCGTCGGGTGGGGCGGTCCCGCGGGCAATCTGATCCGGATCGAGCACCCCGGGCAGATCGAGACGCTCTACTTCCATCTTTCCCGGTTCGAGGCCGGACTCGAGGTGGGCGATCACGTGGACCGCATGCAGGTCATCGGCTACGTCGGCTCCACCGGGCGCTCGACGGGGCCGCACCTGCATTTCGGGGTGAAGAAGAGCGGCAAGTACGTCGACCCGATGTCGCTCAATCTCGACGCGTTGCGGGTCATCTCGAGCGACGAGCGGGCCGCCTTCGCGGCCGTCGTGCAGCGCTACGACGCGGCGCTCGATGGCATTCCGCTCCCCGAACCGCCCCCAGAGTCGTCCGTGATCGCGGCGGCCGCCCCCACGGGGAGTGGTGAAGCGGCGATCGGCGAGGGCGAGGAGGGGGAGGGCGAGGGAGAGGGGCTCGAGGCGCCGGACCCCGCCCCCGACGCTCCGGCGGCCGCTCCCGCCCCCGACGCTCCGGCCCCCGCCACCGTGAGCCCCGGGACTCCACCCACCTCGGCGGTCTTCCTCACGGACAAGGAGCTGCTGGAGCTGCAGGGGGCGTCGAGCGACGGCGAGGTCCCGGAGTGACGCTGGCGAGGGTCGAGCGAACTGTCACGGCTCGGCGCTGACCCCGACGACGGGGCGCCCGCCCGCCCGGCCCCGGACCGTGAGGACGAAGGTCGAACCCCGGGGGGTCGCCGACTCCACCCACGCGGTGCCGCCGTGCGCCAGGGCGATGTGCTTGACCAGCGCCAGCCCGATCCCGCTGCCGCGGTCCCGGGCGGCGGCGGCGTGGCCGCGGACGAACCGCTCGAAGATCCGGCGGCGCTCACCCGCGGGCACCCCGGGGCCCCGATCGGTGACGCGGACCTCGACTCGGCGCCCGGCCCGGCGCACCACCACGGCGATCGGATCCTCGCCGGGGGCGTACTTCAGGGCGTTGTCGATCAGGTTGACGACGGCCACCTCGATCGCCCGCTCGTCGATGGACAAGAGCGGCAGCCCGGGATCGACGGTGAGCGTGATGGGGCGCCCCTCGGCGCGCGCGCGGCACGCCTCCACCGCCCGCTCCACGGCGGCCTCGAGCCTCCCGCTGGTGATGGCGTAAGACGCCCGGCCCCGTTCGGCGCGGGCGAAATCGAGGAGGTTCTCGATGAGGCCGGTGAGCCGCTCGCTCTCGGTGACGATGACCGAGGCGTAGTGCCGCCGCTTGTCCTCGGACTCGAGTCGTCCGCTCTGCAGCATCTCACCGAACATGCGCACCACGGAGAGCGGGGTCTTGAGCTCGTGCGAGACGTTGGCGACGAAATCGCTCTTCAGGTCGGACAAGCGCTGGGCGCGTCGGGCGGCGATGAACACCACCACTAGACCCGCGATCACGACGGCCACCGAGAGCGCGACCGTCACGAGCTCGAGCACCCGCCGACGGGCGACCGCGGCGCCGATGTCGCCCGCCGAGGGGATGGTGGCGTTCAGCCACCACTTGTAGAGCGTCGTCTGGAACGGCCTGCCGATGGTGACGCCCCCGCGACCGAGCGGCGGTCCGAAGATGATCCGCCCCTGGGCGTCCACGACGTTGATGCGGCTCTGCTGGTCGCGCCGGGAGTACAGCGACGCGAACAGATCGTGCACGATCAGGGGCACGTAGTGCCAGGCGACCACGAGGTAGCGGCGCTCCCGCTCCGTCTGCTGCCAGTAGCTCACCAGGTAGTCGTGCCCGCGGTACGTTGCGTGGAGGTGGCGGAGCTGTTCCCTTGGCGCCGCCGCGAGGTCCAGGTCGGGGAGCATCCCGTGGACAACCAGGCGGCGGAATGCCTCGTCCTCTTGCCGCCGCCCCCGGGACACCATCGCCACCACGTCATGGTTCGGCGCGGTGAGATCGACGAGGAGCACCGCGCGCACGGTCGGCGTCCGCTGGGCGGACACCGGGAGCCACTCGCTGCCGAAGTCGCCGCGGTCGGAGACGTCGATCGTCTCCCGGACGACGTTGTCCTGATCGATGAGGTTCTTCTCGAGCTGCGCCGCGGCGTCGCTGGCGAGCACGTAGGTGGCCTCCACGATCGAGCGCTCCCGCAGCTCCTCGAGCTGGAGGCTGTTGCGGATGGTGACCCCGAGCAGCACCAGCACCGACACCACCACCGCCGGCAGGAGCAGGAACGTCACCAGGCGCTCGCGCCGTCGCAGCGTGGGCACGGGCCGAGGATAGCACCCGGGCCCTCCCTCGCGGCTCGCGGCGCGGTCGCGCTGGAACGTGCTCCCGCCCCGCGGCCGGCCTCGCGGCTCCGGCGCCGCTCCGGCGCGGCGACGGCCGCGCGCCCGTGGTAGACGGCGGACGGCCCCGGATGACTTCTCCCCCCGCCGTGCCCCTCTCCGCGCGCGTGCGCGTCGAGCCGCCGCGTCGCGCCGCCCGCGCCGCCCGCCGGCGACGGGATTGGGCCCCGCTCGAGCCGGCCGTCTACGTCCTTTACGCCGCGGTTTGCACGCTTGGGGTCGCCCTCGTCTTCTTCCGCTCGATGCGGCAGCAGATCACCATGCTCTACGCGTCGCTCGGCGGCGACCCGATGCTCCCCGACCTGGTCGCGCTCGGGCCTTGGTCGGCGCCGCTCGACGATGTCTTCATTCACTTCGACTTCGCCCGGGCCGCGGCGCGCGGCCATCCCTTCGAGTGGTCGGAGGGCAACGGTTACAGCTCGGGGGGGACGAGCCTGAGCTACCCATTCGTGCTGGCGCTCGGGTACGCCCTCGGCTTCGTGGACCTCCACCTGATGGTTTGGGCAGCCATCATCGCGGCGGTTTCCGTGCTGGGGTTGCTGCTGGCGGTTCGCCGCCTCTTCGAGCCCCTGCCGCGCTGGACGACCTACCTGGCCCCGCCGCTGCTCCTCGCCACCGGCGCGCTCGACTGGGCGCTCTGGAGCGGCATGGAGACCGCGTTCTTCCTGGGCACCTGGGGGCTGACCCTCGCGCTGTGGTTCGACCTCGTGGCCGCGGCGGAGGTCACAGAGCGTTCGCTCTTCGCCCGGGCGCTCGGCGTCGGGCTCGCCGGCGGTTTGGCGGTGGCGACCCGACCCGAGGCCGCGAGCTCGGTCGCGATCTTCGGGGTGAGCGCGGCCTTCGTCGCCCTCCGCCGCCGGCGCTGGCCGAGCGCGGCCGCCGTGCTCGCGCTGGTCGGCGCTCCGGGAGCGCTGGTGGTGATCCTGCACGCGGCGGCGAACCTGGCGTTCACGGGGGACACCGCCGCGGCCGGCGCGATCTCCAAGCTCGAGGCCCACGACCCCTTCCGGGGGAGGGCGGAGGTCCTCGAGGCCTGGGCATTCTTCCTCAGATACCAGGTGGAACGTATCACCCACTACCACCTTGCCGCCGACGGCCGTCACGGACTCGTCGTGTGGCTGCTCGCGCTCGTGGCGTTGGTGCCCAGGCAGACGCGGCGGAGCGCGCTCCTGCTCTGGACGAGCGCGGCCGCCTGGACGGCGATCGTCGCCTTCAACGGTCAGGTGCGCTGGCAGAACGAGCGGTACGCCATGCCAGCGCTCGCCTGGCTCCTGCTCGCCGCCGCCCTGGGCGCGGGGGCGCTCGGCTCGCTGCCGGTTGGAGCGGGGCGGCGTGCTCGTCGCCTTCGCCTCGCCGGTTTCGCCGCCGCCGGAGTCGCCCTCGTGAGCTTTGGGTGGAGCCAGGCACCTCGCTTCCGCGAGCAGGTCTGGTTCTTCGGACGGGCCTCGCGCAATATCCTGGAGCAGCATGTGCGGGTCGGGCTGCTCCTGCGCCACTCGCTCACGCCGCGACCGCGTCGGGTGGCGGTCGGCGATGCCGGCGCCATCCCCTACGCAGCAGACCTGCCTGCGCTCGATCTCATCGGGCTCGGCGGGTATCGCGACCTGCCGTTCGTGCGCGCCAAGCGCCACGGGCTCGGTGCGGTCGTCGAGCTGCTGGAGCGGATGCCCGTCGACGAGCGGCCGGACCTGTTTGCGCTCTACCCGTCGTGGTGGGACACGCTCCCCATCTGGTTCGGGCGCCAGATCGGTGAGGTCGAGGTGCACGGCAACGTCATCTGCGCGGGGGCGGCGAAGGTGCTCTACCGGCCGGACTACACGGCCTTCGACGGCAGCGCCTCTCCCGTTGGCCTGGAGCCGTCGGCGATCGTGCTCGACGAGATGGACTTCGCCGATCTCGTCTCGGAGCGCCGTCACGAATACGGCTGGTCGCCGCCGGGTGTGGGTCAGGTCGACATGAAGCTCCTGCCGCACCCGCGGCGTCCGGCGCAGCCACTCTGGGACGCGGGGCGGGTCGTCCCCGCCGGCGCTACCGAACGCATCTCGCTGCGGACCCCGGGGGCGGGCCGTGCACTCGCGATCGTGCTCCGTCTCGCGCCCACCCGACCCCTGCGCTTGGAGGTGACGGTGGATGCTTGGCGAGGGTCGCTCGAGGTGTCGCCCAGCGATGCCTGGCAGCATCCACGCTTGGAGGTGCCGGCGTCCGCGGTGACTGCCGATCGAGCGATCGTCACGGTGCGCGCCGACACGGCTGAGCGCGTCTCGTACCACCTCTGGGTTGTCGGGTGGCGGTGACCGACTGGTTGGGGCTGCCTCGTTGGCCCACCGAGCCGGCGGCGGCGTTCGCCGCGCTGCTTGCCGTCGCGGGCGCGCTGGGCGTCCTCGGGTGGCGCGCGCGGGCGGCCCGGCTCTTGGCCGCGATGCCCACCGGGGCGTGGGTGGCCGTCCTCGCGCTCACCGCCGCCGCCCTCTCCCACGGCTACACCGTGCACTACCTGCGCGGGGCGCCCCGTATCATCGACGCGACGAGCTACTGGCTCGAGGCACGCGCCTTCGCTGCTGGCGCCTTCACCTTTGCGCCACCGGGCCCGCTCGCGTCGTTCGGCGGGCGCTTCCTCGTCGCGCCAGCCGACGGCGACCGGCTCGGCGTGATCTTTCCGCCCGGATACCCCGCCCTGCTCGCGTTTGGGTTCCTGGCGGGGGCGCCGCTCGCCGTGGGGCCCCTCATCGCGGCCGGGCTCGTGGTCGCGACCTTCGGGCTCGGCCGTGCTACGGCCCGTCGCGACGACGTCGCCCTGCTCGCCGCGACGCTGTCTACCCTCTCGGCGGCGCTGCGCTACCACACGGCCGACACCATGTCGCACGGGTGGTCGGCGCTGCTCGCCTCCCTGACCCTGCTCGGCGTGCTCCGCGCCACCCCCGGCGCCGTGCTCGGTGCCGGGCTCGCCGCAGGGTGGCTCGTCGCGACGCGGCCGGTTTCAGGCGCGACCTTCTTCGCGCTTGCCGTCGCGGTGCTCGCGTCGCGCCCGCGGCGACTGCCGCTGTTCGCGTTGGGCTGCTTGCCCGGGATTGCCCTCCTGGTCGCCCACCAGCAGGCGGTCACCGGTGACCCGTGGACCTCCAGTCAATTGCGCTACTACGCCCTCGCCGACGGTCCCCCCGGCTGCTTCCGCTACGGGTTCGGCGACTCCGTGGGTTGTCGCTTCGAGCACGGCGACTTCGTCGCGGCGATGCTCCCGGACGGGTACGGTCCTTGGCAGGCCCTCTGCGTCACCGGGGCTCGCCTCTTCATCCATCTGCGCGACGCGGGCAACCTGCCGCTGCTCGCTCCGCTGCTCGTCCTCGGCGCGATGGGGGCGCGACGGCAGCGACTCCTGGTCTGGCCCGTGCTCGGGGCAGTGGCGATCGTGGTCGCCTACGCGCCCTTCTACTTCGACGGAAGCTACCCCGGGGGCGGGGCGCGCCTCTACGCGGACGCATTGCCGCTCGAGCACGTGCTGCTAGCGCAGGGGCTGTTCGCCGCGCGGCTCGCGGCGTTCGCGGCTCCCCTCGTCCTCGGCGGATTCGCCTTCGTGACCAGCACCGACCACCGCGCGCTCGCCAACCGGGACCAGGGCCGCCCCTATTTCGAGCCGTCGATCCTCGCGGCGGCAGGGGTCGAGCGGGGGCTCGTCTTCGTCGACACGGATCACGGCTTCAACCTCGCCCACGACCCCAGCGTGCGCACCGCCGCCACCGGAGTCGTCGTGGCGCGCTGGCGGGGCGACGCCAACGACCGGCTGCTCTGGGAAGCGCTCGATCGACCCCCCGTCTTCGCGTACGTGGGCGTCGCCGCGGGTGCGCCGCCGCGGGTCCTCCCGCGAGCCATCCCCGCCCCGGCGGCGCTTCGCTACGAGGCCGAGAGCTACTGGCCGCTCGCCGCGCTGCGCGACGGCTGGGCGCACCCGGACTTCGTGCCCTGCACGTCGGGCGGTCGGGGGGTTCATCTGCGGGCGACCGGCCCGTCGGTGACGGCGAACCTCGAGCTAACCATTCCGCTCGCCGGCCGGTACCGGATCGCAGCCGGCTGGGCGGCGGCCGCCCCCGTCCTGGGGACGATTGGCGTGACGGCGCCCGGGATCTCGGCGGAGGGTCGCTTCTCGCAGGCACCGGGCAGCTGCTGGGTCCTTTCGCTCGGTGAGGCTGATCTGGAGGCCGGCAGGGCCGCCATCGAGGTTCGGGCGGAGGGTACGGGCGCCGTCCTTGACTACCTGGAGCTGCGACCCGTAATGCGGCCGGTTGAACGGCCTGGTTCGGGTGAGATGGACGAGGCTTCGCGCGAATCACTATGAATTTGGCTTGGGCGGCGGGTTGGGTCCTGGCCGCTCGCCATGGGGTCACCGCGGGGCCCGGTGCGCTACCGACCTCGGGCAGGTGGACCGGGCCAACGACGAGCCGGCCGCCCACTGCCGGAAATGCGTTGACAGTTCATGGCTTAGCCGTGCAAACATGAGTGGTCATCAGGGTGGAGGACGGGATGACCAAGAGTGAGCTCATCGAGGCGATCGCCGCACGGGGTGAGCTGACCAAGGCGCGGGCGGAGCTGGTCGTCAACTGCGTGTTCGACGCGATGACGGAGGCGCTCCAGCGGGGCGAAGGCATCGAAATCAGGGGATTTGGTAGCTTCACCGTGCGACCGTACAAGCCCTACGACGGGCGCAACCCGCGCACCGGGCAACCGGTGCCCGTGCCGGCGAAGCGGCTGCCGTTCTTCAAGGTGGGCAAGGAGCTCAAGGAGCTCGTCAACAACAGCCGCGCCCACGTCGCGGACGTCGGCGACGACGACGAGGCCATGGATGACGACGACTGACCGGCGCTCAGAGTCCCCTCGCCTCCGGCGCGGCGGCCCTCAGCGCTGACGCCCCGGCGGTGCTGAGACGCGGCATCTCGCCGGAATACCAGGGCTTCGGCCCATAGCGTCGTCGCCGTAGCGTTTGACCGAGGCCCGGCAGCGGTGCTAAGGGGGCCCGGCTCACTCGTCGGGTCAATCCCTGCATGATGGGCGGGATCGCTCGACGGGAGCCGCTGTGCCACGGAGCTGGCGACGACGAGCGAGGAGGCCGAGATGACCGTGCGGGTCGAGGGAGACTCCGGGGCTGGCGTACCCTTCAAGCTGGGTGACATGGCCGTGCACCCCGCCCACGGAGTCGGTGAGATTGCCGCCATCGAGCCTCGCGAATTCGGGGGGCAGACCGCGAGCTGTTTCGTCCTCCGGATCCTCGCCTCCGGCCTCAAGGTGATGGTCCCGGTCGAAGCGGCCGAGCGGGTGGGGCTGCGACCGGTGATGAAGAAGCGTGAGGCGCAGGAGATCATCGAAATCCTGCGGGCGCCGGAGGTGGCGGTCGACATGCAGCCCTGGAATCGCCGCTTCCGGGCCTACACGGAGATGCTCAAGAGCGGTGCGCCGGCGGAGATCGCCAAGGTCTTGCGAGACATGTACCGGCTCAAATTCGATAAGGATCTCTCGTTCGGTGAGCGGCGCCTGCTGGACCAGGCCAAGAGCCTGCTGGTGCAGGAGCTCGCCCTCGCCAAGAAGGTCGATCCGGCGCGGATCGAGGGTGAGATTCGCGAGATCCTCTCCGCCTAGGCCCCTGGTCCCATGAGGATCTACACTCGCGCCGGCGACGACGGGCAGACCGGGCTCCTCGGCGGGGCCCGTGTCTCCAAGGACCACCCCCGGGTCGAGGCCTGCGGTGCCGTGGACGAACTCGCTGCGGCGCTCGGCTGGGCGCGTGCCTGCGCGCTTCCCCCAGCGGTGGACGAGGCCGTCGCTGCCGTACTGTCGACACTGCACTCCGTCGCCGCTGAGCTCGCCTGTCCCGCGGGGAGAAAGACGGCGTTCGGTGCCACGCCTGTGGGTCCGTCGGAGGTCGCCTGGGTCGAGCGCACCATCGACGTGCACGAGGCCGAGCTGGCGCCGCTCCGAGCCTTCGTGTTGCCGGGCGGTTCCGCGGGGGCCGCGGCGCTCCACCTCGCGCGGACCGTCTGTCGCCGAGCGGAGCGGCGCGTGGTCACCGTCGGACGAACGGAGCCGGTGCGTCGCGAGCTGGTCGAGTTCCTCAACCGCGTCAGCGATCTTTGTTTCGTGCTCGCGCGGAGGTCGAACCAGCTCGCTGGGGTGCCCGACCTCCCGTGGGCGCCGCCGAGAGGGGGCGCCGGTTGACCGCCCGCTGAGGCTGGTGGTCTATTGCGTCCTGAGCGATGCGCCCCAGCCCGGGACAGGTGGTCGGCGGCAAGTACCGCATCGTGCGCCTCATCGGCGACGGTGGCATGGGGTCGGTGTTCGAAGCCCGCCACGAGGTGCTCTGCTCGACGGTCGCGCTGAAGTTCCTGCACCCCGAGTTGACGTCACGGACCGGCCTGGCCGAGCGATTCCTGCAGGAGGCTCGCGTCTCCGCCAGTATCCAGAGCCCCCACGTCACTCGGGTCATCGACGTGGATCAGACGACGGAAGGCACTCCGTACATCGTCATGGAGCACCTGGTCGGCGAGACCCTGCAGCAGGTCCTGGATCGGCAGCTGAAGCTGGCGCGGGATCAGGCGGTGGACTATGGCCTTCAGATCCTGTCCGGGCTCGAGGCGGCGCACGCGCTCGGCGTGGTGCACCGCGATCTAAAGCCCGACAATGTGTTCGTCACCGTGACCGCTGGCGGACCGTTGCTCAAGCTACTCGACTTTGGGATTGCGAAGCTCCGGCAGGCGCACGAGTTCCAGCGGGGGCTCACGCGGCCGGGGGTCGTGATGGGTACACCGGAGTACATGGCCCCGGAGCAGTTCTACGCGGCCGAGCGCGTCGACCATCGCGCCGACATCTACTCGCTCGGCGCGATGCTCTACGAGCTCCTGAGCGGTCTCCGGCCGGCATACGGCGACGATGTGAACCAGATCCTCGCCCAGGTCGCGCTCGGGCGGGTCAAGCCGCTGCTCGAGCACGAGCCGGAGCTGCCGCCGGGCCTCGCCGGCGTGGTCCACCGGGCGCTCGACGCCGACCCCGAGCGGCGTTTCGCGAACGCGACGGAGATGCGGCTCGAGCTCGCGCAGTTCGCCGGGCAGCTGAGTCATGCGGGACGTCTCGCGGCGACCCCGGAGCCCGCCTCGGTCGCGCCGCCCCCATCCCGGATCGCGCCGCCCCCGGTGGCGGCCACGCCCTTCGATCCACCAGCGGCCCTCTCCGCCGTCCCCGCCTCGACGCCGCCCGGCTCGGCGTCGCCCCCGGGCGTGCCGCCGACGCTGCCACCTGAGGACGAGCCCGCCGCGGACGCGGTTTCCTCGGCAGGTGGCAAGGGCGGCACCCAGGACGTGCCCCGCGAGGAGATCCAGCGGCGCATCGCCACGTCGGTCCAGGCGCTGGGATCGCAACCGCTCGGCGTCCCCGCAGCGGCGTACCCGACCGCGCCGGTCGGCCGGCGCCGCCGCGCACCCCGCCTCCTGCCTGCGGTCGGCGCGCTGCTGCTCGCGCTGCTCGTGACCGCTGCTCTCGTCGTTGCGGTTGTGGTGCTGCGGCGCGAGAAAGACGACGTCCCGCCGCTTCCGTCGCCGACGGCAACGGCCCCGGGGAGCGGCGGCGGGAGCGCGACCGGGATGGACGTCCCCGCCGCGACGTCGACCGCACCGTCGCCCCCGGTGACGGCGACGACCACCCCCGGGCGCACCGGCGTGACGCGCGACGCGGGCTCCGGGGGCGTGACGCCCGCGGACGCTGGGCCGCCGACCTTCACGCTGCCGCCGCTGCCGAGCGCCCTGCCGCCGCTGCCGAGCGCCCTGCCGCCGCTGCCAAGTGGGCTGCCGCCGTTGCCAAGTGGGCTGCCGCCGTTGCCCAGCAGCCTGCCGCCCTTCACCTTCCCGTTTCCCACCACCCCGTGACCGACCCCGAACTCACCCCGGAAGTGATCCGAGCTTTCGTCGCCTCGATGCCGCGGGGCTATCGCTACGTCTTCTCGGAGCGCGGCATCCGGGATCACGCCGGGCTCGCGCTCGGTCGGCAGGGCGCGCTCGTGCGCGTCGGGCGCTTCCACGCCGGTCGCGATCTGGGCGCGGCGACCCTCTGCGTGGTCGCTGACGATCGGCCGGGCCTGCTCGCGGTCATCAGCGCTGCCCTGGTGATGGAGTCACTCGACGTCGTGCACGCGGAGGCCTACACGCGGCGTCGAGACGACGCGGCCCTCGAGGCGGTGGACGTGTTCTGGGTGCGGGATCTGCGAGCGGTGAACGAGGAAGCGCTGAGCCAGGAGCGCCTCCAATCGTTGGAGGACGTGCTCGGTCGCCTCCTCCGCGGCGAGATCCCAGTCGCTGAGGTTCAGACTGCAGTGGGGTCGCGGCCCCCCAGCGGTACCCACGAGGCCAATGTGCGCTTTCTCGAGAGCGGTGACGGCACGCTCACAACGCTCGAGGTGCAGACCGTCGACCGCGCGGGGCTGCTGCTCGCCCTGGCGCACGCGCTCTTCGCGCGTGGGGTGCAGATCGTCCGTTCCGAGGTCCACACCAGCCACGACAAGGTGCGGGACCGGTTCGAGATCCAGGAGCTCGACGGTTCGCCCATCGGCGCCGATCGACGTCTCGAGATCCAGGTCGCGGTGCTGGCCGCCATCGATCCGGTGGGACGGGGCTGAGCTCCGCCGCCGCGCGCAGAGAAGGTCAGCCGGTGAACCACGACGGTGGCGCTGCCGGATCCAGGGCTGAGGCCGAGTCGTCCACCACCGGGGAGGGCTCGGCGCCGAGGCGTGCCGCCAGGTGTTCGTGGGCCGCGCGCGCCACCTCCGACAAGGCGATCGCACGACCGGTGAGGGCGGCGAGCGAAGTCACCGGGTACTCCCGGATGCCGCAGGGCACGATGTGTCCGTACAGCGCGAGATCGACGCTCACGTTCAGCGCGAAGCCGTGGAGGGTGATCCAACGGGCGATGCGCACGCCCAGCGCCCCGATCTTGGCCGGCTCCGCGGCGGCGTCTGCGCCGGTCCAGTTCGTCGGTCTTGCGCGGTCGACCCAGAGCCCCACCAGGCCCGGCATCGTCCCTGTCGCCACCCCCTGGTCGAGGGCGGTTCGCCGCATTGCCTCGATCAGGTCGTTCACGTAGCGCCGAACGTCGCGGCGGTCCGGACGCAGGTCGACGATGGGATACGCGACCAGCTGCCCGGGGCCGTGCAGCGTGACGTCGCCGCCGCGCTCTACGGCAAAGGTTTCGATCCCAGACTTCAGAAGCCCCGCCGCGGAGGTGAGCAGGTGCTCCGCGTGCGCGCTGCGCCCCAGCGTGATCACGGGGTCGTGCTCGACGAGGAGCGCGACGTCCTGGCCCTCGCCGCGAACCCGCGCCGCGTGCAGCCTGCGTTGCAGCTCGAGTACGGCACCGTAGGGCCGGCGCCCGAGCCAGACCCCGGTGAGCCGACGCGGCATCTACTCGGGGACCTCGACGCCCGAGTCACGCAGCTCGTCGCGCAGCGTGTCGACATGATCGGTGAAGGCAGTGGCCACGCCCGGGTCGAACTGGGTCCCGGAGCAGCGCGCTATCTCTCCGAGCGTGACCTCGTGCGGGAGCGCCAGGCGGTAGGCGCGATCGGAGGTCATGGCATCGTAGGTGTCGGCGACGGCGATGATCCGGGCGAGCAGCGGGATTTCCTCGCCTGAGATGCCGAGCGGGTAGCCGCGGCCGTCCCAGCGCTCGTGGTGGAGGTAAACCCCGGGCAGGACGGGCTCCAAGAACCGGATCGGATCGAGGATCTCGCGCCCGTAGGTCGGGTGCTTCTTGAACGTCTCGTACTCCTGCTGGGTGAGTCGTCCGGGCTTGTTGAGGTTCATGACGCAGCCGACCTTACCGATGTCGTGCATCAACGAGGCGTTGCGTACCACCTCGATCGCCTCCTCGCTCAGCCCGAGCCAGCTGGCGAGCGCCACGGCGTAGCGGGCGACGCGCTCCGAATGCCCAGCCGTGTAGCGATCCATCTTGTCGATGGTGGTGGCGAGCCCCCGGATGGTCTGCCGGAACGTGTCTTGTAGGTCGGTGTAGAGGCGGGCGTTCTCGATCGCCGCGGCGCCGCGGGAGGCGACGATGCTGAGCAGCTTGCGCTGTCCCTCGTCGAAGCGGCGCGTGGCTGCCAAGCTGACCACGGCCAGCCATCCGAGCAGGCGCTCGCGCGAGCGGAGCGGCACGACGGCCGCGCTCGACACTGGCCGGCTCGGCAGATCGGCGAAGAGCTCGGAGGCGTGGACACCGTGGACCACCAGGGGTGCCCCCATCGCCAGGCGCGGAACGATCGCCTCCGCGCTCAGGCGCCCGGGGGTTGCCTCGGGCGGGAGCACCGCGTTCACCGCCCGGCTGCGCTCACGGAACCCTCCGGCGCCGTCGTCGAGCCAGGTGAAGACGAGGTCGGCGTGCACGTCCGCGAGGGCGCTCGCTTCCATGGTCGCGACCACCTGCTCCAGCGACAGGCTGGCCGCGATCGCCTCCGACACCTGATAGAGCGACAGCGCCTCGCGCAGTCGCAGGTTCTCCGCGGCCAGGCGCTGCTTGTCGAGGCCGCGCTGCACGATGTGGACGATCTCCTCGACCTTGAACGGCTTGAGGATGTAGTCGTACGCGCCGCGCTTCATCGCGTCGATGGCGGTTTCGACCGTTCCGAAGCCGGTCATGATCACCGTCAGTGTTTCCGGGCTGGTGCGCGACACCTCGCGGAGCAGCTCGAGCCCGCCCATCTTGGGCATCTTGAGATCGCTGATCACCAGGTCGTAGTGCGTTGCCTGGAGCTCGCGCAGCGCGCTCACCCCGTCCTCGGCCGTGCGCACTACGTAGCCCTCCATGCCGAGGAAGTCCGCCAGGATGTCGCGGATGAATTTCTCGTCATCCACGACCAGCACGCGCGCCCTCTCCTCGGGAGTCCCCGAAGCGGATCCGGCCTTCGGGGGAGCGCTCGCCACGACCCCGAACTAATAGTGAATTATTCGCCCCCGCTCAACTCTCGCCGCGGGCGATTCGTCCCCTCAGCTCCGCTGCCCGAGCAGACCGCCGAGGCGAGGCGGCGGCGGTGTCGGATCATGTCGCCTGAGGTAGCGGAGATTGAGCCAGTTGATCAGCGTGTGCGCCACGATGGGGCCGGCGAGAGAACCGGTGAGCTCGAAGATGGTGCCGAGGATGAGCCCGACCAGCGCGGCCCAGATCGCCCAAACCCACCGGCTGCGACCCGGCAGGTAGTGGACCGCCCCGAAGATCAACGCCTGGGGACCCAGGCCCACCGCTGGCTGAAGCAGGCCGCGAAATAGGATCTCCTCCACGAACCCGCTCGCCGGTCCCACCACCAACAGGGCCCGGGGGCTCATCGCGCGTGCGATCGGGCGCAGGTCCCGGTGCAGGTCGCGCACCCAGGTCGAGTGGGTGACGAGGGGGGGGGTGAGGACCACGACCAGGCCCCCGAACGCCAGGCCGATACACCCGGAGTAGGCATGGCTCGTCCAAGGGTCCAGATCGAGCCACGGGGCCGGATGGATCAGCGGAAACCGCCACGGCCACAGCGCCCCGACGCCCAGGATTACCAGGGTCAAGAGCACGTAGGCCGCGGCGGTGCCCCAGCGCGCCATGGCCCGAATATGGCACGGGCGGAAGCGACACGCATCCAGTGACTCGGACCTCCTGGCGACGGTAGATTCGTCCCGCCGTGAGCACCGCGACGGACTCGCAAGCGGTCCTGGACCTCGTCGAGGGGGCCCTCGATCTCGTGGACGCCATCGCGCGGCATCTGCACCGCGCCATCGGCACGCCCGCGTCGCTGGACGATCTGGTCGGTGTTGGTCGGATGGGTCTGCTCGACGCCGCGCGACGCTACGATCCCGCGCGCGGGGTGCCATTTCGCGCGTTCGCGGCGCACCGAATTCGAGGCGCTGTGCTCGACGGGATGCGCCGCATGGGCCACGCGCCGCGCCGCGCTTACGCGCGAATCCGTGGGCTCGAGGCGGCGTCTCGGGTGAGCGAGGCCGCGCTGGAGGACCTCGCCGTGGCGCCCCCGCCAGGGACGGGCCCCGCCGACGCGGACCAGCGGCTTGGGGACCACCTGGCCGCGATGGCCACGGCGATGGCCGTCGGGCTCCTCACCAGCCCCGCCAGCGGGGAAGACGGCGAGGTCACGGCCGCGGACGACGCGCCGGATCCCGAGGAGCGTGCGGGAAGGAGGGAGCTCTTGGCGCTCGTTCGCGCGGCGCTCGACGAGCTGCCCCCGGAGGAGGCCGCGCTGGTCCGTCGCCATTACCTGGAGGGGGAGCAGTTTGACGATGTCGCGCGCGATCTCGGTATCAGCAAGTCCTGGGCGAGCCGGCTTCACGCCCGCGCGATCGACCGGCTCACGCGGCGCCTGCGCGGCACCGTGGGCTAGCGCACGATCCGTCTGCCACCCTGCGCCGGCACCCGGCAGCACACCGCCGATGCCGGGCGAGGGGTGTATCTGGGGGCGCCATGGGCGAGAACGTCCGCTGGCTCGGCGCTCCGGGTCATTGTTCTTTCGCTGCCATCGAACCGGTCGTCGCTCCGGGTCGGCGCCAGGTCGAAACTCGGCCACCAACCGGCCGCGCGGCGGACGCGAGCCGTCCGTCGGCGCGTCGGAGTCGGGCCATCCGCGGAGGCCGCGTCGCCGGGGCAAGATCCCGGTCGGCCGAGATCGCGCGCAACCGCGGCCGCCGAGCGATCGACCGGGCGTTATGGACTCGCTGGAGTTCCTCCCCTTCTCCTCCCCCGCAGGGCTCGGAGGCGCCCCCGTCGGGCCGGAGTCGCCGGTATCCTCGGCGGCCGGCTCCGACGGGAGGTTCTCGGCCCTGCTTGCCCGTCTCGGGGAGGCGGTCGACGCTGGTGAGGCGCTGGTCGATCGGGCCACGGCCGGTCCCGCCGTGAGCGACCCGGGGACACTCATCGCGTTGCAGGTCGGAATTTACCGCTACGCCGAGACGATCGAGCTCGCCGCCAAGGCCGTGGAGGGAGCGTCGGGCGCCGTGCGCACGACCCTGCAGTCGAGCTGACCGCCGCGTCGCTCCGTTTGCCCATCTCGCCGCTTGACCGCGGCGCCTGCCGGCTCACTACTGCGGCCGATGCGCGTGATCGTCGCGATGAGCGGCGGTGTCGACTCTTCGGTCGCGGCCGCCCGGCTCTTGCAGGCCGGACACGAGGTGACCGGCGTCACCCTCCGCCTTTGGGGCGCGCCCGACGCCGCCTCAGCGTCCGGGGGATCCGCCGCCCCGGACCCCGTTGACGACGCGGTGCGGGTCGCGGAGCGCCTCGGGGTGCCGCATCATGTCATCGACGCGCGCGAGGAGTTCGATCGCGAGATCGTAGCCCCGTTTGTGGCCGCCTACCTCGCCGGGATCACCCCGAGCCCCTGCGTGAGCTGCAACCGGCGCATCAAGCTCGCCGCGCTGGAGCGGTTCCGGTGTCGCCTCCGCGCCGATGCCGTGGCCACCGGACACTACGCACGGATTCAGCGGATCGATGGGCGCCCTCGTCTGTTTCGCGCGCTCGACCGCCAGAAGGACCAGAGCTACTTCCTCCACGCGCTCGGCGCCGAAGCCCTCGACCGGCTCCTGCTGCCGCTCGGCGAGCTCGCCAAGTCGGAGGTGCGCGAGGAGGCGCGGCGCCTCGGCCTGCCTGGGGCCGAGCGGGCCGACAGCCAAGAGCTCTGCTTCGTGCCGGACGGTCGCTACGTCGCGCTGGTGGAGGCGCGCGGCGGGGAGCGCGTTCGACCCGGGGAGCTCGTGGACGCGAGCGGGCGCGAGGTGGGCCATCACCGCGGGGTCCACGCTTTTACCATCGGCCAGCGGCGCAATCTCGGGGTCGCGCTCGGAACCCCCGCCTACGTCACCGAGCTCGATCCATTCTCCGGTCGTGTGACGCTCGGGACCCGGGAGCAGCTCTTGGCCATGGGCGCCTCGCTCACGGACGTAATTCTCGACGACGACGTGGCGCTGCCCGCAACCTGTGAGGTCACCGTGCGCTATCGGGCCGAACCGGTGCCGGCCCTCGCGGAGCCCGCGGCGGCCGGGGGGATGACGGTCCGCTTCTCCCGGCCCGTGGTGACGGTCGTGCCGGGTCAGTACGCGGTCCTCTACGCAGGGGACCGCTTGTTGGGCGGTGGCCGCATCCAGGCGCCACTTCGGGGGGAATGAGTTGGGCGAGCGCGGTCCGGCTCTGCCCCCGAGCGGCTCGCCGGCGGCCCCCCCCGGCTCCTGGCTCGGGCATTTCGAGGCGGCGGCACCCCTATGCGATGGAACGACGTCGCGGCTCCGGGCAGAATTCGCCCGATGGCGGCCTTGCGGCACCGATGGGCGCTCCTGCTGGCCTGCTCGCCCTGGCTCGGCGGGTGCACGGTCGGAGAGGGCGAGGGGTGGGTGCGCAGCGATCAGCTGTTCATCGAGAACTGCTGGGACGGCCCCTTTGACCTGCAGCCGACCTTCTTCGGCGCTAACCCGTACCGCGAGCAGGAGATCCTCGTCCGAGTCCAGCGTGGGAACAACATCCAGGAGCTATCGGACGGGCTCACCGTGCTCGTGTCGGACGCTCCCCGCATCCGCCAGGAGCTGCTTGGCCAGCCGATCTCGGTCGGGATGCCGCCCGGGGTTTCGCCGCCAGGGGTGCCCCTCGAGGCCAGCGCGGATCCCCCGCTCGTCTCGCTGGCGCTCTACCTGCACAACACCTGTCACCGCGAGAACGGGACCGTCTTCTCGATAGATCCGGACCAGCTCGAGGCGGGGGCGGCGTCCAGCACGATCACGTTCCTGTCGCTGTTCAGCGGCGACCTGAACGAGAAGAACGCCGACGATCGGCTCACCGAGGCAGAGTTCGGGGTCTGGTTCGCCGACCCGCGAGACCTGGACGCCAGCGGTCGCATTCCGGCGGATCGCACCAGCTACGTCGAGGGCCGCTTCCGTTTCTACTTCCAGCGGGGCCAGCCGGCGCAGCCGTTCCCCTGACGCCACCGCGCCACGTCGGGACCGCGTTCGCTGGCAAATGGCGCGAGGGTGGCCGTACAATCGACCGTCGTGGACACCGAGGTCGATGCACGATTGCGCCGGGAGGCGGGTCGCTTTTCGCTCCGCTTCGCCTGCGAGCACTGCGCCCACCGGGAGCGCACGGGAGGTTGCAGCCTTGGCTTCCCGCCCGAGCCGGCGCGCGCCGCAGCGCTCGAGGAGTCGAGCCGGATCCGCTTCTGCAAGACCTTCGAGCTCGAGTGAGGGCCGCGATTCGCCCGCGATGCCCCGCAGTCACCCCCCCTCGCTCGTCACCCTCGCGCGCCGCGCGCTGCGCGAGGACTGTGGATTCGAGGGCGGCGCGCGCCTGCTCGTCGCCGTCTCCGGGGGCGGGGACTCGCAGGCCCTCCTCGACGTGCTCGCGCGATTGCGGAAGGCCTTCGACCTCGAGCTCTTCGCGCATGGCGTGGACCACGGACTGCGGGCCGAGGCGCGGTCCGAGCTCGAGCTGGCCCGGTCGCTGGCCACGAGCCACGGGGTGCCGTTCGCCACCACCCGCGTCGCCGTGGCACGCGGCTCGAACCTGCAGGCGCGGGCGCGGGCGGCGCGGTTCGAGGCCCTGCGCGGCGCCGCGCGACGGCTCGGCGGTGCCGTTGTCGCCACGGCCCACCACGCGGACGATCGCGCGGAAACCGTGCTGATTCGGCTGCTGCGCGGGTCGGGGCCGCGGGGACTCGCCGTGTTGCCACCCCGCGCCGGGGATCTCGTGCGCCCGCTGATTCGCGTTCGGCGCGAGGCGATCCGCGCGCACCTGTCTCGGCACGGGATCCCGTTCGCGGACGACCCCTCGAATGCGGACCCGCGCTACCTCCGGGTCCGCGTCCGGCGCGACCTCTTGCCCTTGCTCGAGAGCCTGTCGCCGAACATCGTCGACCATTTGGTGGCCCTGGCCGACCAGCTCGCGGCTCCAGACCGTGGCACCGTGTCCGGGGTGAGCCTCGACGGCGTCCCGCTCGGTCGCGCCCAGCGCACCGCGCTCGAGCGCGCGCTGCGGCTTCGGCTCGGGGCGGCGCGCGTCTGGCTACCCGGAAACCGCGCCGCGAGGGTCAATCTCGGCTCGGGCGCCATCGAGATCGGCGTCGCCGAGCGGCGTTCGCCGCACCGCGGCAGGGGGCCGGCCGATCCCTTAGGCTGAATCCGTGGGGGGGGGGCCGATCCCCGAGCCCGAATCGGCCGGGGGCCGATCGACGCGCCAGGGGTCGGGTGGCATATTGTCGGCGGGAGCCCTTCCGGTGCCCCCGAGGTCCAACCCGTGAAACAGCCCCACAAGACCCTGCTGATCTGGGTCGTCATCATCGTCGCCTTCATGGCGTTCTGGAAGTTTCTCCAGCCGCCCGGACCCGAGCGCAAGCACCTCGCCTTCAGCGAGTTCATGGCGCTCGCGGCCGCTCCCAAGACGGAGCGGCACGTGGAGAAGGTCGAGGTTGACGGTCGCGAGTACCGCTTCGAGATCAAGAACCCCGCCGCCAAGGGGCGCAACGAGACCGCGATCACGGTCGGTCCTAGTGACGACGGTGGCGTCGCGGACGAGCTGCTGAAAAACAAGGTCGCGGTCGAGTACAAGGCTGACGAGAGCAGTGCGCTCTGGTGGACCGCGGGGACGTTCATCATCCCCATGGTCTTCCTTGTGGTGATGTTCTACCTGTTCATGCGCCAGCTCCAGTCGGGGGGCGGCAAGGCGATGAGCTTCGGCAAGAGCCGCGCTCGCCTGCTGAACGAGGCTCAGAACAAGATCACCTTCGCCGACGTGGCGGGTATCGACGAGGCGAAGGACGAGCTCGAGGAGATCATCGCCTTCCTCAAGGACCCGAAGAAGTTCCAGAGGCTCGGTGGCCGCATCCCCAAGGGGGTGCTCATGATGGGGCCGCCGGGGACGGGAAAGACGCTCCTGGCACGCGCGATCGCCGGAGAGGCTGGCGTCCCCTTCTTCAGCATTTCTGGCTCGGATTTCGTCGAGATGTTCGTCGGCGTTGGCGCGAGCCGAGTTCGTGACCTGTTCGAGCAAGGCAAGAAGCACGCCCCGTGCATCATCTTCATCGACGAGATCGACGCGGTTGGGCGACACCGCGGGGCCGGACTCGGCGGAGGCCACGACGAGCGCGAGCAGACGCTGAACCAGCTCTTGGTAGAGATGGACGGTTTCGAGTCGAACGAGGGCGTGATCATCATCGCGGCCACCAACCGGCCCGACGTGCTCGATCCGGCCATTCTTCGGCCAGGTCGCTTCGATCGCCGGATCACCGTTCCACGTCCGGACATCCGGGGCCGGGAGGGGATCCTGGCGGTGCACACCAAGAAGGTACCTCTCGGTACCGACGTGAACCTTGGAATCCTCGCCGCCGGCACACCGGGATTCGTGGGTGCGGACCTCGAGAATCTGGTCAATGAAGCGGCCTTGCTGGCGGCTCGCCTGGACAAGGATCAGGTGAGCATGTCCGACTTCGAGCTTGCGAAGGACAAGGTCATCATGGGCACGGAACGGCGCTCGATGGTGATGAGCGAGGAGGAGCGGCGCACCACAGCTTGGCACGAGGCG
>CAYZQO010000024.1:11201-81023 GCA_964480725.1 uncultured Polyangiaceae bacterium | reverse complement strand
TGGTCGGCAATTCCACCGGAACCACCTCTCGTTGGCCGCCCGAGCCCCCTTGATGGCTCCGCTGGCGCGACTTTCGCAAGCGGAGCCGGCATCCCGATGCTCGTCAGTCGCGCCATCCGTACCGGCAGCCTGCCGGAGTTCGGTAACCGGGTGTCGCTGGACGTGCACGTGCCGAACTACCCGCCGAATCCCTGGTGGCTCGGGCAGCTCAAGCTCCATTGCCACGACTGGCCGAGCAACCTGACGACCCAGCCGGTCGGCAATCCGGTGGAGCTCACGGGATTCATGCCGGGCGAGTGGGTCACAGGCAGGTTCGTCCCCACGAACCCGCCATCGTGACTGAGCCGGCGAACCTCCGCCGGGGCCCTCGCTTCAGGTTTCGGCGGGCCAGGGTGCACCGGAGCGGGCCTCGGCGCGGCGGAAGGCCTCGCGGATGGCGGCGGTGGTGCGGTCGTCCAGCGGGCCATGCGATGCCGCCCGGAGGTTGGCCTCGGCGTGGGGCCAGGAGCAGGTCCCGACGATGGCGCAGTGGACGCCCGGCTGGGAGAGGGTGAAGCGCAGGGCGACCTCAGGCCAGACCTCGGCGGGCGTCCCGTCCAGGCCGAGGTCGGCTGGGGTCAGCCCCATCGCCGAGAAGCGCTCGGCGTAGGATTTGGCGTAGTCGGCGTAGATCCCCCGCTGGGCGGAGAGCGGCCTCCACGCCCCGTTGGCGATCGACCGCTTCGCGATGACGCCAAGGCCCCGCTTCTTCGCCGCCGGCACCACCGCGTCCAGATTGGCCTGGTCACAGAGGCTCACGGAGGTCTCGAGGACCGAGATCCCGGGCAGAGTCAGCGCGAAGGCCGCGGTGTCGCCGTCGCCGGAGTAGCCCGCGAAGCCGAGCTTGCCGGCGCGGTGGAGGTCGAGGAGCGCCGCCAACGCCTCGCCCTTCTCCAGGACCTCCTTGGCGCAGGAGTGCAGGAGCACGACGTCGAGTCGATCGGTGCGAAGCCGCCGCAACGAGCGCTCGACGGAGGCCTGGATCTTGGCCTTGGACCAGCAGTCCTTCCCATCGGCCATCGCGTTGGGCGCCTTGGTGACGAGGACGTACTCCGAACGACGGTGCGCGATCGCCTTGCCGATCAGCTCCTCCGAGCCGGCGTACATGGCCGCCGTGTCGACGAGGTTCATCCCGTTGTCTAGGAGCGAGCCGAGCAGTCGCGACACCTGCCCCTGCTCGGCCTCCAGGAAGCCCACGGGAGCTCCACCGAACCCAAGGGCAGACACCGTCAGTCCCGTGTCTCCGAACGCGCGCTTCTCAAAGGTCATGCTTCGATTTCTCCAGTTCTTGCCCCTGGAAACCGTCGTTCCACGAGGCTTGATGCTCCAGCAGTAGGGCGCCGCGGGCGGGGGCACCAGGCTCGCCGGTCCGAACTTCTTTGCCGTTCGTCCCGATCCAGGGCGTGGCTCGCCGCCGCCGTGATCCCGATCCCGCCGAACGCGGCCGCCGGAGGTCGTCCGGCGGCGCTCGCCGTGCCAGAGTCCGGTCCGGATCCCCCGCCGATGATGGACCCGCTCACGCTCGTGCTGTCGTCTCTGCGCCTCGCCGCGTGTGAGCACTTCAGCTCCCACCTGACCGCACCCTGGGGCCTGGCCCTGCCGAAGCACGAGAGCGCCGCGCTCCACGTGGTGCTCGGTGGCCGCTGCTGGCTGCTGACCGCGCCCGGCGCGCCGCCCATCGCGCTCGAGGCCGGTGATCTCGCCCTCTTTCCGCGGGGCGACGCCCATGTCCTGGCCGACGATCCCACGACCGAGCCGCGGCAGGTCGCTTGCCACCTCCACGCCGGCGCCCGCTTCGCGGCCGAGTGTCTCTACGCCGGGGGAGGCGGCGCGCCGACCGACGTCCTCTGCAGCAAGTTCTCCGTCGAGGATCCCGACGCGAATCCGCTGTGGACCCAGCTGCCGGAGTATCTGGTCGTTCGTGGTGACGGCGGGGAGCCCGCCCCTTGGCTCGCGACCACGCTCGGGCTCCTGACGGCCGAGCTCGGTTCGACCCGCCTCGGCAGCGAGGCCATCCTCACCCGGCTCCTGGACGTCATCCTCATCCAGGCGGTCCGGACCTGGATCGAGGCGTGGGCGGCGGAACCGTCGGGTTGGCTGGGTGCCCTCCAGGATCGCGGGATCGGGACCGCTCTCGGAGCCATCCACGGCCTGCCTCGGGAGGCCTGGACCGTCGCCACCTTGGCCGAGCGCGCCGGGCTGTCGCGCACGATCTTCGCCGAACGCTTCCTCAAGCTGGTGGGCGAAGCACCCCTGACCTACCTCACCCGCTCGCGGATGCGGCTCGCGGCTGGGATCTTGCGCCGCGAGCACTCCCCGCCCCTGCTCGTCGTGGCCGAGCAGGTCGGCTACGCCTCCGAGGCCGCCTTCTGCAAGGCGTTCAAGCGAGTGTACGGCGAGAGCCCGGGCCGGTTCCGCCGCCGCCCGAACCCCGCCGCCGAGGGTGCCGCGGCGGCGCCGGCGCTTCCCGGGGCGTGATACGGCTCTAATCGACGACCTGCACGTAGTGCCGCAGCTTCGGGTCGTAGCGCCACGAGACCCTCTTGGCCACGTCCGGCTCGTGCCATTTTCCGGAGGCGAGATAGCCACCGATCCGCGAGAAGGTCGCGTCGTGGAACGCTCGATCGGCTACCCCCAAGGACAAGGTGGAGTAGGTCACATCCTGGTCGTCCTCTCCACGGAGGACCTCGCCGTCGCTCGAGACGCGGAGAAATTTCCAGGTCACCTGAGGCATCAACGACGCATCGTCCATGCCTTCGACCGCCTGGAGCACCTGCAGCTCGTCGTCACGGACCAAGGCGCGTACGACGCCCTGGTAGGGGAGAAACTGCTTGGGGGTGCCGTCGACGAGCAAGGCTAGCAGCGATATCTCGGGGGGCAGGACGCGCAGCTCGGTTCGACCGAGGCGGGTTCCGGTGGCGGGCAGGACGACCTTGGTGGCCACGAGCCTGGTTGGATCGGTGTCGATCCAGAACAGGCTCCAGGGATGGTGCCCGATGTAGCGATGGCCATGGGCCAGGAGGGAATCGTCCCGGCCCGGTTGGTAGCTGAGGGCGGGGTCGTACCGTTCCGAGTAGGACCCGGTCGGCGGCTCGGTCATCGTCGAGAGCGCTCCGAGCAGCCCCTTCGGGGAGGCGAACACGACCGGGGCTGGCAGCGAGAGGTTCTCGGCGGGCTCGCGCTCCTCGGCGGCGAGGTTGGACGGGGTGAGGACGGCGCGGACGCCGCGGGTCGGCACCAGGCTCACGCGGGGCAGCTCGCGAGCCGCGACGGTGGTCTCGATCCGGAGGCGGCCGGCGTAGGCCGCGCATTTCCCGGGGGCGCCGTCGATGGTGGGCAGCGTGGCGGGGGAGCCAGGCTTTCGAGCACAGAACGAATCGAGGACGTAGCTCCGCGTGAACTCTGCCTCGTATGCGTCTCGAAAGGCGGCGTCCGTCCGCAGCACCTGGCGACAAGCTCGAGACTCGGCCGGAGACAGCGGCGTGCCGACGAACCACACGAACTCGCAGTTGTACTCGGGCAGCACGCCCGCCCGCCCGAAGGCCGTGCCGATGGGGGGCAGGCTCATGTGTGGCATCGTGAGCCGGAGCGTGGCCCTCTCGGTCGAGAGCTCCCCGGCCACGATCATCCCCGCCTCGGTGAACACCAGGGCGAGCCAGTCCCCCGACCCTGCGTGCGCGCCGGCCCATTCTTCGAGAGCCCCGTCGAGGGCGAAGCCATTCGGGAGCGCGGGAGTCAGCAGCACGCGAGGGTGAGTCAGATCTGCTGGTGCTTCGGCAGGCGGGACCAGGGGCGCGACCGGAGCCGGAGCGACCTCCGGCACCCGTGGTGGCGAGGAGGGAGAAGGCGTCGCGCTGGGGTGGGCCGTCGCGGGGACGACGGGCATTCGTCCGACCACGGGCACCGCTCGCGGGCAGCAGGCAGCGCAAGCCAGCGTCGACCCCGCGACGAGGACCCCAGCGTACCGACGCGCTGAGACACGCATGGGCTCGAGTGTGAGGGATGCAGCGAGCGTCGTCCATGGCGGCGGGAGTGCGGCAGGCGCCGAAGCCCGGTTTGCCGCGGTCGAGCGCGGGCCTGCGACTCGACCCGCACTACCACCCGGCGGTGTTGGACGGGGTCTTCACGGAAGCGGCTCCATCAGCAGGGGACCGGAGTGAAGTCAGACCCCGATTGAAACGGTCGTCACGACCTCGACCTCCGGCCTGATGGCAGCGTAGACGCCAGGGCCGAACACGGACACGACGAGAGCGAACCGCATCTCCAGCGTCCTCAGCGCCTTGCGCTGGTCCCACCAACCAAGCACCGGAACGATCGCGATCAGCTTGTCACCGACCAGCTCCGACATCTTCCCGTGCCATCGATCACTCTGCACCGTTCCCCGGCTACGACGTTCGATGCCGACGGCCCAGTTGAAGGACCTGGTCTTGCCGAGCTGGCGGCGTTTGCCATCGGCGTCCTTTGGACGCTCGAGCGCGTTGATCCGCTGGACGAAGGCCTCCGGACCCTCCTGAGGGCCCTGCATGTCCCACTTCAGATCGAGCCCGTGATACGTGCGCCGACCGTACTTGTTGGGCTCCGCGAAGTACGAGAGCGTGACGCGCAACTCCACATCGGGATCCGCACCGCCCAGCAGGCTCTCGGGGAGTGGCAACCGGTACATCTTCACCTTCCGGCGAAGCTTGGGCTCGGTCGTCCTCGTCGTGGGCCGCCTCGGCTGCTTTCTCTTGGCTTCCTCCTCGAGAACACCGCTGGGCATCGAGTCCTCGACGACGATCGTCGCCACGCCCTCCGCACAGTCCGAGGCTAGTCGCTCGCTCGGCACTCCGTAGCCGCACGCATGAAGTCGGTCGTTCAGGCCCGGGAAGTCCTCGATCATCGCCTGCGTCCAGGTCGCCGAGTGGACGATGAAACCTCGAACCGCCTCGGGGCTCAGCTTGGGCTCCACCGACCAGACGTGGGCGGCAAGGCGACCGGCGTGTGCGCTCGCCTCACTGGTCATCGACAACAACCCAAGGGGCCTGCCGTGTGTGTGCAGGCGGCTGGTGGTGAGGGTCGCGAGCGTGGGAACGGTGGGGTCGGCGAGCGTGCCGGAAATCGCCAGGTTGCCACCCTCGAGGACCACGTCCGGCTTGATCGGCCACTCGTTGCCGACAAGCCCCGTGCTCGTGTATGGCGAAATGCCGCCTCGCTTCGTCGCGACGACCCGAGCCTCGGCGTAGACCTTGTCGTCGGGCAGTTCGATCCGCGTCGTGAACGCGCCGACCGTCAATGCGTTCGCTGCTTGCGCAGGCTGATGGATCTTCTCCGACAGCTGGAGCTGGGGATGCAGCTCCGCCAGCGCAAGCCACTGAGCCTCGCGCGCGTTGCCTGCCGCCACGATCATCAGGCGCCCGTGGTCGGCTCGGAACGCGAGCTGGTCCACCGCATGGCTCCACAGGGTCGGGGCAATGACATCGAGCGGTGGGTCCTGCATCGACCGCGTCAGGGCGAGCACGAAGGCACGATTGCGTCGACCAGGGTCGGCGTCCTCCGCGGCTCGCACCGCGCGCTCCGTCAGCACCGGCCACTTCTCGTGGTTCTCGTCTGCTGCCGTGCCATACCCCGGGGCGATCCACAGCCGGCTGCTTTGCAGCCAGTGCAGGGCATCGGCGCCCCCGTGATCAATGGCCGCGCCGATGTCCCGATAAAGGGCCACCCCTGCCATCTTGGTTCCGTGCCCATTGGTGTCCTCGGGCGATGGGATCTCCGGACCGGCCGTGGTCGCCGTCAGGATCGCTGATGCGAGGAGTGGGTGTCCCGTCGCGATGCCCGAGTCGAGCAGGACGACCGACGGGGCGCCGTCGGGCGGCCGCCTGAGCGCGAAGTCCGCGACGTCTTTGGTGGTGAGGTCGGCGAGCAGCTGCAGATCGCGGAGCGGTGGCGGAGCCAGCTCGGCCTCGTAGATGCAGTCGGTCGCTTCGCGGAGCGCATCGAGCTGCGTGCGCGTCAACCGAACGAAAAAGTAGACCTGCTCGGGTCCGAGGAACTCGTCGAGCTTCAGGGATAGCCCGAGCCGATGCAGCTGCCGAGCGATCTGCGCGCGGCTCTGCTGGGAGTCCTCGATCGGGTTTCGGTACCCGCCCCGGCCAGTGATCTCCCACCAACATGGACGATCGGCGGGGGGCGCCTCGGCCCGAAACAGCGCGCCGCCGAGATCCTCGAGGTCTGCAAGACCGATGCTTCTCACCGGCGCGATCGCTCGCTCGTGGCTGCGCCGAGTGGTGACCGTGCCGTCCTTCGCGGTCGTCACCTTCACCCTTGCGTCGTCGGCGAACGCATTAATCTTCCTACGAAGGTACTCGAGGTCGGCGCTGGCGACGTCGAGTACGACCGTGCCCGTGTCTGGCATGACGCCCACGAGCCGGGCGTCGGCGCGGGAGTCGTCCAGCTGGTCCGGTGCGAGCTGCGCGCTCGCCGCCGGGCGCACAGCGACTATCTCACGCTTTGCCAGCTCGTCACGTGCGGTATGGCTGCGCGCATTCACCTGCTGCGCGATGGCATCGAGCTGCTGCACCAAGGTCGCTCGATGTGCCCGCGGATCGAGTGAGGGCATCATTGGAGGGGTCCCGCTGCCGCCCTGCGGTGCCTCGTAGGTGTCTACCGAGGTGATTCGTCCTCGGAGCAGACGGTGCCGCTCGTCGGCCAATGGCTAGCTCCTGGCCGGCACGCTGCGCAACTTCAGCTCTGCCAGCGCCAGGGCGACGTCGCGCTCGGAAACCTCTTCGCGATCATCCAGCGCCATCGTGCGGACCGCATCATCACAAGCACGAACCACGTCCGCGAAGCTCCACCCCTCCGCGTTGGCCGAGAGCCGGGTGGCGGCTTCTGCGTCGAGCCCCACGGTGGAGAGCCGCAGTTGCAGCAGATCGGCGATTTGCGCGCGCGTGGGCATGTCGAACGACACGATGACGTCGAAGCGCCGGAACACGGCACGATCCAAGAGTTCGACGTGGTTGGTCGCGGCAACCAGGATGCTCCCGCTCATGTCCGCGTCCACGAGCTGAAGGAAGGCGGTGACGACGCGGTTCATCTCACCAACGTCCTGGGAGTCGCCACGAGCCTTCGCGACAGCGTCGAACTCGTCGAAGAGGTACACGCCTGGGCGACGCGGCATCTCCGCGAAGATCGCGCGGAGTTGCACGGCGGTGGCCCCGAGAAAGCGCGAGAAGAGCGCGTCGAGGCGAACCGTCATGAGCGGTAGCCCCATCTCACCAGCGAGAACGGCGGCTCCTAGGGTCTTGCCGCAGCCGGGCGCCCCGTGAAACAGCAGGCGGCGCCGCGGCGACACCCCGAACCGCTCGAGCCGCGCCCGGGAGCGGTTCTCGGCGAGCACCCGATTGAGCGTCTCTTCTGCGTCTGCACGCAAGACAATGTCGCGGCGACGTTCCTCGCGGTAGCCCCCCTCGAGGATGTCCGCGAGCTCACCCCGCGGAGCGGCGATGTCGACGACGGGCCCCTGCTTGCTGGCGCTGGTCGCCGGCATCTTGGCGATGATCGACCGGATCTCCTCGGCGACGCGCACGTGGCCAGCGGAGCTCTCGGCAGCCGCGAGCTGCAGTGCCGCCTTACGGAACGACGACTCGTCGCCCTCCGCGTGGGATCGCAGCAACAGCTTGAGGATGTCGCCCTTCATGACGCTTTCTCGGATCCCGATTGGGTTCGCCTCCATGACCTAGGGACTTAACGCTGAGAGTACACCCGGGACCCGCCGATCGGGTGGCGTTTCAGCCGCGGCCTACCCACCTTGTCACGGCGCCGAAGGGGATGCCCGTTCACCTCGAGCCCCTCGGCGGTGACCTTGAAGGTCAGCACGACGTCGTCGCGTCCGAGCCGACCCACGGACAAGGTCCATCCGACCTTGATCACGGGGACAAGGCTCTCTCACTCGCAGGTGAGCCGCCTGGCGGCTGGCCACCCCTTGAGACCTGAACCACCGCCAGGGTTCGGGGCGACGTGCGCTGCCTGGGGTGCGGGGGCGGGCGTCACGGATCGTCCGCGACGCCCGCCCGCTACCGCACGGTCGACTCCGCCCTACGCCGTGAACGGGCTGCCTCCCGCGGCGGCGGTGGCGCCGAGCGTTGGCGATGCAGCGCCGGGAGCCGCGACGCCCGCGCTCGGGGTCGAGACGACCGGGACCGGGACCGTGGGCGCCGCCGGGGCGTCGCTGGCGTCGGTGGGGCCGGCGTCGTCGGAGGCCCTGCCGCGGCCCCCGCGGCCCGCGTAGAGGGAGGGCGCGATGGAGTCGGCGTCTCCCTCGTTCCAGCGCAGGAAGATGACGACCCGCCGGACCTGGTCGTACGCACGGCAGAAGGCCGTGAACGCCCGCTGACGGAGCTCGGCCGTGGCCGCCATCTGCACCGGCCCTTGCTCGCGGAGGCCCGCCACCCGCAGCAGGCGGGCGGCCAGTCGCTCGGCGTGGTCGAGATCCGCGGGTCCGAGCGCGCATTTGCCTTCGATCCGCGCCCAGCTCTCCCGGAACGCCGAGGCGAGGATCTGCAGGTCCTTGGCGGTGTTCTTGGCGCCCGTGCTCCCGCTGAGCCCCTTGAACGACGGCTCGCTCATCAGGCCCCGCGTCACCAGGGCGGTGGCGTCCGCCCGCAGCCGCTGGCGGAGCCCCATCCCCTCCTCCATCAGCTCGGGCAGATCGTCCGAGGGGGCGGCGGCGATCAAATGCTGGGTGTTCGCGTAGCTCACGGCGCGCGCCAGATCCTCGAGCTGATCGACGTGCTCGAGCGGGAACTCCGGCAGCGCCTGCGCGATCGCCGGCCTGAGCGCCATGATCTCCGGCAGCACGCCGAGGGTGGTGCTCACGGCGGACGTGATGTCGAGGTTCACCGGCAGGAGCTCGGCCGGAGCGAGGGCCTGCAGCCGCGGCAGCAGGCGCTGGTACGACTCGGCGAAGAGGATCTCTTCGTCGATGGTGGTGGGTTTCTGTGACATGACTCGGTTCCTTCTTGGTTGATGGGCAGCGCACCTCGCGCGGCTGCTGACCGAGTCGGTCGGGGCCATTCGCTGGTTGTGCGAAAAGATGCCGGCGGGCAGCCAGCCGCCTCCGATCGCTTGCGGCGAGCCTCCGAGGGCAGCTCGGCTGCCTCCGATCGCTTGTCGCGAGCCCCCGAGGGCAGCCAGCTGCCTCCGATCGCTTCCCGGAAGCCCGGGGAGGGCAGCCAGCTGCCTCCGATCGCTTGTCGGAAGCCTCCGAGGGCAGCCAGCTGCCTCCGATCGCTTGTCGGAAGCCTCCGAGGGCAGCTAGCTGCCTCCGATCGCTTGTCGGAAGCCTCGGCGGGCAGCCAGCTGCCTCCGATCGCTTGCCGCCTGGCAGGACCGGGCGGCCGAGCGCCAACGTCGCCCCCCCCTTCCCGCTCACCCGTTCGGGCGCCGCGCGGGCGAGCGTTGCCGCCGTCGGCGGGGTATCCTGCGGCCGAACTGCGAGGCAGCGATGTCACTCTACCAGTACCTCCAGAAGCCCGGCCCGAGCGGGTTCGGCCACGGGTCCTCCGCCGAGGACGTCACCGCGGGGATGTCCCTCGGCGGCAAGACCTTCCTGGTGACGGGGTGTAGCTCCGGGCTGGGACTGGAGACGATGCGGGTCCTCGCGCTGCGCGGGGCGCGGGTGCTCGGCACCGCCCGGACGCTCGAGAAGGCGCGCGCGGCCTGCGCGTCGGTCGGGGGTGACGGGGTGCCGCTCGCCTGCGAGCTGTCCGACCCGCGGAGCGTCCGCGCCTGCGTGGAGGCCGTGCTCGCGCGCGGCGAGCGGCTCGACGCGCTGATCGCCAACGCCGGCATCATGGCGCTACCGCGGCGCGAGCAGGCGTTCGGCGTGGAGCTCCAGCTCTTCACCAACCACGTCGGGCATTTCCTCCTGGTCACCGGCCTCCTCGACGCGCTCGCCGACGACGGTCGCGTGGTGATGTTGAGCAGTCGCGCCCACCTGCGCGCCCCCCGCGAAGGGATCCGGTTCGACGACCTCGCGGGGGACCGCGACTACACCCCCTGGGGGCACTACGGACAGTCCAAGCTCGCCAACCTGCTCTTCGCGAAGGAGCTCGCGCGGCGGCTCGGCGGGACGCGACGCACGGCGAACGCGGTCCACCCCGGCGTGATCCCCACCAACCTCTCCCGGCACCTTCCCCGCGCGGCGGCCGCCGTCTTCCGGGCGGTGCAGCCGCTCGTCCTGAAGACCCCCGCCCAGGGCGCGGCGACCCAGGTCTTCGTCGCCACCCACCCCTCCGTGGCGACGGTCACGGGCGAGTACTTCGCGGACAGCAACCTGGCTCGACCGCGCGCGGATGCCAACGATCCAGAGCTCGCGCGGCGTCTCTGGGAGGTCACCGAGGAGATCGCGGCGAGGCTGCCGCGGTAGCCTCCGCGGCGACCCGCTTCCCCGTCGGGGTCACGATCCGGTGGTGACCAGCCGCCGCTGGTCCTTTACCGTCGACACGCTCGCCAATTTACCACATCCCAACGACGGTGCTGGCGTCGCCGCACGAACGCCAGCGCGACCAGCACGGCGCCGATCCCGGCGGAGGGGTTCGGGCGCCGCGGCACCGCGCAGCCACAGCCGTCCGCGTCGCCCGCTGCGCTCGGCGAGTCCGCCGCGCCGGGGGCGGTCGCCCCGCTTCCGCCGTCGCCCGCGTCGGATGGACCCGCGCCGCCGGTCGCGCCGACGCCCGGTGCGCCCGCCACCGGCTCGACCGACGCATCGTGCCACTCGTAGGCGCCGAGATCCACGCCCGCGCCCTGGGGTCGAGGGATGAGCTCCCGGTCGAGCGAGGGCGCGCCGTCGCTGCTGCCCGCGTCCACGGCGGCCGCGCCGGGGAGCAGGCGGAAGTCGAACGACGCTGGCGCCACGAAGAGGCCGAGCGGATCGGTGAGCTCGAGGTTGTGATCCTGCGCCACCGCGTCCGAGCTGGTGAACGCCGTGGCGAGGTTGTTGCGGACCAGGCAGTCGACCGGCACGGCCCCGTCCTTGTGGTCGCCGATTTGGATCCAGGGCGGCCCGGGCTCCACGTCGTTGAGGTCGAGCACCGTGTTGTTCACCACCCGCACGCCGCGGGCGCCGAGGAAGGTGATCCCGTGCCAGTGGTCGGTGACCACCACGTTGTTCTCCACCAGCCAGTCCACGTAGGTGCCGTCGAAGCACCCGATCCCCTGCAGCGTCCCCCGGAAGGGCAGCGCGGGGTCGTCGTAGTTGAGGATCAGGTTGCCGCGCAGGACCAGCCCGGTGACCTCGCCGGTGCCGACCTCGCCGTCGCTCCCGACCGACCAGGACTGGAAGCCGTCGTCGTGGTTCGCGTTGACGGCCACGCAGTTCTTCACCGTGTTGTATTGGAAGGTGGTGCGGTCGCCGAGCCCGCGCAGCCCGTCGCCGGCGAAGGTGTCGACGACGTTCCCCTCGATCAGTGAGTCCGTCGCGCCCACCGAGATCCCGAAATCCACGTTTTTCAGCTGGTTATCGCGGAGCGTCATGCGCTCGCCGTCCACGTCGAAGCCGTTGCAGGCGAGGGTGTTCCAGTCGTCCTCGGTCCAGGCGCTCGCGTCCGCGATCGAGCGCAGCGTGCAATCCTCCACGGTCACGTCCCGGATCGGCCCCGTCCAGTCGTGCGACTCGAGCGAGACGAGGGTGTGCGCGGCGGGCGTCGCGGCGTAGTCGGCGCCCACCGCGAGGCCGCGCAGCACCCAGTGGGCGGACGAGCGGACGAGCACGGTGGTGAAGCGCGGCTCCGCCCCCGGCGCGGCCGCCACGGTGATCGGGCCCGTGTTGTAGTGGCTCACGATGGCGAGGTCGCCGTAGTCGCCGGTCGCGAGCCAGATCGTGTCGCCGGGCTGCACGACGCCGCCCTCGTTCTTCGGCTCGAGCGCCATCCCCGCCTCGTGGGGGAGCGAGGGCCAGTCCTGGGTCTGGACCAGGTTCCCGTCGAGCACCGCCTGCAGGGAGCGCCAGGGCGCGTCCGCCGTGCCGTCCCCCGCGTCGGCGCCGCGCTCCGGATCGACGTAGAAGTCGGCGGCGCCCGCGGTCCTGGCGGCCAGGGCGAGCCCGAGGGCGAGCCTGGGGAGCCGCCGGCGCGCGGCGCGACCCCCGAGCGGACCCGCGGCCCGTCCAAAATGCGAACCCCACGCCGCGAAGCCGGTCGCCGTCGAGCGATCGTGACTGCCCATCGTCCGCACCTCCCGCGCCATTCTATCGCGTCTCGGCGCGGCAGCATCCCGCCTCGGTGACTTCGTCGCCACGAGCGCGGGCGCCTGGCCGTGCGCAGCGGAGGGCGCCCCCGGCGTAGACGCGCCTCCCCGCCGCTCAGCGCTGCCGATAGGCGACGATGGAAGGGTGGGCGGCGTAGGCGTCGCCCAGACGACGGAGCAGCGGGTAGGGTTCGAGGGTTTCGGCCGTGATGCCGTCGAGGTGGCCGGAGCGGTACTGTCGCACGGTCTCGCCCAGGACCAGATCCGCGATGGTGAGGCGCTCCCCGAGCAGCAGCGGCCCCGGACCCTCGCCGATCAGGCTCTCCACGTAGCGGCAGGCCTTCGCCAGCGGGCCCGCGACCAAGGCCCGGCGCAGCTCCAGCTTCTTCTCCAGATCCTTCTCGAACAGGCTGGGGGAGAGGGCGTGGGAGACCGTGTCATTGAAGGTGTCGAGGGCGGTGTCGACCACGAACCCGTCGCGAGGGTCGGCCGGGTACAGCTCCGGTCGGCCGAGGCGAGCGACGTAGCGCAGCATCGCGCTGGTCTGCGCCAGGGGGCGCCCGTCGACCTCGAGGACCGGGACGCTGCCGAGGGGGAACTCCCCCTTCTCGCGCAGGGACGCGAACTCTGGGCCCTTGAGGCGCCGATCCTCGAACGGCAGGTTGGCGAGGAAGAGCGCGATCCGGACGGGCTCGGCCCGGCCGGGGCCATCGAAGTAGGTCAGGCGTAGCTTCGGCATTCGAACCTCGCCCTCGCCTTAGCACGTTCCGGACCGCACTCCGAACCCCGGCGTCGCTGTCCCATGCCGTGGCGACCGATGACAATCGCCGTCGGGTGCCGTTCCTCCGCGTGGAGACGGAGTCAGCGCGGTCCGCTCACGGTTCGTCTAGGGCGAGCAGCGTGCGCACGTGCTCGCGGAGCTCACGGGTTGCCTCCTCCAGCGTGAGCGCGGGCACGACCTCAGGCCAGTCCTTGACACGCTCGACCTTGAGCAGCGCGGGCTGGACCAGATGATCCATTCCAGGCCACCCGAACTTGCGCCGGCAATCCTCGACACCCTGCCGCAGCGTCAGGTCGCCGCGACGGAGCAGGAGGACGATGTCGGCGAAATCCTTGCCCGTTGTTCGCTCGATGACGGCGCTGAGCTTGTTGGCGAGGAGATCCCGAAGCCCGTCGACGCGCAGCCCACCGCGGAGCGGCAGCGGGGGCTCGATCCAGTCGTGATCGTGGTGGACGAACTCCACCCTGACCGATTCGCCCCTCACCTGGGCCAGGAATCCCCAGCGATGCTCAACGCGACGCAGGATCGGCTCCTCGTCGGCGATCTGCTTCATGAACCGCAGCACCTCCCGGGCGTCGACCGGCTCTCGTGAGAAGAGATCGAGGTCGTCGCTTCGCCGGTGCGAGAGGTAGAACGCGGACAGCGCCGTCCCTCCGGTGAGGTAGAACCGGTCCGCGAGGTCCGACTCGACTAGCGCGTCCAGCAGCGCCAGTTGCCCCGCGGTGAGCTCACCCGGCCGTGCGGCGTCCACGTCGCTCCCACTCCTCGGCGTAGAGCTCGATCAGACGGCGGGTTTCCAGCGGCACATCGAGCTCGTCCAGCCGCGCCCGGAGGCGCATGACGACGTGCCGATCCCGCCCAAAATGCGGGAACCACTCGGCGATGCGCTGCAGGCGCCAGAGCTCGTCGGCGGGTGGATCGCGGTGGTCCCAGGCGAGGGCGGGGGGGATCTCTATGGGGGCCACGCCGTCGAGCATGCCACCGCCGCCGATCGGCTCAAGTGGCACCTCCGAACGCCTCGAGGCTCGCGCCCGCTCGCCCGAGCTCCCCGGCGCCGTCCGGCCAGCGAACCCACGCCAGGGCGGCCGCCGCGGCTCAGGCGGAGGTTGAAAGCGGCCGCCGTTCGCTGCTATCCCGCCCCAAAGGCCCGCGATGAAGATCGTCGATCACCTCTCGCAGACGCGCCCGATCTTCTCCTTCGAGTTCTTCCCCCCCAAGGACGAGGAGGGGCGGGAGCGGCTCTTCTACACGGTCGCGCGCTTGAAGGACTACCGGCCGGCGTACGTCTCGGTCACCTACGGCGCGGGCGGCAGCACGCGGCGGCTCACCGTGGAGCTGGTCAAGCAGATCCAGCGCGAGACAGGGATCGACGCGATGGCGCACCTCACCTGCGTCGGCTCGACCCGCGACGAGATCGCCGGGATCCTCACCGAGCTCGCCGCCGGCGGGATCGACAACGTCCTCCCCCTGCGCGGGGATCCGCCCCAGGGAGAGGCCGAGTTTCGCGCCACCGAGGGCGGGTTCGCGCACGCGAGTGAGCTCGTCGCCTTCATCCGGGAGCGGTTCGGTGACCGCTTCTGCCTGGGCGCGGCGGCGTACCCGGAGAAGCACCCCGAGGCGCCGAGCCTCGCGGGGGATCTGACGCACCTGAAGGCCAAGGTCGACGCCGGGGTGGATTTCCTCATCACCCAGCTCTTCTTTGACAGTCGCGACTACTTTGCCTTCGTGGTGCGCGCGCGGGCCGCCGGGATCCGGGTCCCGATCCTGCCCGGGGTCATGCCCATCACCAACCTGTCGCAGATCAAGCGGTTCACGGCGACCTGCGGCGCGAGCATCCCCGCGGCGCTCCTGGAGCGGCTGGAGGCGGTGGGCGACGACGCCGAGCAGGTGCGGGCGATCGGCGTGGGCTACGCGACGCGCCAGTGCCGGGAGCTCATCGACGGCGGCGCGCCGGGGATCCATTTCTACACGCTGAACCGGTCACCGGCGACGGTGCAGATCCTCGAGGCGTTGCGGTAGAGCGGCGTCGCCGTAGAGCTGCGCTGTAGCAGAGCGGCGTGGCGGCGCGTCACTTGCGGATCCGGACCAGGGTCTTGGGCGCGCTCTCGGGGCGCTCGTTGACGCCGTGCCAGCCGTCGGGGACCTCGGGCGTCGCCCAGGACCAGACGCGCTGCGCGTCGACCGGAGACCACTGCACGTTGCCCGGGCCGTGCTCGATGCCGAAGCGGTCGTGCCAGTACGCCCCGTGCATCAGCTGCCCGCTCGAGAGCTCCATCACCCAGGGGACGTCGAAGGTCTCCCCCTGGTCGCCGAGCTTGGTCGAGTCGAGGCCGGCGCCGGTGACGTGCTTGGAGACGATCTCGAAGTCGCCCTGCGCCGTGGACGCGGTCGTCTTTGGGTCCCCCAGGCGGTCCTTCCCCACGCTCACCAGGGTCGCGAAGACGGGCTTCTTGCCGATGTAGAGCACGGCCGTCCCGGTCACGATGCTGATGTCGATCCAGCGCTGGTCCCCGTTGGCGAAGTCCGGGAACTCGCTCCGCCGCCGCACCACCGTGACGTCGCGGTGGCGGACCCAGTTGTCGTCGTCCACGGCCCAGTACTGCACGCTGCCCGAGGACCGGTACCGCCCCGTCAGGCGCAGGGTCTGGTGGTAGGTCAGGGGCGAGCCCTCGTTCCAGGTCTTCGAGTCCTTGGTGGGCTTGTGGGTACGGACGCCCTGCTTGACGATGAAGGCGACCGGGAGGCTGTCGAGCCCCTCCGGGAGCTCGACCCCGGCGAAATCGCTCGCGCTTGCGGCCTCCAGATCCTCCGCCGGCACGAAGAGGCCGTTGGTGAGCAGGCCGAGGCGCAGGGGCTTGCCTCCCTCGTCGGCGGCCGTCCAGGAGCCGACGACCGCGAGCCCGCTGCGCGCCGGGAGCTTGCGCAGGGTGGCGACGCGGGCGTCTTCGTCCGGCGCGCGCTTGAGGAGCCGCGAGGCCTGCCGCGTGCGGGCGTACACGTAGGGCAGCGGCTGATCGCGCCGCGGCTGGATCGACATCGCCACCAGCGTCGGGTGGTCTAGCTCGAGGGTGGCGGTCGTCCCCACGCAGGCGAACCCCCGCGGCCGCAGCGGGTACCAGCCCCCCGGGCACCCCTCGATGGAGAACGCCTCCTCGGCGCGGGCGACCCGCGCGCCGGCGTGCAGGTAGCCGATCTGCCGCGTCCCCTCCTCGGGCCGCTCGAGCACGGGCGTGACGTCGGCGAGCGCGCCGAGCTGGGGCCCGTTGGCGGGGGGGACCGGGATCGGGGGCAGCTCCTCGCCGAGCGCCGGCTTGGACAGCGAGGGCTCGTCCTTGGTCGGCGTGCAGGCGACCAGGAGGGCGGCTCCGGCGCCGAGGAGCGCGGCCCCTTCCCACCCGAGGCTGCGAACGAAGCTGACCATGGCTCTCCGGTGGCACGGTCCGGGCGACCTGGCCCAGTTTTTCGAAGCGACCGCGCGCGCCCCTGCGCGGCCGCCCGGCGCCTCCGGCCCCGTGGCTTGTGCCGGAGTTGGGCTCGGATAGGCTCGCGCGGCGGCTCCTGATGATCCCCCTCCACCACACCGTCCAGATCCTGATCCTCACCCTGGGCGGGCTGCTGGCGGTGAACCTGGTGGTGCACCGCTATCCGCGGGGTGGGCTCGCGCGGCGCTTCACCCTGGTGCTGCTCGCCCACCTGGCGCTGCTGTCGATCTTTGGCTACCTGCGCTTCGGCCACCTGCAGGAGTACGGCCGCTTCGGCCGCCACGCCTACCACTATCACGACGCCTACCACTACGCCTTCGGCGCCAAGTACTTCCGCGAGCTCGGCTACTTCCGCCTCTACGACGCCACCTTCGTCGCCCTGGAGGAGCTCGAGCGCGACGAGGGGATCCGCACCCCCGCGCGCTTCATCCCGACGGTGCGCTCGCTCGAGGCGGTCTTCACCGTCAAGCCCGCGGCCGAGCTCCGGCAGCGCGCGCCGGAGCTGCGCGCGCACTTCACGCCCGAGCGGTGGGCGGAGTTCCGCGGCGACGTGCGAACGCTGCTCGACATGGGCTGGGAGGTCCCCTGGTGGCGGACGATGCTCTTCGACCTCGGGTTCAACCCGCCTCCGTCGTGGGTCGTCGTCTGCGGCACCCTCGCCAACGCCGTCCCCTTCACGCCGACGAGCTTCGAGCTCTTCCCGTTCATCGACCTCACGCTGGTGGTGGTCGGCGGCGGCCTGCTGGTCCTGCGGGCGTTCGGGCCGGCGGCGGCCTTCGCCTACGTGATCCTGTTCGGCAACAACTTCTTCGCGAGCTACGCCTGGACGGGCGGGTCGTTCTGCCGGCAGCCGTGGCTCTTCCTCCTCACCGCGGGGGTGGCGTGCCTCAAGCTCGAGCGGCCGCGGTGGGCCGGGGCGCTGCTCGGCGCGGCGGCGGCCTTCCGCGTGTTCCCGGTCCTATTCCTCCTCGGTGCCGCCATCGCCCTGGTGGCGCAGGCGTTCCGCGATCGGGCGCGCTGGCGCACGGTGGTCGACTTCCTGGCGGCGGCGGCGGTGGTCGCCGGCGCCCTGGTGGGGACGAGCCTGGTTTCTTTCGGGCTCGAGCCGTGGCGCGACTTCTTCGCCAAGATCTCGCAGCACAACCGCATCTTCTGGGTCATGCACGTCGGCTTCCCCCGGCTCGCCGCCTGGGCGCCCGGGATCGAGCACCAGGATTTCTGGTACGAGAGCGGCCTGCTGCGCTTCGTCGCCTGGCAGGAGCGGCTCGAGGCCATCGTGGCCAGCCGCGAGCCCTGGGTGACGCTCATCAAGGGGGCGACCGCCGCCGCCGCGCTGGGCCTCGCGGCGCGCCTGCGTCCCTGGCAGGCGGCGTTGGTGGTCGGCGGGACGCTGCTCTTCTTCGGGGCGATGCCGGCGAACTACTACTACATCTACCTCGCCCTCTTCCCGGCGGTCTTCTGGGCGGACCGGGGGCGGCCGACCGACGCCCTGCGCGTCGGAGCGCCCTTCGCGCTGCTGGTCGGGATGGCCCTCTGCCCGCTGGCGAGCCCGGACCAGATCGTGCAGAACGCGCTCCTGAACGCCTCCGTCGCGGCGTTCTTCGCCCTGCTGCTGCTGACGCTCGCGTGGGACGAGCGCGCGGCGATCGGCGGGCTGCTCAGGCGGGTCGGGGGCCGAGCACCCCGCTCACCACGCGGTCCCGCTGCCCCAGGTCCCGGGTGATCTCGAGCTCGACGAAGCCCTGGTCCGCCAGCAGGGCGCGCGCCGCGGCGCCCTGATCGCAGCCGATCTCGAGCGCGAGCACCCCCTCGGGGGCGAGCCAGGCCGGCGCGGCGGCGACGATCCGGCGCACCAGATCGAGGCCATCGGCGCCGCCGGCGAGGGCGCGGCGGGGCTCGTGATCGCGGACGTCGACCGCGAGCCCGGGGATCTCGGCGTCGGCGACGTACGGGGGGTTGCCGACCACGAGATCGAAGCGCTCCGCGGGAGCCAGCGGGGCGAACAGATCGCCCACCAGGACGCGCAGCGCGTTCCAGGCCCCGAGGCGCAGGGCGTTCTCGCGGGCCAGCGCCGCGGCGCCGGGCTCGATCTCGACGGCCGTGACCTCCCAGGTGGGGCGCTGCCGCGCGAAGGCGATCGCGACGCAGCCGGAGCCCGTGCACAGATCGAGGGCCTTGCCGCTGAGCGACCTCGAGCGCGTCCGCGCGAGGGCGACGTCCACCAGCGTCTCCGTGTCCGCGCGCGGCACCAGTACGCGGGCGTCGACGCGGAAGCGGTGACCGTAGAACTCCCGCTCGCCGAGGATGTACGCGATGGGCTCCCCAGTCCGCCGTCGCTTGATGGCCTCGCGGTAGCGACCGAGCTCATCCGCCTCGAGCGAGCGCTGGGCCTCGATGACCAGCCGGATCCGATCGCAGCCGAGCACCTGCGCGAGGAGCAGCTCGGCCTCGAGCCGGGGGCTGTCCTGACCGCGGTTGCGGAAGTCCTCCGTCGCCCAGGTGAGGACGCGTGCCACGGTCCACCCGCCCTCGCCCGGGTGCGCCTCGTCCGCCGGCGGCCGGCTCGTCACCGCCGCGGCTCCGTGGCGGCGGTCGGTGGCGGCGCGCCCCCGGGCGCCGCGGGACCCGGTCTCACGCAGGGTCCGGCGGCGCAGCGGGCGCCGCTCCGGTCGGAGAAGAACGACGGATAGAGCATGCAGAGCTTGCCGTGGTCGGTGCCGCCCGGCATCCAGAAGGTGACCGCGCCCGCGTAATGGCACCCGTTCGGCGCGCGCACCCAGCCCCCCCGGCTCCAGCTCCAGCGGCGGCCCTCCCAGCGCCAGTGGCCGTCGACCCAGACGCAGGCGGCATCGTCGGGGAGCGGGGAGGCGTCGATGACCTCGATCTGGGCGGCGGGGGGCGGGTAGTCGGCCTCGAAGTCGCAAGGCGCGCCCGGCGGGCGGGGCCCCTGCGAGCCGGAGATCGGGCGCGGCAGCTCGCGGTGCCGGCAGCCCACCAGCAGGGTCAGGCACCCGAGGCCGGCGAGGGCGAGCGAGCGGCAGGAGCGGAGGGGGCGCTTCATCGGGCGTTCAGAGCAGCGTCCAGTCGAGGTAGAGGGCGACCAGCGCGGGGCCGAAGAAGAGGTACTCGAAGATGGCGAGGATGAGGAACGGGCCGAACGGGATCCGAGCCTGGAGCGCCCCCGGGTCCGGCTCCTGGCCGAGCGGATCGGCCTCCAGCGCCGCCTCGAGGGCGGCGCGCTCCTCGCCCTCGGCCGCTGCGATGGCCGCCTGGAGGGCGGCGCGCTCCTCGCGGACGGCGGCTGGCTCGTCGATCCGCCCGCGGGTGAGCAGCAGCGCGATCCCGCCCAGGGTGCCCTGGACGGCCCCGGCCAGGAGCGCGAACAGCGCGCCGACCCAGCCGAACCAGGCGCCCGCGAGCATCACCAGCTTGGCGTCGCCCTGGGCCATGCCGGTCCTGCCGCGGAGCTTGCGGTAGAGGAGGTCGAAGGGGAGGTAGATCCCGAGGAAACCAGCGAGCGCGCCGAACGCGGCGTCGCCCCAGGCGACCGCGGCCGGCCCCAGGGGGACGAGCCAGCCCGCCCACGGCGCGCTGGCGACGCTGCTCACGTCGAGTCGCAGCGGCGCCGTCAGCAGGCCGAGCGCCGCGCCCCCGAGCGTGATCTCGTCCGGCAGGATCATCTGGTCGATGTCGATGAAGGCGGCCGCGACCAGGCCCAAACCGAGGGCGAGGTAGGCGGCGAAGAGCAACCCGCCGAGCCAGAGCGGGGTGTCGAACGGGCGGTCGAGCGCGACCAGCTCCAGGGTGGACCAGGCGAGCAGGCCGCCCGTCAGCTCGACCAGCGGGTACCGGATGGAGATCGGCGCCCGGCAGCAGCGCGCGCGCCCCCGGAGCAGGAGGTAGCTCAGGAGCGGGACGTTGTCGTAGCCGCGGATCGGCGCCCCGCACGCCGGGCAGTGCGACCCCGGGAACGCGACGCTCTCGCCGCGCGGCAGCCGGTAGATGACCACGTTGAGGAAGCTGCCGAACACGAGGCCGAGCGACACGGCGGTCGTGGTCAGGAACCAGCGCGGGAGGTCGGCGACGAGGAGCACCGACCGGGGAGCATAGCGGCTCGGAGCCGCCCCGACGAACGCCGGCGGAGGGCGACCCCGCCGACCCGGAGCGGCGAGGGGGGCTCTCGCCTTGGTGCGGCGTCGGGACGAGGGTACCGTTGCCGCACGATGAGCCGCGACGACGCCACCACGCTCTCGCTGGACCGCTACGCGCCCGAGGCGCGGGCCCTCGTCGCCGGGGCGCAGGCCCTCGCCGACGAGCGCAAGCACGTCGAGGTCCAGCCGCTCCACCTGCTCGTCCGCGGGCTCACCCGGGACCCGGGCGTGGTCGCCGTGTTCGAGCATGCCGGGGTCGCGGCGGTGCCCCTCCAGTCCGCGGCGGAGAAGGCGCTCGCCGAGCTGCCCCGCGGCCGCGAGCCGGCGTTCCTCGCGGCGAGCATGCTCGACCTACTGGAGCGCGCCGAGCGGGAGGCGGAGCGGGAGCGCACCAAGCAGGTCGGGGTCGAGCACCTGCTCAACGCGCTCTCCCAGGAGATCCGCGGGCCCGCGGGGGAGGTCCTGTTCGCCTTCGGGGTGACGCCAGGGGCGCTCCGGGCCCACGTGCGCGCGCTCCGCGACGCGCCCCGGCCGGCGCGGGGCGGCGGGGGCGAGCCCGGCGCGCTCGCGGACGTCACCCGCGACCTGGTGGAGGCGGCGCGCTCCGACCGGCTCGATCCCGTGGTGGGACGCGACGCCGAGGTGCGCCGGCTGCTCACCATCCTGGAGCGCCGGCAGAAGCACCACCCGCTGCTCGTCGGCGAGGCGGGCGTCGGACGGGGCGCGGTGGTCGTGGCCCTGGCGCGGCGGCTGGCGCGGGGCGACGTCCCGACCTCCCTCGCCGGCGCGCGCCTGCTCGAGCTCGACGTCGGCGCGCTCATCGCGGGGGCGCGGCTCCGGGGCGAGGTGGAGGACCGCGTGCGCAAGCTCGTCGCGGCGGTCGCGCGGTCCTCGGAGGACGTCATCCTGGTGGCGCGCGGCGTCGAGCAGCTCTTCGGGGCGGGCGTGGCCGGCAGCGGCGTGGGGGAGGCGCTCCGCCCCGCGCTCGAGCGCGGCGAGCTGCGCATGCTGGGGACCACCACGCCCGAGGGGGTCCGCCGGCTCGCCGAGCGGGACCCGGGCGTCCTCAGGTCCTTCACCCAGCTCGACGTCGAGGAGCCCACGGTCGACGCGGCGGTGGAGATCCTGCGCGGGATCGCCGCCCGGTACGAGCGCCACCACGGGGTGCGCGTGACCGAGGGCGCCATCGTCGCCGCCGTGCGGCTGGCCAAGCGCTACCTGCAGGACCGCTTCCTGCCCGACTCGGCGGTCGATCTGCTCGACGAGGCCGCGGCCTCCAAGCGGGTCGAGCTCGACGGCACCCCGGCCAGCGCCGACGAGGTGATCCGTCGCCTCGAGTCGCTCGAGGCCCAGCTGCAGAGCCTCGAGCCCGCGGGGGACGCCGTGACCGCCGAGGTGCGCGGGCGGCTCTCGCGCGAGGTGGCGGAGCTCGAGCCCCGCGTCGTCGAGCTGCGGCAGCAGATCGAGGCCCGGCGCGGCATCGTCGCCGCCGTGCGCGCGCTGCGCGGCGAGCTCGCCGAGGCCGAGCGCCAGCGGGACGCGGCCCGTGACCAGAAGGCGTTCGGCCGCGTCGGCGAGCTCGAGCACGTCGCCATCCCGGAGCTGGAGCAGCGCCTCGCGCGCGCGGAGGAGGCGGCCCGCGGCGCCGGCGCTTCGTCGGGTCCGGCGGAGCTCGGGGAGGGGGACGTCGCCGCCACGCTCGCGCTCCGGACCGGGATCCCGGTGAGCAAGATGCTGGAGGGCGAGGCCGCCAAGCTCCTGGAGATGGAGCCGCGGCTGGCGGAGCGGGTCGTCGGCCAGGATGAGGCGCTCCGGGCCGTGGCGCGGGCGGTGCGCCGTGGGCGGGTGGGGCTGCGCGATCCGGGCAAGCCCATCGGCAGCTTCCTCTTCCTCGGTCCGAGCGGGGTCGGCAAGACCGAGCTCGCCAAGGCGCTGGCGGAGTTCCTCTTCGACGACGAGCAGTCCCTCACCCGCCTCGACATGAGCGAGTTCATGGAGCGCCACATGGCGCAGCGGCTGATCGGCGCGCCGCCGGGCTACGCCGACAGCGAGCAGGGCGGCTTCCTCACCGAGGCCGTGCGCCGCCGCCCCTACTCGGTGCTGCTCTTCGACGAGGTGGAGAAGGCGCACCAGGACGTCTTCAACCTCCTGCTCCAGGTGCTCGACGACGGTCGCCTGACCGACGGCCGCGGTCGCCGCGCGGATTTCTCCAACACCGTGGTCATCATGACCAGCAACATCGGCTCGGCGCGCATCCTCGACACCGACGCCAAGCTCTTCGAGCGCGAGGAGGGGCGGGCAGCCCTGCGCGACGTGCTGCTCGACGAGCTCCACCGCTTCTTCCGCCCGGAGTTCCTCAACCGCATCGACGACGTCGTGGTGTTCCGACCGCTGACCAAGGAGCATCTCCGCGCCATCGTGGCCATCCAGCTCGCCGCCCTCGAGCGCCTGCTGGCGGAGCGGCGGCTCCGGCTGGTCCTCACCGACGCCGCTCGGGATCGGCTGGTCGACCTCGGCTACGAGCCGGCGCTGGGGGCGCGGCCCCTGCGGCGCGAGATCGCGCGGCAGGTGCAGGACCCGCTGGCGGAGGCGCTGCTCCGGGGTCGCTTCGCGGACGGGACCACGCTCACCGTCGACTGCGACGGCGACGCCTTGACCCTCGTCGGTGGCGCGGTCAGCGCTTGAGCGCCAGGGTCGAGCCGAGCACGGAGCGGGTCGCCTCCGGCTCGAGCTGCCCCACCACCCACTCCTCCTCGGCGAGCCGGACCGCCCCCAGCCGCACCTCGGGATCGAACTCCTTGAGGAGATCCAGGAGGCAGACGCCGGCGGTGGTGGCGCCCACGAGCGCGGCCACGGGGAAGAACTCGCCCGCGTCCGTGGAGACGTGGGACTGCCAGAGCACCTTGCCCGCCTGCGCGTCGACCGCCCAGTCGATCTCGACCGCGCCGGTGACCGCCGCGGAGTGAAGGTCGAAGGTCGCGCCGGCGGCGCGCGCGGCCCGGACGCCCGCGGCGCGGGCGAGCAGGAGCCCGCGGCCGTCGAGCAGCCGGTCCCGCGCTAGGAGGGTCATCACCTCGGTCCGCACCGGCTCGGTCGCCGCCAGGGCGATCTCGGCGTGAGCGAGCGGTCCGCGCCACCCGTCGTAGCGGCGGGTGGGGGTGCCGCTGAGCTCCGTGAAGGCGCGCCAGAGCAGGCGCTTGTTGTTACGAAGGACGTTGAGCACGTAGCGCGCGAACGGCGGGAGCCGGGTCCAGTGGGTCCGGGCAAAGCTCGGCTGGAGCCCCAACCCCTCGAGCACGCCCGGCAGGGGCTCGTCCTCGGGGGTCGAGTGCTCCCCCACCAGCTCGACGTGGCGGATGGGGACGTTCCGAAGCAGCGCGCGGGCCGTCTGGTCGTCGATCACGTCGCGCGCCCCCGCTTTGGCGATGGCCCAGCGGAGGTCGATCGGCAGCTCCGTCCAGGCGCGGAGCGAGATCTTCACCCCGGAGCTGCGGAACAGGCGCGTGGCGGCGAGCGGCTGGCGCTCCAGGTCCTGCCCGAGATCCTCGCAGGCGAGCACGGCTCGGGGTCGGGCGTTGGGGTCGTTGGGCATGGCAGGCGTTGCCCAATCTACACGAGGCCGCGGATGAACTTGTAGGGGACCCGCGCCTGGTAGGCGCCAAAATCCGGGTTGGAGGCGGCGAGGAAGACCTCCTCCCGCTCGGAGCGCAGCCAGTACTGGAGCAGCGGCATCAACGCCCCCACCCACATCAGGCCGGGGCCGAGCGTCTTGGCCGCCACCAGGAACAGCATGGGGCCCTCGAGCGTGTAGCTCGGGTGGCGGATGACGGAGTAAAAGCCGTGGTCCACCAGCCCCTTGTCCACCATCACGCCGAACTTGGTGCCCATGTTGAAAATGCTCGCGGCGTAGATCACGTTCAGGGTCAATTCGGTCACGCCGAGGACGGCGTGGAGCGGACCGGCGGCGACGGTCGGCACCGGGCCATAGAGCCACGGCACCACCGCCCAGAGCAGGCCGGCGAGCAGCGGGCCGTAGCAGATCGCGTTGGTGAACCAGCCGAGGAGCGTGAAGTCCACGTTGCGGATGGTGGTCAGGTGCAGGGCGTGCACGAACGAGTGCACGTACCCGATGAGGCAGCCCACCACCGTCACGCCCCAGACCAGGTAGCGGAGGACGCTCAGCCACTGGTCGAAGGTGAGCGGTGCCACGCCGGTCCCGAGCAGCACCCCGACGTTGTGCAGGGTGGCGCGCACCCAGCGCGCCATCGACACCGGCCGCGCGAGGGTGGCGTCGACCAGGCGGAGCTGGTCGTCGGCCGGGCACATGAACTCGATGGCGCGATTGAAGTCCGCGGAGAGGAAGCCGACCAGCGTGTAGGCGAAGGCCCAGAGCACGGCCAGGTGCAGGACCCACACCAGGGCGAGCTGGGCCTTGGCGTTGCGGGTGATGCGGCGCTCGATCCAGCGTGGCTCGTAGCGGAGGGCGTGCCAGAGGGCGAGCGGGAGGTGAGGCCCGCCCCGGCCGAGCCAGGCGAGGTGCGCGAGCAGCAGCGCGCCGGGCAGGACCAGCCGCAGGCTGGGCGGGATGAGCTGCCCGAGCTGCCGGAGCCCGCTCGCCCCGCTCGCGGTCGCCCGCGCCAGCGGCTCGAGCCCGGGTCCCCACCAGGCGAGCCAGGCCGCGACGTCCCCGAGCTTGCCCGCGAGCCAGCCGGGGAGCGCGACGACGGCGCCGCCGACGAAGGCGTAGAGCGCGGCCGAGGCGGCGAGCGCGAAGGCGAGCCCCAGGCCGCGGCGCGGCAGGGACCCTAGCCCCTGCACCGCCCGTCGCGCGCTCCGCCCGAGCGCGGCGAGCAGGCCGTGTCCGCGCCGGAAGAAGAGGAAGAGCTCGAGCGCGAGCACCACCGCGAAGGCGGCGATCTCGAAGGCGATGAGCCAGGGCGAGCGCGAGAAGAGCACCACCGTGGTGGGGACCGTGAACTCGCTGGCCACCAGGCCCGCGACGTTGTCGCGGGGGCCGGTGAGCACCGGGGCGAGCTTACCGGCGTGGTGGCGGCCGAGGCGCGTGAGCGTGGGGTTGCCGTCCACGGCGGGCATCACGACCACGAGCTCGCCCACGCGCTCCCAGTCCTTGAACAGCACCAGCCGCTCGCGCGGCTGCAGGCCATGCTGCGTCCCCAGGTCCACCGAGAAGAGATCGCCGGCGCGCCCCACCACCAGCCCGTGGCGGCCGGGGGGGACGAGGGCCGCGCCGGGCTCGAGCTCGCAGCGCAGCCGCTCGGCGTCCGCCTCGACCACGCGCGCCCGCGCGAGCTCGGGCTGGAACTCCCCGTGGAAGCGGTAGATGGGGACCTCGTCGCCCACGCCGATGCGGAAGCCCGGGGGCCGCGGGAGCTCGAAGGCGCGGCCGTCCTCGAGGTAAGGCAGGGGCAGCACCCGGGTGTGGGAGACGTGCACCGGCACCAGGCAGGCGATGACGACGGTGGCCGAGAGCAGGACGTTCATCACCAGGTGCATTGCGGACGCGAAGGGCGTTAGCCGCGCCGGGCGGGGTGTCGCCCGCTCCGCCCCCGCCGGGCCGGGTCGCGGCGCGCGCGGTCGCGACGAGGGAGGCGGGGAGGAGCTGTGCGTCGAGTCGCTCATGGGAGGCAGGGGGCGAGGCGGGCGCGTGGACCTGGCCGCGGCCGCATCTTAGGGGGTCGCCGAAAAAACGCGACGGGCCGGCGCCACCGCGCCGACCCGTCCTGCGTTTGCGGCGGCCCCGGGGACCCCGCCGTCTCGGCCGCGGCCGCTCAGAGGGGCGTGAGGCTGGTGATGCACATGGTCCCGGTGCCCGCCGCGTCGCCGCCCGGGATCTGGACCTGCAGGTCGTAGGAAGAGCTCGCGACCGCCGGCGTGCAGCCCTTCTCGACCGCCCAGGTCGGGCAGGTCGCATCGCCGAACGCCACGTTGAACGTGCCCGGGCCGTCGACCTCGGTGAAGGGCGACACCATGCCGTCCGTGATCGCCGCCTGGGTGAAGCCGATGCGGATGGGGTTTGGCGCCGAGGTGCCGCCGATCGTGATCGCGAAGCCCGTGGCCGAGCCCGTGTAGGCGCTCTTGACCGGTTCGGTCCCGCCGGAGGAGTTCAGCTCCATGCCGATGCCGCAGCCCCAGGACTCGTAGGTCGAGTCGACCACGGTGGTCCAGGCCAGGCAGCACCCGTCAGCCGTGCAGGGGCTCCCCTCCGCCGGCACGACGCAGTCGATGTTGTCGCCGTAGAGGTACCAGGCGCCCTGGATGCCCGCCGGGTTGTCGTCTGTGAGGGTCGGATCGCCGCCGACCCAACCCTCGACGTTGACCAGGTTCTCGCCCGTGCTGCCGGAGCCGGTTCCGGTCCCGGTTCCGGTCCCGGTTCCGGTCCCGGTCCCGGTGCCCGCACCCGTGCCCGCGCCGGTTCCGGTTCCGGTTCCGGTGCCCGCGCCTGTGCCCGCACCCGTGCCCGCGCCGGTTCCGGTGCCGGTACCCGTGCCGGTGCCCGCGCCGCCGCCGCTGCCGAAGGTCGGCGCCGCGGCGTCATCATCTCCACAGGCCACGACAGCCAACGCCGCTGCGCCAGTGAGAACCGAGATCCAAATGAGACTAGTCTTCATGGGCTAACCAGGACCTTTCGCGATGAATCTAACCAAGTGAGCGCTCAGACGCCGGCGCCCCGGGAGCGACCCGGGGTCGCGACTCGAAGAATAGCCCCCGATCCCGGACCAGACAAATCGAATCATCCGTATGAAAATGCCGTAAACGAGTGAAGACGACGCGTCCGGTCTGGTCCCATGGGCAAGCGGTCCGAGGGCGTTTTCCACCGGGCGCTTGACATGCAGCCTGGCGAACTCGCGGGGGAATTCAGGGTCCGGCGCGGTGCGGTCGGGAAAGTAACGTACCGGAACGTTCCCGCGCTTCAGAGTATCAACCCGAGCCCCACCAGCAGCGACGCGGAGCTGGCGAAGCGCGGGTAGTCGCCGACCAGGTAGAGGGAGCCGTCGGCGAACGCCTGTTGGGGGGAGCCGTGCCGGGAGCCGAAGAGCGACCCGGACTGATCGACGACCGCGGCGAGCCCGGTCGAGAGGTTCAACGTGAGCCAATGGGGCACCAGATCGACGCTGGTCCCGAGGGTCGCCCCGAGCTCGGTCCCGAGGCCGCTGCGCGCGGAGGTCACGATCTCGCAGCTCGTCGTCGTCCCAGCGACCTCGCGCGGGGCACAGCCCCCCCCCAGCGTGCCCTCGGCCGCGGGCGCCTCGACGCGCAACCACGCCGCCCCCAGCCCCACCCAGAGGCGCAGGCGGGGCGTCATCACCCAGGTCGGCTCGAGGCGAGCCGCGAGCGCCCAGGCTTCGAGCGCGTCCTGGCGGAGCTCCGTGTCACCGGGGGCGCTCCGGCCGTCGGCGCCGACCAGCGCCGGACGGGTGAGGGTGACCGCATGCGAGCTCTGGCGGGCGATCAGGCGCAGCCCCATCCACGGCGCCAGCTCCACGCGTGCGGAGCCCGCCCAGGCGAGGCCGGCGGCGTAGTCGGCGCCGCCCGAGCGAGCGGGGAGCGCTTGCATCCCCAGATCCACGCCGAGCGTGACTCGCCGGACCCGCTCGAGCCGCGGCAGGTCGCGCCTCCGCGCGTCGTCCCCCAACGTGGACCCACTGCTCGCCGGTTCGGCCCGGTCGTCCGCGGTGGCGGGCGCCTCGGCCCGGGCGGGGAGCGTGGTGGCGAGGGATGCCGCGAGGAGGCAGGCCGACGCTCGCATCGTCACCCCCGGAGCTGCGCGCCGAGGCGCGCGGCGGCCGCGTGCACCCGGGCCTGGGCCTCGTCCACCTCGCGATCCGTGAGGGTGCGCGCGTGGTCGGGATCGGTCGTCGCGCGCGGGTCGCGGAAGGTGAGGCGGAAGGTGAGCGAGCGGCGCCCGGCGGGCACGGGCGCCCCCACGAACAGGTCGAGCAGCTCGGCGGCCTCGCAGAGCTCCCCGGCGGCCTCCCGCAGCGCCTCCAGCATCGCACCGGCGCCGAGCTCCTCGGACGCCTCGAGCGACACGTCGCGGGTCGTGGCGGGCAGGCGGGGCAGGGGCCGGTAGCGGGGCACCACGGGCTCGATCCGCTCGAGCGCCGCGAGGTCCAGCTCCACGACGAACGCGGGCCCGTCGAGGTCGAGCGCGTCGACGACGTCCGGGTGCAGCGGTCCGAAGCTGCCCACGGGCGCCCCGGCGACGCCGATGGTGGCCGCGCCGCGGGGGTGGAGCCGCGCGAGCTCGGGCGCGCCCGCGGCGGGGGTGATCTCGGCGGCGTGGCCCGTCAGGCGCTCGACGAGCTCGACTGCGATCCCCTTGGCGTCGTAGACGTCCACCTCGGGCCGCGCGAGGTGCGCGGGGCGCTGCCCGGCCAGGACCGCCGCGAAGGCGGGGCGCTGCTCGGGCAGGACACCGCGGTCGGGGGGGGCCTCGGGTCGCGCCTCCTGGGCGCGGCCGGCGCGCGCGGTGGTCGAGGGGGGCAGGAACAGGGTCCCGATGGTGAACAGGCGCACGCTCCGCTCGCCGTGACGGCGCGCCCGGCGCAGGGCGTCGAGCAGGCCGGGGAGCAGGCTGGTGCGCATCACGCTGCGCTCCTCGCTCAGCGGGTTGACGAGGGTGACGACCGCGGTCGGGGCCCCCACCGCCGCGAGCTCCGCGGGGGAGGTGAAGGCGTAGGTCAGCGCCTCCGAGAGGCCGAGCTCGACCGCGACGCGCCCGAGCTCGCGCTCGAGCTTGCCCGAGACGCGGGGCGGCTGCGGGGCGATCGGGGGCAGGACGGTGGGGATGGCGTCGAGGCCGCGGATCCGCGCCACCTCGTCGATGAGATCGTGCTCGCCCTTCACGTCGGGGCGGAAGCTCGTGCCGCGCACCCGGGCGACCCGCTCCCCGCCCTCGTCGGTGACCGACTCGACCGCGAAGCCCAGGCGATCGAGGATGGCCGTGGCCTCGTCGAAGGGGACGGGGACGCCGAGCAGGGCGTCGAGGCGGCTCGAGCGCAGCCGGAGGGAGGGCAGCTCGGGCAGCCCCTGCCGGGCGTGGATGGCGCCGCGCACCACCGCGCCGCCCCCGAGCTCGGCGGTGAGGCTCGCGGCGCGGTCCAGGACGCGCTCGAGCGCCCCGAAGTCCACGCCGCGCTCGAAGCGGTAGCTGGAGTCGCTGGCGAGGCCCTGGCGGCGGCTGGTGCGTCGGATCCCGCGGGGGGAGAAATAGGCCGCCTCGAGCAGCACGCGCGTCGTCCCGTCGTGGATCTCGCTGACCGCCCCGCCCATGACGCCGGCGAGCGCGCTCGGTCCCTCGGCGTCGGCGATCACGAGATCGTCCGCGTCGAGGGTGCGCGCGACGCCGTCGAGGGTGGTGAACGGCTCGCCCGCCGCCGCGCGGCGCACGATGATGCGCGCGCCCCGCACCCGGTCCAGATCGAAGGAGTGCAGCGGCTGCCCCACCTCGAAGAGCAGCAGGTTGGTGACGTCGACCACGTTGGAGATGGGGCGGAGCCCGAGGCTGGTCAGGCGGTGGCGGAGCCACAGCGGCGACGGCCCGATCGTCACCCCGAGCACGACGCGCGCGCCGTAGTGCGGGCAGCGCTCGAAATCCCGGTTCTCGACCGCGATCAGCCCCGCGAGCTCGGCGTCGGCCAGGCGCGGCGGCTCGGGCACCGGCGGGAGCGCCAGGGGGATGCGGTAGATCGCGGCCAGATCGCGGGCGACGCCCAGGTGGCAGAGCGCGTCGGCGCGGTTCGGGGTCACGGAGACCTCGAAGAGGGTGTCGGTCACGCTGGGCAGGGCGGTGGCGAGCGGCGTCCCCGGCGCGGCCGTGCCCGCCGGTAGGATCAGGATCCCCGCCGAGGCGTCGGCGACGCCGAGCTCCCGCTCGCTGCAGAGCATCCCCTCGCTGACCACGCCGGCGATCTCGCGGGCCTCGAGCGTCATGCCCACGGCCGGCAGGGTGGTGCCGAGCGGCGCGAGCGCGACCAGCCCACCGGGCTCCGGCACGTTCGGCGCGCCGCAGACGACCCGCTGCTCGACCCCGCCGCCGCGGTCCACGGTGACCAGGCGGAGCTTGTCCCGCTGGGGGTGGGGCTCGATCCGGCGGACCATCGCGACGACGACCGGCTCGAGCCCGGCGCCGAACGGGGTCAGCCCCTCGACCTCGAGCCCGGCCTGGGTGAGCCGCTCCGCCACCTCCGCGGGTGCGGCGGAGAGATCGGGCAGGAGCTCGCGGAGCCAGCGATGAGAGACGCGCATGATTCGGGGCCGCTCATACCACGGCCCCCCGGGGCTCAGAAGTCGGTGCTCAGGATCTCGTCGGCGCGGCGGATGATCTCGAGGCCGTAGTCGGTCCACGTGCCCTGGCCCCAGTAGCGGTAGCAGCTCGTCTGCGCCGTCATCAGGTGGAACAGGGCGTTGCGGTAGCGCCGCTCCCCGGGCGCGGTGCTCGCCGCGACCTCGGCGAAGCGCGCCGACAGGCGCTCCAGGGGACCGAGGAGGTTGTCGTAGCCCTTCACCCAGGACAGGTTATTGGTCCAGCTCCCGCCCTCCATGTGGAAGCGACCGTCGGCGCGCCGCAGCTCCTCGACCACGGCCTCGAGCCGCTCGGGACCGTCGCCGGGCTGCATGGCCTCCCAGATCCGGCGCTGGAAGAGGGGCTGGATCACGGGGAAGTCGCGCTCGGTGACCCCCATCGCCGCGAGGTGGTCGAGGTACTCGGTGCCGCCGAGGGCGGGCGTCTCGGAGCCCGAGCAAGCGCGCATGACCTCGTGGTACTTGGGCGGGAACTCGTTCATCATCACCCCGCCGTTCTCGCCGTCGGCGATCTGGGTGACGAGTGGGGGGACAAGGCGGCCGCCGAGCTCGACGCGACCGAGCCCGCAGGCCTCGTAGTACGGCTGCATCTGGGCCACGAGCTTGGTGTCGCTCCCCTGCGTCTTCACCAGGGCCACGATGCTCGCCTCGTCGCCGCGGCTGTTGCGGCAGACCAGGCGGTGCGGGACGTGCCGGCGCTGGGGCGTGCGCCCCGTGTCCGGCTCCTCCACCGTGTGCTCCTGCACCAGCACCCACTCGAAGCCAGCGTCGCGCAGCGTGCGGACGAACTCGTAGGCGACGTCGGGGTGGTTCGGCAGCGCCATCTCGCTGGGGGAGAAGCCGCGCACGCGCCCCAGCGCCTGAAGGCCGAAGAGCGCCGCGAAATGGTGCTGCCAGGCGCGGACGTGCGCGCGGAAGTCCTGCACGGGGGTCGAGGGGGCCACGGCGTGACCCCAGGGGCAGCCGAGCCACTCCACCGCCCAGGAGAACTCGGGGTTCTGGGTGATCTCGCGGAGCGCGCCGAGCACGTCGTCGGCGCCCATCTGCCGGAGCCCGTGGAGCAGGGTGCCGGAGTACTCGAGCATCACCCGCGGGCTCTTGCCCTCGCGGATCAGCGCCGGGATGAACTCCCCCATGCGCTGATAACACCAGCGGAAGACCGAGGCGTTGTGGTTGTCGCCGACGCCCTGGTTGGCGAACATGTGCGACAGATTGCTGATCAGCGCCGCCGAGCGCAGATCGCCGCCCCCCGCCGGGATGAGGGGCTGGTGCATGTGGAGCGCGATCGCGAACGCGCTCTTCGCCCGCTCGAAGTCGACGTGGCCCGGCGTCGTCGGGTCCGGCCCCGTCCGCGGTCGGGTCGCTGCAGCCACCGGCTCCTCGAACCCGCTGACGTTCAGGACCCCCTCGACGTACTCCGGCAGCACGACCATGGGATGGACCTACCGGAGCCGCTCGGGGGCGTCGAGCCTCTCCCGATGAGACGCGGCCGCGGCCGCGGCGAACGGCGCCCTGCCACTTGGCCGGACGGGCCGCGTCCGGGGGAGACGCCCGACCGCCCGCGGACGGCGGGCCCCGCGCGCGATCGCGGCGAGCGCACGGGCGCGGCGGGCCGGCGTCGCTACAATGGCGCCCGTGCGCTTGCGGCCGGTCGCGCTGCCCCTCTTCTACTTCGTCTCCTTCTCGGCGATGGGGGTGTTCTTCCCGTTCCTGTCGCCCTGGCTCGAGGCGCGCGGGATCAGCGGGTTCTGGCTGGCGGCCCTGAGCGCCCTGCGCCCGCTCGCCGGCATGGCCGCGCCGCCGCTGGTCGGGCTGCTGGCGGACCTCTGCGGCTGGCGCCGGTCGCTGCTCCGGGCGACGGCCCTCGGCGCGGCGCTCGCGTTCGCCGGCCTCTCCGCGCTGGTGGCGACCGGCGCGGCGACGATCCCGGTGCTGTTCGTCCTGCTCGCCGCGTTCTCCCTCTGCCGCATGCCGATGACGGTGCTCACCGACGTCGCCGCGCTGGAGACGGCGGCGCCCTTCGGGCAGCTTCGCCTGTGGGGCTCGCTGGGGTTTCTGATCGCCGCGGCCCTGATCGGCCATCTCGTCGACCTCGACGCGGCGCTCCCGTACCCGCTCGTGGTCACCGGCCTGCTCCTGGTCACGGCGGGCGTCGCCCACCTGCTGCCCGCCTCGCCGGCGCCGGCGCCAGCGCCCGTGTGGTCGGCGGCGCGCGCGCTGGTGAGGGCCGGGGATTTTCAGATCTTCCTGCTCGGTGTCTTCACCTGGCTGGCGGCGCACTCGGCCTACGATCTCTTGATCTCGCTCCACCTGCGCGATCTGGGCGCCTCGCCGGGCTTCATCGGGGCCGCGTGGGCGCTCGGCACGCTGGCGGAGGTGCTCCTGATGGCGCGCTGCCGGCCCTGGCTCGAGCGCTTCGGCGCGCCGCAGCTCCTGATGGTCGGGGCGGGGGTGGCCGCGCTCAGGTGGGCTCTGCTCTCCGTGCTCAGCTCCCCCTGGCTCGTGCTCTGGCTCCAGCCGCTCCACGCCGGCTCGTTCGCCCTCGTCTACGTCGCCGCGGTCGAGCACGTGCGCCGGCGCGCGGACGCCCCCGTTCTCGCCACCGCGCAGGGGCTCCTGAACGCGGCCAGCGGCGCCGGCGCGGCGCTAGCGATGTTCCTCTGGGCGCCGCTCTACGCCGCGGCGGGCGGGCGGGCGGTGTTCGCCGGCGCCACCCTGATCGCGCTGACCAGCGTGGCCGCCTTCGCCTGGCACCTCGCGCCCCTCGCCCACCGCACCCTCCGCGGTGCGGTGGCAGGGGAGTAGGTCGGCGCCGGTTACTCCTCGAACGGCTCGGGATCGAGCTCCGGCACCGGGGGCTCCGGCGTCTCGTCCTTCTCGTCGTCCTTCTTCGCGTCGGCGGCGGACTGGAACTTGTCGGCCTTGGCGAGGACCCACCCCGCGGCCCAGGAAGAGATGCTGTAGATCTGCTGGCTGGTCCCCGGCATCATCCAGCGGCTCTCTCCCTCGGCGTTGGCGCCGAGCTTCACGACCCGCTGCGCACCGTCCTCGAGGGTGATGGTCAGCGTGGCGATCGGGGCCTCGAGCCCAACATCCGCGGGGGTCTTGCCGTCGCCGAAGTCGTCGGCGTTCAAGGCCTTGAAGGCGCGGATCAGGTCCTCGACCTTCTTGACGTCGAACCGCTCCAGCTCCTTGGCGGCCGGGGCCTTGGCGGCCTTGTGCTTGGCCGTCCACTTCCCGTCCACCTTGGCGAACGCGAAGGTGCCGTTCTCGTTGACCAGGTCGATCGATTTGACCTTGTCGTCCTCGAACTTGAAGATCTCCCGGTCGCGCCAGCCGCGCACGTCGCGCTTGAAGGTGAAGGACGAGTAGCCGTCCACGCCGTACACCCCGTCGCGCCCCGTGATGCGGGTCATGGTCCCGCGCCCGGCGGTTTCGCCGAACCAGAAGTCGCCGAGCTTCTCGCCCTTCTTGTAGAGGATCGCGTGGAGGGCCTTCTGATCGCTGACGCCGAGCTTGTCGTAGGCGTCGGTGCCGGAGGCGACGAGCTCCTTGACGGTGAGCTTCTCCAGGCTCGACAGCAGCGACTTGACGTTGGCCTCGTTGGCCTTGGCGTCGACCGGCGCGGTCAGGCGCCACTCCTCGCCCTTCTTCTCGAGCACGACCCGAGAGGGCTTCTTCTTCTCGGCCTCGGTCGCCTTCTCGTCGCCGGGGACGGTGACCTCGATCTTGTCGATCTCCTTGGTCTTCGCCTCCGATAGCTCGATCTTGGGGAGCTCCGCCTTGGCCGCGGCGGCGCTGTAGGCGCGGGCCTCCTCGGTCTTCTGGCGGTTCTGGAAGTAGATCCCGACTCCGAGCAGAGCGACGACGCCGAGCCCGATGTAGAGCTTGTGCTCAGTGGAGAGTGCCATGGTGACCTGATTCTTCTCAGATTCGCTTCTGGTTGCCCTTCGACTGTCGCCACTGCCAGCGGCCGAGGCCGATCAGCGCGAAGAGCAGCGGGAGGCCAAGCGTGAGCGACCACTGGACGTTGGTCTGGATCCGCTGCCGGGCCTTGCGATACTCCTCGTCCTTCTTGCGCAGCGACTCCTCGTCGTCCTGGGCCGTCGCCTTCGGCTTCTCGAGGGTTGCGTAGGTGAGGTTGGTTTCGCCGACGAGCTTGGCGCTCACCGCGAGCAGATCGCTGTCGCCGCTCATCCAGTCCAGGGTGTTCTTGAGGACGAGGATGGTGGTGGTGAGGAAGCCGCGCGCGTAGGGATCGGCCAGCATCTGCAGGTTCTTGTCGCCGCCGACGCCGCCGAACATCTGGAACTGCCCGCCGAGCTCCGGCCCGTTGCCGGAGTAGGCGAAGGGGTTGGTGAGGAACTGGCTGGACGCCACCAGCAGCACCCGTGACGGCTCCGGCGCCACCTCGTTGGGCTTGATGGCGTCGTCCTTCTTGCCGAAGGCGCTCTTGAGCTTGCCCTCGGCGACGGCAGCGATGATCCGCTGCTCCTCGGTGCTGGGGATCCGCCACTCGGCCTTCGGCTTCATGTCCACCGTGTCGGTGGTGAGCACGCCGGTGTTCTTGGTGGTCCGGGCGACGGGGAAGAGCTTCACGTCGGCGGGCTGTTTGTCGCGGAGCAGCTCGATGCTGGACGGGTACGGGAACACCACCTGGTCGAGCCGGAAGAAGGCGGGGAAGGAGGTGTCGATGCGCTTCTCGTTCTCTTCGAAGCGGGCGTCGTCCTGCGCGATGGCGATGCCCGGGTGCGGGATCACCTGCGGCCGGCCGAACCCGCTCATCACCTGGACCTCGAACTGGCCGCCGAAGTCGAAGACCGCGTTCTTGTTGAGCTTGAGCCCGTACCCCTCCAGGAGCGGCTCCAGACCCCAGAGCTTGAGGTCCGCCTGCATCTCCGCGTCGTTCGGCTTCAGCGTCACGGCCGAGACGAACACCACCAGGCTCTTGTTGCCGCGGAGCAAGAACTCGTCGATCCGCCGGAGCTCCTTCTCCGTGTAGTCCTTGCGCGGCTGGGTGATGATGAGCCCCTCGATCGCGGGCTCGATCTCGCTGTCGCCGCCCGCGAGGTCGAGCTCCTCGATGCTGTAGAAGGGGAAGGCCTGGTCCAGGATCCCCTTCATGCTGGGGGCGCCGCCGCGGCCCTGGCGCGCCACCAGGTTGTTGTCGGTCAGCTTGAGCTCGTCCTTGCCGGACAACACCGCGATGCGGTGCTTGACGTTGTCCGCCTTGTCCCGGATCTCGCGGATCTTGTTGGTGATCCAGAACTCGAGGCCCTGGCTCCACCCGGGCTGGAGCTGGGGGATGACGGCCTTTTCGCTGCCGTACTTCAGCACCAGGCCCATGTAGCCCTGGGTGAGCTCGAGCTTGCCGGACTCGGTGGCGGCGCCCTCCTGGCCGAACGCCATCGGCTGCAGTCCCGCCTCCTCGGCCTGCTTGCGCGTCTCGTCGTCCGCCGCCTCGACGATGGTGAACTTGAACTTGCCCTGTCCGGCCCGCTCGTACTCCTTCAGGAGGTCGGTCAGATCGTCGACGAAGACGTCGAGCTGGGCGAGGCCCTTGGTGACGTACACGTCCACCTGCAGCGGCGAGCCGAGGCTCCTGACCAGCCTGCCGCTCCCCTCGCTGAGGGTGTGACGCTGGGCCCGGGTCCAATCGAACCGCTGGTACCAGCCGTACGACAGGACGTTGACCATCACGCCGATGGCGATCACCACCAGCAGGTAGACGCCCGTCTGGGCGGCAACGACTCGCTTACGGTCTTGGCTTGCCATGGCTCATGCCCACTTGCGGCGCTCGAGCGCCCGGAATGCGACGATCAGGCTCACCACCGTGACCGTCAGGAAGTAGAGGATGTCGCGGGTGTCGACCAGCCCCTTGGCGAAGCTGTCGAGGCGCTTGTCGAAGCTGATGAAGCGGAGCGCGAGCCCGAGCGTGCCCCCCGTCTTGTCGGCGACGAACCCGAGCACGAACCACAGCATCAGGAGCAGGATGAAGGTCACGATGGCGGCCACCGCCTGGCTGTTCGTCACCGAGCTCACCAGCAAGCCGAGCGCCGTGGCCGCGGAGGTGAGCAGGACCAACCCGAGGTAACCGGCCCAGATCGCCTGCCAGTCGAGCACGCCGAGGTTCCACGGCCAGCCGAACATCACCGCCGGGTAGGCGAGCGTCGCCACCACCAGGATGAGCACCAGCGAGAGGGCGCCGAGGTATTTGCCCAGGATGACGTCGCTGTCCTTCACCGGCAGCGTGATCAGCATCTCGAGCGTGCCGCTCCGGCGCTCCTCGGCCAAGAGGCGCATGGTCACGATGGGGACGACGAGCACGCACAGGCCCCAGGGTGCCCAGCGGAAGAGCTGCAGGAGGGTGGCCCGATCGGCACCCCAGAAGTCGCCCACCGTGAAGAACAGGATCCCGACCCCGAAGAGGCTCAGGCAGATGATCACGTAAGCGAGCGGAGAGTCGAAATAGGCGCGGAATTCCCGCTTCGCGATGGTCAGCATCGGCGACATGGCTCAGCGTCCCTTCTTCGTGGGCTTGCGGACGGGCTCGTCCTCGGCCTCGTCCTCGTCTTCTTCGTCGTCCTCGAGGTCGTCGTCGTCTTCGTCTTCGTCCTCGGCCGCGTCGTCGCTGCCCGCCTCTTCGTCGTCCTCGTCCGCTTCGTCGTCCTCGAGGTCCTCGTCCTCGTCCTCATCGTCCTCATCGTCCTCATCGTCCTCGAGGTCCTCGTCCTCATCGTCCTCGAGGTCCTCGTCGTCCGCGCCGCTGCGCCAGGACTCGCCGCGATCGAGGTGCTCGTCGCTCCGGGTCAAGTCGCGGAAGACCGCGTCGAGGCTCTGCGCCTCGCGCCGGAGCTCGAGCAGGAGCCAACCCTGCTCGACCATGAGCCGGAAGAGGTCGCCGCGCAGGTCGAGGTCCTGCTTGCTGACAAGGTCGAACTTGTGCTCGCCCGTCTCCGTCGGCAGCTCGCGGACGCGCTCGGCGCCCGCGATCCCCGCCAGCGCCTCCTGCACCTGGGTCGCGGTGGGGGCGCCGTTCTTGAGCCCCCGGCGCTCGTCGACGGCGAGCACGTACTTGACCCGGCCCGTCTTGCCCCGGATCTCGTCGAGCGGACCGTCGGCGACGACGCGCCCCTTGCTGACGATGATGGCGCGGGCGCAGGCGGCCTCGACCTCCGCCAGGTTGTGCGTCGAGAGCAGGATGGTCCGGTCCTGGCCGATCTCCTTGATGTACCGCAGCACCTCCGCCTTCTCGTTCGGATCGAGGTCGCTGGTCGGCTCGTCGAGGATGAGGATCGGCGGATCGTGGATCAGCGCCTGGCCGAGCCCGACCCGCTGCCGGAAGCCGTGGGAGAGAGTGCCGATCTCCTTGTTCAGGGTCCGGGCGAGGCCGCACACCTCCACCACCTTCTTCATCCGCTTCCGGAAGGTGCCGGCGTCGAGCCCGCGCACCTCCGCCACGAACTGGAGGTAGTCCCAGACCGTCATGTCCGTGTACAGCGGCGCGCGCTGCGGCAGGTAGCCGAGCTTCCGGCGCACCGCCAGCGGGTCGTCGAAGACGTCGACCCCATGGACCCGCGCCACACCGGCCGTCGGCGCGATGTAGCAGGTGAGGATGCGCATGGTGGTCGACTTCCCGGCCCCGTTCGGGCCCAAGAAGCCGACGACCTCACCGCGCCGCACCTCGAAATTGACTTTATCTAGGGCGCGGACCGGGCCAAAGCGCTTGGAGAGGCCCTCCGCGGTGATCATCACGTCGGTTGCCATCCGACCTCCATCCACGAACTTTTTGCGCCGGGTGCCGTCTTGGGCGGGCACCGCACCGCCTCGGGGGAGCCTCGAGGCGGCGGCATCGTAGCGGCGGCGCGATCCCTGTCAACATCGCTCCCGGCCGGTCCGCAGCGGCGGCCGGCTGGCGAATAACCAACGAATCCCTGGCGTATTCCCGGCGCGTGCAAAAAAGAAGCGCGCGGCTCGCGCCGGGGGCCGTGCCGAGGCGAGCCGCGCGGCCCGGAACGGGAGCGGCGAGGGGGCGCGAGCGCGGTGGCCGGCGCCTCCCCCGGCGGCGCGACCCGGTCAGATCCGCGCGTAGCCCGTCAGCAGCGCCTGGGCGAGTAGCCCCCAGCCGTCCACGGCGACGAAGAGCAGGAGCTTGAAGGGCAGGCTCACCTGCGTCGGCGTCATCATCTGCATACCGAGGGCGAGCAGCACGTTGGCCACCACCAGATCGATCACCAGCAGGGGCAGGTAGATCGCGAAGCCGAGCGCGAAGGCCTCCACCAGCTCCGTGATCATGAACGCTGGGACCAGGACGACGAGGTCGTCGGGACCCACCCGGTCCCGCTCGGCCGCCGGGCGGGACCCCCGCGCCAGCTCGAGGAAGCGCGCCCGCTCCCGGTCGGCCGCGTTCGCCGACAGGAAGCCCCGCAGCGGCTCGGTGACGGCGGACACCGCCGCCGGGACGAGCTCGGAGCTCGGGCGCTCGGGGTCCGCGAACACGGGCTCGAGCCGATCGGCGATTCGGGACCCGACCGGAGCCATCGCGATCAGCGTGAGTGCCAGCGAGAGCGCCATGACCACGGCGTTGGAGGGGACGCTCGGCGCCCCGATGGCGCCGCGCACGATGTGCAAGACGGTGGAGATCTTCGCGAAGGCGGTGACGGCCATGAACGCGAAGGGCAGGAGGGCCATCGCCGCCAGGGCGAGCACCAGCAGCCCCGGTCGCGCGAGCAGCTGGTCGAGCGGCGCCGCCGTGGGCACCGTCGCGGCGGGGGCGGCGAGCGCGGGGAGCGGCGGCAGCGTCACCGCGGCGGCGGCGAGCCAGGCGTACCTCGCCCGGCGCTCAATCACGGCTCGCCTCCTCCGCGGGCTCACGCGCCGCGCTGGGCCGCGGCGCGGCGCCGGCGACCCGGGCGAGGACGGCGGCGAACGGGCGCGGGGGCGCGGCCTCCGGCAGGTCGCCGAGCTCCTCCGCCGGCAGCTCGCCGAGGTTGGCGAGGCCGGCCTCGCTGGCTCCCACGACGTAGATCCTCGAGCCGACCCGCACGAGGTAGATCGCCCGCCGGCCGTCGAGGCCCAGGCGGCCCGACAGCGACACCGGGCCCGTGGGACGCCCCACCCCGAGCCGCCGGGCGCCGGCCAGCACGACCACGGCGAGGGCGCAGACGCCGAGGAGCGTCACGAGCGTCTCGAGGACGTAGGTGGTGAGCGGCGACATCGCCGGCGGAGGGTACTCCCGAACGGGCGACGCCGGGACGGGTTCCGCACGCCCCCGCGCGCGCGAGGGCGCGTGACGCTGTGCGTCGTCTCAGGCCCGGAGACGGCCCGTTCGGAACTGGGCGACCCGGTAGCGGCCGACGACGTTGCGCAGCTGCTGGACCGCGGCGTCCGGCAGCCCCGCCTCGGCCAGGACCCGGGGCTCGCCCCCCTCGGTGACGACGCGAAACCGCCCCGAGCGGACGCGGTTGCGGCGCACGATGTCGACGACCTCGCTCATCAGCGCGGGGGGGAGGCGACCCCGTTGCAGGCGAGGCTTCCCGTCGACCACCTCGATCACGAAGAGGTCCGTCGCGCGCCGGAGGCCGATCGCCAGAGGCACGCAGAGCAAGAGCAGGACGGCGAGGGAGATCCAGAGCCACATGAGGGGAGCCCGTGCGCGAACCATCGCGGCGGCGACCGCGCTACCGCGGCGCGCCGTCCTCCGCGGCGATGGCCGCCCCGTTCGAGGTCCCGATCCGGGTCGCTCCCGCCGCCACCAGCGCGCGCGCGTCGGCGGCGGTTCGGATCCCACCCGCGGCCTTGACGCCCACGCGGCCGCCGCCGCACTCGACCAGGAGCGCGACGTCCGCGACCGTGGCGCCGCTCGGGCCGAACCCGGTCGAGGTCTTGAGGAAGTCGGGCTGCGCGGCGATCACCTCCCGGGCGAGAGCCCGCAGCGGCTCCGGCGCGAAATGGCCCGTCTCGAGGATGACCTTCAGCGCCCGTTCCGGGACCGCGGCGCGGACCGTCGCCACGGCGGCCCGGACGGCGTCCAACTCGCCGGCGAGGCCGAGCCCGATGGGGATCACCATGTCGATCTCGGCGGCCCCGTCGGCGACGGCTCGCCGCGCCTCGGTCGCCATCACTTCGGGGACGGTGGCCCCGAGGGGGAAGCCGACCACCGTGACCACCCGGGGTCCCTCGCTCCCCAGGCGCGCGGCGGCCCGCGCCACGTGGAGTGGGGCCACGCAGACGCCGAGCAGGCCCCACTCGATCGCCTCGTCGCAGAGGCGCTCGACGGCGGCCGGGGTGGCGTCGGCGCGGAGCAACGTGTGTTCGATGTAGCCGGCGAGCGGTGCGCTCATGGGGTCAGTCCTTCGGGTGGGCCGCGGCAGCGGCTCGAAGCGACCAGCATAGCGGGTCCGGGCAGGGGTCGCGATCCACGCCCGAGGCGTCGCCGCCCCCGCCCGGTGAATCCGGCGACTCTCACGGTTCGGATCTGGTAGACACGCTCCCCATGGCCGCCGTCGCGCGCAAGCGCGCCCACCCGCTGCTCTGGGTCCCCACGCTCTACTTCGCGATGGGCACGCCCATGATCGCCGTCTCGGTGGTGGCAGCGATCATGTACAAGGATCTGGGGCTCTCCAACACCCAGATCGCCCTGTACACGGGCATGATGTACCTCCCGTGGGTGATCAAGCCCCTGTGGGCGCCGCTGCTCGAGCTCCGCGGGACCAAGCGCAGCTACGTGCTCGCCATGGAGGTGGTGCTCGCCGTCGCCTTCGCGCTGCTGGCGGTCGCGCTCCGGCTGCCGTTCTGGCTCCCCGCTTCCATCATCCTCTTCTGGATCGCGGGCTTCTCCTCGGCGACCCAGGACATCGTCGGGGACGGCGTCTACATCACCTCGAGCACCGAGAAGGAGCAGGCTCTCTACATCGGCGTGCAGGGCATGTTCTGGAACCTGGGGCGGGTGCTCGTCTCCGGCGGGCTGGTGAGCCTCACCAAGCTCCTGTACGACTGGAGCGCGCGCGGCGTCCCCTATGCGGGGCCCGCGCCGGATCCGTCGTGGCGGACCGCCTGGGCGATCGTGATGGTGGTCGTGGCCGGCATCATGATCGGGTCCTGGCTGTGGCACCTGGTTTGGCTCCCGCCCGGGCAGCGCGCGGCCGACGCGCCGTCGACGCTCGCCGGCACCCTGCAGACCACCGTCGACGCCTGGGTGAGCTTCTTCAAGAAGAAGCACATCTGGATGATGATCGTCGCGGTCTTCTTCTACCGCTTCGGGGAGGGGTTCATCGAGAAGATCGGCCCGCTGTTCCTCAAGGACCCGCGCGGCGCCGGTGGCCTCGGCCTCGACAACTACGTGCTGGGGAACATCAACGGCACCGTGGGCACGGTCACCTACATCGCGGGGACCATGATCGGAGGCGCGCTCGCCGCCCGCTACTCGGTGCGGAGGGTGTTCTTCCCCCTCGCCTTCGCGCTCAACGTGCCCCACCTCACCTACTTCTACCTCAGCCAGACGCTGCCGAGCGACGTGTACGTCATCACGACGGTGGTCGCGATCGAGAAGTTCGGCTACGGGATGGGCACCTGCGGCATGATGCTCTACATGATGCAGCAGCTCGCCCCGGGGGCCTACAAGACGGCGCACTACGCCTTTGCCACCGGGATCATGGCGCTGACCATGATGCTGACGGGGATGGTGAGCGGGAAGCTCCAGGAGCTGCTCGGCTACCAGCACTTCTTCGTCTTCGTGCTGCTCGCCTCGGTGCCGCCGATCGTCATCGCCTGGTTCGCCCCGTTCCCGCACCCGGGTGAGGTGGCGAGCCCGGCGTCGCCGGCAGAGAGCTGACGCCTCAAAGGAGGCGTGTCCGCCACAGGAGCAGCACGGCCGCGGCGCAGGACGCGGTGGCGATCCCGAAGATGATGGCGAAGGCCCAGGGCCCGGCGAGGGGCAGGACCACGTTCATGCCGAAGAAGCTCGAGATCATGGTGGGGATCGCCATCACGATGGTGACCGAGGTGAGCACCTTCATCACGATGTTGAGGTTGTTCGAGATGATGGACGCGAAGGCGTCCATGGTCCCGCTCAAGATGTTGCTGTAGATGTTCGCCATCTCCAGCGCCTGCTTGTTCTCGATGATGACGTCCTCGAGCAGCTCTCGGTCCTCCGGGAAGCTCCGCACGTTCTCCACCCGCATCAGCTTCTCGAGCACGAGCTCGTTCGACTTGAGGCTGGTTTCGAAGTAGACGAGGCTCTTCTCGAGCTTGAGGAGCTGGATGAGCTCCCGGTTCTTCATCGAGCTCTGGAGCTCCTGTTCGATCCGGTGGCTGGCCTTGTCGATGCTCCGGAGGTACTGCAGGTAGCGCGTCGCGCTGCGGTGGAGGACCTGCAGCACGAACCGGGTGCGGTAGCTGGTGACGAAGCGCTTCACCCGCCCGGACGTGAAGTCCTGGAGCACCGTGTCGGCGCGGAGGCAGATGGTCACCACGCACCCCTTGGCGAGCACGATGCCGAGCGGGATCGTGGTGTACACGTCGAGCGAGCCGTCGCGGGCGAGCGCGGGGACGTCCACGATGATGAGCGTGGAGCCGTTGTCCACCTCGATGCGGGGGCGCTCTTCCTCGTCGAGCGCGGCCCGCAGCAGATCGACCTCCACGTCGAGGGCCTCGGTGAGCCAGGCGACCTCGGCAGGGCCGGGGTTGACGACGTTGATCCAGACGCCCGGCGCGACGGTCTGCTCGCGCACCAGCTCGGCGCCCTCCGATCGGTAGATGGCGATCTCGCCGGGGGTCGCGGGCGCGGGCGGGGCGGCCGACGGGGCGCGGACCAGTGCCGGGGGGCGGTGCGTCGGGACCGGGGTGGTCGAGCTCGCCTCGGCCGCGCGAGGGGAATCCGGCCCCGGCTCCGGTGTCGAGCTCCCGGGGGACGAAGCCTCGGCTGCGTCGCGCGAGAGCTCGTCCAGGTCGAGCGTCCCGGCGGCGAACGCCTCCAGTGTCCCGGCCTCGGCGGTGTCGAGCGCCCCGGGGTCGTCGTCCTCGGGGTAGCTGGCCTCGGTGGGGAGCTTCTCACGCCGGCGCTCGTCATCGTCGGCCGCGCGCTCCCGGCCCGGCTCGACGTCGTCCCCGACTGACTCGTCGTCGGCGCCGAGCCTCAGCACCGCCTCGACCTCGCGGCGGGCGGGCTCGTCGAGCAGGCTCAGGATGCCGAAGCGCCCCGCCTCGTGCACGACGTCAGCGATCGAGTCCGTGACCAGGAGCCCCAGCCAGCGCCTCCGCTCGACCATCGGGGAGGCGAGGAGGAGCGCGGCCTGGTCGGCCGCCGTCCGCCCGAGGAAGAACTCGTCCATCTCCGTCTCCGCCAGGAGACGAAAACCCTCCACCCGCTCATCGAGCGAGAGGACCGGCCAGGCATCAGCCAGCTCGGAGGCGCTCAGACCGATGGTGGCCATGGTACGACTCGGGAAGAACCCCCGGATATCACAGGACGGGCATCACCGACACCCACCGCGCGCGCGGAGAGGGGGCCAGGCCGGGTGGTGCCGTCGTCGAGGAGGCCTCCGCTCCGGGCGCCCGCGACTCACCTCGGCACGGTGATCTCGACCTTGCAGGTGGGGGTGCAGCCGTCGAGCACCTTGTCGTTCCCGTCGTCGCACTCCTCGTAGCCGGGCTGGACGATGGCGTCGCCGCAGCGGGGGCCGAGGACGCAGCCGGGCGCGCACTCGCCGTAGCCGCCCGCGTTGGTGCGGTCGTCGCACTCCTCGTGCTCGGGGTCGACGACGCCGTCGCCGCAGTGGGGCCCGAGCTGGCAGTTGGGCCCGCACTCGCCGTAGCCGCCGTCGTTGACCCCGTCGTCGCAGACCTCGCCACTCTCGGCCTGGACGATGCCGTCACCGCAGATCCCCTCCTCGCCGCAGGTGGGGCTGCAACCGTCGCCCCCGACGGTGTTGCCGTCGTCGCAGAGTTCGCCCCAGTCGGGGTCGTGGATGCCGTCGCCGCAGCGGGGCCCGTTGACGCAACCGGGGGCGCAGGTGCCGTAGGCGCCGTTGTTCAGCCCGTCGTCGCACTCCTCGCCCCGGTCGGCTTGCGTGATGGCGTCGCCGCAGAAGGGCGCGCGCTGGCAGTCGGGCAGGCAGCCGCCGTACTCCCCGGTGTTGCCGTCGGTGCCGAGATCGCACCGCTCGCCGAACTCGCTCTGGACGAGGGTGTCGCCGCAGTAGGGGACGGCGCGGCAGCCGGGGGCGCAGCCGTCAGTGGCGCCGGTCAGGCTGTAGGCGCTGAGGTTGCGTCCGTCGTCGCAGGTTTCGTCCCCGGGTTCGACGACGCCGTCGCCGCAGTAGGCGCCGCGGGTGCAGTCGGGGTTGCAGTGGCCGTAGCCGCCGAGGTTCTCGCCGTCGTCGCAGGCCTCGCCCGGGGACACGACGCCGTCGCCGCAGATGGGGCCGCACTCGCTCGGGGCGGCGTTGAAGCCGCTCAAGGTCAACTTGTAGCTCGAGCCGGTCGTCTGCCGCTCGGCCTGGAAGACGACGATCTCGTAGACGTTGCCGTCGGTCAGATCGAGGCGCGTTGCCACGTCGCGCACGTTGACGCCGCCGTCGAGCGGGGTGTGGATGCCGCCGAGATCCACGGCCAGGCGGTTGTTGATGAACACCCAGACGTCGTCGTCGCCGGTGAACTCGAGCAACTGGTCGGCGCTCGCGTCGTAGGCGAACCAGAAGCGGACCTCGCTGGTGAAGTGGAAGTTGTGTTCCGCGCCGCCCGCCTCGTCCTGCCAGTCGCCGCCGTAGGCGGGGGGGATCGACGCCGTCGAGCGGGCGGTGTCGAAGCTGCTGTCGTCGATGGGGAAGAAGGTCGGATCGCCGTCGTACTCCGCCTCCAGGTAGATGCCGTGGTAGGTTCCGTCGACCTCGACGCAGGTGGTGAAGGTCTCGCACTTGCCGCCGGGCGAGCAGTCCGTCTCCTGGGGGTCGGTGCACTCGGGCGTGCTCGGGTCCGCGTCGTAGGGGCAGAAGGTGCAGGGGATCGGGACGCCGTCGGCGTCGTAGTCCGGCTGGGTCGCGCTGCCGCACCAGCAGGCGTCCGGCCGCGACCAGTCCTGGAAGGTCGCCCCCGTCTCGTCGGACCGATTCACGTAGCCGCCGTCGCCGTTGGCCCAGAGGGTCATGGTGGTGGCGAAGGTGGCGTTGACGCTCGGCTCGTCGCGGTACCACTCGGCGAAGGTCGCCGCGCTGGTGACGAAGTTGCAGCCCGGGCTGCTGCTGGAACCGGTCCCGAGGGTGGGTTTGCCGTCGGCGTCCAGGGTGCCACCCACCATGTTCGGGCTCACGTCCTCGCAGCCCGTCGCCCCCGGCTCGAAGTCGGCGTGCGCCTCCTTGAAGTCGCGGTAGACGACCGGCACCTCCATGGTGTCGCCGACGGGCGGCTGGTGGCACTCGTGCCCTGGCTCAATCTGGCAGTCCGCCGAGCAGCCGTCGCCGTTGACGGCGTTGCCGTCGTCGCACTGCTCCTCGTTCAAGAGCAGGCCGTCGCCGCAGGAGGAGGTGCAGGCGCCGGCGTTGCAGATTGGCTCCACGCCGCAGATGGGGCTGCAGCCGTCGCCCAGGTCGTTGTTGCCGTCGTCGCAGGACTCGTTGCCCTCGGCGCGGCCATCGCCGCAGGTGGTGGTGTGACAGGTGTAGCTCGGCGCGGTCCCGGTGCAGGCGAAGCCGTCCTCCCAGCGGCAGGTGCTGGTGCAGCCGTCCCCGTCGCTGGTGTTGCCGTCGTCGCAGATCTCCATCGACGGCAGCAGGATCCCGTCGCCGCAGAGCGCGATGCAGGGCGCGCCCGGGAAGGGGCACTCGTAGCCGAGGTCGAGCGCGCAGGCGCCGCAGCCGTCGCCGGGGGTCTCGTTGCCGTCGTCGCAGGCCTCGGCGCCGGTGACGATGCCGTCGCCGCAGTGGTTGACGTTCTCGCAGGGCTCGCCCGGGTTGGGGCAGGCCCAGCCGTCCTCCATGAAGGCGCAGTTCGCGGTGCAGCCGTCGCCGTCCTCCCTGTTGCCGTCGTCGCAGGCCTCGCCACGGTCGGGGTTGACGATGCCGTCGCTGCACACGGGGGAGGGTTCGCACTTATCGCCGGGTGTGCGACAGATCCAGCCCGGCTCGACGTTGCAGTCGGCGTCGCAGCCGTCGCCGGGGGTGGGGGTGTCGCCGTCGTCGTCCTCGCACGTCTCGGCTCCGGCGACGCGGCCGTCGCCGCAGAACACGATTCGCTCGCAGGGCTCACCCGGGGTGATGCAGACAAAGTTCTGGCTCTGCTCGGTGCAGTCGGCGCTGCAGCCGTCGTCGCCGGTGGCGTTGCCGTCGTCGCAGACCTCGCCTGGCTCGATCTCGCCGTTGCCGCACTCGAAGTTGAAGGTGCAGGGCTCGCCGGGGGGGCAGGTGCAGTTGGGCTCGACCTTGCAGATGCCGTTGCAGCAGTCGCCGGGCAGGGTGTTGCCGTCGTCGCACTCCTCGCCCAGGGTGTCGACGTCGAGGTTGCCGTCGCCGCAGGCCGGTCCGGAGGCGACCAGCTTGCAGAGGTCCGCCGGGGGGTTTTCGCCGAGGCAGGGGTTCTCCTCGGTCGTGCCGCCCGTCCCGATGATGACGGTCGGCTCGCCCCCGGTGCCGACGAGTGGGCTAGTGCCGCCGGTGCTGTGCCCCGTGTTGTCGGGGTCGACGTCGAGCTCAGGCTTCTCGCTGGCGGTGCTCGGGCCGCAGGCCGCGAAGCCCAGGAGGGCGAGGGAGAGGGCTGAAACCAAGGAGTAGGGGGATGTGCGCACGGCGGGCCTCCGCGGATCTGCTCACCAGATCATTTACCCCGTTGGTCGTCGCGCCGCACGGACGGGAGGCGGCGCTCGCGCTCGCACCCTCCGGTTCCGCTCCCCACGGATCGGCGCGCCGCGACGCGCTCCCGACGGAGGCGGCGCTCGCGGCGCGCCCGCGCCAGCGCGGGGGGCCGATCTCGCGACTATTTGGGGGACGCTGCCCCAGCTGCCGGGGCCGCGGTTACCGCGGGACGGTGATCTCGATCTTGCAGGTGGGGGTGCAGCCGTCGAGCACCTTGTCGTTCCCGTCGTCGCACTCCTCGTAGCCGGGCTGGACGATGGCGTCGCCGCAGCGGGGGCCGAGGACGCAGCCGGGCGCGCACTCGCCGTAGCCGCCCGCGTTGGTGCGGTCGTCGCACTCCTCGTGCTCGGGGTCGACGACGCCGTCGCCGCAGTGGGGCCCGAGCTGGCAGTTCGGCCCGCACTCGCCGTAGCCGCCGTCGTTGACGCCGTCGTCGCAGACCTCGCCGGACTCGGCCTGGACCAGGGTGTCGCCGCAGATCCCCTCCTCGCCGCAGGTGGGGCTGCAGCCGTCGCCCCCGACGATGTTGCCGTCGTCGCAGATCTCGCCCCAATCGGGTTCGAGGACGCCGTCGCCGCAGCGGGGCCCGTTGAGGCAGCCGGGGGCGCAGGTGTTGTAGGCGCCGTTGTTCAGCCCGTCGTCGCACTCCTCGCCCCGGTCGGCCTGGGGGATGCCGTCGCCGCAGAAGGGGGCGCGCTGGCAGTCCGGCATGCAGCCGCCGTACTCTCCGGTGTTGCCCTCGGTGCCGAGGTCGCACCGCTCGCCGAACTCGCCCTGGAGGAGGGCGTCGCCGCAGTAGGGGACGGCGCGGCAGCCGGGGGCGCAGCCGCCAGTGGCGCCGGTGGAACTGTAGGCGCTGACGTTGCGCCCGTCATCGCAGTCCTCGCTGCCCTCGGCCTGGACGACGCCGTCGCCGCAGTAGGCGCCGCGGGTGCAGTCGGGGTTGCAGTGGCCGTAGCCGCCGAGGTTCTCGCCGTCGTCGCAGGCCTCGCCGGGGGACACCACGGCGTCGCCGCAGATGGGACCGCACTCGCTCGGGGCGGCGTTGAAGCCGCTCAGCGTGAGCTGGTAGCTCGAGCCCGTCGTCTGTCGCTCGGCCTGGAAGACGACGATCTCGTAGACGTTGCCGTCGACCATGGCGAGGTTGGTGCCCACGGTGCGCACGTTGACGCTGCCGTCGAGCGGGGTGTGGATGCCGCCGAGGTCCACCGCCAGGCGGTTGTTGATGAACACCCAGACGTCGTCGTCCCCGGTGAACTCGAGGAGCTGGTCGATGCTGGCGTCGTAGGCGAACCAGAAGCGGACCTCGCTGGTGAACCAGAAGTTGTGCTCGACGCCGGTGGGGTCGTCCTGCCAGGTGCCGCCGTAGGCGTCGGGGATCGACGCGGTCGAGCGGGCAGAATCGAAGGTGCTGTCGTCGATGGGGAAGAAGGTGGGGGAGCCACCGAACTCGACCAGCTCGCCGCCGATGCACCACTGGGCGGCGTTGTAGCTGCAGGGCAGGCACTGCGCCTGGCAAGCCGCCTCTCGGGTCGCGAACTCGGCATCGCAGTCGGCGTCACACTCGGCGGCGATCGCCTCCAGTGCCACGATGTCCTCCTCGATCGCGGCGATCTCCGCCTCCAGGTCGGCGATGAGGTCCTCGTCGAGGGGCTCGGCGATCTCCGCGCGCTCCAGCTCCTGCTCGACCTGCTCGAGCTCCCGCCCCCGCTGAGCGATCGCGTCGTGGTCGGGGCGGCAGACGTTCTCGCACTGCAGGCTGTCGCTGGTCCGGGTGGTGCAGGTCGTGTGACAGGTCGCCTCGCTGGTGCCGTAGCCTCCCTGCTCGCTCCCCGTGTCGACCGAGGCGACGTAGGCCCCGCCGTCCTCGGTGTAGCGGTTGACGTAGCCGCCCTCACCGTTGTCCCAGAGGGTCATGGTGGTGGCGATGGTGGCGTTGACGCTCGGCTCGTCGCGGTACCACTCGGCGAAGGTGGCGGCGCTGGTGACGAAGTTGCAGCCCGGGCTGCTGCTGGAGCCGGTCCCGAGCGTGGGCTTGCCGTCGGCATCGAGGGTGGCGGCGGCCATGTTCGGGCTCACCTCATCGCAGCCGGTCGCGCCCGGCTCGAAGTCGGCGTGCGCCTCCTTGAAGTCGCGGTAGACGACCGGCACCTCCATCGAGTCGCCGACGGGGGGCTGCTCGCACTCGTACCCTGGCTCGATCTGGCAGCTCGACGAGCAGCCATCGCCGTTGACGGCGTTGCCGTCGTCGCATTGCTCCTCATTGAGCAGCAGGCCATCGCCGCAGGAGGAGGTGCAGGCGCCGCCGTCGCAGATGGGCTCCATGCCGCAGGTGGGGCTGCAGCCGTCGCCCATGTCGTTGTTGCCGTCGTCGCAGGACTCGGTCCCCTCGGCGCGGCCGTCGCCGCACACGGTCGGGCGGCAGGTGTAGTCGGGGGCCGTGCCGGTGCAGGCGAAGCCCTCTTCCCAGCGGCAGATGCTGGTGCAGCCGTCCCCGTCGTCCCGGTTGCCGTCGTCGCAGATCTCCATCGAGGGCAGCAGGATCCCATCGCCGCAGAGCGCGATGCAGGGCGCGTCCGGGAAGGGGCACTCGTAGCCGACGTCGAGCACGCAGGCGCTGCAGCCGTCGCCGGGGGTCTCGTTGCCGTCGTCGCAGGCCTCGGCCCCGGTGACGATGCCGTCGCCGCATACGTTGAGGTTGTCGCAGGGCTCGCCCGGTGTGGGGCAGGCCCAGCCCGGCTCGAGGTTGCAGTCGGCGTCGCAGCCGTCGCCCGGCTCCCTGTAGTCGGGGCCGTCGTCGCAGGTCTCGCCACGGTCGGGGTTGACGATGCCGTCGCCGCACATGGGGGAGGGGTCGCACTTATCGCCGGGTGTGCGACAGATCCAGCCCGGCTCGACGTTGCAGTCGGCGTCGCAGCCGTCGCCGGGGGTGGGGGTTTCGTCGTCGTCCTCGCACGTCTCGTCCCCGGCGACGCGGCCGTCGCCGCAGAAGACGATGCGCTCGCACTCTTGGCCGGGGGTGATGCAGACGAAGTTCCGGCTCTGCTCGGTGCAGTCGGCGCTGCAGCCGTCCCCGTCCTCCGCATCGCCGTCGTCGCAGACCTCGCCTGGCTCGATCTCGCCGTTGCCGCACTCGAAGGTGAAGGTGCAGGGCTCGCCGGGGGGGCAGATGCAGTTGGGCTCGACCTTGCAGATGCCGTTGCAGCAGTCGCCGGGAAGGGCGTTGCCGTCGTCGCACTCCTCGCCCAGGGTATCGACGTCGAGGTTGCCGTCGCCGCAGGCCGGTCCGGAGGGGATCAGCTTGCAGAGGTCCGCGGGGGGGTTCTCGCCCAGGCAGGGATCCTGCTCGTCGGTGCCGCCCGTCGCCTCGAGGCGAGTCTCGCCCCCGGTGTTCCCGACGAGGGGACCGTCGCCCCCGGTGCCGCTGCCGTCGTTGTCGGGATCGGCGTCGAGCTGGGGCCTCTCGTTGGCGTCGCTGGGCCCGCAGGCGACGTAGCCCGCGGCGCCGAGCGTGAGGAAGAGCGCAGACACGAAGTAGGAAGATGTACGCACGGTGGACCTCCGCAGATCGACTCAGCTCGACAATTACTCCTTTCGTCGTCAGACCGCACGAACAGGAGGCGTCCGATTGTCCGACGGCCGCCCGCTCGCGGGCCGCGACGGTCGCGCCGGCCGCCGCCATGCGGAGTGAGCGCGAAAGTTCGCGTCGGGGCGGACGGTGCACCGCGACCACGGCCGGCACCTCAGCCCTCCCCGCACTGTCCGCGGCTCAGCCAGGGACGTGGTAGCGACGCGCCCGTTCCGCAGCTTCTGGTGACGCGCCCCGGGGCTAGTCCAAGTTCACCTTCGAAAGCGGACGGCGCGGTTCGCCCCTCACCGGAGCTTGCCGAGCCCCACCTCGATCCCGAGCGTCAGCGCGGCCACGGGGCTCCGCAATCCGGCGACGGGCTTTGGACCATGCTGTTCGGAGGGGCTGTCCACCCCCAACACCTCGAGCTCCGGGGCGATGCCGCCCACGGACGCCTGCGCCCGCAGGCCAATCCGCTCGGTGGCGAGCCAGGTCGCCCCCAGCGCGAGTTCGGGGCGCCAGGCCCAGCCCTCCGATCGCGCGCCGGCGAAGCTCGACAGGGTTGAGCGCGTCGTGGCCACCCCGTGCACCGCCAGCAGGGCCAGGCCCCCGTCGAGCGCGAAGGACCGCAGGCGGTAGCCGACCCGCAGGGTGGGGCCGAAGGCGAAGAGCTCCACCTCCGCCTCGCCGTTCTCCACCTCGATCCTCGGCTTGCTTGGGGGCGGTAGCGCTGTCGCTCCGACCTCGAAGCTCGGGTGTGGGCGATACCCGGCGGTGATCCGCGGCCCGAGCCAGGGCGGCAGGCCACCGGCCGCTCCCGTCAGCGAGGCGCCCATGAACGCGGAGAACGGCGTGGGGAAGGCGGCGGCCCCGGACGGGCGCGCAGGGACGGCTCCGCCCCGCCGGGGCCCGCGCGCGCCCTCGGCTGCGGACGGCTCGTCGCGCTCGCCCCCGTCGTCGGGCGGCGGTCCCTCGCCCAGGGGCGTGAGCCGCCCGTGGAGCAGCTCCACGGTGCGGAGGGCGAGCACCTGCGGGTCCGGTGAGGCGACCCGGCTCCTCGACTCGAGGTGGGCGTTTGGGGTCGAGCCGAGCGTCCAGAGCACGACCTCGTCCCGCTCGGGATCGACCTCGACCACGCCGACCGCCGTCCGCGCTTCGGCGACGGAGAGCCAGTCCGCGGAGCGAGCCACCGACTCGGCGCGGTAGCCCATCAGCGCGAGCTCGCCCTCGATCCGCGCGACGAGCGGGTCACCGCTCTCCCCGACCACCAGCACCAGCGGCCGTTCGCCGGCCGACGCGCCCCTGGGCAGGGCGAGCAGCGTCAGCACGATCAGCGCCGCCGCGAGGCGCCACGCTGTGCGCCGCACACCGCGCGGCCGGGCGCGCCCGGCCAGGATCCAGGCTCGACGGATGCTCAGTGCGATCGGAGGCTCCTCGCGAGCCCCGAGTATGCACCGTTCGGATAGCGTGCCAGGTACTTCTTCGCCGCGGTGGCGGCGGCAGCGGGATTCGAGCGCCGCTGCAGGGTCATGAGCCGCCCCAGCGCCTCCTCTGCCAGGGGGCCGTTGGGAGCCTCGGCGAGGTAGAGGTCGAACCAGCGGACCGCCTCGGCGGGCGCGCCCCGCTGGTCGGCCGCGATCTTGCCGAGCAAGAACGCCGTGGACCCGCGCGTGCCGTGGCGGGAGCGCAGCGTGGAGAGCGCGGCGGTCGCGACGTCCGGCCGTCCCGCGAACCGCGCCGCGTCCGCGAGCTGCCACAGCTCCGCCGCGGTGGCGGAGCGCGTCGCCTCGCCGACGCCGGCGCGCTCCAGCGCTGCGACGGCGCCGCGGGAGTCGCCGCGGGCGAGCCGCGCGCGCCAGTCCTCGGCCGGGGGAGCCGCGCTCGCCGCCGGCGGGTGGGGCGTGGTCGACTCGTCCTTGCCCGGCGCGCTCGTCGACGCGCTCGGAGCCGGCGGCGCGGCCAAGGACGGCGCGGCCCGCGCCTGGTCCGCTCGCCAGAGGAGCATCTCGCCCGTCCGCACCTCGACCAGGAGGCGTTCGCCGGCCACCACCGCGCGCCCCTCCGGCAGGTGCGGGCCCGAGACGCTGACCGAGCCCTCCTGGAGCCCGACCTCCAGGCGCTCCGCGGTGGGATCCCAGGACAGGGTGAACCGCGTGCCCGTGACCCGCACCGAGTAGGGCCCGCCCCGCAGGGACCACGCCGCGCTCTCCCGGTGCACCACCTCGGCGTCGAGGACGCCCTGCTCGAGCACGAGGTCGGCGCCGTTCGCGGCCGTGCTGGCGATCCTCGCGCGGCTCTGCGGGGCCAGGGTCACCGCGCTCCCGTCGGAGAAGCGCACGCCGAGCGGCTCCCCGTCCGCGCTCATCCACTCCCCCACCACGCCGGGTCGCGCCTCGGTCCCGACCGTGAAGGCGAGGGGCGTGGGCGCGCCGCGGATGGAGCCCGTCGCCACCCAGATCAGGGCGGCCAGGGTGCAGAGCGCCGCTGCCAGCCCGAGCAGCAGCGCCGGGCGCCCGCGCGAGCGGGACGCGGGGTCCGCCTGCAGGAAGCGCGCGCGCGCCGCCGCGAGGGTCGCGGGGACGTCCGCCGCCTGGTCCGACGCGGTGCGGACCGTCGCCCCCAGCTTCTCGAGCGTCAAGGTCACGGTCGCCATCGGTTCCCCTCCTCGAGGCAGCGCAGCAGCACCGGGTCGCGGCGCGCCGCGCGCAGGAAGCGCGCCTCGGCGCGCTCGAGGCGGCGCTTGGTGGTGGAGAGCGACAGGTCGCAGAGCGTCGCGACCTCCGCCAGCTCGCGCCCATCGATGTAGCGCAGCGCGAAGATCACGCGGTCCTCCGCCCGCATCGCGTCGAGCACGCGGTAGGTGTGGCGGCAGGCCTCCTGCCCGTCTGGATCGGCGTGCGTCGGCGCCTCCGGCAGCTCCTCGGGCGGTAGGAAGCGCAGCCACCGGCGCCGGCTCCGCGCTCGCACGGTCTTGCAGGCGGTGTTGGCGGCGACGCTGCGCAGCCACGCCCCGAGCGCGGCGGCGTCGCGGAGCTGATCGAGCCCCGAGAGGGCCTGGACGAAGGCGTCGTGGACCACGTCGGCGATCTCGGTGTGGCGCTCGGGGCCGAGGACGCGCCGGATCACCCGCTCGACGTCGGGGGCGTAGCGGTCGAACAGCTCCGCCCGCGCCCAGTCGGCGCCCTCGCGCACCCCGGCGACGAGGGCCGCGTCATCGCGCGCCGTCGGTAGGCGCCGGACGACGGCGCAGGGGGCGGGGACTTCGCGCTCGGCGGACACTCGCACGAGCATCAGGTACCCGAGCCCCGGCGTCACGGCTCGACGAACTTCGCCGGGACGGCCACCCGGGCGGAATTTTCCGGCCGATAAAGAAAGTTGGCCTCCGCGAGGCCCCCCCGGGAACCTCCCCTCACCGCCGGGACAGGTCCGCTGCCCCTGTCGATGAAGGAGTGCCCCATGAGAAAGCTCGGATCCGTCGCGATGGCCTTGGTGGTGGGGATGGCGCTGACCGGCGCCTGTTCGAAGGACGATGGTGGCGGGGGTGGCGGGGGCACGACGGGGCTCGGCGGCGGTGCTGGTGACGAAGGCGGCGCGTCAGCGACGGGTGGCCAGCAGACGGGTGGCGCCCGGACGGGAGGGGCCACGCCGGGCGGAGCGGACCCGGGCGGGGCCGCCCAGGGTGGAGCGCCCACTGAGGGCGGCGCGGCGGGGGCCCTGGCGGCGGCTGGCGTGGCGGGCGCGGTCGCGCCGGGTGGGGCGGCGGGCGCCCCGGTGACGGCGGGCGTGCCGTCGGTCGCCGGCACCCCGAACGGCGGCGCGGCGGGCGCCAGCATCGACCCCATCTTCCAGCTCGACTGCGGCCTGTTCGGCGACGCGTGTGAGCGGGGCGGCGACTGCTGCAGCGGGCTCTGCACCGACGGCGTCTGCAGCTCTCGGGTCATCGAGTGTGGACGACCGGGCGCGAGCTGCGGCACCTCGACCGACTGCTGCAACCTGAGCTGCGTCGATTCCGAGTGCAGCGCTGACGCCTGCACCGCGGACGGCGACGCCTGCGCCGAGGACGGCGCCTGCTGCAGTGGCACCTGCGGCACGGACGGCGCTTGTGTCCCGCTCAACACGAGCTGCAAGACGGCGGGTAACCCCTGCACGGACGTGGGGCCCAACTCCACCCAATGCTGCTCGGGCCTCTGCGGCGAGGATGGCACCTGCTCGCGGGGCGGCTCGTTCTGCGTGCAGGTGGGAGACATCTGTCGGTCGTCGGGGGAGTGCTGCACGGCCGATTGCGTGCTCGGGGACAACGGCGTCGGCACCTGCGGCGCGATCGACGTCGGCTCGGCCAACTGCGACACCGTGGAGGGCATGCTCTGCAACGACTGCGGCGGCTGCTGCAGCCGCGTCTGCGCCCCCAACGCGCTCACCGGCGTGATGATCTGTCAGCCCGCGCGGGGCTGCCGCGTGATGGGCGATCTGTGCCGCGCGGACACGGACTGCTGCGGCGTCGACGGCACCGGGCTGCCGGGCGAGGGCAACGTGACCTGTCTCAAGGCCTCCCCCGACGACGCGGTGGGGATCTGCCGGAGCCCCACCGGCTGCAGCCCCCAGGGCAACGTCTGCCACTACAAGGACTACGTCTGCTCCAGCTCTTCGTCGCGCAACAACTGCTGCGGCGCCACCGGGGAGTCGGGGCGCTGCGCGCCGAACGCGGCCGGTGAGCTGGTCTGCGGCGGCACCAGCTTCCTCTGTCAGTCCGGCGCCGTCGAGGGCGACGCTTGCGAGTCGTGCCTGCTCGATCCGTTCGGCGTGCCGCGCTGCAACGGGCTCAGTGAGTGCCGTATCGTCGGCGACACTTGCGCCACGGCGGCCGACTGCTGCGATCAGATGCCTTGCGTCCCCGACGAGGAGGGGATCCTGCGCTGCGGTGCGAGCGTCTGCATCGATCAGGGCGGCACCTGTACTGTGGACGCGGACTGCTGCGCCGGCCTGCCCTGCGTCAGGCCCGTCGGCTCGACGCTCGGCGTCTGCGGCGAGATCCCGCCCCCCGACGGCACCGGCGGCGCGGGCGGGGCCCCCGGCACGGGCGGCGGGGCCGGCACCCCGGCCGCGGGCGCGCCGTCCATCGGCGGCACGGGCGGGACGACCCCTTGCTCCCTCTACGGCCAGCAGTGCTCCCTCGACGCGGACTGCTGCAACCACACCGGGGACCCGGCGACCAACCACGTCGACTGCATCAACGGCTACTGCCTGGCGCCCATCAACTGAGCGTCCGGGGAAGGAGGCGTCCGAGATGACCTGGCGACGAACCATGGTAGGGCTCGCCCTGCCGCTGGCGCTCGCGTTCGCGGGCGGGGCCTGTCACGACGACGAGCCGCCCCCGGTGGAGGATCCCGACTGCTCGCTCGACGACGACGCGGGCTGCCTCGACGGGCGGGTCTGCGAGGAGGTGGTCGGCGGCACGGTGGGCTGCTTCGATCCGGTGACCGTCTCCGGCACCGTGTTCGACACGGCCGACGCCGCGCCCATCGAGGGCGCCCGCGTGGTCGTGCAGGACGCCAACGGCGCGGCCGTCTCCGGGGTCGCGGTCACCGATGGCGACGGCGCCTACTCGGTGGCCGTGCCCGCGCCGCGCAATCCCGACGGTACCCTCGCCGCCGACACGCTCTACACCCTGCGCGCCGACGCGGCCGGCTTCCTCACCTTCCCGCGCCCGCCGCGGGAGGCGATCCCCCTCGACGTGAACGGCCTCTCCGAGGCCGATCGGGTGGTGGACAACGCGACCACCGAGGTGGGGTTGATCGCGCTAGAGAGCACGGCGGGGCTCGGCGCGATCTCCGGGGAGGTGACGGGCGAGGCGGTCAGCGGCACCTTCGTCGTCGCGGGCGGCGCGAGCGCGGTCGCCGATGCGGACGGCTCCTTCACCGTCTTCAACGTGCCCGAGGGCACGGTGACGGTGCAGGCGTACCGGCTGGGTGCGAACTACGCCCCCGAGACGGTGGACGTCGAGACGGGCGAGACGACCGGGGGCGTGGTGCTCGCGGCCGCCGGCGACGCGACCGCGGTGGTGAGCGGCGACATCAACCTGGTCAACCCGGGCGACGGCGATCTCACCTCGGTCATCCTGGTGGTGGAGGAGACGTTCGACGAGGACACCATCACCGGCGAGGCCCCGCCCGGGTTCCGGGCGGGCGACGTGGGCAACACCTGGTCGCTCACCGGCGTGCCGGACGGGGACTACGTCGTCCTCGCCGCCTTCGAGAACGACGACCTGGTGCGAGATCCGGACACCTCCATCGGCGGCACCGAGATCCAACACATCACCGTCGCCGGCGGGGACGTCTCCGTCACCGGGTTCAAGATCACCGGCGCGCTGGCCGTCCTCTCGCCCGGAGCCGACGGCGCCGAGGCGGTGTCCGGGGCGCCGGTGACCCTCACCTGGGAAGACGACTCCAGCGAGGACGAGTACGCGGTCGTCGTCTACGACGCGCTCGGCAACCTGGCCTGGGAGGGGACCGCAGTGGACGCGGGCGGCGGCGCGCCGGTCACCGCCGAGTTCCCCGGCCCCCTCGAGCCGGGCATGTACTACCAGTTCCGCGCCACCTCGATCAAGGACGGGGTCCCCATCTCGAGCACCGAGGATCTGAAGGGCGTGTTCTACGCCGAGTAGGCGAGGCGCCGGTCCGTTCGCTGGGGAAGGCGGCTTCACCGCGCGCTCAGGTCCGTCGGGGCCGCTTCACCGCGCGCTCAGGTCCGTCGGGGCGCCGTGCGAGGGCAGATTCTTGTCGGCGATTGCCGCGACGGGCACGGACGGACAAGATCCGGGCGCGCTCCTCCCCGTCGATGGACCTGAGAGCCCTGTGAAGTGCTCGTCGATGGACCCGAGGGCCCCGTGAAGTGCCAGGGGTCCTCCGCCAGGGCGCGCTCAGCCCGTCACCGGCGCTCGGCAGCGGACGTCCCGGCCCCGGCACGCTCCGCGCCGATTGGAACGTGCTGCCTTGGCTGCCCCCCGCGCCGGACCCTGGGGCACGCGGCCGTGCTCGCTCCGCTGCGCGCGGCCGGCCCCCCAAGCGCCGCTCCCCGCGGCGCGGGGGGCCCGCGCCGACTGCAGTCGCCGCCCTGATTTCACCAACCGCCCCATCGCGCGAGCGAGACAGCGATCGTGCGCGGTCCAGCGGAGCCTTGCCCTTGGCTCATGGCGCTGGCGGTCGTAGGCTGCGCGCCCTTCCGGAACTAGCCCGGTAATGCGGTTGGAGGGCGTGAACCGGCGCGAGTGGAGGCTCTCGCGCATGGCGCAGCTCGTTCCGACGCGTATCCTTCTCGGTGGATGAGGGCGCGTCGGGAAAGTCTCCGGAGGGCGATCGAACGATGGCGGAAGGCTCTCGCACGCCGGACCTGGTCACGCCACGCCCATGAGGTGGGGTGCGTCGCGGTAGCCCTGGCGACGGCTGCACCGGCGGCCGCTGATGCCCCTGGATCAGAGCTGTTCCTTCGGGGAATCGGCACTGCGAGTCTGAGCACGCGGCCCGTCAACTACACCCTGGACTTGGAGCGCTCTGGTGCGGCGTTGTCCGCCCCGATCGACACGACGGATCGACGTGCGGTGTTCGGAGCCCAGGCGGACTTGGGCTACCTGTTCCTGATTCATTCAGGACTCGCTGGGGGTCCCCGGTTGTCTTACTCCTTTGCTGCGCCGCTGGAACCGAACGAGCGAGTGCTGCAGACTGACGTTGACCGTTACGTCATGCGCGAGGACCCGTCGCTGCACATGGTGACGACGGGCGCCGAGATCCAGTTGTGGCGACGCATGATCTTGTTCGGCTTCGACGTCGGTGTCCTGCGCGTCGTCGAGCGCGGGACGGTCGAGGGTACGAGCCTTCGAGGTCGGTTCTCCGGCATGACCACGCTGCCAGTCCTTCGGGCGACGTTCGGGGGTCGGCTCCAGCTGGGCAGCCACCTCGCCGCCACGTCCCTCCTCTCCGGCGAGTATGGCTTCGAGATGGCCACGTACCGGGAGGTCGCTTCGATGGCGCGGGCGACGCTCGCTCTGGGGCTGGAGTTCCGGGCAGAGATCTCGCGATGAGGAGCCAGCCGCCTCGCTCTCTCGGGCCGTGGGCGCATCTCGTCGTCGTGGAAGCGATGACGGTGGCGAGCGCGCTGGCGCTGCTCGGAACGGTACAGTGCGACTGCACCGACTCCTTCTTTCTGACTGCGTCCCGGGACGTCGAGTTTGGTCCCGACGACCTCTCACACCAGATCCGAATCCGCCTGTCACCCGCCCGCTACACCCGAGCGACCGTCGAGGTGGCGGGTGGGGTGGAAGTCGTCGCGGTCGGGTCGCAGGCCGGATCGGCTGGGGCAGGCGGCGCCAGCCCACCCACCAGCGCAATCGGTGGCCTCGAGATCGTCGGCGACGACGATCCGCCGCGGGACGGCTACGTGATCCGCCTCGAACGAGGTGAGCTGGAAGGGCCCTTCGCGTCCACGGTGACCGTCACCCTCGAAACCAAGGGCACCTGGTGTGGCAAATACGGTGAGCCGATCCAAGACATCCGGATCGAGCCGATCGACTGAAGGGCCTCACCGCGCCCGCCGAGGCGGACCTGGGGAGGGAGGAGGAGCGCGCCGGGGGCTCGAGGCGGTCACGCTGGAGTCGATGGCGCGGAGGCCGCGGGTCGTGGCGCCCATCTCTCGCTTGCCCGACCCCGCGGCGGAGCGCGATTCGGTCGGCAGGGCGAACGGGGCTAGCGCAACGAGCGGCCCCGTCCCTCCGGCCACTCCAGGCAAGCCATCCGGCGCGATCCAGACCACCCCGTGCCGCTGGGGTTTCGTTCGCAGCAATCGCAGGCGGTGCACAGGTCGCCCCATCCGGGGGCGCGCTGGCGCCCGTGCCCCGTCTTCGGATCGACGATGGTCGCCGGACGGGAGGCTCCCATAACACGACGCTCCGTGGGTTGGCACGCGCCCCGTGACGCGCTATCGCCCGCGCCGGGCCACCCCTTGTCGATCCTCTCCGCGCAGTCCCTGGTCAAGGCTTACGGCGCCGACCGCCTGCTCGACGGGGCATCGTTCGCGATCGAGGAGCGGGAGCGGCTGGGGCTGGTCGGCCGCAACGGGAGCGGCAAGAGCACGCTCGCCCGGATCCTGGCCGGGGTGGAGGAGCCCGACGAGGGGTCGGTGATCCGGCGTCGCGACGCGCGGATCGCGCTGCTCGCGCAGGAGCCAGCGCTCCCGCCCGCGGCCACCCCGCGCGAGCTGGTGCTCCTGGGGCTCGGCGAGTGGTCGGCCGCGCGGGCGCGGTACCAGGCGGTGAGCGAGGCGCTGGAGCGGGCGACGGGCGACGTGGCGGCGCTGCTCGACGAGCAGGCCGCCGCGGCGGCGGACGTCGAGCACCGGGGCGGCTGGGAGCTCGAGCACCGCGCGACCGCGATGCTGACCGAGCTCGGTGTGCAGGAGCCGGACCGCCCCGTGGGCACGATGAGCGGCGGCGAGCGGCGGCGGGTGGCGCTGGCGGCGCTGCTGGTGTCGCGTCCCACCCTGGCCATCCTCGACGAGCCCACCAACCACCTCGACGCCGAGACGATCGAGTGGCTCGAGCGCTACCTCCGCGAGGAGCACGAGGGGGCGCTCCTGCTCATCACCCACGACCGCTGGGTGCTCGACCGCGTCGTCGGCCGCACGCTGGAGCTCGATGCCGGCGCCGTCCACTCCTACGACGGGGGCTGGGAGGACTACCTGCTCGCCAAGGCCGAGCGCGCCGAGCTGGCCGCGCGCACCGAGTCGAACCGGCAGAACCTGCTCCGCACCGAGCTGGTCTGGCTCGCCCGGCAGCCCAAGGCGCGCACGGGCAAGCAGAAGGCCCGCATCCAGCGTGTCGAGGCGGCGGCCGCGGCCGCGCCCGCGGGCCCGGACCGGGGCGTGTCGCTGCGGCTGGTGTCCGCGGAGCTCGGCGCCACGGTGCTCGAGCTCCACGACCTCGGGCTGTCGCGCGGCGGCCGCGAGCTCGTGCGCGGGCTCACCCTGCACGTCACCAAGGGGGAGCGGATCGGGATCATCGGTCGCAACGGCGCCGGCAAGACCACGCTCCTCCGGGCTCTGCTCGGGGAGCTAGAGCCGAGCTCGGGGCGGATCGTGCGTGGCGTGCGGGTGCGCTGCACCTATTTCGAGCAGGGCCGCGCCGGCCTCGACGACGCGGCGACGGTGCTCCAGAACGTGGCGGGCGACGCGGAGGTGGTGCGCTGGGGAGAGCAGACCGTCTCCGCCTACGCGTACCTCGAGCGGTTCCTGTTCTACCGTGACCGGCTCCGGCAGCCGGTCGGCTCGCTCTCCGGCGGCGAGCGAGCTCGGGTGGCGCTGGCCAAGATGTTGCTCGAGCCCGCCAACGTGGTGGTGATGGACGAGCCCACCAACGATCTGGACGTGCAGACGCTGGCCGCCGTCGAGGAAATGCTCATCGAGATGAGCGCGACGGCGCTGGTGGTCACCCACGACCGCTACTTCCTCGACAAGGTAGCGACCTCCATCCTCGCCTTCGAGGGTGACGGGCGGGTGGTCAGCTACCCGGGCAACCACGCGAGCTACGTCGCCCTGCGCGATGCGGCCCGCGCGCGCGCCCGCGAGGCCGCCGGCGCCGAGCCGCGCGCCCGGAGCGCACCGCCGCCCGGGGCCGCCGCAACGCGGGCCGCCCCTGCCGGGCGTCAGCGCGGCCTCACCTGGAACGAGGCGCGCGAGCTCGAGCGGGTCGAGGTCGAGATTGCGGGGCTCGAGACGGAGCTCGTCGCCCGCGACGCCGAGCTCGCCGATCCCGCGACCTACGCCGAGCGGAGCGCCGAGGTCCCCGCCCTGCTCGCCGCCCGCGACGCCGCCCACCAGCGCCTCACGACGCTGATGGCGCGTTGGGAAGAGCTCGCGACGCGCCGGGAGGGGTGAGGCTGCGGCGCCCGCGTGCGCGCAACTCGCCTCGCCGCCGACTGCCCCCGCGTGCGTCGTCGACCCGCGCCCACGAGTCCGGTCGCGACGGCCCACCGGGACGGGTTCCGGAGCCATCCTCCTTCCCTCGTTACGAGGGGGCTGTCAGTGCAATGGCACCCGGATCCCGATTTGCCACTGAACCGGGAGATCGGCAGTGGCAAGATCCAACGGTGTGTTTCCGCTTCGAGGGTGATTCGGGCAGTGGGCGCTCAAAAACGGGGCTCATCGCCCCTTCGGTCCATTGTCCACGGTCAAAGAGGACGCGATTCACACCGAGTCTGAGAGATTGGGAAGTCAGGCGCGACCCATTGCCCATGGCTGACAATCGGCTAGATCTCCCGAATGCCCGAGCCGCATGTGCACTCGAGCATCCTGCCGCGCCTGGGCGAGGGGATCCGGCGTCCGTTGCCCCGTCCGCTCGCCATCGCGTTGGTGGCGGCGACGAGCGCAGCGGGTCTGTTCGTCTACGCGCGCACGGCGCACAGCCAGTATCCGGTCGGCGACTGGCTCGCGTGGCCGCTGCTGACGATCTGGGGGTACACGGCGCTCTGCAACCTGGCCTGGTTCTCGAGCGGGTCTTGGGTGGTGCGCTGCGGGCTCGGGCTGCGAGGGTTGCCGAGCCTCGAGTGTGCGGTGCTCGGCACGGCCGTGGGCGCGGTCGTGTTCGCGGAGCTCATGGCCCTGGCGGGAGCGCTCGGGCTCTACGGGCCCTGGTGCTCGCTCGGCCTCGCCTGCGGGCTGAGCGCCGTGGGGGCCCCGGAGCTTCGGCGTTGGTGGCGCCGCTGGCGTGAAGAGGCGGCGGCAGCAGCGCCCGCCAGCGTGTCGGTCCTTCTGCTCTGGGCGCTTGGCGGCGCGCTCACGCTGCTGCTCTATCTCGGCGCCCTCACCCCCGACTCCGTCAACTACGACGCGGCCTGGTGTCACCTGACCGCGCCGCAGGACTACGCCCGCGCCGGGCGCATGGTCGCCTTCCCCGGCGACTACAACAAGAACGTGCCGCAGCTGGCCACCCTGCTGCGCACCTGGGTGTTCAGCGTCCCCGGGCTCCCGCACCCGGCGTTGCGCTGGATGCTGGCGCTGCACCAGGAGTTCAGCCTGGTTCTCTGGACGCTGGCCGGGGTCGCCGCGGCCACGCGCTTCATGGTCAAGGACCAGACGCTGCGCGGCTCGTGGGTCGCCTTCTATCTGTTCCCCGCCATCTTCGTCTACGACAACAACCTGGGTGGGGCGCTCGATCACATCGCCGCCTTCTTCTCGCTGCCTGGTCTGGTTGCGGCCGGCAGACTGCTGCAGGACCCCAGTTGGCGCCGCGCGGTGCCGCTGGCGTTCTGCATGGCGGGCGGGTTCCTCGCCAAGTATCAGGCGCTGTACTGGATCCTGCCGCTGCTGGGCGTAATGGGTTGTGGGTGGGGGGTCGCGTACTATCGGCTGCGGCGGTCGCCGGTTTCGCTCGCCAGGAAGCGCCGTGCGCTCGGGTGGCTGCCGCTGTGGATCGGGGTCGCCTTCGCGCTGCTGGTGATGCCCCACTTCTTGCGAGCCTGGTTATTCTACCATAACCCCGTCTATCCCTTCGCCCAGGACCTCTTCCCCGGGACCCGACCCAAGGTGGAGGGCGCCGCGTACCTCTTCAGCCACATGTTCGTCGACCAGAACTGGGTGCCCCAGGGCACCTGGCTGAGGCGCCTGGGTCACGCGGTGAAGCTCGCGTTCACCTTCTCGTTTCACCCGCATTACTCCTTCGCCAAGGACCTGCCGGTGTTCGGCTCGCTGTTCACCTTGCTGCTGCCGGGGCTGCTCTTCGTGCGGGAGCGGCGCCACGTCCTGCTCGGCGCTTCCGTCGGGCTCGGCGCGTTGGTCCTCTGGGGACTGACCTACAACGTCGATCGCAATCTCCAGGTCTTCCTGCCCATCCTGGTGGCGACGACGGCGGCGCTCCTGGTGGGGATCCTGCGGCTCGGCCAGTTCGCGCGCTTCGCGATCGCGCCGCTCGTGCTCTTCCAGGCTATTTGGGGCGCGGACGCGCTGTTCTTCTCGAGTCAGGGCCGGCTCGAGGACGCCCTCGAGCTCATCACCAGCGGTTACCGCGGCCACGCCAAGACCCGCTTCGACGGTTACCGCGCGCCTTACGTCGCCGTCGGCAAGGCGCTCCCCCCAGACGCCAAGGTCCTGCTGCACATGAGCCACTCGAGCCTCGGTGTGGATCGGGAGTTGGTGCTGGATTGGGCGGGCTTTCAGGGGCTCATCAGCTATGCGGACGTTCACAACGCGCGGGAGGTGCACGAGCTCTATCGGAGGCACGGCATCTCCCACCTCCTCTACGCCCCCGCCGAGCGCTTCGACGCCTCGATCCAGGGCGAGGTGGTCTTCCAGGCGTTCGTGCGCGGGCTGGGGCCGCCCATGCTGACGACCGGCGCCCTGCGGCTGCACCGGCTGCCCGAGGAGCCGCCCCCGGTCGAGCCCCCGTACCGGGTCCTGACCCTCGACCTGGTCGGCTATGGGAGCGGCGTCTTCCCCATCGAGCGGCTGAATACGATGGAGCACGTCCTGGAGACCCAGCACCAGTACGCCGCTCCCGAGTCCCCGGCGCCCACCGACGCGGCCGGGCTCGACGCCCTGGTCGTGGACGCCGTCGTCGTCGGGGCCGCGGCCAAGCCCAATCCCGCCCAAGCGGCCTTCCTCCGGCGAGGCTTCTCCCAGGTCGTCCGGATCCCCAACCGGTACACCGTGTACCTGCGAAGCCAGCCGGACCGCCGCCAGGTCGAGCGAGACGGACCGAGCCCCCGCATCGCCACCGCGTCCGAGACGCCGTAGCGCCGCCGGGCTCACTCCCGGACGCCGAGCCCGAGGGGCCCGAGGAGGGCCACCAGGCGCGGCGGTGGATCGACCGTGCGCGCGTCCGCGCAGCCCAGGTCCGTCAGCACGGTGGCGAGCTCGGCCCGGGTCATCGGCGTCGCGCTCATCGCGAGCAAGAACGCGAGGTCGCCGTCGAGCTCGACGGTGCCAAGCGCGCCTCGTCGTGCGCGAATCTCCGCGCGGCTCTCCGGCGCGGGCACGAGGACGCCGTCGTGCAGGAGCCGCGAGCAATGGGTGTACTCCGCCGGCCACGGCGGGAGGGGCTCGAGATCGCCCCAGGGCCGCTCCTGCTCCAGGCGCGACTTCAGGCCATCGAGCGCGCCGAAGCCGGGCCCGAATGCGAGCGGCCTCTCGGGGACGAGCACGAGCCAGAGCTCCGCGTCCGCGTGACGCACCCGGGTCACGAAGCGGTCCTCGCCATCCACGTGCTGCTCCAAGATCCCAGTACGAGAGCCCACAGATCATGGCTACCCGAGCACCCCGACGGCCAGGCGCAGCAGCTGCTCCGTGAAGGTGACCCCCTGGAAGCTCGTGGACCCGAGCGCGCCGAGCCCGATCGCGACGGCGAGCAGGCGCACGAGCCGATGCGCACGGAGGCTGCGCTCGCCGCCTGGCGGTGGCGAGCTCCCGAGCGCGACCCCATGGCGCATGGGGTCAGCGTGCCGCAGGACCGACGTCCGTGTCACCGCCGAAGCAGTCAGCGGGAATGCCCGAGTTCCCTCTCGGTGAGCGATGGGTGGCCGAGGGGGTACGAGGTGACCTGGTGCGGGCGGGATGGCCCGCACGGTCTCCCGAGCTTCGGCAGCAGCGCCATCGCGGAGCTCTCCCAGCAGTTTTGGCCTCGGTGCGCGCCGTTCAGCCCGGCTCGGGGTGGAAGTCTCCGTCCTTCAGCTCGAAGCGCCAGACCCGTCCACAGCGCGCCGGTACCGCGAACTCCGTCTCCACGCGACCCGGCAGCACGCGGAGCCGCCAGTGTTCGGCGGCGAAGACCGGGACGGGCTCGGACGCGTGCCTCAGGCAGCGCTCACCCTGGGCGAGCAGCTCGTCGGACGACGCGAGGCGGAGGCGATGCCGCCCGTGGCCGCCTCGGGTCAGATAGACGTCCACCGCGACGTCCTGCGGGCCCTCGCAGCCATCGAGGAAGGGCTCGGCGAGGAACGCGAGATCGCTGAGCCCATCGCCGTCGAGGTCGCCCACGGCATGCGCCACCACCCCCTGGATGCCGCGGGCCTGGATGCGGTCGAGGAGCAGGAGCGTGACCCGATGCTCCCCACTTCGATCGACCAGCATCGCGTCGACCGGCGGCTGGCGATCGCCGATCCAACGAACGTAGAGGTCTCGGCTGGGGCACTCCCCCTCGAGACTCAGGTGGGAGGCGAGGACGAAACCACTCTGCGGCTCGCCCTCGGAGGGCACGAGCGACGTCAGCGGCGCGTCGGGCCAGGGCCGAAGGCTCGCCGTCAGGTGCGCCAGCGGTTTGCCCGATCGCTGCTGGTCCTCGATCGCGGAGATCTCGATCCGGCGCCCGCGGATCTCCCACGCGTGCTCTTCGCGACCCTGATCGGTGAACTCGTAGGCGTTGAGCGCGCCCGGAGGCAGCGGCATCGCCTCGGTGGCCCAGCGTTCACAGGTCGCTCGCCCGACCCCCGCGCGGACCTCGAGCTCGGCGTTGGCGTCGCAACAGGGCTCGAGGCGGACGCAGTAGCACCCGTCCGTGAGCGGCTCCGCGGCGACCGCGGAGCGGTAGCCAGCGGGGGTCACCCCATACTCGACGCCCTCGAGCGGGGCGGCGTCACCAGCAGGATCCACGCGCCACATCACCGGGGTGGGCCAGTCCGCGAGGTAGCCCGGGTTCCACGCGCAGGGTCCGGCGAGCACCTGCAGGCTCTCGGCCTTCGTCCTGGGCCGTACCGCGCGGGGAACCGGGATGTAGAGCGAGGGGCCGTCCGCCTTCGGCGCGGGCGTTGGTGCCGCGGTGCTCGCCGGCGGGGGCGGGGGCATCGCGGTTTTGGGGACCAGCTGGGGTCTAGTCGGACCGCAGCCCGCCGCGACCAGGAGCAGCACCGGGTACGCCGAGGAGCTCGCGCGCGGTCGCATCGGCTGGCCATCTTCCCAACCCGTGGGAGCCCGCGTCAACGGGACGGCCCGACGGGGCCTCGTCGTCGAGGGTCGCGGCCGCGGCGATGAGATGCGATCCCACAGAAGCGAGAAGAAATATCTTGTCGCCGGTGACACCATCGGCAGGGTCAAGAGAGTCTCTCGCGGTGTCGTAGCGCTGGCGTGCATCGCGCCACGCGCCGCGTCGTGACGCGCGCGCCCGGGTCCGTCGAGGGGGCGGGTGCGCGTTGCCCAGGGGAGTCTCGCGCGGCGCGAGCCCGGAGGGCGGAGGTGCATCCACGGTCCACACGCCTGGTGGCGGCGGACCTCTCATCAGGAAGCGAGTGAGCGAGCGAAGAAGGAGGAATCAATGCAGCGGCTACCCAGGAACCATCGCGTCCATCCAGCGGCAGGTCTCATCGTCGTCGCGCTCGGCTGCACGAGCGCGGGGGTGTCGACCGGAGCGAGCTCGTCCGGCAGCGCCGGCGGGGACACGGGACCCTTCGCCGGCGCCGCGGGCGCTGCGGGCGCCGCGGGCGCCGCTGGCGCCGCTGGCGCCACCACCGGCATGGCGGGCCGCGGCGCGACGGAGCCCTGGCGGGAGGGGGTCGCCGAGGTCCTGCTCGTCGACGACTTCGAGGACGGCGACACGGTCAACGAGCTCGGCGGCCAATGGCATGCCTTCGACGATCAGCACGAGGGCGGCGAGTCCGTGAGCTGGCCCGAGAGCGCCTTCCTGGGCGGGGTCTTCGCCTCCAGCGCCCCCGGCTACGGGGAGCGCGGGTACGCGGCCCGCCTCACCGGGACGACGGGGAGCGTGCTCGGGTGGGATTACATGGGGATTACCACCGGGCTGGGGCCGAACTCCCTCTGCCCCCTCGCCGAGCCGCCGACGATCGGGCTGCCGAGGTACGACGGCGTACAGTTCATGGCCAAGGCGACGATGAGCTCGGGTCCCCTCTACTTCAAGCTCAGCCTGACCAAGGACGGCGAGGCCGACAACTGCTCGGGGGGGCTGGCGGCGGACTCGCTGACGGGATACTGCGATCACGAGTTCGACTACTCGCCGACGATCACGGACGACTGGACGCTCGTGCGGGTGCCCTTCTCTGCCATGACCCAGCCCAGCTGGGGCCCACAGATCCCCATCGAGGAGGTGCTCCCGACGGCCAAGGAGTTGAGCTGGCTCTTCCAGACCAGGGACGGCGAGGTCGATCTGTGGATCGACGACGTCTCTCTCTACCAGGAGCTGCCTGCCCCTGAGCCAAGCTATCCCCAACCGGTCATCTCCGGGGCGGAGTCGCTCAGCCTCTTCGACGCGCCCGAGGATCCCGCGTCCGGGACGGTCCGCACCGTCGCCGTGGCCGATCGCGAGTTCACGAGCGCCGTGGAGGTCACGAGCGACGCCGAGCCGAGGATGCTCTGGGACCTGCTCCTGCACGCGCCGACCGAGACGGCGATCGAGGCGGGTGACCTCTTGCACGCCGAGCTGCAGGCGCGGTGCGTAGAGCCCCCGGAGGGAGAGGATCGGTGCCGGGCGACCCTGATCTTCCAGCGTGACTCGGACCCCTACCCGCGGTCGCTGACGTTTCCCCTGTCCGTCGGTGACGAGTGGACCTCGTTCGCCCTGCCGTTCGTGGCGGCGGAGAGCAGCGCGGCCGGGGCCGCGGCCGTCGTGCTGTTCCTCGGCTTCCCGGCGCAGACCCTGGCCGTGGGCGGGCTGCGACTGACCAACTACGGCCACACGACGGCCGCCGAGGCGCTGGCGGCGACGCCGCTCACGTACGAGGGACGGGAGCCGGACGCCCCCTGGCGGGCGGAGGCGGCGGAGCGGATCGAGACCCATCGGCGGGGCGAGCTCTCCATCGTCGTCACCGACGTCGCCGGGGCGCCGGTATCCGGCGCGGAGGTCACGGTCACCATGACGCGACCCCGCTTCGGGTTCGGCACCGCCGTCGACGTCGCGGATCTGCGCGACGGGCTCGCGGAGGCGGACCGCGAGCGCTACGCCGCGGCCGTCGAGGGGCTGTTCACCGTGGTGGTCCCCGAGAACGAGCTCAAGTGGCCGTTCCTCGCCAGCGCGGAGCCCCCGGTGCCCGAACCCGCGACCTGGCTCCTGGGCTGGGCGGAGGACCGGGCGCTCACCGTTCGAGGCCACAACCTGGTCTGGCCCGGCTGGGGCAACCTCCCCGCGGCGCTGCGCGCCGAGTACGAGGCCCAGGTGGACGCCGAGGGCGAGGCCGCCGCCGCGGCGTGGCTGCGCGCCAGCGTCGAGGAGCACGTTCGGGAGACGGTGAGCGCCTTCGCGGGGCGGATCGGGCAGTGGGACGTGATCAACGAGCCCTTCGACAACCACGATCTGATGGACGTCTTGGGCGACGAGGTGATGGGGGACTGGCTGCGTGCCGCGCGGGAGGCCGATCCGACCTGTCAGCTCTTCGTCAACGACTACAGCGTGCTCGCCCGCAAGACCACCTTCAGCGCGAGCCGGCGTCAC
>CAYZQO010000024.1:9248-11101 GCA_964480725.1 uncultured Polyangiaceae bacterium | reverse complement strand
CTCTGGGACGGGAACCACTACGCCGGTTCGGCGCCGATCTACGACAGCGAATGGAACGAGAAGCTGAGCGGCACAGCCTACCGGCAGCTGGTCTTCGGCGACTGGTGGACGGACGAGCACGGCGCCACGGACGCATCGGGGCGCTTCACGACCCGCGCCTTCTTCGGCGAACACCGGGTCGCCGTGACCGTGGACGGAGAGACCACGGCGTACGACGTCGCCTTCGATCCGGGGACGGAGGAGCTCCAGCTCGGACCCTGATCGGAGCCGGTTTCGGTCGGCGCGGGGGCGTCAGCGGGCGGGGGGCCATCGCCGTTGCCCCTGCCCGTGGACGCGCGCCTCTCGCCGACCTACGTTGCCCCACGGTGACCGTTCCGGGCGAGGCTACACCGAGCGATCCCCCGGAGGGGGCGGGCCGGGGGCTGGTCTTCGGGTTCGATCGAAACCTCTTCGCCGTGGGGCTCGTCAGCTTCCTGACGGACACCGCGACCAAGATGGTCTACTCGGTGATGCCCCTGTTCCTGCTCTCGCTCGGGGCGTCGAAGACCACGCTCTCCGCGATCGAGGGGGTCGCGGAGAGCACGTCGGCCCTGGTCAAGGTCGCGTCGGGCAACCTCGCCGACCGTGCCGGCAGGAACAAGCCCTTCCTGGTGGTCGGCTACGCCGTCACCGCGCTGGTGACGCCGCTCTACGCGGTCGTCGCCGCGCCGTTGCAGGTGCTGCTGCTCCGGTTCGTGGAGCGGCTCGGCAAGGGGGTGCGGACCGCGCCGCGCGACAGCCTGGTCGCGGCCTCGGCGCCGCGCGGGGGCGCTGGTCGCGGCTTCGGCCTGCACAAGGCCATGGACAACGCCGGGGCGATCGCGGGGCCGCTGCTCGCGGCGGGAGTGCTCTGGCTGGTCCCGGCGGGCTACCGGGTGATCTTCCTCTTGGCGGCGCTCCCGGCGGTGCTCGGCGTGGCCACCGTCCTCTGGTTGGTCCGGGAGGCAGCGAGGCTCGAGGAGCGCCGCCAGGACCGGCCAAGGCTCCGCGATCTCCCGCCGCGGTTCTACCTCCTGCTCGGGATCGTGGGGCTGTTCACCCTCGGCAACTCGACCGACGCGCTGCTCCTCGTCAAGGCGAGCGAGGTCGGGATCGGCGTCGCGCTCATCCCCCTTCTGTACCTTCTGTTCAACGCCGTCTCGGTGCTGCTCGCGATCCCGTTCGGGTCGCGTTCGGATCGGATCGGTCGGGGGAGGATCCTGGTGTTCGGCTACCTCGTGTACTCCGTCGTATACGTCGGGTTCGGGTACACCCGGGACCCGCGCGCGGTCGTGGGCCTCTTCGCGCTTTACGGCGTCTACTCAGCGGCCACGGACGGCGTACAGCGGGCCTTCGTAACGGACCTCTTGCACCCGCAACAGCGGGGAACCGGCCTCGGCCTCTACCACGCGGTGCTCGGGCTGATGCTGCTGCCCGCCAGCCTCATCGCGGGCGTCCTGTACGACCGGGTGGACGCGAGCGTCCCCTTCTACTTCGGCGCCGCCACCGCGGCGGCCGCGGCCCTCCTCATGGCCCTGTGCTTCCGGCAGCGGCCGGGGCCGGGGCGCGTCGGAGCGGGGCGCGCGCCGAGCGTGGGGATCAGAAGATGGGGGTGAAGCAGCAGCGAACGCCGGAGCCCTCACCGAGGGCGGACTCGGCCAGCCAGTACTCTCCCTTGCGAACCACGCCGCCGGCGTACGAGTGGATGCCGGCCCCGCAATCGAGCTGGCTCACGCAGATCTCCGGCGGGTTGGTGGGTCCCATCAGCAAATCGACACGGTCCGTGCGGCCACCCACGAAGAACAGCGCCACGTAGCCGGTTTGTGGGGCGTGAT
>CAYZQO010000024.1:0-9148 GCA_964480725.1 uncultured Polyangiaceae bacterium | reverse complement strand
GTCGGCCCGTCTCGGTGCGAAGCCGGCGCCCGCGCCGGCACATCCCCCACCGTCCACCCGCTCAAGTCATGACCACGGCCACAAGGCTCGCCGACGAAACCCGGTGGCGAACGGGCTCGGGTTCCTCCTGCTCGCGGGCGCCGCGTTCGCCTGGCGCGGGCGAGCTCGCTGAAGGCGTCGCGCTCCGCCGTGTCGTCAACCCCGCTCGGCCCCGAGCGCCGCAGCCACGCAGCGGGACAGCTCGGCCATGGTGAACGGCTTCTGGAGGAAGCTCGCGCCGAGCTCCGCGAGCAGGCGCTGCTCGTTCTGTCCGGGGGGGTGTCCCGAGGCGAGGATTGCGCGAATGGCCGGGCTGATCCGGTGCATCTCGGCGAGCGCGCTCGGCCCGTCGAGGCGCGGCATCGCCACGTCGAGGAGTACCAGATCGATCGATTGCCAAGCCCCCCGATAGACCTCCAGCGCCGCGGCGCCGTCGGGGCACGCCGTGACCTGATAGCCGAGCCGCTTCAGGACGTCGCACGTCACGCGCAGCACCGTGGGCACGTCGTCGGCGACCAGCACGTGCCCGCGGCCCCGGACCACCGCCTCCGGGGGCGCCGCCATCGCCGGTGCGCCGGCGAGGTCGGTCAGGGGCAGGAGCAGCGTGAACATCGCGCCCCGGCCCGGCGAGCTGTCCACCTGAATGGTGCCGCGGTGATCCCCGATGGTGCCGTAGACCGCGGGGAGCCCCATGCCCGTGCCGTGCCCCGGTCCCTTGGTGGTGAAGAAGGGCTCGAAGAGCCGGCGACGGACCTCGTCGCTCATGCCGACACCGGTGTCGATGACCCGGATCTGCAGGTGCTCGCCCGCCTCGCCGCCGACGACTTCCGTGGCGAACGTCAGCTCGCCCCCGTCCGGCATGGCGTCCCGGGCGTTGAGCGCGAGGTTGAGCAGGGCGCTCTGCAGCTGCGCCGGATCGCCGGTGGTGATGGCACGCTTGGCCTCCAGGGAGAGGTGGATCGTGATGCGTGGATCGACAGTCCTCCTGAGGAGGGTGGCCACCTCGCGGACGAGGTCGTGCACGTCCACCGGAACGGAGCAGACGCGCCCCTTGCGGCTGAAGGCGAGCAGCTGTCGGATGAGCTCGGCGGAGCGCCGCGCGACCTGTGCGATGAGCGCGGCGTACTCCCGCAGCTCAGGCTCCTCGGTGCGGCTCGAGATGAGCTCGGCGTACCCCAGCACCGCCGCGAGCTCGTTGTTGAAGTCGTGCGCGATCCCGCTGGCGAGCTGGCCGAGCGCGTCGAGCTTCTCGGTCTGACGGAGCCGCTCTTGCGTGTGGACCGCCTCGGTGATGTCGCGGATGACGGTCACGACGCGGGCGACCCGGCCGCCCTCGAGGATGGGGATCTTGCGCGTCTCGGTCACCACCTCCTTGCCGCCGATCGAGTTGCGTTCGCTGGTGACGAGCGGCCCCTCCCCCGCGAAGACGCGACGGTACTCGTTGTGCACGGCCTCCGTCAGGAAGGGAAATGCCTCGAAGACCTGGAGGCCGAGGACCTCCCCCTCGATCCCCATCCGTCGAAACCAGGCCTCTCCGGTGCGATTCACCAGCTCGATGCGCAGCTCCGCGTCCACCACGTGGATCGCCTCGCCCATCGAGTCGATGGTGTCACGGTAGCGCTGCTCGGAGTTGCGCAGGGCCTCCTCGGCTCGCCGGCGCGGGCTCCCGTCCCGGCAGACGGTGAGGATGGTCAGCCCCGAGGGGGCGCGTCGCGCCATGGCGTTGATCTCGATGGGGGTGCGACGTCCGTCGGGGCCCAGGTACGCGACCTGCAGGCCTCGCACCGCTTCTCCGGCCAGGCACCGGCGCACCTCCGCGGCGTTGCGCTCGACGTCCTCGGGCGCCGTCCAATCGGTGACGGGACGCCCTCTGATCTGCTCCAGGCGCGTGTGTCCCGACAGCCGCACGTACTCCGCGTTGGCGTCCAGCACCCGCCCACCGTCGTCGAGGACGACGAAACCCGTGTCCGTAGCCTCGATCAAGAGCCGGTGCTGCTCGGCGACCTCGCGCGCCGCCTCGAGCTCGCTGCGCAGCCGGTTGACATCCGCGGGCATGGACAAGGCGCTCACCTCGGACGGGGCCGGCTCGTGGTGACGAGAAACCCCGGAACAGGGTATCGCGAAGCGCCCGCCGGTGCGCGTGAAACCACCGGAGTCTCACGGCAAGTGCCCAGGCGCGGCGGAGTGTGTGGTAAAGTCGCGCCGATGGCGACGAGGACGCTCGGTGGGTCGTGCGGGGTGATCGCGCTGCTGCTGGCGCTCGGCTGCGGCGGCGAGGACGAGGCCGACGAGGGCGGAGGGGGTGTCAGCACGGGCGGCGGGGGATCGCCGGCGGGCGGCGGCGGCGCCGGAGGGGGCGAGCAGGGTGGTGCCGGCGGCGAGCCTGGCGGCGGGGCCGGAGCCGGCGCGGGCGGCGCTCCGCCTGGCGGCGGGGCCGGCGGCGCCCCAAGCGTGGTGCTCCCGCCGGCCAACGCGGGCTTCGACTACCAGATCGGCGCGCCCTACGCGCCGCCCGACGGGGTCACCGTCGTCAGTCGCGATCGCGAGAGCGCGCCCGCGCCCGGGCTCTACAACCTCTGCTACGTGAACGGGTTCCAGACGCAGCCGGGGGAGGAGTCGTTCTGGCTCGACGAGCACCCCGACCTGGTGTTGCGGGACGGGGAGGGGACTCCGGTGGAGGACGAGGACTGGGGCGAGCTCCTCCTGGACGTGGGCACCGAGGCGAAGCGCGCCGCGCTCACGGCCATCGTCGGCGACTGGATCGAGCAGTGCGCCACCGATGGGTTCGACGCCGTCGAGATCGACAACCTCGACAGCTACAATCGCTCCGGGGGGCTCCTCACCGAGGCGGCGGCCGTCGCGTTCATGGCGTCGCTCTCGGTGGTGGCGCACGACGCCGGGCTCGCCATCGCGCAGAAGAACTCCGCGGAGCTCCTGGACCGCGTCGCCGACATGGGCACCGACTTCGCCGTCGCGGAGGAGTGCAACCGCTGGTCGGAGTGCGGCGACTACCAGGAAGCGTACGGCGATCGCGTCTTCGTCATCGAGTACCGGCAGCAGGACTTCACGGCCGGTTGCGCGGACTTCCCCGAGCTGTCGATTGTTCTGCGGGATCTGAACGTCACCGCGCCGGGGAGCGGATCCTACGTCTACGACGGGTGCTGAGCGCCGACGGCCCGCGCGGTCGCGGGGGGTGCCGGGTCACTCCGGGTCGGGTGGCCCCTCGGGTTCGAGGTACCGCGCGAGATAGAAGCTCTGGCCGATGACGAAGACGAGCATCAGCCCGAGCAGGCCGAAGACCTTGAAGTTGACCCAGACGTCGGTGCTGAAGGTGTAGGCCACGGCCAGGTTGGTGGCGCCGAGCAGCGCGAGGAACGCCGCCCACACCCAGGCGAGGCGCCGCCACACCGGCGCCGGGAGCGTGAGCTGGGAGCCGAGCAGTCCGCGCAGGGCGCTCCGCCCGAGGAGCTCGCCGCCCGCGATCACCGCCCCACCCACCCAGTAGAGCACCGTGGGCTTCCATTTGATGAACGTCTCGTCATGCAGCAGGATCGTCGCGCCACCGAAGATCACGATGACGGTCAGGCTGACCCACACCACCGGCTCGATCCGCCGTCTTCGCACCAAGAGGTACGCGATCTGCGCGACCGACGCGGCGATCGCCGTCCCGGTCGCGACGTAGATGTCGAACTTCCGGTACGCGACCAGAAAGAGGATGAGCGGCAGGAAGTCGAAGAGGAGCTTCATCGGGGGGCGGGGACCATAGCGCCCGGCTCGGCGCCCGTCCTCCCGTCGCGGTGGGTGGGGGTCCTTCGGCCCCCTTGCCCCACGGCTCCGGCCGGAAAGCCTGCGGAATTGGGCCGCCGCGCCCGCCGCCGCTGGGTCATGCTGGCCCCGTGCAGCTCGCCACCGTCGCCGTGCCGGTGCCGCTCGGGCAGGCGTTCACCTACCGGATCCCCGACGCGCTCGTCGGGCGGGTGGGCAGGGGCGCGCGGGTGCTGGTGGACTTCGGGCGGCGGCGCGTCCTCGGGGTGGTCCTGGACGCGAGCGATCGGGAGCCCGAGCTACCCGAGGCGCGGCTCCGGCCGCTCGTCGCCGTCATCGACGCCGAACCGGTGCTGGAGCCGGAGCTGCTCGATTTCTTGGTGGAGCTGGCCCGCTACTACGTGGCGCCGCTCGGGGAGGTGATGCGGCTCGCGCTACCGGCGGTGGAGCGCGCGGTCAAGGCGGAGCTGGACCAGCAGGGGCTCGACCTCGGGGGCGTGGGCACCATCGGGCGCCTGATCCAGGTGGCGCGGGCCCTGCCCGGCGCCGCGCCGCCGCCGCGCCTTGGCGAGCAGGCGCGGGCGATCCTCGCGCGTCTCGGCGCCGAGGGTCCGCTCGCGGTGAGCGAGCTCGCGGCTGCCTTCGGCAACGCGCGCCCGGCCCTGCGGCGCCTGGTCGAGCTTGGGCTCGCGGTGGTCGAGCGCAGTCCGGCGCCGGAGGATCCGTTCGCCGCCGACCCCATCGACCGCGACGGGCCGCCGGAGCTCAACCCCGCCCAGCGCGCGGCGGTGGCGGCGTTGACGGCGCGCCTCGACGCCGGCGCGCGCGGCGCCTTCCTGCTGCACGGTGTCACGGCGTCGGGCAAGACCGAGGTGTACCTGCACGCCGTCGAGCGGTGCCTCGCGCTCGGCCGCGGCGCCATCGTGCTGGTGCCCGAGATCGCGCTCACCCCGCAGCTCGCGGGCCGCTTCCGCGCCCGCCTCGGGGACGCGGTGGCGGTGCTGCACAGCGGCCTGTCCGAGCGTGCTCGCCACGCCATGTGGCGGCGGCTCCGCTCCGGGGAGCTGCGGGTCGCGGTTGGCGCGCGCTCCGCGCTCTTCGCACCGGTGCCGGCGCTGGGCTTGATTTGTGTGGACGAGGAGCACGACGGCTCTTTCAAGCAGGAGGAGGGCGTGCGCTACCACGCGCGCGACATGGCCCTCCTGCGCGCCCACCGCGCGGCCGCCGTCTCGGTCCTCGGATCGGCGACGCCCTCGCTCGAGAGCGAGGCCCTGGTGCGCGCGGGCAAGCTCGAGCGGCTGCGGCTCCCCGAGCGGGCGCGGGCGGCCATGACGATGCCCAAGGTCGAGCTGGTCGACCTGCGGCGGGTGGGCCCCGGGCCCACCGGGGACCGGTGGCTCAGCCTGCCGCTCTACCGCGCGCTCGAGCGCACCCTCGAGCGAAAGGAGCAGGCGATCCTGTTCCTCAACCGCCGCGGTTTCGCCCCGAGCCTCGTCTGCGACGCCTGCGGCGAGCTGTTGCAGTGTCCGAGCTGCTCGGTGGCGCTGACGCTGCACAAGAGCCGCGGGGAGCGGCTCCTGTGCCACTACTGCGGCCACGAGCGCCCCGTCCCCGCACGGTGCCCTGAGTGCCAGAGCGACCAGCTCTCGCTGGAGGGCTCGGGGACCGAGCGCGTCGAGGCGACCCTCGCCGCGGCCTTCCCGACCGCGCGCGTGGGGCGACTCGATCGCGATACGGCGGGCGGGATCAAGAGCGAGCGGGTCCTGGACCGAATGCGCACGGGCGCGCTCGATGTGCTGGTCGGCACCCAGATGGTGACCAAGGGCCACGATCTGCCGCGGGTGACCCTGGTGGGCGTGCTCTTCGCCGACGCGGCCCTGGGGATGCCCGATTTTCGCGCGGCGGAGCGGACGTTCCAGCTCCTGGTTCAGGTGGCGGGGCGGGCGGGGCGCGGCGACGCGCCGGGGACGGTGATGATCCAGACGCGCAACCCCGGCCACGCCGCGGTCGCCCTCGCCGCCGCGCACGACGCGGTGACCTTCGTCGAGCGAGAGCTCGCCGACCGGGCCGTGCTCGGCTACCCACCGCACGTGCGGCTCGCCATGGTGCGCCTCGACGCGACCGAGGAGCCCCGCGTGCGCGCGGAGGCGGAGCGGGTGGCGGCCCTGGCCCGGCGCGTGGCGGCGGAGGGCCTGCGCGTGCTCGGTCCCGCGCCGGCGCCCATCGAGCGGCTGCGCGGGCGATACCGCTATCAGCTCCTGCTCCGGGCCCCCACCCGCGCCGGCCTGCGCCCGGCCCTGTTCGCCATCGCGCGCGCCGCCGTCCATCGCGAGGTGCGCCTGGTGATCGACGTGGATCCGGTGAGCATGTTGTAGGGGGCGGGCCGCGCGTGGGGTGAGCTCATGGAGCGGTGCGCGTGACGGCCCCACGCCTCGGGTCCTGGTCGGGTCAGGGGGACCTCTCCAGTTCTCGAGGCCCGCAGCGGCGTCTGCCAGAGCACCGATCCGGCTGCCAATGGCAACGGCGCCGCTGACGACGCACCCCCTCGGGGCGAGGGTGCGTCGTCAGCGGCGCCTGGGGCGAGATCTGCTCCCGGTTCGGTGCTCTAGATCGTTGATTTTCCGCGGCAATCAAACCGATTGCCGCTCTAGCGTCAGCGCTTCTTGGGGCGCCGTCGTGGGGTGGGGTGCACCCGTCGCCGTACCGCGGTGAGCCGTTCGATCACGTCGCCTTCGCCCAGTGCATCGGCGAGCATGCGGACGAGGGAGTCGACCTCCCGGTCGTCGATGGCGTCGTGCAGCGCGAGGAGCGCGGCGGCATCTTCCAGATCCTTCGGTCGCCCCGCGAGCACCTTCATCACGACGAGATGGGTTGGCGTCGCGACGGGGATGGTTAGCCGGCCCACGCGCAACCGCTCGGCATGGGCTGCGAAATGTTCCTCGAGCCCCGGGCCTCCGAGCACCACGTCCACGGGGAGCTGGGTGGCCGCGTGGATGACCGGCAACACCCGCGTCGCGCTCACGAACGCCGTGGAGTCCAAGGGCACCGTGAAGCCATGCGCACGGAGCGCGCGTACGAGCTCCGAGCTCGGCCGATCCACCATCAGCACCGTGACGTCCACGTCGGCGGTGGCCCGCGGAACCCCACGGAGCACGAGGGCCTGGGCACCGAACAAGTACCAGGCGACCCGAAGTGGCTGGAGCGCCCGCGCGAGGTCCGCGAGCACGTCAGCGACGGAAACGTGCGCTCGCGGCATCGATCTTGCGCTTCAGCTCGAGGTGGTGAAGCAAGTCCGCACGACGCGCGGTGGGCGTCGCGAGAGCGGCGTGCCGCGCGACGTGCTCGCGCAGGAGGTCACCGGCGAGCAGTATGGCCCCCGCGCCCCGGCGCGCCGCCAAGGCGCGCCAATGCGCATTCTTGGCCCGCCCCCCGTACGCCCAGTCACGGGTCGCAAACGCCCGCAGATCCTCGGCGCGCATGGTGGAAGGGATGGCACGGCGCGCACCCGGTCGCAACCAACTCGCAGATCCTGGCGTCGGCTCCGCTCGGGCGTCACCGAGCCGGGGCGGGTGCGCGCCGCTTGCGATCGAAGTACCCGCGCCAGTTCGGGAGACCCTCGACGAGCCAGGGCCACGAGCGAGACACGGCGGCGATCATCGCGCCGTCGAGGTTGTGCCGGTGGGTCCCGGCGGCGACCACGCGCGCCTGGGCGCCCGCCCGCTCGAGCGCGGCGGCGCCCGGGCCGAAGCGGCCCGCGCAGTCGTTGGCGGCGCAGAGCAGCAGGACGCGCTCGCCACGCTCGGCGACGAACCCCCGGGCGAGGGCGGGGGTGAGCGCGCGCTCCCCGCCCTCGAGCAGCAGCGCCCGCGGGAACTCGGCGCCGCGGGTCCGCAGGAGCTCCGCGCCGTGGATCGCACCGAGGGAGAAGCCGACCAAGACGAGCGGGCCCGGGGCGACGTGCGTGCCGAACCGCACCCTGAGCGCCGCGACGGCGGCGTCGACGCGGCGCGCGAGCTCAGCGGGGGCCGCGGTGCAGAGCTTGCCGCCGCCGCAGGGGTTCCCGGCCGGGCACACGATGAAGGGGAAGGCGTCGAGGGCGCCGCGGTAGCCCCCGCAGGCCCACTCCGGGCGGTCCCCGGCGCCATGCACACCGACGACGATCGGGCGGGGCTCGCGCGCCCCGAGCGGCACCGAGACCAGCGCCGGGGCCTCCGGCGGCGCCGGCAGGGTGACGAGCCAGCTCTCCGCCTCGAGCGGAGGCAGCGGGGACGCGGCGCGCGCCGCCTCGGGCGCAGTGCGGGCAGTCGTCGCCGCTCCGTTCGCGGCGGCGGCGGACGACGACGGCCCCGGCGCTGGCGCGTCCGCCCGGCTGGGGCAGCCGAGCGTCAACGCGGCGGCGACCACGATGCTCGCTCCTCGCGGGCGGGCGCGCTGCGGAGCCCGCGCGAGGGGCCTGTCCGGGCGCCGCCGCCGTCTGCCGCCCTGCGCCCGCATCGCCGCAGTGTAGCGCGCGCCAGCGCGCGGCGGTCGAGTGCGCCACTCTCCGCGCTGGAACGCGTGGCGGTCGCTCCCGAGATCGGGGGTTCCGGTGAGCTCGTCGAGGGGCCGCGCGGTCCAATCGTGCTAGGATCCTCGCCGTCATGCCCGAGGCTGCTCTTGTTCACGACGACAGCTCGTCACTCCAAGACGACGTCGTTTGCCTGCGCGGGCTAGCTTGGGCCGACTACGAGCGCCTGCTCGAGATCCGCGGTGAGGACCCTCGCCCCCGCTACACCTTCCTGGAGGGGCAGCTCGAGATCATGAGCCCGTCGAAGAGCCACGAGTCCATCAAATCGACCCTCGGCAGCCTTGTCGAGGTCTGGTGTCTCGAGCAGGGCATCGAGTTCACGAGCCTCGGCTCCTGGACGCTCAAGAACGAGCCCGCCCAGCGGGGGCTCGAGCCGGACGAGTGCTTCGTGTTCGGGGACGCGCCCGTCGGGGACGCGCCCCACCTCGCGATCGAGGTCGAGTGGACCCGCGGCGGCGTCGACAGGCTGCGCGTGTACGAGCGCCTCGGTGTCGGGGAGGTGTGGGTTTGGGCGCGCGGGAGGCTCCAGGTTCACGTGCTCGAGTCGGGGCGCTGCGTCGAGGTCGACGCGAGCCGCGTCTTGCCGGGCATCGACCTGAGACTCATCGAGCGCCTGCTCGAGGCCCCGACCACCAGCCGCGCCATTCGCGAGTTCAGGGAGGCCATCCGCGCGGGTTGAGCTCGATGGAGCGTCGGCGGCCCGTCCGGTGAGGTACGCTGCCGCGTCATGAAGCTCGTCATCGGCAGCAAGAACTACTCGTCCTGGTCGCTCAGACC
>CAYZQO010000023.1:0-81029 GCA_964480725.1 uncultured Polyangiaceae bacterium | reverse complement strand
TTCGTGCCGAGCATCAACGGCGGCCTGAACTTCCTGGCGATCTCGGCCACCGGGGGGATCGAGGAGCGCACGGCCGTACCAGTACTCGCCGCCGGGATCCGTCGTGACGTGTTCTAGGCCGGCGGCACTGGCCCCCCTCCCATCCTGGACATCGGTGGGGTCTCCTTTTTGATCCTGGAGGACTCATCGTGAGGCGGCTTTGGCTCAGCGCTGCCATGGGGCTCATCGCCCTCGGGGCGTGCAGCAAGGAGAACTCGGTCAACAGCAAGGAACGCCTCTGTGACGCCGGAGAGACGGAGCCCTGCTACGGATCCGAAGGATGCCGCGGCGATCACGTCTGTCGAGACGACGGTAACGGATGGGAGGACTGCATCTGTCGGGATGCAGTCTGGGGCTGCGTCGTCATGCCCGTTGGACGCGTCCCGGCGCAATGGATTCACGCCGCCCGCCCGACCCGGGCGTTTTTCCCTTCGATCTGGGGGGATCGCTCAGCAGCAAACCCGGTACGGGTACAGATCGACCGTGGGGGGCAACACGTGTCTCCACGTCAGGGCCGTATCACCCGGGAGTCCCCCTCAAACCGGATCCGTGGAAGTGCGCTCGAACCAGCGGGATTCGTACCCAGTACTGTGGGCGTGCAGAACCTGAGGTCCGCGGGCTCACATCATCCCACCCTGGATCCGTCTTCAACTGCAGCTTGCAAAGCGTCGGGTGCTTGTGCTGGTATGCTGGCCATGGCAGCCAAAAAGAACTCGAAGAAGACGCCACTTATGCGAAAAGCGAAGAAACCACCGACCAAGGCCGTCAAGAGGACGGCGAAAAAGGCCCCCGAGGACGCCTCAGCGGCCGCTTCCGAAAAGGCCGCTCCGGCCGTCGAGGGGAAGCTGACAAAGACCTCTTTCGTCCTTTCCTTCCCGGCTGAGACGCCTGCTAAGGATGTCGTTGCCGCGGGCGCCGCGCAGGGGATCTCCCTCTCAGAGAAAGGCGTGTACAAGACCCGCTACCTGGCGCGCGCCAAGGGGTCCAAGACCCCCAAGGCCACGGTGAAGGCTGCCGCAAGGCCCGCTATGGCCGCCAAGGCCCCGAGGAAGCCCGGCAAGCGTGGTCCGGGCGACGGTTCGGGTTCAGCGTTCATTCGTTCGCAGCCCGCCACCATGAAGGCATCTGAGGTGGTCGCCGCGGCTGCGAAGGCGGGGATCACCATTACGGCCGGCCTCGTCTATTCGGTTCGACAGGCCGCGAAGAAGAAGGCCGGCAAGGCCCCCTCTACGCCCGCTGGCAAGCGTCGCGGCCGGCCCCCCGCAGCAGCAGTCAAGGTCACCCCCAAGGCCGTCGTCAACGTTGCGGCCGGTGGTGACCGCGAGAGGCAGCTCGTGCAGCTCGCCCTCGATGTCGGATTGGCTCGGGCCGTAGAGCTGATCCGGGACGTCAAGAGCAAGATCGACACGCTGTACTGATCTCGACAATCCCGGAGGGCTCTGTCGGAACTTCGCGGGACGGCGACCATGCGCTGGTATCACTACCTCACGCATTTCTTCGGCGGCGTGTTCTTGATGAACGCCGTCCCGCACCTGGTCAGCGGCACCCTGGGACGCCCGCTTCAGAGCCCCTTCGCCTCCCCTCCGGGGGTAGGCTTGACCGAGAGGCTGGGCGCCCCCGTCCAGCGGGTCAACACCATTGTCAACGGCAAGCGGGGTGTTACTGCGGAAACTGCCCTCCCCCTGTCCCGAGTTCTCAACACCTCGCCCGAGTTCTGGATGAACCTGCAAAGCGCCGTCGATCTCTGGAACGCCGAGCCCACCCTGCAGCGTGCAGCTCCGTGAGGTCGTCCTGGTCTCCGCGACTGCATGCCAACGCGCTCAGGGGGTTGACCAATTGCGGAGGATGCGCGGCTCGGTGACGGAGCGGAGCCTCGGTCTTGGCCGAGCCATCGAGCTGATGGAGTCGGGGAGGGCCAGGATCGGCTCCCTGATCTGACGTCCGATCCGGGCGGCTTCCCAGCGGGGGAAGCGGACGCGGTGCCGCTCCCCTTTCGTCGTTCAAGGGCAAGGATTTCCACTCGACCATCGTCTCCCCTCCCCCGCAACCCGCCCGACCCCGCTGAGGTCGGGGGTTCGACGGCGGGACATCGCCGCGCGGCCCTGGCCGGGAGTGGCGGGGGATGGCCCTCTGGGGCCCCGCTCACCGTCGCCGGAGCACCCCAGTTACGGCTGCCTGTCTTGGAGCCGTGGCACGACGGCACCCGACGCCATCGGATCGACGCGCTAGAGCCGGAACATCATGAAGAAGTGACAGACGCTCCCCGCGAGCACGAAGAGATGCCACACCATGTGGTGAAACTTGACCTTGAGTCGGTAGAACACCACTCCCCCCGTGTACGAGAGTCCTCCCGCAACGAGCCAGAACGTGGCGGCCGCGTCGAGCGCCTCGAGGATCCTCGGGCCGGTGATGACGACGAGCCAGCCCATGACGACGTAGAGCAGCAGGTTGAAGCGACGGGCCTTCTCGAACCAGCAGGCGGTGACGACGACACCGACGAGGGCAGCTCCCCAGTTGATGCCGAACAGGGTCCATCCCCAGCATCCCCGGAGGGCCACCAGCGTCACCGGCGTGTAGGTGCCGGCGATGAGTAGGAAGATGGCGCCGTGATCGAGGATGTGAAACACACGCTTGGCCAGGGATGGCCGCAGCCCGTGGTAGATGGTCGAGGACAGGTACAGGACGAACAGAGACGAGCCGAAGACGGAGAAGCTGACGACCTTGACGGGCGAAGCCTCCAGCGCCGCGGACAGGACGAGAACGACGGTGCCGACCAGACTGAGAGCGGCGCCGGCCCCGTGGGTGATGGCGTTGGCGAGCTCCTCGCCCGTGCTCTGAGCCTCGAACCGCTCCTTGATCGCGACGGACATCTCGACTGGATACGCGCACCACGGGGTGAGGCGGGTCAGGATTCGGTCATCGTCCAGTCCCATCCGTCCCGGTTGGGTCGCGAGTGGGTCAGCGGTCGCTCGGCGGTTCGCGCGTCGCCGTGAGCAGCGTCGCGGCTCCCGGCCGCCAATCGACGCCGCGGCCAGTGGTCCGGGCGGGCGGAGGCACCGGGAGGTCGAGGGGTCCCGGGGGTTGGGGCGTTGATCGGGGCGCCGACGCCGTCGGCAGACCGGTCGGTGCTCTAGGCCTCGATGATCGCCAGGATTTCCCGCGCGTCGACCCGTCGCCGGAAGCGCACCACGCGGGCCTGCGTGGGGAGGTCATCACGGGCGCAATTGCGGTCGGCGTCGATGCAGACGATGAGGTTTTCCAGGCGCGCAGCGCGCAGGGCACCGAGCTTGCGCTCGAGGTACTCCCGGGTCCAGAAGCCCACCAACTCCACGAGCCAGCGCCGCTCCGGAGCGCGGCGGTGACGCAGCTCGAAGTCAGGGAAGATCAGACCGCCCGGCAGTGCAATAGGCTCGGGCTCGCGGACGATCTCCCAGTCCCGAGCGAGCGGCCCGAGGTCGCGAACGAAGCGACGCTCGAGCTCGGAGTCGCACGACTCGAGCTCGCGCGCGACGGTGATCGGATCGCCACGGGACACGACCAGCGTGGCGCGACGCTCCGCCGAGATGCGGCAGTCCGCCTCGACGCGAAAGTCGTCGCACCAGGCGAGGCGTGGGATCAGCCGCGCCAGGACGCGACCGTACATCACCGTGTGCCGGAAGATCGTCAGCGGTCCCGAGAGATCGATCAGGACCTGGTCGCGGCCGGGCCGCTCGACGGGCGCTTCGACTGTGCACACGAGGCCGCTCAGCTTCACCTCGCGCAGGAACGCGCGAACCTTCCCGTGGGCAGCAATGCGAACGCGCAGGGACGATCGCAGAAGGGCTCCCACCAGGAGCTGGTTGCTACGGGCAGCGAGCTCCGCGGGACCGAGCGGCGGGTCGATGGAGGTGAGGATGCGTTCGGGCGGGAGGTCGGCGAGGAGGCTGGGTTCGATGGCGTCCGCTGGGATGGTGAGCTCCTTGGCGGCCGCGCTCAGCGCGTCCGCGCGCGGGAGCTCCGCCGCCAGGCGGAAGACAGCGGCGCGGATCCGTACGGGGGGCGCCGGGGCGCGCACCGCGTCTCTCGCACTGCGCTCGAGCGCGTGGGTCGCGAGGGCCAGGCGTGCGCCGGGGGCCGGGACGGAGAGCGGCTCCAGACGGCGCGCGTCCCACTCGCGCCGCGGGCTGCCGACGTAACGCTCCCGCTCGTCGATGAGCGCCCGCAGCCACGGGTGATCCGCCTCCGTGAAGTACTGAGGCAAGAGCAGGTCACCCTCGGGCCTACAGCAGCTCAGTGGGTGCGCGTCCAAGGGCTTGCCTCCGGTGCACGGATTGGCGCTCTTCGCTGGTGCGGGTCGACACCAGCTCGTACACGACCGCACGCTTGCCGGGTCGCGGGCGCAGGAGCCTCCCGACGCGCTGCACGTGCTCGCGCTCGCCCTGCACGCCACCCACGATGATGGCGACGTCGGCGTCGGGGACGTCGATGCCCTCGTTCAGGACCCGGGCGCTCACCAGTGTGCGGAGCGCCCCGCTGCGAAATGCGGCGAGCGCCTGCTCCCGCTCCGCGCGAGCAATGTCGCAGGTGATCGGCATCACCAGGTGCTGACGGGCGATGGCATAGGCGGCCGCGTTGTCGGCCGTGAATACCAGGGTGCGACCGTCTCGATGGCGGTCGAGCAGGGCCTCGACCAGTCGACGCTTGCCCTCGGTAAGGCTGAGGAGCTCCCGACTGCGGCGCCAGGCGGCCAGGGCACGGCGGCCTGCCTCCGAGCGGCGGGACGCAGCGACGAAGTCGGCCCAGGAGCCGTCGGGGGCGAGCTGGCGGAACTGACGAAACACCGGGCGGAAGACGCGGAGCTCGTCATCGTAGCGGAGTCGCTCCGCACGCGTCAGCGGGGTGCGCAGCAGCACGAGATCGAAGTCGGCCAGCCAGCGGCCGGCGAGATCGCCGAGGTTCAGCTCGAAAACGACGGGACCGATCAGCGCGGCTGCGCGCGGGAGGCCCTCGGGGTCGGGAGTCGCAGTGAGACCGAGCCGGAGCGGCGCCGCCGCGAGCTCGAGGGCCTCGTCCCTCACCCCGCGACCAAAATGGTGGGCCTCATCGATCACGAGCAGCGTGAAGCGATCCCCGAGCCGGTCCATGCGACGATAGGCGCTCTCGAAGGTGGTGACCGTGACCGCCTCGACCCGGTGTTCGCCGTCTCCCAGGCAGCCGATGGGACCGCGATACCACTCGCGGAGCTCTTGGCGCCATTGGTGGAGCAGCGACCGGGTCGGCACCATGCAGAGCGTCGACGCACCCACATTGGCCATCGCGGCGCAGGCGACGCGAGTCTTACCACTGCCGGTGGGGAGGACCAAGGTGCCGCGGCGGCCGGCGGTCGTCCAAGCCAGCAGCGCCGCCTGCTGGTAGGGGCGTAAGGGCGGGATGCTCCACCCAGGCAATCCCGCGCCACCCGGGGAGGGCTCGAGCGCGAGGGCGTCTTCGAAGGGGCAACCGCGCAGTCTCAGCTCGCGGACGACGTCCAGGTAGCGGTGAGCCGGCGCGCGAAACCGACCCACCCGTGGGTCCCAAAGCACGCCCGGCAGCGATGCGGCGTCGACCGCCGGACTTGTTCCCTGAAGCAGCAGAGTGCCTCGGTCGAACTCTAGCCGCACGGGGCAGTATCGGTCACCGCGTGCCGTCGGTTGCGTGCCGTCGGTTGCGTGCTGTCGCGGGTGCGGGCCGGAGGACGGCCGGAGCGCGGAGGGGGCTTGCCGAGCGGGGATTGCGCGACCTGGCGTTACCGACCGCGCTGGGCGTGGCCCCTGCCCTGCGCGCGATGAGGGCTCCGGATTGGCGTGACACTGGCGCTACTCGGATGCTACGCGTGTGGGTTTTGGGAGCCCCGCTGCTCGGGGTTACTGCCCAGACCGCAGGGAGTGCCGATTCATGACGCGAACCTTCCGAATCCTGACCTTGGCTGCTGCCGGCTGGACTGCCGCGCTGGCAGGCTGTCGTTCGACGACCGTGAACTCGAGCTCCGGCGACTGCACGCCGCTCGAGGAGACGAGCTGCTCCTGCTCCGACGGCACCCCCTCGACGCGGGTGTGCTCGTCGGATGGGGAGTACGGGGATTGCCAGTGTGACCAGGGCGAGGGCGGCTCCGGCGGCTGGTCCGTGACCGGCGGGGCCGCAACGACTGGCGGAGAGGCTCCCAGCGGAGGAGCGCCTGCCGCCGGGGCACCGGGAGCGCTCGGGGGAAGCAACCCGGCGGGCGCACCGGGTGACGTGACGGGCGGCTCTGAGTCCGGCGGCTCGGTTTCGGGTGGGGCGGAGTCGGGTGGCTCAGTTTTGGGCGGCTCGGAGTCGGGTGGCGCGGGCACGGGCGGCGCGGACTCGGGCGGTTCGGAGAGCGGCGGCGCGGACTCGGGCGGTTCGGAGAGCGGCGGCTCAGTCTCGGGTGGTTCGGACACCGGCGGGGCGGAAAGCGGTGGCGCCACGGGGGACGGCGGCTCGCCGCTCACAGGCGGCGCGTCCGGGTCGGGGGGGAGCACCGGCGGCACGGCGACGGGGGGCACGGGCGGGGGCGAGCCGGAGCTGCCCCCCCGGCTCGACTGCGCCGTCGAACAGCTCCACGAGGAGACGAGCGCGACCGCCTCGACCCTCGCGGGAACCGACTCGATGACGCTCGGCTGCGGGGTCGGCAACGGCAACGACGTCACCTTCGACTGGGTGGTGCCGCGTTCCGGGATCTACGCGGTGAGCACCGCGGGCTCCACCTTCGACACCGTGCTCGGACTGCGGGCAGGGAGCTGCGACGGGGCGGAAATCGCCTGCGTGGACGACGACACCGGGTCGTCGACGGGCACCGTCGTCGGCCGCTTCGTGGCCGACGATCGTGTCGCCATCGTCGTGGACGGGAAGGCCGGCGACGCCGGCGACGTGGAGCTCCACCTCGATCCGGTGACCTGCCCGGCCCAGGACCTGACCGAGCAACCCCTGCCCGTCCAGCTCACGACGCTCGGTGGCACCAACGACCACGACGGAGCCTGCGGCGGAGCCAGCCGCTCGGAGCGGACCTACGGCTGGGCCGCGCCCGCGGACGGGCTGTTCCGGTTCACCGTGGCCTCCGACGCCTTCGATCCGGCAATCTATCTGGAGCAGGGAGGACGGTGCGGCGGCACGCTGCTCGGCTGCAACGCCACGAGCATGGGCGGCTACCCCGCCGAGGTGACGCGGCGGCTGCGCGCCGGCGAACTCGTCACGATCATCGTGGACAGCGTGCAGGGCGCTGGCGTGTTCACCCTCGACGTCGAGCAACTGACGGAGGACTGCCCCAACGCGACCCTGAGCGGCGTCGGCGACGAGCCCGTCACGCAGACCCTGGTAGACGGCGATCCGTCCGTCCTCGCCGGCTCCTGCGCTCAGGCGGGGATGACCATGGTGCCCGGCGGGACGCACGCCTTCGCTGACTACACCTTCGGCGCGACGATCGGGGGGCGCGCAAGCTGCCCCTACCGCGTCGAGGCGAACAGGGAGTTCGCCGTCATCCTGCTCGGCGGCGACGCGATCTGTGGCGGGTCCGAGCAGGACTGCGTCGAGGCCACCGATGACGGAGGGGTCTACGCGGTCGAGCTCAACCTCGGCAGCATCGACGCGACCGAGCCGCAGGAATTCGTGCTCGTCGTCCGGAGCCTGACGCTGAACGATCTCACGTTCACACTGGTCAGGCTTCCGTGCGCGATGATTTGATGGCCAGGCTCGGTTCACCATCGCGGCGGAAACGAGCTGGTATCATGGGCGACGATTCTGATCCCTGGGCGCCGGGCCCTCCACGTCGGGGCACGAACCGTTCGTGGCTGCCTCGGTGGATTTCAGCCGTACAGCCTCACGCCCCGATCTCGCAGAGGCCGTGCCCCTCAAAATCGACGCAGACGAGATCCCCCGGGCAGTCTCCCTTGGTTCCCACGTCGGCGACGGCGCATTGGATGTTGCAGCCGTTGACGTCTTGCCAAGAAAGGCCGCACCTCGGCGTCGCGGCCGAACCGGGAACCGCAGGGCAGTATTCTCCGAAGACCTCGCAGTCCGGCGCGCAGTAAGAGAATTCTTCTCCCATAGAATCCCAGCAGTGACTGCCGGCCTCGCACACCGAGTCCGCATCACATTTCGACCAGGCTGGGATCGGGGCCACCGCGCCGCCGCCGGCCTGGCCTCCCATTCCCGCTTCACCGGCGATTCCACCCGCGCCAACGTCACCCGCTGAACCGCCTAGACCGGCGGCGCCGGCTTCTCCCCCGGTCCCGGAGGTAGAGGAGGCCCCGGCTTCGCTGTCATCGTGCCCGCTTTCGGCCTCTCCCCCGGCTCCAGCCACGCCGGCACCGGCGCCGCCGCCCGCGGGCGCGCCGCCAGACTCCTCGCCGCCAGACTCCTCGCCACCAGCACCGCCGACCGCGGACGCACCGCCCGCGTCCTCCCCGGCGGCGCCGCCGCTGGTGGGCACACCGCCGACCTCTTCGCCACCGGCACCACCACCGTCTTCGCCACCGTCCTCGCCGCCGGCACCGCCACCGTCTTCTCCACCGTCCTCGCCGCTGGCAGCTCCTCCGTCCTCGCCGCCGTCTTCGCCACCCGCGGGGCCGTTCTCGGTGCCGCCGTCGAGCGCACCTCCTTCGGTGTTGTTCGCGCCGCCGGTGGTCGAACTCCCTCCGGGACCAACTCCACCCGTACTCGCGCCACCGGTGATATCCCCGCTGCAGGCGCTGGCTAGCACCGCCCCAAGCCCCACGGCCAATCCCAACCAGTGCTTGTTGCTCATCGCGATCTCCTCGAATTCCCCCGCGCGCCGGCGCGGCACATTTCGGTCGCGTCCCCTGCGACCATTCCCAGGGCCAGGCAACGTGGCGGGGCCCCAGAGCGGGGACACGGCCCCGTCGGTTTCCCACACTTGCTTCCACGACACAACGTCCGCGCCAGGGACTGCCGAAGGTCCACGCAAACCTTCCCTGAACGTGACTGCCACCGGCCGGACTGGCGCGCTGGCGGGTTGTCGGTCGGCGACACGGGAGCGACCCGGGCGGCGCGTCCGGTTACGCGACGGGCCGCGCAGAGAGCGGTGACGCCGCGCCCGGTGGATTCGAGCGCGACGACGCAGAGGCGGGCGGGGCGGAGAGCGCACGAGGAGGGGCCGGACCGGCCTGTCCGCCGATGGTGCCGGCTCAGCGGGCGATCTCGTAGGTCAGGCAGAGGGGGCTGCAGCCGTCGAGGGGCACGAAGTTGCCGTCGTCACACTCCTCCTCGGGCTTGTCGACGACCATGTCGCCGCAGTGGGGGCCAAGCTTGCACTCGGTCGTGCAGCCACCGTAGGGGACCGTCTCGGGGGGGGCGTTGCCGTCACCGAGATCGCACTCCTCGCCGCTCTCGGTCATGACCACGCCGTCCCCGCAGCGCGGGTTGATGAGGCACGCGGTCGAGCAGGCACCCTCGACGCCGTCCTGGTTGTTGGGGCCGTCGTCGCACTGCTCGGCCTGCTCGACGATGCCGTTGCCGCAGGCCGGCGGCGGGACGCAACCGGGGGCGCAGCCCGCGGACCCATACTCCACGGAGACGTTGACGCCGTCGTCACAGATCTCCGGGCCGTTGACCTGTCCGTCGCCGCAGAAGGGCCCCCAGGTGCAGTCGGTGCGGCAGCCTCCATAGGCGGCGTCGTCGTTCGCGGCGCCGAGGTCGCACTGCTCGGTGAGGGTGGCCACCCCATCGCCGCAGGCTGGCGTGCACTCCGAGCGCTGCGTCTCGAAGCCGGACAGGGTGAGCTGGTAGTTCGACTCGCGCGGGTGCTGGTCGGCGTGGAAGACCGCGATCTCGTAGATCCGCCCCTCCTCGAGCCCGAAGGTGGCGCCGTTGATGTTGACCGAACCCTCCAGGCGCTCGTGAGTGCCCCCGAGGTCGAGGGCGAGCTGCCCGTTGACGAACACCCACACGTCGTCGTCGCCGAAGAACGCGAGCGTCCCGCCCGACCCGCCGTAGCGGAACAGGTAGCGGACCTCGGTGGTGAAGTAGAAGTTCCGGAGCAACCCGGTGATTTCGCCGGTGTCACTGTACGGCAGCGCCCCGCCGTCGCCGGCGTCGCAGGTCCCGTAGGCAACCGTGGCGTCCCACTGCGAACCGACGGGACAGTCCGGTCCCGCGCAGCATTCGTTCTCGAGCGAGCTGTTCCAGTACGGCCAGATGTTGCAGATCTTGTCGCGGGGCTGGTCCTCGAGGGGGAAGAACCCGCTCGACAGGGTGGCGGAGCGCTCGTTGTCACAGAAGGAGTGGATGTCGTCGTTGACGGTGTCGCCGTCGCTGCTGCTGAACTGATACTGCCCGCCGCCGATGGCCTCGAGCTCGAGGGTGCCCCGGACCGCGGTGCTATAGGTCGAGTCCGCGTACCACTGGGCAAACGTCTCGGGGCTGTGCATGACGGGGACGTTCAGCACGCTGTCGAAGCCGACGCGGTAGCGCGTCTCACCGCTGCCCTCCACGGTGCAGGCCTGCCCGTTGGCTGCGGTGATGATGTCCTTCGCGTCCCAATCCGTGAACCGGCACTCGCACATGCCGTTCTTGGCCGGGTTGAACTGAGGCTTGCCCTGCGCGTCGAGCGTGGGCAGGACCAGCTCGGTGCAGAGCTCGGTCGAGTCGGTGCTCGAGCAGTTTTCCTCCACCGGATCGGGGTCACCGGAGGCGTTCGGGACGCAGAGGGTCTCCTCACTGCCCACCGAGGCGCCGAGATAGAAGAAGTCGGGGTGGCCGCCGTTGACGTTCTGGCCGTCGAAGTCGCGGTAGATCACCGGCAGCATGAGGCACTCGCCGCCGCCCGTGGAGCAGGGCTCGGTGTCCGGCGCGGCGAGCGTCTCGCAGGTGAAGCCGGCCTCCGTCTGGCAGGCGGCGTCGCAGCCATCACCGGGGTTCGCGTTGCCGTCGTCGCACGTCTCGCCGACGTCGATGTTGCCGTCGCCGCAGAAGGTCTGGCAGGCGCCGGTCACGCCGCCGGTCCGGCAGCTCGGCTCCAGGGTGCAGGTCTTGGAACAGCCGGGGTTGGCGGGATCCCCGTAGAACAGGCCGTTGTCCGGGCCCTTGTCGCAGGACTCGTCGAAATCCTTGACCCCGTTGCCGCAAACGGACTGGACACAAACGCCGGTCGAGCAGTCCCAGCCGGGCTCGTTGAGGCAGGTGGGAGAGCACCCGTCGCCGCTGGCGACGTTGGCGTCGTCGCACTCCTCGTGCCCAGCGAGGATCATGCCGTCCCCGCACTGGGCCGAGCAGGCCTCGCCGGGCTTGCGGCAGATCCAGCCGGGCTCCACGGAGAAGCAGTCGGCGGCGCAGCCGTCCCCGCCGACGGCTACTCCTTCTCCTTCGCCGTTGTCGCAGATCTCCCCGGCCTCGACCCTCCCGTCACCGCAGGCGACGGTAGAGACGCAAGGACCGCCGACGCCGCCGTTGTTCGGACAGGAGTAGTAGGCTGCCTCGACCTGGCATCGCGCGGAGCACCCGTCGCCGCCGATGGCGTTGCCGTCATCGCACTGTTCGATCGCCGTGATCTGCAGATCTCCGCAGACCATCAGCGGCCAGCAGGCGCCACCCGCGGGCGGGCAGTCGAAGAGCGGCTCGCGCTTGCAGGCGCCGTTGCACCCGTCGTTGCCCACCCGGTTGCCGTCGTCGCACTCCTCGCCGACCTGGTTGATGACCAGATCGCCGCAGACGGGCGGCGGGCCCGAATCGGGCTCCGGTTCCGGCGCGGTGGCATCGGGGTTCAGGAACTGACCTGAGCCGCCGGTCCCGGGAGGCGTCATCGTGCCCGCGTCCGGCTGTGTCCCCGGGTTGGCGCCATTGCCAATCTGCGTATTGGGTGCCGCAGACGCGCCATCTTCGGCACAACCACCGAGGGGCAGTGCAACACCGCCGAGAACCCCAAGAACCGCTACCAGCCGACGGTGCACCATCGTTCAGCCTCCGAGGAAAAATACAATCGCCAAGAACCTGTAGATTCTGGTGTTCTACAACAAAAAACAGGTCGCTGCAGCCGCCCCGGCCCCGTCACTTTTCGCCCGAGGGCAAGCGATCTCGCGAGGCACGTCGACGCACACGACGAGATGTCTAGAAGATGCCGCGGCCCGTCCACTCACAACGGAGGCTGACACCCTGCCCGGAGACGCACCGGGAAGACGACGTGACCCCAAGTGCGATGCGTAGGGAAAAAAGGCGAAGCCCCGCCTCATCGACCGAAGCTACACATGAGTGCGCCCCGCTCGAAATCGAGCGAGGCGCAGCTCACACGCACTTTCGCAGGCCTGGTTCAGGTTCCGCTGACCTGACCGGCCGCGGGGCTGCCCGCGGCCGCGGTGGCGCCACCGTTCGCGCCCCCAGCGCCGGCCACGCTGGCCGCGCCGGCCACGACGACCGGGCTTCCGGCCGCGCCAGCCACCGCCGGAGCGCCCGCCGGGCCCGCGCCGCCGACGTCGACACCACCGGCACCGCCCGTCACCGGCTCGGCACCACCGGCGCCGCCCGTCACGGGCCCAGCGCCGCCGGCGCCGCCCGTACCCGGCGTCCCGCAGTCGGTGGTCCCCGCCTGGGTGAACCCGTTCAGGCAGAAGTCGAAGGCGGTGTCCGTGCTCTGCTTGCCGGGGACCAGCACGAGCACCGCGTTGATCGGCTCACCGGCGTAGAAGGTGCCCGAATCGTCCCAGCACGCGGTGTTGAACTCACCCCACTCGATGGTGGCCTGCCCGCTCGCCGGCAGGTTGGCGCACCAGCGGTGCTCGGCGTCATCACCCCCTTGATCGTCCTGGATCTGGACCCGCAGGGCGCCGCCGGCGTTGTTCGTCACGCTCACCGTGAGCCCCGTTCCAGTCGGGGTGATGTTGACGTTGGGGGTTTCCTCACCCTCCACCAGGGAGGGCTCTTGGCCGATGTTGACGCCGATCATGGCGTACCCGCCGTAATCGTCGTCCGCCGCCACGACCCCGCTAGCGCAGAGGACTCCGCCCGCCGCCACGGCGCTGAAGTCCGCCGGGGAGATGCTGCTGAGTACCCCGGTGTCGTTGTTGGCCGTCGCGGGGCCGGCGGCGACCCAGGAGTAGCCGCTCATACCGCAAGTCCGGACGAAGCCGCCCTCCTCCACCGCGTAGCCCTCGATGGGCGCCGGAGGCTCCCCGCCCGTCCCGGCCCCGCCGGTGGTCGGCGCCCCGCCGGTGATCGGCGCCCCGCCGGTGGTCGGCGTCACGCCGCCGGTTCCCGGGGCTCCACCCGTCGTGGGCACGCCACCGGTGGTCGGCGCCCCGCCCGTGGTCGGCGCCACGCCGCCCGTCGTTCCCAGTCCGCCCGTCGCCGGGCCCCCGCCCGTCGTCGCGGCGCCACCCGTGTTCGCCGACGAGCCACCCGAGCCCTCGTCTTCTCCGCACGCCGCCGCGCTGGCGCCGAGGATCAGGGTGAATAGGAAGCCAAGCTCTCTCGTTCCGATGACGTTCTTCATAGCTACATCTCCTCGCGTATGACGCGCCGCGGGCCTGGCATCATGACCGAGCTCACTCGTCCTCCGCCGGGAACCTCCTCCGCAAAAGGAAGGCAGCGCCCGCGTCGCTGGCGAATATGGGTCGAAGCCGGCACGAAGTCCAACGGAGAGTCGGCGCCCGCACCACGACGTAAAATTACAGGGTTGCTCGCCCGGGGATAGGCCCGCGGTGTTCGCGCAGCCGCCACAAAAGTACCAGCCGCGCCGATCTGCACCCTCCCGGCGGCAGGCCGATCCTGGACGGGCACCGCGCCGGCGCGGCCCACACGAACCCCCGCCTACTTCGGCGCGCTGATCAAGAACTCGACGAAGTCCTTGCGCAAACGCACCCGATAGGGAGGCACCTCGCTGCGGAAGCGAAAGGTCACCTTGGCGCCCGCGGCGGTGTTCTCGACCGTCACCTTGGCGATCCGATCGTCGCGCCTGGCGATCGCGGCACCGTTCTCCATCACCTTGACGCCCGGCAGCACCACAGAAAACCCGGCCGCGCTCGGGGCGCCCTGGATGGTGGCCCCGGCGTGGTCGAGGCGCAGGCGGTGGATCGTCGGCAGGTTCACCTGCCCGCGGCCCCAGCTGTCCGTGCCCTTCTTCACCGGTTCGTCGAAGGACTCGTCGGCCACCGCAACCTTGGCGGTGGGGATCGCCTCGTCCTCGGCGGAGACGCCCGGCACGCCCAGATCCTCCGCCCCGGGCGCGGGCCCGAGCGGTGCCGGCTCCAGGGTCGCCATCGGCGTTGGCCCGAACAGCGGCACGTCGGCGACGATGCCGTCGCGGCTCTTGGGCGGCCCGGAGACAAGCTTCGCCGGCGGGGTCGAGGTGGGCCGGGGGGTGCCCTCGGCGTCGACGGCCGTGACGTCCGCGGGCGCTACTGCAAAGGGGGCGCTGCCAGCGGGCGCGGCGGCCGCAGTGGGGGCGTCGTCGCCACCGCCACGCGTCGCGTAGGAACCGAGGGTCACCGCAGTCGCCAGCAGACCCGCACCGATGACGGCGCGGCGCAGGGGCTTGCTCCCGGTCAGACGGCGCCCAACGGCCGTCGCGACCCCATCGGAGTCCGCCGGCGGCTCGACGGGGGCCGCGGGCGCGGGGTGCTGCGGCCGCAACCGGCGGCCGTCCGACGCGAGCACGCCGCTCGGCGGGATCGCCGTCGTCCGCCGCGGGCGGTCCGCGGTCGCTCCGGTGCGACCGGCAACGACGCGCGCGCCAGCGTCGCGCGCGATTCGCGCAATCCCCACCGCGGCCTGGCCGCTCCAGCGCGCGAAGACGGTTCCCGTGCGCCGCATCGCGTCGCCGGCGTGCTGCGCCGCGACCGCCACCTTGCCCTGGAAACGGCCCGCCTCGGCCTCGACCTCGTCCTCGGGCCCGAACTCCTCTTCGTCCTCGTAGGGAGGCGCCTCGCCATCCTCGTCTTCGTCGCCGGCGGCCGCGTCGAGCGCCTCCGGATCGGGCGCCGGCGCCGCCGCCGGGCGCCGCCGCGACACGCCGGGTGGCCCCGGCTCCGAGAGGGACTCCGCCGAGGCCACCTCGCCGAGCCGGGCCTCGTCGTCAATCACGGTCGGATCCGGGGTGACGTCCGCGACGTCCTCGTAGTGCAGGGCGACCACGAGCTGCGGGACCCCCGACTGCGGATCCAGCATCACCTCGACCGCGTCGACGCAGGCGGCGCGGCGCGCGCTCCGCTCCAAATCCTCGATCTCGAGCCGACGCCCCACCTTGAGCATCTCCAGTGTGGAACCCACCTTCACGCGGCTGCGGCTGGCGGTTCGCACCAGCGCCTTCATCGGCGCTCCGAGCCCTTCGATGTGCAAGCGGACGCGCGCGCCCGGCTCGTTGCGAGGCGGGTCCGTCCTCGCGGAGGGGCCGCCCGCAACGCGGGTGGGCAGGACCGGCTCCTCCGCGGGCGGCTCCGGCTCGACGTCGTCGCCAGAGTCCTCGGCGGGGACCAGCCCGGTCAGCTCGCGGAGTACGCCGACGCTGTTCTGATCGAGCGCCGTGAACATGAGGCCGAACTCTCCGCCACCGGCGTCGGTGCTGGCCCACGCGACGACGCCCTCGGCGATGATCTCGCGCCCGCGCTCCTCGAGCCGGCACACGAGCGGCGTCCCGATCTCGGGGACGAAGCCAGTCCGCACGTGGAGCCCGCGACCGCTGACGTTGATGCTCTCCGCCTCGAACGCGGGCGCAACCCGCGGATCGAGCCCGCAGAGCTCGACCAGAGCCTGCACCGGGACGCGGGAGATCCCCGCAGCTCGCCGTTCCTCTCGTCCGTTCATCGTGCCTCCGGCCGGCGTCCCGTCCCCGGCTCCGGGGGCAGTCCTGCCTGGTGGTCCCGACTAGGCCCGTCGGCGCCAAACGGCCAAATTTCGCGAGGCCGCCCGCGAGTTCGAGCGAGAGACGTGGGCGGCCGCACGCGCCGCGGGGCGGCGGGGCGAGGCGCTCACGATTGGACATTCCTCGGTGCGCTGACCATCATCGGGCGCGATGGCGCTGAGCGTCTTCATCCGCTCGGGCGAGGCGACGCCGCCGCCGTCCATCACCTTCGACGCCCCGCGCGTGGTGGTCGGGCGCGGGGAGGGCTGCGACATTCGCCTGCCGGACCCGAGCGTGAGCCACCGGCATGCCTCCTTCCGGCAGCGGGGCGCCGAGTACCTGATCCTCGACGAGGGGTCCACCAACGGGACCTTCGTGGGTCCGGTCCGGCTGCCCCCGCAGACCCCACGGGTGGTGCGGACGGGGGACGCCATCCGGTTCGGCCGCGTGTGGCTCGAAGTCCGAGTCGAACCGGTGGCGCCCACGCAGCAGACCGCGCTCGCGACCAAGGAGATCGCGCTCGGCCTCGTCGCCGGGGCGCTCGCGGCAGAGGGTGACACCGTCACCGTGCGGGTGACGGTCGTCGAGGGCCCCGATGCCGGCCGGGAGCTGGAGCTCGCGGACTTCGACCGACCCTACGTGATCGGACGCGGCGCCGGCGTCGCGCTCCCGCTCACCGACGATGACGTGTCACGACGGCACGTCGAGCTCACGCGCCGCGGGGACCGAGTCCTGATCCGGGACCTCGGCTCGAAGAACGGCGCCACCCTCGACGGCGAGCCCGTCGCCGTGGAGCGGACCACCCCCTGGCGCAAGGGCGCGACGCTCGCCCTCGGCGCCACCCGCCTGACTCTAGTGGACCCGCTGGTGGAGGCGCTCGCCGAGCTGGAGCGCGCCCCCGACGAGCGGATGCCGGAGGACGAGTCCGTCGAGCCCCCGCCCGGCACCGCGAGCAGCCCCGCCGAACCCCCGCCGGGGACGGAGCGGCCCGCGGAGCCCGCCCTGCCCGTTTCCCGCCCGCGCCCCACCCCCACACGCCCCAACCGCCGCGGCTGGCAGTGGTCGGACACCGCGTTCGTGCTCGTCGCGCTCGCCGTGCTCGGCGCGAGCCTGGTCGGGCTGTACTGGCTGCTGACGCTCGAGTAGCGCGCTGAAGCGCGCTACTCCGTGCCGTCCTTCGGCCCTTGGTCGTAGCCGCGGGGGCGGTATTTCGCCGGCACGCCACCGTGCTCCTGACCGTTGTACACGACCTCCGTGCCGAGGTAGGCGAGCCAGCTGCCGCTGTGCTCGGCCTTGGTCGCGAGCCCGAGGACGTCCTCGCGGCGACGCTCGATGGCACCGTGATCCCAGAGGCACTGCAAACCGAGGGAGATCAGGTTCGAGTCGTTGGGCGCGAGCTCGAAGCCACGCGCGTAGTGGGGCCAGGCCTCGTCGGTGCGGTCGAGCCGGCACAGGGTGTCACCGAGGTACACGTGCGCCATCGGCCAGCTCGGCGCGAGCTCCAGCGCGCGTCGGTTGGCGACCAACCGCTCCTCGAGGCGCCCGCGCGCGCCCACCATCACCGAGTAATTCAGGTGCGCCTTGGCGCTGCGCGGGGCCGCGCGACGCGTGGCATCCCAGAAGACGAGGTCGTTGGTGTAGTGCAGGGCGTGCACGCGGGCGGCCAGCACCTGGATGGCGAAGAACAGGCTCGCCATCCACCACCCGAGGCGGCGCCACCGCAGGCGCGTGACCGCGGCCGTCAGCGCAACACCAAGCACCATCGCCGTCCCCATCGCGGGCAAGTACCAGAACCGCTCGGCGCGCACGGTCGGCAACGTGACCGGGATGTTCGAGTGCGGGAAGTAAGCGACCGGAAACCACACCAGCCCGATGGCGAGGAGCACCAGCGAGGTGGCGAGCCGAACACGCGCGGGATCCAACGGCGGGGGAGGGTCCGCAGCGGCGGCGACGGCACGCCAGAGGCGGCGGTCCCGGAGCGCCAAAAGCCACCCCGCGGCCCCGACGCCGAGGATGGGAGCTCCCAGCAGCAGGAGCGCACCGAGCAAGCTCTCGGGAAAAACAAGCCGATCCGGCACCGGCTCCTGCGGAAAAGAGTAGTCTCCGCTCAGGGGCCACGGCAAGACCACCTGCCCGACACCGCGGGCGTAGACGCGCAGCGCGCCGGCGACTCGGTGCGGGAAGTCGGCGTCGATGAGCGGGTTGTTGATCGGATCGGCGGGGAGCCGGGGCTGCCGGAACCAGGCGAGAAAAACGTGGAACGTCTGCCCCACGAACGATGCCCCGGGGGGCGGGGGGACCGGCGCCTCCGGGGGCAACTCCGCGTAGAAGCACCGCCGGCGGATCTCGGTGTACGCCACCAGCGCGACGACGGCGCCGATCAGGGCGAGCCAGGGACGCACGAACCGCAGCGGGCGCTGGGGCCGGAGCGCCGGGGCCGCCACGAAGGCCACCCAGGGCAGGAGCGGCACTACCACCAGGCAGCTCTCCTTGCTGAGCAGCCCGAGGAGCGACGACAGCGCGACGGTGAAGGGGATCGACCAGGCCGGGCCGCGGAGCGCGTGCAGCGCCAAGACCACGCCGAAGCCGCCCAGCACGTCGGCGATCCCGACCACGCCCGTGACGGCCTCGGTCAACACCGCTGAGGCGAGGAAGGTCCCTCCCACCACCCAGGACAGCCCACGGCGGCGCGTCACGGCGAAGGCGAACGCAGCGAGCAGCGCGGCGTTGATCGCGTGGAACACCACGTTCACCCAGTGGTGCAGCCACGGCAGGGTGCTCAACTGCCAGAGCCCGCGCCAGACCAGGTTGGGGATCGGCCGGTAGGAGCCGATGCTCCGCGTCGGGGGCAGACCCCAGAAGTCCTTGCGAAACGCCTCGGTGAGGGACGAGAAGAAGCCGAGGGTCTGGTCGTTGACGTAGGGGTTCGCGAGCAGCGCCTCCTGCTCGTCGAAGATGTAGTTCGACCCGGGGTTTCTGACGAAGATGGCCGCCGTCAGCAAGAGCGCCGGCGTGAGCGCGACCCAGAAGACCGGGTCCTGCTCCACAAAGTAGGCGCGAATGCCGGACGCGACCCGCTTCGACCCCGCCCCGACACGGCCCCAGAAGCCCCCATCGGGGCCGCGCGGCGCCGGCGGGACATCGGGCGCCGGGAGGGGAGCGATCCGTTCGTCCGTCATCGTGAGATGGGGTGACGCCGCGCCCGCGCGGGCGGAGTGCCGGCTGGCGCATCGCTCCTACAACGGAGATCGGGGCGACGCCAGCGCCGCTCCCCAAATGGACGCAGGGCCGCCTTTTGAGTAATTACGGCGGGAGCCGCCAGGAGGGCGAACGAAGCGCGTGAACGCGAGCGAACCACTACCCGTCCCCGAGTTCGAGGGGTGCCAAGCCGTCACCCGTGTTCGCTCGGGGCCGGTCGCCGACCTTTACGAGGCGCTGCAGCGTCCGCTGGGGCGGCGGGTGCTGATCAAGGCGCTGAGCGCCAGCATCCTGCCGTCGTCCCCGTTCGCGGCCACGCTCGAGCGAGAGGCCCGACTGCTCGCCGAGCTCGACCACCCCAGCGTCCTGCACCTGTACGATTTCGTCCGCACCGGCGATCGAATGTGGCTGGTGCTCGAGCACGTCGATGGCTGGTCGCTCGAGGAGATCCTCGAGCGCGCCGGGCGCCTCGCACCGGCCGCGGCTTGCGCCGTCGCCCTCGAGCTCGCGCGGGGGCTCGACCACGCGCACTCCCATGGCATCGTGCACCGGGATCTGCGGCCGCGAAACGTGCTGGTTTCGCGGCGGGGCCAGATCAAGCTCACCGGCTTCGCCGTCGCCTTGGACGAGCGGCTCCCGACCGCCCCGGAGCTGCTCGACCGGTCCGCCTCCCTCGCCGGACCCTCGTACATGTCGCCGGAGCAGATCTTGGGCGAGCCTGCCGATCCGCGCAGCGACGTCTTCTCCCTCGGGGTGCTGCTCTACGAGACGGTCTCCGGACAGCGCCCCTTCTCCGGCCCCGACGATCACACGACGACGCAGCGCGTGCGCCACGATGCGCCCACCCCGCTGGGTCGCGCGACCCGCGGCGTCCCCGCGTCGCTAGAGCGGATCGTGCTGCACTGCCTCGAGAAGCTGCCATCGCACCGCTTCCAGACCGCCGGCGAGCTCACCGCAGCGCTGCGTCGGGTACTGGAGGAGCTGGGCGTGAGCCGCGTCCACGAGACGATCCTCGAGGCGCTAGCGGACGCGGGGTTCGTGAGCGGGCAGGAAGCGCGAGTCGAGGAGGCGCCCGCCTCCCTTTCGTCGCCCCGAACCCGGTCGCTCGGCGCTGCCGCCCTCGGCCTGGCCGTGGCGGCGGGCCTGGCCGTCGCTGGCGGTGCCGCCATCGAGTACGGCGCGACGGGCCTCACCCCGGCGGCGCGGCCAGGGAGGGAGGCGCGCCTCGAGCTCGCGCCCAGGGAGCGCGGTTATCTCCGCGTGCTCGCCAGCCCTTGGGCGCACGTGGTGGTGGACGGACAGCAGATCGACACGACGCCGTTCGCGCGTCCCATCCCGCTCGCAGCGGGCACGCACCACGTCCGCCTCGAGCACCCCGCCGCGCCCCCGGAGCGGCGCACGATTCGCCTGGGCCCCGGCGAGACGGTGACGCTCGACGTCACCATGGCGGTCCCCGCCTCGGCCTACGCCTCGGCCGCCCCGCCACCGCCCCCCTCGGCGAGCGCCGAGCCCCCGTCGCCGTAGCGCTGCCAGCAGCCGCGGCGGCTCAGGACCGTCCGCGCCAGAAGCGCGAGCGCTCGTCCTGGACCCGCGCGAGCCGACGTTGCTCCTGCAGGAACGCGCCGTAGCGCTCCGGGACGCGCGAGTCGCGGGCAAAGGCCAGCAGCACGTGCAGCGCGGCCTCCGCGTCCGAAGTCGCCCGGTGCGCCTGCTCGAGCGCGATACCGAGCCGCGCGCACACGTCCCCGAGGGAGCGGCTACGCTCGCTCGCCTGCAGCTCCCGCGCCCAGACCAGCGGATCGAGCCAATCGACACCGGAGCGCGCCATCGCCGCGTCTGCCAAGTCCCCACCGGACCGGGCAAACTCCGCGTGCAAGAAGCGCCGGTCGAACTCCGCGTTGTACGCGAGCGGGATGGCGTCGCCGCAACAGGCGACGATCTCCGCCGCCACGGCGGCGAAGGCGGGCGCGCCGGCGACAGCGTCGTCGCTGATCCCGTGGACCTGGAAGGCGGCCTCCGGGATGGGGCGGCCAGGGTTGACGAGCCAGCTCCGGGCCTCGACGACGGCGCCCCCGCGGAAGATCACGCAAGCCACCTCGACGACACGGTCGACGTCGGGGTCGCGTCCGGTCGTCTCAGTGTCGATGGAAACGATCGGCAGCTCGAGCCACCGGGCCTCGCTGTCGTGCTCGGCGACCAGCCCCGCGACGTCCACCCGCAGCAGCCCGGCGATCCCCGGGTAGTGACGCCCGGTCGGGAAACAGCCGCCGCCGTCCGCGGCGCCCTTCATCGGTCCGGCTCCGTCGCTCGAGGCGATACCGCCTGCGGCGCAGCGTTGGACGCGCGCCCCGAGCGCCGGCGCGCGTGCGGACGTCGCCCCGTCGCCAGCTCGATCTCGAGCTCCACCCACGGGGTGAGCTCGGTGCCAAGGTCAAAGACAGAGAGGTCGAAGTGACGGCCGTTCACGAAGATGAACGGGGTACCGCTCAGCCCGAGAGCGTCCGCCTGCTTCACGTCTCGCTCCACCGAGGCCCGAGCCTCGGCGCTGGCGCGGTCGGCCGCAAAGCGAGCCATGTCGAACCTCAGCTCCCGCGCCAGCTTGTCGACGCTGGCGGGGTCGTGCGACTCCCGATCGGCGTAGAGTGCGTCGTGGAACTCCCAGAACTTCCCTTGCCGGTCAGCGGCCACCGACGCCAGCGCGACATCCATGGAGTGGAGGTGATAATCGAGTGGGAAGTGCTTGAAGACCAAGCGGACTTGGTCGGGATAGGCGTCCACCTCGGCACGCAGCATGGCCGCGGCGCGGGCGCAGAACGGGCATCCGAAGTCCGACCATTCGACGATCACCACGCTGGGCTTCGCCGCCCCCTTGCCGGGCGAACCCGCGACGTCGAGGTCGACCACCTGCTCCGGGTCGAACCGGAGCCGAAATGCGGTTTCGACCTGCGCACGGGGCCGTCCGAGGCGGATCTGGTCGCGCAGAAGCTCCGCCGCCGGGCGGCAGCCGGAACAGGGGCGCGACTCGAGCACGCACTGCGCGACGCTGACGGCCTGGCCGGGACACGGCGCGTCGAGCTCGTTCACCGCGGCCCACCACTCGCTCGTCTCGCGAGCGGTCAGGTCGGAGGTGTTGATCCCCGGTAGCTCACCTGGTTGAGCGCCCCCGGCGCTCCAGCGGCTCCCACTGGCCCCGGTCGCCGTCCCACAAGCGATCGGCGCGCCGACGAGGAGCCCGACCAACAGGGGCCACGCCGCACCGAAACCGCGCCCACCCAACGACGAGCCTGGAGATCCGTCGCGGACCATCGGCCGCGGAGGGTACCGGTTGCTGGGCTTCGGCGCGACCTGGTAGATCGGGGACATGGTCGATTCCGGCCGCGCGGACCCCCGCGGGTCGCCCAACGGCCCCCCACCGAACGTCCGCCACGTCATCGCGATCGGCGGTGGGCGCGGCGGCGTGGGAAAGAGCGTCCTGGCGACGAACCTCGCCGTGTATCTGGCGCAGCTCGGGCGCGCGGTCATCCTCGTCGACAGTGACCCGGCCGGAGCAGAGCTCCACACCCTGCTGGGCGTCGAGGCCCCGGGTCGTCGGCCGAGCGCCGAGGACGACGAGCCCGACGATCTCGAGTCGGTGCCCACCCCGATCCCGGGGCTCTCCCTGCTGCCACAGCTGTACGCCACGGGGTCGACCGCGCCGCTGCGCCCAGGGCGGCGGATGCGCTGGGCGCGCGGCCTGCGCCAGCTGAACGTGGACTACGTGCTGCTGGATCTCGGCGCGGGGACCGCCCCGGCGACGCTCGACCTCTTCCTCTCGGCCGACCTCGGCGTCTGCGTCACCACGCCGGAGCCCCCGAGCGTCGAGGCCACCTATCGCTTCGTCCGCGCCCTGTTCCAGCGACGCCTGCGGGGTACGCTGGTCAAGGACCGCTTCCGGATGCGCCTGGTGGAGCGCGCGCTCAACGAGCTCCCCCCGCTTCCGAGCCCGCTCGAGTTCATCCGCGGCCTCTCCCGCTACGACCCCAAGCTCGCGGCGCTCGCCGCCGACGAACTCGCGCAGCTCCGACCGCGCCTGGTGGTCAACGGGGTGCGGTTGCGCAGTGACACCGAGCTCGGCGGCGCGATGCACGACATGGCCGAGCGGTACCTCGGCGTCGACGTCGATCACATCGGCCACGTCGAGCAGGACGACGCCGTGTGGCTCAGCGTGATCCGTCGCCGCCCCCTGCTCATCGACAGCCCGACGAGCAAGAGCGCGCGCAACCTCGAGCGCATCGCGCGCCGCGTCCTCGCGCTGGTTAGCACCCGCGAGCAGGCGCACGCAGCACCCCGCGTCCCCATCATCCCCTCCGAGCCCACCCATTACGAACGGCTCTGGACCCACCGCGGCGCAACCGACGAGGAGGTGCGGCGCGCCTACAAGCGACAGCGAGAAGTGTACCAATCGGGCGGCCTGGCGCTCACGTCGTTGCTCACCGAGGAGCAGCTGCGCGCCGAGCAGACGCGGATCGAGGAGGCCTACGACACGCTGCTCGACCCCGTCCGCCGACGCGCCTACGACCTGTCCGCGTTCCCGGAGACGGACGAGGATCAGCCGGCGCGGGACGTGCGCGTGGACGCGGCCATCGCGGCGGAGCGGGCGATGCTGCAGCAGGAGCTCGCGCGCGAGATCAACGCCGAAACCGAGTTCACGGGGCCCTTGCTCGCCAAGGTGCGCGAGGCCCAGGGGGTCGAGATCGACGACATCGCGCGACACACGAAGATCGCTGCGACGCACCTGCGCGCGATCGAGGCCGAGGACTTCCGGCAGCTCCCCGCGCTGGTCTACACGCGCGGATTCGTCCAGCAGGTCGCCAAGTACCTCCAGCTCGATCCGTCCCACGTCTCCCGGACCTACCTCCGGCGGATGCGGCTGTGGCGTGCCGCCACGGGTGAGCCAGCCCCTTGACCTCTCCCCGCCTCACCTCGGCGCACGGATCTGTCGCGTTCCGCCAGGGCGGGGTGGATCTCGCCTTCACCGTCGCGCTCCTGGTGGTGGCGCTCCTACCGCGGATCTTCGTCGCCATCGCGTGGTCGCGCGAGCCCGTCTGGGATGGCCACTATTACGACTTCGGGGCGGAGCGGATCGCGGCCGGCCTTGGCTACTCCGAGGACGTGATCATCGACGGCATACCGGTGTGGAAGGCCTGGTGCCACTACCCGGTGGGCTACAGCGGCTTTTTGGCGGCGACCTATGTCCTCTTCGGCCCCCTGGTGCGGTGGCTGTTCGGCTCGGCGAGCTTCGTGGCGCCGCTCGCCAACGCCGCGATCGGCGCGGCGACGGCGGCGGCCGTGCACCGCTTCGCGCGCCACCTGCTCGACCCCACCCGGGCGCGCATCGCGGGTGCCATCGCGGCGCTGCACCCGGGGCTGATCGTGTACACCGCGGTGCTCATGAGCGAACCGCTCACTGGCTTTCTGCTCGTCGTCGCGGGCTGGGCCGCCGTGCGGCATCGCGGCAGCGTGCGCGGGGTGCTCCTCGGCGGCGCCGTCCTGGGGCTCGCGACCCTGGTGCGCCCCGCCTCGCTCCTCGCCGCCCCGCTGCTCGTCTTCACGCAGCCCAGACCGTGGCCTTCAGCGCTCCTGCGTGGAGCCCTCGCCACCGCCCTCTGCGTGCTCGTGGTCTTGCCGTGGACGGCACGCAACTGCAGGGTGATGGACGGCTGCGCCTTCGTCTCGACCAACGCCGGCTGGAACCTGGCCATCGGCGCCCTCTCCGACACCGGCCGCTTCGTCGCGCTCCGGGCCCAGGACGGCTGCCCCGTCGTGACCGGCCAGGTCCAGCAGGATCGCTGCTGGGCGTCGGTCGGCCGGCGCGCAATCGCCCGCGACCCTTGGGGCTGGTTGCGCAAGGCCCCGCTGAAGCTCGCGCAGACCTTCAACCACGAGTCGTTCGCCGTCGAGTACCTCCGGGAGGCCGATCCGACAGCTTGGCCAGAACCGCGGCGAGTCGCCGGGCGCGAGCTGATGTCCTTCTTCCACCGCCTGCTGCTCGCCGTGGGCAGTCTCGCGGTGGTGGGCCGCGTCTGGCGCAACGACGGGTGGACCCGGATGATCGTCCAGGGTGCGCTGCTCGGCGTCCTGCTGGCGGCGTCCGTCTACGCCTTCCGGGCCGACCATCACCCATTCCACTACGCCGTCCTGCTCACGGCCGTCGTCGGGCTGCTGCCGCTCCCCGGCCGTCCCTGGCTGGGCCCCGTGGGGCGCTACTCGTTCGGCCTCATCCTGGTGACCGCAGCGACGCACGCCGTGTTCTTCGGCGATGACCGCTACCACCTCGTGGTGAGCCCCGTCTACTGCATCCTGGCTGCCGCGGCCCTCCGCAAATCCCACGACCCCGAGCTGGATTCGACCCTGTCCTGGACGTGACGAGCCTGGACCCGAGGACGAAGCCTCGACGCCGGCTCGCCGACGGGCCGACCCCCGGCTCGCGGGCGCGGTGCCCCCGCCTTCATCCGAGTGCTATCGTCGGCCGCGGGGGCGCGCTGCCCCCCGGGGACCGACCATGAGAAACTGGCTCTGCTCGACCGCGCTCGTCGTCGCCGCGAGCCTGCTGACGGTCCGCGCGGCAGCGTTCCCCTACGTCGTCAAGAAGGGCGACACCCTCGCGTCGATCGCGGAGCGGTTCTACGGCAAGATCCAGCACGAACAGCTGCTGGTGGTGGCCAACGGCCTCGACGCCGACGGGGGCACGCCGATCGTCGCTGGCATGCGCCTCGAGGTGCCCGCGGTCGGGCACCACCGTGTCCACCGCGGGGAAACCTGGAACGGGTTGGCGACCGAGCTGCTCGGGGCCCCCCACCGCGCCGGAAAACTGGCGATGGCCAACGACACCCATGCCTGGCTCACCCCGGAGGAAGGCGCGGAGATCCGTGTCCCGTATCACCTCCGCGTGGTCGTGCGGGGGAGCGACTCCACGCTGACCATCGCCTACCGCTTCCTCGGCAACGTCGCCAAGGCGTGGGAGCTGGACCACTACAACGGGCTCGGTGGCCGCACGCTCCAGCGCGGGGAGGTGGTGTTGGTCCCGCTCACCGACCTGATACTCACCGAAGAGGGCCGCGCCGCGGCCAGCGCCGGCGACCGGGCTCAGTGCTCCGAGGCGGCCGGCGAGGAGCGCGCTGTCCAGCAGCGCGTCCAAACCGAACTCCCCGCCCTCCTCGCCGACGTCCGGGGGGGGCGCTACGTCGACGCCGTGCGGCGGGGCAACGGCTTCCTCACGGCGGGGACGTTGTCGCACCCCACGCTCGCGGCCGTGCACCGGCAGCTGCTCGAGGCTTACGTCGCGCTCGACGCGACGGGGCTGGCAGCCGCCGCGTGCGCGGACTGGCGAGCCCATGACCCCACCGCCCGCCTCGACCCCATGCGGCTGAGCCCGAAGATCATCGCCGCCTGCACGAGAGGCGCCGCGCAGGGAGCGCCATGACGGAGGTGGATCTCTCCCCGACGCCGGGCGCCGACGACGAGAGCGTGTCCGAATCCGTTTTCCGGGATCCCGCCGCGGGCGCGGCGCCGTTCGCCGAGGGCCGGGTCGCCCCTGGCGACGTCTTCGCCGAGCGGTTCCGGGTCGAGCGCGCGCTCGGGGAGGGCGGCAGCGGAGTCGTCCATGTCGCTCGCGTGATTGGGTCGGCAGCAACGAGCACGAACGCCGGGGCCACGGTAGACCTCGTGCCCGACGACCGGGTCGCGCTCAAGATCCTGCACCGACACCTGCTGGACGACCCGCAGGTGCCGCGGCGCTTCGCCCGCGAGGCCCGGATCCTGCGGAACCTGACGGGCGAGCACGTGGCTCGCCTGCTCGACTTCGGCGAGACGAGCGGCGGCGATCTCTACATGGCGATGGAACTGCTCGACGGCCCCTCCCTCGACGTCGTTGCCGGCGGCGCACCGATGGATCCGGCGCGCGCGATGCGGATCGTGTGTCAAATCTGCGAGGGGCTCGAGGTGGCGCACGCGGCCGGGGTCGTGCACCGGGACCTCAAGCCGCTCAACGTGATCGTCGAGCAGCGCGACGGGGCCGACCACGTGCGAGTCCTCGACTTCGGCATGGCGAAGATCCTGCGCGGCGAGCTGCAGTGCTCGGTCAACGCCCTCACCCAACAGAACATGGTGTTCGGGACGCCCGAGTACATGGCGCCGGAGCAGGCTCGCGGGGACGAGGTGGACGAGCGGTGCGACGTCTACGCGGCGGGAGTCATGCTCTACGAGCTCGTGACCGGCACGCTCCCGTTCCAGGCCGCGACCCCGATCGCGATGATGTCCGCGCACCTGATGGAGGAGCCCGAGCCGCCCACCCGTCGCGCTCCGCGCGCCCCCATCCCCCCCGCGCTCGAGGGGGTAGTACTGCATGCCCTGGCCAAGGAGCCCGAGGCACGTTACCCCTCGGCGGCCGCGCTCCGCGCGGCGATCGAGTCCGCGCTGCGACGACCCGACGACGTTACCTCGATCCTACCCCCGCCGTCGCGCGCCGAGCTCGAGCGCCGCGACACCGATCCGGTCCTTCAGCTCCCCCATCCGCCCGGCGTCACGGTCGGGGCGCGAGCCACGCCGTCGCTCACCCCTGCGGCGACGGGGCTGCCCCGGGTCGTGGTCTGGTTCGCCCTCGCCGCTGCGCTCCTCGGGATCTTGCTCGGCGCGGTGATGAGCCTCTCGGGGGGCCGGTGACGGCGGCGCGGGGCGACGGGGGAAGCCGCGCGTGATCCCGGACCGGCAGCTCCGCGAGGCGCTCGACTGGGGCAGGCTCGCCCCGCTGCGCCTGCAGGCGCGGACGGTGGCCGCTGGGGTGTACGCTGGCGCACACCGCAGCCGGCGACGGGGCACCGGCGTCGAGTTCGGCGGCCACCGGAGCTATGTCCCCGGCGATGACCTCCGGTGGCTCGATCACCGCGCGTTCCTCCGCCACGGCCGCCTGCTCGTGCGTGAGTTCGAGACGGAGACGGATCGTTCGCTGCGGCTGCTCGTCGATGCCACCCGCTCAATGGGCTTCCGCGGCGACGGCGCCCCCGGCGCCAAGCTGGCGTTCGCCGCCGTGATCGCCGCGGCGCTGGCGCGGATCGCCCTCGCCAGCGGCGACCCGGTCGGGCTCGACTGGCTCGGCGGGGAACGACGGCGACCGCTGCCGGCGAGAGCTGGACGGGAGGCCTTCGAGCGCCTGCTGGATGCGCTCGAGGCGGTGCTCCCCGACGGGGATCTGGCGGGCGATCGCCAGGCCATCTCGCGAGCGGTCGACCCCATCGCGCGCCACGCGCGGCGCGGCTCGGTGGTGGTGTTCCTGAGCGACCTCTTGGACCTCCCGGAGGACGCCGTGCCGCAGATCGCGGCGCTGACGACGGAGGGGCGCACGGTGATCGTGGTGCGCATCCTCGACCCACTGGAGGCAGAGTTCCCGTTCACGGGTCCCGTGCGACTGCGCTCGAGCGAGGGGGCGCGGGTGGTGGAGACCGACGGGTCGACAGTTCGATCCACCTACCTCGAGGCACTCGAAGGGCAGGCGCAACGGTGGCAGGATCGCCTCCTGCCGCGCGGGGGCGCGCTCGTGCGCGCGGTGTCGGACACCGATCCGATCGAGGTCGTGCGGGCGATCTTGGCAGCCGCGCAGGGGTTCCGGCCGTGACCTTCCTCGTCACCGCCGCGCTCGCCGTCGCGCTCCTGGTCTTGGTGCCGGTGGCCGCGCACCTCCTGCGCCGAGGGCGGGCGCAGGAGCGCGAATTCCCGCCGACCTCACTCGTCCCCCCGGCTCCCCCGGTGGCCCGGCGCCGCAGCCGCCTCGAGGATCGCACCTTGCTCGCGATCCGAGGCCTGCTCGTGGCGGCGCTGGCCGCGCTCGGCGCGGGACCGCTGGTGCGGTGCTCGCGGCTCTCCCTGGACAGGGACGCTGGCGCGTCGGTGGCGCTCGCCATCGTGCTCGACGACTCGGCGAGCATGCGGCTCGCCGCCCCAGGCGGGGCCGGGCGCTGGGAGCGAGCGGTCGCCGGCGCTCGGGAACTGCTCCGTTCTTCTCGCGACGGGGACGCGGTGGCGATCGTGCTCGCGGGACGTCCCTCGCGCCTGGCGCTGGCGGCGACCACCGATCTCCCGGCGGCGCGCGCCACGCTCGACGCGCTCGCCGTGTCCGATCGCGCCACCGACCTGGCGAACGCGGTGAAGCTCGCACGCGCCGCGCTCGCGGAGTTGCCGCACGGGGACCGACGGGTCCTCGTCCTGAGCGACCTGGCCGGCGACGAGCTGCCCCAAGGCTCCCCGCCGGTCTGGGCGCCGCTCCCGGAGCTCACCCGACCCGCCGCCGACTGCGGCGTCGTCCGCGCCGAACGCCGCGGGTCGCGCGTCACGGCCGAGATCGCGTGCAACGAGCCCGCTGCCGCTGCCGGACGCCGCGTGGAGGTGGTCGGCGCCGACCTTCCCCCGCGGGCGTCCGCGCCAACCACGAGCGCCGCCTCGGCGCGGCCCTCGGAGGGCGCCGTGGTCGGCTCGGCACCGATCGCCGAGCGGTCGGGCACGCAGACGGTCGTCGTCGAGCTCCCGCCACTGCTCGGCGAACTCGACGCTCGTCTGACCGGGCGCGACGCCGCGCACCACAACGACCGCGCGCCCATCGCGGAGGAGCGCGGCGCGACCACCATCGCCGTGCTCGCGGATCCGAGCTCGGGGACGGCAGCGACCGGCGGCCCGCCGATCGTGGAGCAGGCGCTGCGCGCGCTCGAGGCGGGCGCGACGGTGAAGCCGCTCACCCTCCTCCCCGACGACGCCCCCTCCTACGTCGGGTGGTCGGCCCTGGTGCTCGACGATCCCGCGGGGAGCGGCCCCGAGGCGCGCGAGGCCCTCGTCAGGTGGCTCGAGCGAGGCGGCGTCGCCCTAGCGTTGCTCGGTCCGAACGCGGGCCGGGCCGAGCTCGGCGCGAACCTGGAGCCCTTCGTGGCGGGCTCGCCGCGCTGGTCGGAGACGGCGGCGCCCGGCATCGATCCGGCCACGGCTACCGCGCTAGGCCCCGAGGCTTCGGGCCTCGCTTCGCTCGCGCCGCGGGGACGCGTCCCGCTCAGCGGTTCGCTCCCCGGAGGGGCCCGCGTGCTCGCGCGCTGGACCGACGGCGACCCCTTCCTCTTCGAGCGCGAGCTGGGGCGGGGTCTGGTGATGACGGCTGCGCTCCCGGCGTCGCCAGGCGAGAGCGACTTCGCGCTCCGTCCCGCCTTCCTGGCGCTCCTCGCGCACGCCATCGACGAGGCCGCCCGTCGCCACGGCCCCCGCGTGACGACGGCGGGGACGCCGTGGGTCTTCCAGGGAGAGGACGGGGTCCGGCTCACTCCTCCGGCGGGGGCCCCCGTCACCGTCGCGCCCGACCGGGATCCGACCCACGGGGGGCCCCGAGGGGTCTACACGCCCGCCGAGCTAGGGCGGTACCGCGTCGTCCGCGATCAGGACAGGGAGACGCGTATCGTCACCCTCACCGCCGAGGAGCTCACCCAGCGCCCCCGTGACCCCGGGCAGCTGGCGGTGCCGATCCACACCGGGGGCGTGACCGGTCGGGTCGACGCGTCGCGGGAAGCCGCCCTGGCCGTGCTCCTGCTCTTCGCGGCCGAGGCCGTGGGGCGGCTGGGGACGCGCTGGCGCTTTCGCCGCCGGGCGACCGCGGCCCCGTGACCGAACCTCACCGACCGCAGAGGATTGGGCGGCGCGGCGCGAGGTGCTACATGACGCGCCGCATGTCCCGATCGCCCTTGACCCGGCTCCGTCGCTGGGTCGGCTCGCTCCTGCTGGCCGGCGCGGTCGCGATCGCGCTGGGCCCCACCCCGAGCCACGCGGCGGTCGTCGAGCGCATCGTGGCCGTGGTGGGCGATCACGCCATCCTCCTCAGCGAGCTCCGCGAGCGCGCGCGTCCCTTCCTCGTGCGCATCTACCAGGAAACCCGGGTGGGCACGGAGCGCAACGCCGCGATCTCGCAGATCTACCGGGAGGTCCTCGATCGGATGATCGACGAGCAGGTCGAGGAGCGCGCCGCCGCGCGCGCTCGCATCGTCGTCACCAGCCAGGAAATCGACGCGGCGATGCAGCGGATCGCCGGCCAGAACGGGCTGTCGGTCGCGGAGCTGGTGAGCGAAGCGACGAAGAGCGGGATGACCGAGCAGGAGTACCGCAAGGAGATCCGCCGGCAGGTGCTCGACGCGAAGCTGATGAACCTCCGACTGCAGGGGCGCATCCGCATCACCGAGGACGACCTGCAGGCAGAGTACCGAGACGCGGTCGCCGACGAGCGCCGGCGCCTGAGCTTCCGCGCGGCCTGGCTCCACGTCCCCCCCCAGGGCGGCGCGGACGCCCAGCGCGACCTGGCAGCCCGGATCGTGCGGGAGGCCCGCGCCGGCGCCGATTTCGCGGAGCTCGTCCGCGCCTACTCGAGCGACGCACGAACGCGCGCGCGCGGCGGGCTGCTCCCGGCGATGAAGCCGGGGATGTTGGCCCCGGTGGTGGACCGCGCGGTCCTCGCCCTGGAGGTGGGCGAGATCTCGGCGCCGATCCGGCTCGAGGAGCAGCTCGTCATCGTGAAGATCGTGGAGCGCGAGGAGTCCCAGCTGCCTTCGTTCGAAGAGGCCCGGGGTGAGCTCGAGAACCGCGTCTACCTACGAAAGATGGACCAGGCGCGGCGCCGCTGGCTGGAGGGCCTGCGACGCCAGGCGCACGTGGTCGTCCGGCTCTGACCGCGGCCCGCGGCGGACGCGAACGCGCTCACTCGGCGCCGCAGAGCAGCTCCCACACCCGCCCAGCGTCGATGCCGGCCGCGACGAGGCGTGCGGCGCGCGCGCGCTCCTGGACGACCGCGGCGTTGAGCTCGGCGGGGCCGCGCACGCCGTCGAGGCGCCGCGCGTTGACGTAGAGCGTGGGGATCCCACGGACGCCGAGCCGCCGCGCCTCCTCGACCGTGGCGGCGACGTCGGGCGCGCGGTCACCCCGGCGCGCCCCGGCGAGCAGGGAGGCGCCGTCGAGCCCCAGCGAGGCCGCGGCGGCGCTGAGCCCGGCGTCGTCGAGCGGGGCGGCGGAGCGGCGCAGCGCGGCACCGAGCCGGAAGAAGACCTCGGCGCCATGCGCCGCGTGGGCCTCACGGGCGAAGACCGCGGCCCGCTGGGCGTTCGCGTGCTGGGTGAGCGGGAGGTCGAGGTGGACGTGCCGCACGTCGCCCCCGGGGCGCACCAGTCGGTCGATGGCCGGGGCGAGATCGGCGCACAGGGCGCACTCGAAGTCGGTGAACTCCGCGACGGTGACCAGGGGGCGCGCCGCGCCGCGCCACGGCGCCCGGGCGAGGGTGGGGCAGCGACCGAGTCGGACCGCCGCGCCGACCCGAACCAGGTTGTGGGCGGCGCGGTCGGGGTAGAGGTCCGCCGGCGGGACGCCGTCCGCCACGCGGGTGGCCGCCTTCCGTCGCTCCTCGCGCACCAGGGCCTCGAGCCGCGCGACCCGCAGCTCCCCCGCGACGCGAAGGCCGTTCACGAAGAGCACCGGCGGCTCGCGCACCCCGAAGAGCACGGCCAGGGCGCGGTCCCGCTCGATCTCGTCCATCGGCTCCGGCGAGGCGAGCCAGCGGCGGAGCTCGATGGCGTCGGTGTTCGCCGCGCCCGCGGCCAGCAGGAGGGCGTCGTCGCGGGGGGCGCCGCCGCCCCGCGCCACGGCGGCAAGGAAGAGGAAAAAGGCGTCAGCCCCGCGGGCTCGCCGGATCGCGGTCGCCGCCCGCGCCGCGCGCGCGCCGGCCAGATCGTGCGTCGCGTGCCGCCACACCAGGCGCACGTCGCCGATCGAGCTCGCCGCTCGCCGCAGCGCGGCCAGCACGGCGAGGGACCGCGGCGACGCGGGGTCGCCGAAGAGCACGACGGTCACCAGCGAGCGTGGGTCGCCGAGGCTCGGCGACTCCGGGTCGATCGGCATCACGGCTCGGGCGTGCGAGGCCGGGAGCGCGGCGACGGGCGGCGCGATGAGATCGCCGGAGTGAGCGAGCGCGGGGGCGGCGGCGCTGGAGCCGAAAGGGGGCGCGAGCGCCGAGGGCGACGGCGCCTCCGGCGGCGCGGGGGGGCTCGCGCCGCCCGGCGTACTCGGCGCCACGGAAGCGAGGCCCCGCCCGCCCGGCGGCGGCGCGGGGACCGACGCCGCGCTGCCGCCGCGACGCCAGCCGAGGAAGAAGACCAGAAGGACCGTGCCCACCATCAGTCCGCCGGCGAGCGCCAGCGCGACGATGACGCCCCAGGAGCGACCTCGCGGCGAGCCTACCGACGGCGGCGGCGAGCCTTCGCCTCGCGAGGCCAGCGGACGCGCCCACCGGACGGCTCGCCGCGCCGGGGGCGCGGAGCGCGGAGTAGCGGTGGGAGGGGGGGAGCCCACCGGCTCCGTCAGGTAGGGCGCGTCGACCTCGGCCATCGCGGAGCCTTCGGTGGAAGAGCCGACGGGAGCGGCGACCGTGGGGCCGTCGGCGGCGAGCGAGCGGGCGACGCCGGCGAGGGAGCCCACGGGGGGGCGGTCGGCGGGGCGCGTGGCGGTCGCTCGCTCAGCCCAGCGCTCGAGCGCCTCCGTCGTCCGACACGGACCGACGTTCGGCTCGCCGAGCGCTCGCGTGAGCTGCTGCACCAGCACCCCGAGCGCGAACACGTCGCTCTCGGGGGTGGGCCCACGGCTCCCCAGCTCCGGCGCGCGCAGCGACTCCGGGAGCGCAGCCGCCGCCCGTCCCGGCGACCCCCGCTCGAGCAAGGCGGCGACCCCCAGCCCCGCCACGGCGCGGTCACCGAGGGTGAGCACCTCCGGGCTCAAGTGACCGTGGGCGATCCCCTGAGCGTGCAGGTGGGCCAGCGCGACGGCGACCCGCTCGAGCCGCTCGCCCACCGCGGCCGGTGTGAGCACGCGCAGGGCTTCCGGCTCGGCGAGGGCGGGCCCGACCTCGTACTCGAGCGAGAGGACGCCGACCCCGAAGGTGAGCCGCGGTCTCGCCAGATCGGCGGCGCCGAGCGCGTAACGCTCGAGCTCCTCGATCGAGCGCCGCGCCTCGGCTGGAGCGGACTCCTGGGAGGCGACCCGGATGACGAGCCCGCCGGGGCCTCGCTGGTGGGTGACGAGCCCCTGGGTCACGCCAGGGGCTTGCCCGTCGGCGGGCTCCTGGTCCGCGTGGGGCGGCTCGGCGGGCGGCGGCGTGGTGCTCGCCATCTCGGCGAACCCTAGCAACAAGCTGTCACTTTGGCAGCGGACCGACCCGATTCGCCAGGATGGCGTACCGGACGCCGGCGCCCGCTGCTCGCCCGGCGCCCAAGAGCGGTCGCGACCGCGATTGCACCGTGGCACGCTCTGTGCTGAAAGGAGCCTCCCGATGGGATCGCGCCCAACCCTCTGGATCGCCGTCGTCGGCGCCGCCGCCGTGGTGGCGGCGCTGGCCAGTCCCGCGCTGGCCGCGTCGATCACGATCAACCCGAACCCCCAGCGGGAGCTCGGCGAGAACCACGGCGAGTCGATCGAGAAGCGGTACTACGTGACCCGGGCCGACTGCATCTCGGACGACGCCTTCCTCTTCAAGGTCACCGTTCGGGACGCCGGCGGCTACAACCTCCAGGTCTGGGCGTCGCAGAGCGCGGACTGCTCCATCTACGACGAGCGGAGCAGCGGGAGCGCGAGCTGCTGGCGCGTCTTCGCCGAGGGGGCCAAGAACGACTCGTACACGATTCGCGTCCGTATGCAGGACATCGCGACCCTGGAAGACGACGGAGGGGAGGTCGAGGGCCAGGGGACCGTCGAGGACTGCGAGCCCGGAGACCTGGCGACCGGGGGCATGACGCTCAAGCTCTACTTCCTCCTCGTCAACGGGCAGGAGCTCGGCGGCACGGCCGCCACCTTCGACACCGGCATCGATCTCACGGGCCCCGCGGCGCCCTCGGGGATCTCCACCGAAGTGGCGGAGGACAAGCTCCAGGTGAGCTGGGAGATCACTGACAGCAACGACTGGGCCGGTTACCGCATCTACTGCGCCTCCGCCACCGACGCGGCCAGCGCGGGCGGGGCGACGGCGGGCACCGGCGGCGCCTCGAGCGCGACCGGCGCGACGACGAGCAACGGCGGTGTCCCGGGCGCGGCCGGCGCGGCGACGAGCAACGGCGGAGTGTTGGGCGCGGCTGGCGCGGGGTCGAACGCCGGTGGGACCCCTGCCGCGGGCGGCTCGACGCCCTCGACGTCGGGCGGGGCGACCGGCACCGTGCAGGGCGCGTGCGACTTCGGTGTGCTGGTGCCGGGCACCATCCCGGACGACGCCTACCAGTGCGGCGAGGGCGAGACGGTCCTGGCCACCGAGGGGCTGGCGACCGGGCTCACGGACGGGACCACCTTCGCGGTCGGCGTCTCGGGTGTGGATCTGCTCGGCAACCCGGGTCCTCTCTCCAACGTGGTGTGTGGAACGCCCCAACCGGTGACCACCTTCTTCGAGGCCTACCGAGAGGCCGGGGGCACCGCGGGCGGCGGCTTCTGTGCCTTCTCGCGGGCGCGAGCGCCCGCCTCGTTCGGAGCGCTCTTCGCCGCGGCTGCCCTGCTCGGCGCCCGGCGCCGGAGGCGACCAAGAGCATGAGCTGGCGGCGATTCGGGCTCGCCGGCGCGGCGGCGGCGACCACCCTCGTGGCCGCGCAGGCCGCCAGCGCGCAAGGCGTGGACGAGTTCGGGCCCTACGGTGGGCTCGAACGGGGGGCGGGGTTTCAGTCGCCGCAGCACATGGCCGTCGAGCTCCGGTTCGGTCCCTACCGCCCGCGCGTCGATGAGTCGGCCTCCGGCACGCCGTACGACGACGTCTTCGGTGACAAGCGGCGTTACCTCGTCGGGCTCGAGTTCGACTACCAGCTCCTGCGCATCCCCTCCGTGGGCAGCCTCGGCCCGGGATTGGGACTCGGCACCTTCACGGCGAAGGCGAAGGCGCCGCTCATGGACGGTTCGGGCCCGTCTGGCGAAGAAACCCGGCTCCGCGTCCTCCCCGCCTACCTCGTGGCGGTGCTACGGGTCGATGTCCTCGCGCAGCAGACCAAGGTGCCCCTCGCGGTCTACGCCAAGGGGGGGCTCGGCTACGCCCTTTGGTGGGCGCGCGGCGAGGAGCACCTCGAGCGCGCGGATGGCGTCGTCGGCAAGGGCTCCTCCTACGGTTATCACGCGGCGCTCGGCGGGATGTTCCTGCTCGACTCGCTCGACCGCGCCTCGGCGCTCGAGATGGACACGACCACGGGCCTCAACAGCGTCTACGCCTTCGGCGAGTTCTTGACGACCGGCCTCGACGGCTTCGGCAGCGACCGGCTCGACGTCGGTGCGACCACCTGGATGGCTGGACTCGCCTTCGAGTTCTGAAGCCACCGCGCTCCCGCACGCGGCGCCTGCCCCGCTGCCGTGGAGACGGGGCTCACCGCGCGCCGAGCAGCCGCCGGAGGTGCTTCTGCTCCCACTCCAGCGCGCGCTCGTACTGCCGGAATTCCGCCTCACGGCGGAGGAATTCTGCCGAGTGCACCAGCAGTCGCCCCCGCCGCAGCTCCCCGGGGAAGAGGTGGTGGAGCAACTCGTGGAACACGATGTAGGCGACGAAGTAGCGGGGAACCCACTCCTGGTCCAGCGCCGGGTGCACGCGAATGAGGCGCTCGGCAGCGCTGTAGCTCCCGAGCTTGATGGCCGTCCTGCGGTCGCCGCGAGGCCGGGACCGCCTCCCCCAGGTGATCAGCACGTCCGTGACGCTCGAGCCGAAGTACTGATCGTTGACCCGGGACAGGATCCCAACCAGGTCGTGGAAACGGCCGCGGGTGCGGAGCGGGCCGGGCACCTTCCGGGACGCCCGGATCCGGTGGCCGTTCGCTCCGATGAACTCCCCGATGCGCTTCGATGCGTCACGAGCGTTCTCGTGCACGTAGCGGACGAGCGAATCCAGGACGTCGTCCGGAGCCCCGAGGAACATCATGTGGACCCGGAGCCGGAGGGTTTCCCCGACCTCCGCGTAGGTCACCATCCGGCGCCGGTTGTCGGTGATCGCGAGCTGGATCGGCCGGGAGAAGGCCGCCGCGAAGCGCCGCTCGAGCGCCTGACGGGCCCCCTCGTGCACGAAGATCTGCGGTCCCTTGCTGGCGAAGGGGAGCGAGAGCTGGGCAACCCGAGGGTCCGGTAGTCGCAGCGCCGCCGGTGCCATGCGCGGGACGAGCGACGAGGACCGGAGCTCCTTCCGGGGCCCGATCCGGCCCGATGCCGGGTACCAGTGGCGGCTCGTCTTGCCTGGCATCAGTACCTGCGGCTCGGGTTATGGGACGGGGTCATGCGCGTCAAGGCAACCGGAGTTTTATCTTTTATTTCGAACCCTTATGACAACTTCTGGCAGCTACTGCTGCACCCCCCCTAACCCCGCGAACGGGCAAGGCTAACCGGGCCTGGACCACGGAAACGCCCCCCTCCAGGGGGGTGTCCCCCCGCACCTTCCCCGGAGCTTCTCCAGAACGCAGGAACGGCTTTTCCCGAGCTTGCCCACAGCCTGTCGCGCTGGCATCCCCTTCCAACCGAGCCTGGACCGGTCGTGGGGCCCCCCCAAGTCCGAGGTTGGCGCCCCGCGTCAGGACGCCCGAGGCGCGCTCCGCTTGCCGGCCCCGCTACTGGCTCCGCTCCCGGGCTGGGCCGCCGCCCCCTTCGGCGACCGAGCGGGCTCCTCCGCCGCGCCGCTCGCCACGACCTCGCGACGGACGATCCCATGATGCTCAAGGAGGCGCTGCTCGAGCTTCGCCATGGTTTCGGGGTTCTGCTCGAGGAACAGCCGCGCGTTGTCTCGCCCCTGCCCGATCCGCTCGCCGTCCACGGAGTACCAGGCCCCGCTCTTCTGGATGAGGTTCAGGTCGCTCGCCATATCGACGATCTCGCCCGACCGACTCACCCCCTTGCCATAGAGGATGTCGAACTCCACCTCGCGGAAGGGCGCGGCGAGCTTGTTCTTGACGACCTTGACGCGGGTGCGGTTGCCCACGACCTGCATCTCACCCTTGGGGGCCGTCACGCCCGTCGCCGCCTCCTTGATCGCGCCGATGCGGCGAACGTCGAGGCGAACGGACGAGTAGAACTTCAGGGCCTGGCCACCGCTCGTCGTCTCCGGGCTGCCGAACATCACCCCAATCTTCATCCGGATCTGGTTGGTAAAGAAGATCATGCACTGGGATCGGGAGACGGACCCCGTGAGCTTGCGGAGCGCCTGGCTCATCAGCCGCGCCTGCAGCCCCACGTGCGAGTCGCCCATGTCACCCTCGATCTCGGCCTTGGGCACCAGCGCCGCCACCGAGTCGATGACCACCAGATCCACCGCACTCGAGCGCACGAGCATGTCGGCGATCTCCAGCGCCTGCTCACCGAAATCGGGCTGACTGATCAGTAGCTCGTCGGTCTTGACCCCGAGCTTGCGGGCGTAGGTCACGTCGAGGGCGTGCTCGGCATCGATGAACGCCGCGACCCCCCCCTGACGCTGCACCGACGCGATCGCGTGCAGGGTGAGCGTCGTCTTACCGCTCGACTCGGGGCCGTAGATCTCGACGATCCGGCCGCGCGGGTAGCCGCCGATCCCCAGGGCGATGTCCAGCCCCAGCGACCCCGTCGGGATGACGGGCACGTCGCCGCCGATGACTTCGCCGTCCTTCAGCCGCATGATGGCGCCGCGGCCGAACTCCTTCTCCACACTGGCGAGAGCCAGCTCGAGGGCCTTGGTCCGCTCCTTCTGATCCATTCGCACTGGCTCCTGCTCGGCGGGTCGGGATCATCGGGCGCCGGCCCGACGGGATCTACGGTGACCACGCTCGGGACGAGGGCGGAAGCCCCCGCTCCGACAACCGGCGCGCGACCCACGGTGGGTCCTCGACGTCGCACCGTCTAGGCGGGTCGTACTGCGCGGCTGTTCAGATGTCAATCTCCTCGACCGACGCTCTGACCTTGTTGGACCGGCCCCGCCCGCGCGGCGGGGCGCGCCCAACCGGGCCGCTCAGCGGGGGCGCTCCGCCGCGGCTCTACGTTGGGCGAGAACCCCGGCCGGGTCGGGCTCGGGGGCGCCCCGATCGGGCGGCGCGGGAGCCTGACTGGAGCGCGGCGTCCGAGAACCCCGCACCGTTGGAGGGTCGGTAGCGACCAGGTGTTCGTCGCCCTGGGTCACGAGGGCACCCGACGACCAGGCGACTCCGAGCCCGAGACCCACGAGCAGCCCGCAGCATCCCGTCGCCACGGCCAGGAGCGGGAGGCCCCGCTGCCCCGCTGAGCGTTGGACCAGTCCCCGCGTCACCGCGCCGGCGTTCACCAGGGCGGCCTCCACCCGAGGACCGAGTCGGTCGGTGACCCGGCGCTGGGGCGCCAACGGGACCCGTCCGCCGGTGCCCGCCAGCCGACGCCCCACCCGCTCCAGGCGCTCGGCGACCTCGAGCGCCGAACCGAAGCGCTGCTCGGGGTCCTTGACGAGACACCCCTCGACCGCGTCCGCGAGGGCCCGGTCGACGCCAGGCAAGACCTCGGCCAGCGGCAGGTGGGGCTGGGAGATGATCGCCAGCAGCACCGCATGCTGGGTGCGGGCCCGAAACGGGACCACACCGGTGAGTGACTGGTAGAGCAGCACGCCGAGCGACCAGACGTCCGTGCGCGCGTCGACCGACTCGGCCCCGGAGGCCTGTTCCGGGCTCATGTAGGCGGGGGACCCGAGCAGACTGCCGGACAGCGTCACCGGGTGCTGCGCGCTCTCGGGCTCGTCGATCTTGCTCACGCCGAAGTCCAGGATCTTCGGGCGCGGGAGGGAGCCGTCCGGCGACCGCACCAGGAACACGTTCGCGCTGGAGAGATCGCGGTGGCAAACGCCGTTCGCGTGGGCCACCGCCAGACCGCGCGCCACCTCGGCGAAGAGCGCGCAAGCTTCGAGCGGAGCGAGGCGTCCTTCCCGGCCGAGCCACTCCGAGAGGGGCTCGCCCCGAAGCAGCTCCATCACCAGGTACGGTCGTCCATCCGAGAGCGCACCGGCGTCGAAGACGCGGATGATGGCCGGGTGGTGGACCCGCGCCGTCGCGCGGGCCTCGCGCACGAAGCGCAAGCGCGCCTCGGCGTTCCGGGCCAGCGAGGGCAAGAGGATCTTGACCGCGACCTCACAGCGAGTGCGCTCGTGGCGCGCCTCCCAGACCTCTCCCATGCCGCCAGCCGCCAGGCGGCGGGTGAGGCGATATTTCTTCGACAGGACGGATCCGGGCTCCACGGGGCGAATGGTCCCCGACCGCGTCGACTTCGGGCAAGGAACTGGGGTGGGCCCGCCGGATGGCGCGGGCGATCCCGCCCGCTGGCCGGGGCCGAGGAGCCCGGCCGACGCTACTGCTGCGGCCGGCGGACGGCGCCAGCGAGCTGGGCCTGCTGCTGCTGCAAGAACTGCGCGACCATCCGGGACCGCTCGATCGCGAACTGCTTCACCTGGGCGTTCTGCGAGCCGGCGAGCGCGTTGAGCAGCTTGGTGACCCGCTCGATGTCCCGCAGCTCGAACAGGGCCTGGAAGTAGTTGTTCGCGAGCCGCACGTCGCGGGCCATCAACGCCTCCGCGGGGCGCAGGATCTCGACGACCTTCTGCAGGTCGCCCTTCTGCCCGTGGAGCGCGGAGAGGCAGACGAGGGCGAGCGGGTCGCGAGGGTTGCGGTCGACCGCCTTCTCGGCGAACCCGAGCGCCTGGTCGCGGGTCTCCTCCGCGCCCGAGTAGAAGCCTTGCAGGGCCACGAAGGGCGCCGCGCTCTTCTTGTTGGGCTCGGCGTCGGAGAGCTCCTGGACGGCGGTGATCGCCGCGGGCTCGCCGTCGCGGTCCCGCACCTGCGTGTAGAGGTACGCCCAGGCGTCGACGCTGTTCGGATCGATCTGGATGGCCCGCTCGATCATCGTGCGTTCGCCGGCGAGGTCCTCCTTGGCCTTGAGCACCTTGGCCAGGTGCAACGACGGCAGCGGGTTCTCGGGAAGCAGGTTCTGCGCCCCGCGCAGCGTCCCCTCAGCGTCGTCCCATTTCTCCTGGTTGAGCTGCGCGATGCCCAGCCCGAGCCAGTCGTCCCCGGTGCCCCCGTTGGCGACGATCTTCCCCAGCACCTTCTCGGCCTTCTCGTGGCGACCGTACTTCATCAGCTCCTGGGCGTAGAGGCGCCCGCGGTTCAGGTCGTCCTTGTTCTCTTGCCAGTGCTTCTCGAGCCCGGCCAACAGGTCCTCCAGGCCGATCGCGACCGGCCGCCCCTCAGCGTCCTGGACTTGCACCGCCGGACCGTTGAAGCCGAGCAGCTTCCACATCTGGTCGACCTCGAGCGCGACCGGACCCTTGGCGATCTGGGCGAGCAGCTCGTCGCTGGGCTTCGCCATCGGCACCACGATCAGGGCGTTGGCGGGAACACCGCCCGGGAACGCGCTGACAGGTGCCACGATGGCGGCGCCGCCCTGGAGCTGGAGGTTCGTACCCTGAGGAGCGTTCGGCTTCGCAGGCAAGGGCTTGGACTGAGTCATGACGTGTGCCTCTCCGAGACTCCGGAAGCGCGGGTCGCGCGAGGTTCGCAGCGCCGACACGAACGGAAGGCCGGCAAGCTAGCAGCCCGAAATACGGGCGGCAACACCGCCTTGGTGAAAGCCGGTGAGCGCTCGGGCGGGCTCACCCCCCTCGAGGCGACGGGGCCGTCCCGGGCCGGGGATGCCCCGCCTCACGGGGCCCGCGCCCAGCCCCGAGGCCGATGGCGGTGGAGCGACCCGCGGGCTATAGAAATGCTGAAGCTCCGCCGCATGACCGCGATCTACGTCCTCCTCGGCATCCTCGGCCTGGCGCTGCTCATCGTCGTGCACGAGTCGGGGCACCTGCTGGTCGCCCGTGCGTTCGGGATGCGGGTCGTGCGGTTCAGCATCGGCATCGGTCCCGTGCTCTGGCGTCACCGACCCCGCGGCAGCGAGACGGTCTATCAGGTCGCGCTGATCCCCTTCCTCGCCTACGTGCAGATCGCGGGGATGAACCCCTACGAGGAAACCGACCCCGAGGACCGCTCGAGCTACGCGAACGCCTCGGTCTTGGCACGGATCTCCACTATCTTCGCCGGGCCGCTCTCGAACTACCTCTTCGCCTCGGTGCTCTTCTTCGCGGCGGTGACCGTGGCGGGGGGCAAGCTAGAGCCTTCGCTCGAGATCGAGGTCATGCCGGACCGGCCCGCCGCGGCCGCCGGGATGCGGAACGGGGACCGCATCGTGGCCATTTCGGGCCAGGAGCTGCGCGACTGGGAGCACATGCGCGACGTCGTGCGCGCGCACCCCGGCGAGCCCCTCGAAGTGACCGTTCAGCGCGGGGATCAGACCCTGGTCCTCGCAATCACTCCGCGCTTCGACGCAGAGATGGGCGGGGGGCTGATCGGCGTCTCCTCGGCGCGGGAGGAGCGGATCCCGCTCACGCTCACCGAGGCCGTGACCTATTCGCTCGTCAAGCCACCGCTGGTGGTCAAGACCACCGTGGTGTCGCTGGTAGAGCTGCTGACGGGACGGCAGAAGGCGGAGCTGATGGGCCCGGTCGGGATCGCACAGACGACGGGCCGCGCCGCCGAGGCGGGCTGGGACACGTTCTTCCTGTGGCTGGGGATCCTGAGCGCCTATTTCGGGGCGTTTAACCTCTTCCCCTTCCCGGGGCTCGACGGGGGTCGCTTGATCTTCCTCGTCTACGAGGCAGTGACGCGCCGGCGCCCCGACGCCCGCGTCGAGGCGCACGTCCACGCCGTGGGGCTCATCGTGCTACTGGCGCTGATCGCGGTGGTGACGGTGTCCGACTTCCGACGCATCGTCACGGGCGGACCGGAGCCGGACACCGCAGCGAGCTCCAGCGCCACCCCGCCCGCGTCGGGGCGGGCCGCGCCGGCTCCGGCACGAACGGCGCCTTGACGCGCCGGGCACGCGCGTCCCACAGTCGCGGCGCACGGAGGCGGGTCGATTGGGCGTCGAGCGAGTGACCTTCACGGCGCGGGGGCTCCGGACCGGGGAGCTCGGAGCGGTGCGCCTCTCGCGGACACGCGGACCCGTCGTGTTCACCGTCGGCGCCGAGGAGATAGAGCGGGAAGCGATCGAGCTCGGGGTCGCGTCTGGCGCGACGATCCGGGGGCAGCCCGTCGCGGGGCTCGAGCGCGTCCTGGCGGCATTCGCCGGGATGTCCGTGCACTCCGGCGTGGAGGTGCACCTCGAGGGCCCCGAGTTGCCCGTGCTCGACGCGGGCGGGCTCGAGATCGCGCTGGGGCTCCGGGCGCTCGCCGCGCCCCGCGACCGCCCCCGGTTGCGGGTGATCCAGGCGGGTGAGATCCTCGCGGGGCGCGCTCGCTACTCGTTCGAGCCGGGACCCACAATCGAGGTCGTCGCGGAGGTCGACGGACCCGGCGGGACCCGGGAGCGCGCCGAGTGGGACGGTTCGCGCGCCAGCTTCGTCACCCGTGTTGCAGCTCGCCCGCTGCAGATCGGCGGCGTCGACGGCGTCCGCGCCCTCGCGGGGAGCGCGCTCCCGGAGCCCGAGAGCCAGCCGCCGTCGCTGCTGGGCGCGCGCCAGGGCGGTCGCGAGGAGGCGCGCGGTGCGCTGCTCCGGCTCCTCGCGGATCTGTACCGCGTCGGGGGCCCGCCGCTGGGGCGTGTGCTCGCGCGACGCCCCGAGCATGGGATGAGTCGTCACGCCCTCACGCAGGGATTGGCGTTCGGGCTGCTCGAGCGGCTGCCACCCGTGTGACGGGGAGGTGCCCGTCCGGAGGCGCGGCGCGACGAGCGATCTCTGGTATTATCCCGCCCGTGGGCTCCGCTAGCTTCCGACGCTCGCTGCGGTTCGCGGTGGCGCTCGCCGCGACGGGGTGCATGGCACCCACGGTCAACCTCGGGGAGGGAGCCCGGGAGTACGTCGCCGACGACTACGACTCGGTCCTCAAGGCCTGGACCCGAGAGAAACGTCTGATCAGCGTCCGCGAGTTTGACAACGTGCTCACGGCGACGGCCACCTTCGAGTCGTGGGACTTTCGCTGGGCCTACGCCGTCCGCTACGCCGAGGACTACCGCCTCACCGTCGATCAACGGCGCCAGCTCCTCGAGGTGTCGCTGGCCGAGACGCGGGAGTTTCACCAGTTCTACGTGGCGCTCTACGCCAAGCGCCCCCGGTGGTCGGACCTCACGGCGGACGACCCCGCCTGGATCGTCCGCCTGATCGACGACCTCGGCAACGAAACCGCGCCCACGAAGATCGATCCCGTCGAGAAGCCGGGCGCCATCGAGCTCACTTACTTCCCCTACACGACCCCGTGGCGCCGGGCGTTCCGGATTCGCTTCCGCACCGTGCGCGCCGACGGGCAACCGACCATCTCTCCGCTGGCGCAGTGGTTCGGCCTGAGGTTTGCCGGGGCGCAAGGCCACGACGAGCTCTCTTGGGTCGTCGAGACCGACTGACCACCGCGCTCAGCCGTGTCGCCGTAGGACCCACGCGGCCTGAGCGTTAGGTGGAGGCGAGCACCTCGAGCAGCGGCGGGACGCTCACCATGAGCTCATGCGTCTCGTGGCGCCCGACCTGCAGCACGAGCGCGCCGCCAGCCCCGGCCCGCGCGGCGGCGGGCGCCGGACCCGACGAGAGCGTCGCACCCGGGAAGACGAGATCGCCTGGGTGAAGCTCGTGGAGCTTCCCGTCCTCGCCAACGACTTCGATGCGCCCGGCGCCGACGACGGCGAGCCCCTGCACGGGCCGCCCCGCCTCCACGAGCGGATCCCCCGCGTACAGCAGCCGCACCTCGGCCTTCGCGAACACGCTCGCCATGAGCGACTCGTCCAGCCGCTGGCCCAACGGCCCCATGGTCGCACCAGCCATCGCCTGAAAGCGGTCCGCGACCTCCAGGAGTTCATCGCCGACCCACGGCGAATCACCGAGGGCGGCGTCCAGCGCCGCCTGATCCCAGGCAGCGACCGCGGCGCCATCGGGGCCGGCCACGACGCTCAGAGCGATGCCCCCGGCGAGGCTCCCGCGGGTGAACACGACGTCACCCTTCTGGGCGTAACCGCAAGGGATGTCGGAGACGGCGGGCACGATGCCGACGTCGCCCTTCACCACCAGGGCGACGGCGAAGGAGCTGATCTCCTCCTCCGGTTGGAGCACCTCGAGCTTGGCGCGGCGCGCCAGCACCTGCTGCGAGTCGATCGAGAGATCCTGGAGCCCCCGAACCGACGAGAGGCGCACCCCGAGCACGGAAGGCTCGCTGGGCTCGACGGAGCCAGCTCGATCCTCGGCGGGCGACGGCGTGGCCTCCGCCGCAGGCGGGAGGTCCTCGAACTCCTCCTCGTCGTCGAAGCGGGGTGCGTCGGGGATGAGCGACGCCGTGGCGCTCGCGATCACCTCGGCGTCGAGGTCGGGCAGGTCGGGTCCCCCCTCCCCGTCGTCGCCCGCTTCCTCGTCCGACGCGGCAAGCTCGAGCGGCGTGGGCTGCGACAGCTCCGGGGCGGAGGGCTCGGGCGGCGTGTGATCCTCTTCCGCTGCGGCGACCGTTTCGGTCCCAGCGAAACCGGGCTCGTGCACCAGCGGGAGGGCGACCTCGGGCTCGACAGACCGCTCCGCCCTGACGTCCGCCTCCGGGTGCTGGGCGGGCAATTCGGGCACCTCGCCCTCGAAGGCCGGTGGAGAGGTCTCCCGCCGTGTCGGACTGGAGTCGGGTGGGGGCGCCCCCGGAAGATCGAGTGACCCCCGGCGTCCCCGCCGATCGGACACCGCCGGGTCGGGGCCGGGAGCGGCCCCCTCGTGCCGCCGCGACGGCGGCGCGGCGGCGCGCTCGGGAGCGTGCGGCCGCGCCCGGGAACCCGGGGAAGGAGCGGCCGAGGAGCGTTCGGAGGGACGGGGGCTCCCCGGCGCACCGGGGCCGCGACCGGCCCCGGTCCGCTCCGGTGACCGCTCGGCTCGCCTGACCGGGGGGACGTCCGATCGCCTCCGCTCCGAGCGCGGCGCGGCGCCCCGCGAGCCCGGGATCGCCGAAGGAGCGCGGTCGGCACCCGCCGGGCGACCCGCCCCGAGCACCCCCGGGAGGTAGGAGCCGGTTTCACTCGAGGGAGGGAGCCCGACGCCGGAGTCGCGCCCGCCGGGGTGAGGCGGCAGGGGCTCGTGGGGGCGGTCACGCTCCTCGGAAGGGTGCGCGATGGACCTGAGCACGGATCCCCGCCGACCCGGCGCGACGGAGGACGATGGCGGCACCGTCGCCGCCGGCGTTGGACGACGACCGACGCCCGGGGGCGGAGGCGCCACCGGGGGCGCCATCGGGGGAGAGAGCCGCGCCGGGGGCGGCGGCAACGGCGGGAGCCTCCCCGGAGCCCCCGGCACGGGGGGCACGGGCGGCGAGGGTAGGGGCGGCAGGTGGGGGACCACGCCGCGACCGTCCACTTCGATCCCACCGATCTCGTCGAGGCCGTCGATTGTCTCGAGCCCGTCGTCGTCATCGACCTCGACCTCAACCTCGGCGGCGCTGCCGGGCGGTCGGGAGGTGCCGGGCCACCCACGCGCCGGCGGCCGCGCGAGGCGATCGGCGGCGGCCTCGAGGAAAGCCGCGCGCGGAGCGTGCCCCGCTTCCATGGCGGCGGTCGCCGCCCGCCGGAGCCAGGTGAGGGCGTCGTCGTGCGCGGCTCGTCGCCACTCGACCGCGGCCGTCTGCAGCGCCCACGCGACGTCGTCGTCGTCTCCGTCGAGCGGATCCGGGATGCCTTCCACGTGGCGGGGGTCGGCCATCAGCGAGTTCCTGCGAAGAGACAGCGGTGAGGTGCGGGCCCGGCCAGCGCGGGGGCGACGGCGCGGCACCCCCGACGGTGATGGGGACGGGAGGGCGGCCGAAGTCGCCTCCTCGATGGCATGTCAGTACCATAGGTGGGCGCGCCCACCCCACAAAGATCCGCCGCGCGGGGCCTCTCGGAGCGACGAGAACGGTAGTCCGAGCGGTCGCTCGCACGGGGGGCGGGGGCGTTTCCCGCACCGGACCCCCCAGCGGCCCGGGGGGGCATCAGATGGGCGCGACCAGGACCTCGCGGTCCCGCACGCCATTTGCCGGTCCGACGACCCCCTGACGTTCCATCGCCTCCACTATCTTGGCGGCACGGTTGTAACCGATGCCCATCTTGCGCTGCAGCCACGACGTGGAGCAGCGCTGGGTTTCGGCGATGATGCGGACGGCCTCGTCGTAGCGCGCGTCCATCACCGCCTCGGGCGACCCGTCGGGGTCGTCCTCGTTCGCCTCGCGCAGGATGGCGTCGTGGTACTGCGGAGTACCCTGGGCCCGCAGGTAGTCGGTCAGCGCGGCGACCTCCTCCTCGCTGATGAACGGGCACTGCACCCGGAGTGTGTCCGAGCGGCCGTTCATCTTCACCAGCATGTCCCCCTTGCCGAGCAGGTGCTCGGCACCCTGGTCGTCGAGGATGGTCCGACTGTCCACCTTCTGGGCGACACGGAACGCGATGCGAGACGGGAAGTTCGCCTTGATCATCCCGGTGATGACGTCCACGCTCGGCCGCTGCGTCGCGAGGATGACGTGAATGCCGGCCGCGCGCGCCTTCTGGGCGAGCCGCGCCACGGAGGCCTCCACGTCCTTGCCTTGCTGCATCATCAGGTCGGCGAACTCGTCCACGACGACCACGATGTAGGGGAGACGCCCGGGGAGCTGCTCCCCGTCGCCACCCGTCTTCGCCGCGGGGACACTGACCACGGCGCCCTCCGCCGTCAGGGCCGAGAGGCGCGCAGCCTCAGGAGCGGGGAGCTCCCCTCGGGCCACTCGATCGACCCAGGCGTTGTACGTCTTCACGTTCTTCGTCCCTGCGTCGGCGAAGAGCTGGTATCGACGCTCCATCTCGTCCACTGCCCAGCGCAGCGCGGCGGCGGCCTGCTTCATGTCGGTGACCACCGGCAGCAGCATGTGCGGGATCCCGTCGAACGGAGCGAGCTCGACCACCTTGGGATCGATCATCAGCAGCCGGAGTTCGTCGGGCGTCCGCGAGAAGAGCAGGCTCGACAGCATGACAGCGATGCCGACGCTCTTGCCCGCGCCGGTGGCGCCCGCCACAATCACGTGGGTCATCGCGGTGAGGTCGGCGTAGAACGGCTTGCCCACCGGGTCGCGCCCGAGCACCATCGGCAGCGGTTCGGTGGCGGCGAGCTCGGCGAACCCGCGGTGCTCCACGAGGTCACGGAGAAACAAGCGTGGACGGTGGTCGTTGGGGAGCTCGAAGCCGATGCAGCCCTTCTCTGGGAGCGGGTTGATACGGACCTTCCTCGACAACCCGAGGGCAAGATCGTCGGCGAGCCCAACCACCTTGCTCACCTTGGTCCCCGCCGCGGGCTTCACCTCGTAGGTAGTGACGGTGGGCCCTGGCCGGATGTCGGTGACGCGGGCTGACACTCCGAAATCGGCGAGCGTCTTCTCCAGCTGTCGCGCGTTCTCCTTGAGCCGATCCTCGTCATCCCGCTCGATCGTCTCCGGCGCCCGCTCCAGGAGCTCCGGCGAGGGGAGCTGGAATCCATCGCGCCGCTCCACGGGCCGGCCCGTGCGCTCCACCTGCTGCTCGGCGCTGGTGTCGACGATGCGCGGCCCCGACTCGCGCCGCGATCGCGGGCGGGGGGAACGCGCCGATGGCGCTGGCTCGGCGTTCCCCGCCGCCGTCGAGGCGAAAGGACCGCCCGACCCTTCCGCCTGGAGGAGGACGCCGAGCGCGCCGGGGGTCGCTGGCTCCGGCACCACCGCGACGTCCGGTGGCGAGCCGGTCGCAGCGATGGCCACCAGCACGGAGGCGTCGGAGCAAGGACTCTGGCCGGACGCAGCGTCGAACTCGAAGCTGCCGTCCCGGAGCCCCGCCGACACGGTGACAGGGGCGGGATCTGTCCCCTCGAGGGGCGCGATCCAGTCGCTCTCCTCCTCGCTGGCCAGCTGCGCGAGGATCGCCTCGTCCGTGACGTCGCGGTGGATGCTGACCGGCGACGGCTCCTCCTCCTGGCGCTTGGTTCGTCGGATCCGCCAGGCCTCCGCCCAGGCGCCGACGAGGCGCAGGGCGACCCGGTGCAACCACCGCTCGAGGGCGCCCAGCAGCGCGACGACCCGGACACACCAGGCAATGAAGGAGAAGCTGCTCCGAGCGATCAGGATCAGGCAAATCGCCGTGGTCCCGACCAGAAAGGATCCGAGCGTGGAGAAGAGCCCCCGCGCTAGCTCGCCAAACAGCAGCCCGACGTTGCCGCCGCACGAGTACTCCCCGAAGACCCGCCCGTCGGGCGCGGCGACCTGTGCCAGCGCCGCGACCACGACCGCGATGACGAGATCACCCGCGACCCGGAGGCCCAGCGCCGGGAGGTCGCCGCCGCGAAAGACCGGCAGGCCCAGCGCGACGAGCTCGACCACCGCGAGCCAGGCGACCAGACCGAACCCCTGCACGAGGACGCGCGCGATGGACGCGCCCACCGGTCCGACCCAGTCGGCCCCCGCGATGCCGGGGTCGTGAGGCGAGCCCCGGTAGGTCGCCAGCGCCAGGCTGAGGAACGCCGCCAAGGCAAAGCAGAGCAGCGCGACCGCCTCCCGACCGCGCCGGCTCCCGAACGAGGCAGCGAGCGGAGTCGCCCCCGTGAACGCCGGCCCCGTGGCCGCGTCGGGTTCGGTGGCGGCGCGCGAGGTGAACGGGCGGGTTCCCATGGGTCTACCTTGGACTACATTATCCTACCCATCGGGGACAAGTCCAGGGGGTGGCGCCCGCTACGGCACCGCGTCTCTCCGGGGAATTTCCCGCGGGGACGCCGTCTGCCCTGGCTTGAGTCGTGGAGCGGTCGGCCTGTAGACTCGGCTGGGCCGGTCCCGGGAGCGGGCCTGCGCGGGCCCGGTGACTGAAGGGATTTCGATGCGTTGGTTGGCATGGCACCGCTGGCCCCCGGGGCTCGGCGCCGCCTTCGTCACGGTCGTGCTGGCGGTCGCCTGCCGCACCTCGCCGAGCGATGTCCAGCGGTGGGGCAACACCAAGCAGGGACCGCGCAAGCTCGTGGCCGTGCTCACCCACGACAAGTACCTGCTCGACCTGCGCGTCGAGGCAGCGAAGACCCTGATCGAGATGAAGCCCCGCAACGGCCGGCGGGTGGGGATCGTGGGCGAGGACGGCGACCCCGACAACCGCGGACTCATCCACGCCATCGCGAGCCTGCCGCGGGAAGAACGGTCGGCGATCGTCGAGCGACTGGTCCCGGTGATCGTCGTCGAGCTCCGACGACCCGTGCCGATGGTGCCGGCGGGTCAGCTGGCGTCGATCGATCCATCGATCCCCTACAAGGACACCGCGTTCGCGCTGCTCACCCACGAGGGCTCGCAGCTGGTCGAGGACCCAGCTCACCGCGTCGCCCTGGAGCAGGCTCTGGCGGATTGGTGCGCCGCGGATTTCGCGCGCCGGGTCGATGATCCCTCGCAGCTCTTCGGCGTGGAGCAGGTGCTCAAATCGCTCAAGGCTGAGGGCGCCCGACGGCTCCCGCCGCTGCTGGTGCCGGACGGGAAGAAGATCGACCTTCTGGCGTCCCTGATCGCCGATTTGGGGGACGAAAGAACCAAGCTCGATGCGAGCCGGCGGCTGGTGCGGATCGCCGCCGACGTCGCCGACGCGGGGTGGAAGCAGCGAAAGGGCCCGCTGGTGAGGTCCATCAACGAGGCGTCGCGGCTGAAGCCGACCCACGAGCAATTCGAGGCGCAGCTCGACCAGTACCAGGAGGAGGAGCTCCTGCGTGTCTTCAGCTCGATGAAGCGCGTCGCCGGCGCGCCGACCGTCGAGTATCTCCTCGACTTCGCCGGGGACCGACACCGTACCGAGAAGCGGCGCGCGGCCGCCCTGGCCGCGCTCGAGGGCAACATCGTCAAGTGCGCCGCCGCCAACTGCGACCAACGAACGCTGGATCAGATCGACGCGGTGCTGGCCATCGCGCGCTCCGACGACGCCCCCGACTCCGTGAGGGATCAGGCGCTCCGTCGCGTCGGCGAGATGCCCCGCAAGCTGGTGGTCGACCGGCTCTACTCGCTCTTTGGCGAGAAGAAGTGGAAGATCCGCTGGATGGCGGCCGATCTGGTGCTCAGCATGAGCGACGCGGACCAGGTCGGAGAGGTGCTCGCAGAACTCCGCGACGCGACCAAGGAGCTGGCCATCGCGGAGCCCCTCCAGTACGGCTACCGGCTCGGCACACTGAAGGGCAAGACCACGCCGGGCGCCATCGCGGCGGCTCAGGTCGCCGCGGGCCAACCCGTGATCTCGCGAGTGACCGCCCTCGGGTACTATTTCCACCACGGCACCCGGGGCGACCTTCCGTTGCTCGCCGGGCTTGAGGCCGACCCCATGAAGGTGCCCAAGACGCCAGATTGCGAGGGCAACGATCGCGGCTGCGCCTGGGAGTGCGAGGTGGTCGAGGGAGGGGCACACATCGTCAAGGAAGTCGCCACAATCGGTCAGTTCGTGAAATTCTGCGTCGAACCCGCCGTGGCGGCGCGCGACGCGCCCCCCGGGCGGAGCGAGCCCCAGGAGAAACGATGAACCGACCCCGCACGGCCCTCGCCCGGGTCGGTGCCCGCGCCTCGTCAGGAACCATCGCATGACCGCCGACCCGAACAAGAAGACGCCGCGCACGTTCCAGTGCCGCGACTCGCTCTGGCTCAAGTTCGAGCAAATGGCGCGCGAGCTCGAATGCTCGATCGACTACCTCATCAACGACGCGATGAAGCAGTACGCGCGACAGCGCGGCTACACGAGCACGTCGGCGGCCGCGCCGATGCCGGCGGGCGCCGTGCCGCCGCCGACGCCGGGCACGGGCAAGCGTCCCTCTGCCCCCCCGCCGCTACCGTTACCGGCGCGCCCGCTATCGCCGCCGCCGCCGGCGGGCGCCAGCCTTCCCCCACTCGCTCCCCCGGGGCACCCGGCCCCGCCGCCCCCGCTGCACCTGGCGCCCCCGGCCCCGGGCGGGTCACCGATGCCGCCGCCCCCCCCAACGCCGTCGATGCGCCGGACTGGATCCCACGGCGCGCTACCGGCGCCGTCCCTGCCACCGCCACCCGGAGGACCCCAGACGATCCGCCTGGCACCTCCCCCGCCGGTGGGTGGACGCCCCCTGGCCCCTGCCCCTCCCGCACCGCTGAGCCCGAGGGGCGCTCCCCCGGCGCCACCGCCAGCGCCCCCGGGCGGGGGTTACTCGGCGCCGGGACAGCTCTCGATTTACTACTCTGGCGAGAGATTCAGCGTCAACAAGGACCGCTTCATTATCGGGCGCGGCAAGCAGTCGAGCGATCTGACCATCAAGGATCCCAACGTGTCCCGGCAGCACGCGATGGTCGAGTTCCTCAACGGCCAATACTACATCGTCGATATGGGCTCGACCAACGGCGTCGAGTACGCCGGACAGCGCGTGCAGCGGAAGGTGATCAACGAGGGTGACGTGTTCAAGGTCTGCGACCACGAGCTACGCTTCTCGTTCCATTGATCGAGCCGGGCGAGGCCGACCCCGTTCCTGCCACGGGCGCCGGCGCGCATGGGCCGAGGCATGCGCCGGCGCGTAGCCCGACGAAGTGGCCGGGGCCCGGGCCACTGCCTTACGCTGGGCCGAATGAAGCGCAGCGCGCTCGCGGCGGCGGTTGCCGTCGGGCTCTTGGCCCGCGCGGCTGCGGCACAGCCCTGGTTCGACGGGCCGATCCCCGGGGACCTCGCCGCAGCAAGGAGCGTCGTCGTGACCGGCCCCGACGAGCCCCTCTTCGTCGCGCCCACCAGCGACGCGGCGCGGCGCGGCGCGGCGGAACAAGGGACCCGGCTGGCGCTCTTCGCAGCTCGTCCGGGCCCGGATTGCGACGGAGCTTGGCTCATGGTCGGCGCGCTGGCGTGGGTCTGCAGCTCCCGGGTCGAGCCCTCGCCGTGGCGCGCGCTCCCGCCGTTTGGGCCGCGGCCGGACGCCGACGGCCTCCCCTTTCGGTATCATTTCGCGGGCGAGTACGGCGCCCTGGGTTACCGCGACCTCGCGACGGCCGAACTCGGCGCGCCGGACGTGCAGCTTGAGCCGGGGTTCGCCGTCGCCGTGGTCCAGGTCCGGGAGCGGAACCCGGGCGAGGCGTTCGCCTTCACGAGCAAGGGGTTCTGGGTGCCGCTGCGAGAGCTGCAACCGGCGCGGCCGTCGCTCTTCCATGGCGAAGAGCTGCAGGGCCAGCTCGACCTGGCCTGGGTGTTCACGGAGGAGGCACGCTCGTTCTCCGGCCCCGGCGGGCGGCGCCTCGCCGGGGGGCGGGCTCGGTTCACCGTGGTCCCTGTCCTTGAAACCGTGACCCTCGGGGCGCGGCGCTGGCACCGCGTCGGTGAGCGCGAGTGGCTGGACGGTCGCGACCTGCGGATCCCCACCCGTCCCGATCCCATGCCCGCGGTCGCCCCCGCGGAACGCTGGATCGACGTGGACCGGAAGCAGCAAGTCCTCACCGCCTTCGAGGGCGACCGGCCCGTGTTCGCGACCCTGGTTTCGACGGGCCGGGGGCCGGATGGCACCCTGGAGAGCACGCCGGCGGGGCTTCACCGGATCTGGATCAAGCTGCTCTCGAGCGACATGGACAATCTGGAGGACGAGGGGGCGAGCCACCTGTACGCGATCCAGGACGTCCCGTGGGTGATGTACTTCGACCGCGGCTACGGCCTGCACGGCACGTTCTGGCACCGATCGTTCGGGCAGGTGAGGAGCCACGGCTGCGTGAACCTGGCGCCCCTGGACGCCCGGTGGCTCTTCGAGTGGACGGGACCGCGGCTGCCCGCCGGCTGGTCCGCCGTCCTACCGACCGCCTACGATCGCGGTACTCTGGTCCACGTGCGATAGACTGCACCCATGGACGTGAGTATCGGACGCGACACCCTGATCGCCCTCGCGGCCGTCGCCTGGGCCGACAACACCATGGCTCCGGAGGAGGCGCGCGGCATCCGCGCCGCGGCGCGACAAATGGCGCTCGGAGCGGACGACCTCCAGGCGGTGGAGGACGCCATCGCCCACCGGGTCGAGGTCGGAGAGCTGGAGACGGTCCGGATGAACCGGCTCACCCGCCTCTTCACCTACGCCGTGGCCTGCTGGATCGCGACCCTGGACGGCGACGTGGCGCCCGAGGAGGAGCTGGCGCTCCGCTCCCTCGGCGATCGCCTCGGGCTCTCCTCGGTCGCGCGCGATCGGGCGCGTTCGGTGGGGCTCGCGACCGGTCAGGCGAGCGGCTCGATCGAAGCCTACGACCTGATCAAGCTGCGCGCGCGGCTCAGCGCGGGCCTGTCACAGATCGGCGACGAGTAGCGGAGCGACCCCACGAGAGCCGCCCATGGTGAGAATCATCCACGCAGCGCGAGATCTGGCGCGTCTCCGTGACATCTCCACGGTCCTGATTCGCCACGGATTCGGGGAGGTCGTCACGCGCCTCGGCGGGCGCCGCGCACGCTCCGCCAGCGCGCCACCGCCGCCAGATGGGCGGCGACGCGACTCGGCACCGGCCGAGAGCGCGCGCGGGGGTGAGAGCGAGCTAGCGGAGACGGATCTCGCCAGCGCCGCCACCCTCGAGGACATCGAGCGAGGTAACGCCGCGCGCCGCGAGCTCTCGCTCCCGGTGCGGCTGCGGCGGGTGCTCGAGGACCTCGGCCCGAGCTTCGTCAAGCTGGGACAGATCGCCTCGACACGCGCCGACGTGCTGCCACCCGAGGTGATCGCCGAGCTTCGCAAGCTGCAAGACGCCGTCCCTCCGATCGCGTTCGCCGAGGCGCGCGACGCGATTGAGCAGTCCCTGGGGAGGACGCTCGGCGAGGTCTTCGAGTCATTCGAAGAAACTCCGCTTGCCGCTGGAAGCATCGCCCAGGTGCATCGAGCCCGGATCCGGGGCTCGGACGGCGCGCAGGAGGTGGTCGTCAAGGTCCAGCGCCCAGGGATCGCGCGCACCATCGCCAGCGACGTGGACCTGCTCCACACCTTCGCCGGTCTGGTCGAGCGAGCCATCCCGGAGAGCCGCGTGTATTCGCCGGTAGGGCTCGTCCAGCAGTTCGATCGCGCGGTCAACAGCGAGCTCGATTTTGCGCTCGAGGCCGAGAACGCGGCACTCTTCGCCCAGAATTTCGAGCAACTGCCGGAGGTGAAGTTCCCTCGCGTCTACCGCGATGCCTCCACCAAGCTGGTCCTCACGCTCGAGTTCCTCGACGGGGTCAAGGTCTACGAGGCGGTGCAGGCCGGCTTCTCCGGAAGAGCCCTCAGCCAGATCGCGCTTCGCGTGATGGTGAAGCAGATCTTCGAGGATGGCTTCTTCCACGCGGACCCCCACCCGGGCAACGCGATCATCCTCGGGACCCCCGAACACCCGGTGCTGGGCCTGATCGATCTGGGCATGGTGGGACGCCTCAGCCCACGGGTGCGCGATCTCACCATCGACCTGATGGTGGCGGCAATCCGCAAGGACTACGACGGCATCGCCGACGCCATCTACGCCATCGGTACCCCGTCGGAGAAGATCGAGCGCGAGGCGTTCCGCGCCGAGGTGGGGCTCCGCGCAGAAAAATACCTCGGCCGCCCGCTCCGCGACGTCAACCTCTCCGGCCTGGTCCGTGACGTGGTGCAGGGCGCCACCCAGTTCGGACTGAGCATCCCCACGGACTTCACGCTGGTGGGCAAGGCCTTGATGACGGTCGAGGGGGTCGGCCGTGAGCTCGACCCTGACATCGACCTGTTCACCGAGGCGCGACCGCTGTTCCTCGACCTGCTGAAGCGGCGCTACTCGCCGGAGCGCTTGGGGATGGAGCTCCTGCGGCGCCTCGAGCGGCTGAGCGGCGCGTCCGACACGCTGCCGCAGCAGGTCCACGAGGTGCTTGAGGATCTGCGGTTCGGACGCCTCACCGTGAACACGGAGAACTCCGGCGTCCTGCGCGCCGCCGATCTGCTCGGGAAGCGCCTCTTCGTCGGGCTCGTGAACGGATCGATGCTCATCGCCGGCTCCACGCTCATCGCAGCCGGACACTTAGCCGTCGGGGGACTCTTCGTGATCGCCTGCCTCGCGTGGCTCGCCGGCTTCGCGGTGATGGAAACCTACCGGGCCATCCGCGGCCGCTGGAAGTGAGCCCTCCGAGCCAGGCGCTGGAGCGGCCGTCGGTTTGACGGCCGCGAGGACTTGGCGACCCTGGGGCACCGAGCGAGCAGCAGACCCCACCACAGGCGCTCCGGGAAACGCCCCCTCGCTCCTGGCAACCAGCGGTGCCTGGGGGGAGTTTCCCAGAGCGCCGACGCGTCTGGAAAACCGATCGGTGCTCAGGGCCGAGGGCTCTACAACCTCCACATCGACGGCGCCCGTTGCGAGCACCGGCCAACCGGCCCAGCTGGCGGAAATGGTCGCTCAGCCGCCGAAGGTGACCTTGGCCTGAAGCATGAACGCAATCGCGAAACCGAAGAGGACCAGCGACTCGACGAGCGCGAGCGCGATGATCATCGGGGTCTGGATCTTCGCGGCCGCGCCGGGATTACGGCTGATGCCCTCGAGCGCGGCGGCAGCGGCGCGACCCTGACCGAGCGCGCCACCGAGCACCGCCAGCCCCATCGCGATGCCGGCTGCGAGCGCCGCCCAGCCCTTGGTGTCGAACTCGTTGGCGGCCGCCGCCGCGTCCTGCGCGAGGGCGCTGCTGGAGACAAAGGTGACGAGGGTGGCAACGGCCAGCGCCAGCTTGTTCTTGAACATCTTCTCCCTTTCTAAGCTTCGGGGGATCGGTGGTTTCTCTGGGGGGGTGACCAGCGGTCTTCGCTGGGGTGAAAGGTGGGGCGTCCGGAGGGGCGGTCCGGGGACGCCACCGCGTCCGAGGCCTCGGCGTTCCTCAGTGCTCGTGCTCCTCATGCTCGGTCGCCATCCCGATGTAGATGGTGGTGAGCAGCGTGAACACGAGGGTCTGTACGATCACGATGATGATGCCGAGGAACTGCACGGGGAGCGGGGCGAAGAACGGAAAGAGCCCGAAGAAGATGAGGAAGATCAAGTGGTCCACCGACATGTTGAGCATGAGGCGGACGGAGAGCGTGATCGGGCGCACGCAGAGAGAGATGACCTCGATCGGGAAGATGAGGATCGCCAGGTACGGCGAGGGGCCCGCCAGGTGCTTGACGTAGCTCCAACCGTTCACCATCAGCCCGTAAGCGTTGAACAGCACGAACACGACCAGCGCGCAGCCGAGCGTGACGTTGAGGCTGGTGGTGGCGACCGGGTTGATGGGGAGTAGTGCGAGGACGTTGCAGGCGAACACAAAGAGCGCTGAGGTCCCGATCACGGGGTAGTAGCGCTTGGCCCGCTCCTCATCCATCACGCCCTTGGCCAGATCGTAGAAGTACTCGAGGAAGACCTCGAAGAAGGTGCGCAGCGTGAGGTGATCCTCGGGGATCACCGCCTTCTCCGTGTCGAGGAGCTTCGCCCGCACCATCAGGGCCATGACGACGATCGCCACCGCGGTGAGCAGGGCCGCCGCGATGGGCTCGAAGCTCGTCCACGCCGGCGGCTCCTGACCGATGAAAGACTCACCGATCAGCGACACGTTCGCCTCGAGAGTGTCCTTCATGGTCGCGAGCACGAAGGTCAGCCAGGTGCTGTGTTCGGGCATGGGACTAGCCTGGTTCGTCCTGCTGGGGGGCGGCGCGGAGCTGCACCGCAAGGATGCCGATGGGGAGGGCGCCGTAGCCCAAGACGAGGGGGAGGATATCCGCTAACCGAGCCATTACCAGCAGGTAAACCGCCCCCATCAGCACCACTACCTTCACCGTACCGACCAGCGCCCAGAAGAGAGCCCGGCCCCCCCGCCCCACCAGCGCGCGCACCACCCGGGAAATCACCCACAGGTTCGCGACCGCCAGCGTGGCACCCAGCACCACGCCCAAGGCCGCGCCAGGGCCGTCTAGCGCCAGGGCGGCGGCCGCGAAAAGCCCGGCGACCGCCAGCGTCCCGCCCAGCATTCGCGACAGTGACCTAACGTCAGGGTCGGGGGCCGCGCGCATGGTACCGGCGTCGTTCCTCACGCTCTACCTCGTCGGCCCGCTCGGCCTCTCGGTTGGCACGGCGAAGCGCTCGCCACAAGAACCGGAAGCCCGTGGCCACACCGAAGCAGGCGCCGAGCAGGGTCAGCCACGGCCCGGTGCCGAGCTTTCCGTCCAGCCACTGCCCACCGAGGAGCCCGAAGAGCACGCTCAGCGCGATCTCGAGGCCCAACGTGCCGTAGCCACCGAGCTCTTTCCAGTGATGCTGCACTCCGGCACCACCCCCGAGCGGGGCTACCATGGACCCGGTTTGGGGGTCAACGGCGCCCGCCCGAAGCGCTGTCGCCGAACGACCATGCTATCTTTCGCGACATGCGTGGAAGGACAATGCCCGCGCTTCTGATCGCGGTGATCTCGGTCGCGTCCCTGGTCGCGGAGCGGAGTCACGCTCAGGCGCAGCCTGCGGCTCCGGGCACGGTCCCGGCCGCCAGTACGGCCGCTTCGCCAGCTCCTGCCGCGGCGACGACCAGCCCCGGACCGGTGGTGACAGCGCCGGTGGCGGCGCCCACCGCGCCGCCACCATCCGCCGACGAACCGACAGCCCCCTTGCCGGCGCCGGCGACGACAGGACCCAGCTACACCGAGCCGCCGCGGGCGGGAGGCTCTCCGGACCAGCCGCCGCCCCCGGTCGCGCCCATTCGTGAGCCCCCGCCGCCCGGCCTCGGCCCCGTCTACGAGCCGCCCCCGCCCCCCGAGCCGGATCACGTCGCGCCGAAGCACGCGCTCTGGGTGGGTGCGCGGGCGTCCTTCTGGATCCCGTTCGGGAGCCTCTGGGGTCAATGCACGGTCTACGACGCTTACGGGTGTCTGGAAGTGGCGACGGTCCCCTTCCGGGACTTCGTTGGTCCCGGCCTGGCCCTGGAGGCGGACGTCGGGGCTCGCGTCGGGCGCGCCTACAACGTCTACGTAGGCTGGGAGCACGCTGAGCTCCAGGGCGGACAGACCGATTTCGAGCTCGCCGACGAGGATGGCAACCTCACCGCGATGCCAGCGTCGCGCCGCGCCGCGACGGACCTGTTGGGCCTCGGGGTTCGCTTCAGCAGCAACCCGGATCGCATCGGGCTCCTCGTAGACATGCTGGTCGGTTTCCGGGTCCTCACGGCCCACTGGGATACGGAGGACCCAAGCGCCCCCGAGCGCCTGCTGATGACGCAAGCGCCGTTCGAGTTCCGGTTCGGAGCCGGCGCCGACATCCGGCTGAACCCGACCTTGTCGCTGTCCCCGCTCCTCACCATCGGGTCGGGCGTGTTTCGCTCCATCGAGTGGGAGCTCGGCGACGGAAGCAAAGTCGACGCCGTGGCGTCGAGCGAGGACTACTTCGCCCACGGTTGGTTCACGATCGGCCTCGGTGGCCATTTCGACCTCTTCGGCATGAGGTAGCGCGGGCGCGCCGTCGGCGTGCCTTCACGCGTCACCCGATCGCCGGAGTGTCCGCACTTCGCTCCGTTCCCTGCGTCCCGACACCGAGCGCCGAGGCCGTCGGATCCGGCAGGTGGACGTGGAAGCGCGTCCCCTGCGGCGCGCGCGGCTGGCAGCAGATGGTGCCACCGTGCACCTCCACGATCCGGCGCGTGATCGCCAACCCGAGCCCAGTCCCCTTCCCCTTGGTGGTGAAGAAGGGCTCGAAGAGCCGGGTCCGCACCTCGGGGGGAACGCCGCCACCCTCATCGTCCACCAGAACGTCGGCACCGCCACCCTCGCCCGCGCGAACCGACACGGTGATTCGACCCCCCTGGGGCATCGCCTCCCGCGCGTTTCGGAGCAGGTTGAAGATCGCCTGCCGGATTTGCGCCGCGTCCACCAACACGGCGGGGACCTCCTCCCCAATCTCGACGGTGATCTCCACCTGTTGACGCCGGAGATCGGGACGCATGAAGTCGACGGCCGCCGCCACCAGCGCGCCGAGGTCCTCCTGCTCCAGCGTGGAAGGGCGCTGCCGCGCGACGGAAAGGTACTGGGCGCTCAGCGCGCTCAGCCGCTCTATCTCGTGCTTGACCGCGCGGAGCAGTGAGCGCGCCTCTTCCTCGTGATCAGCCAGTTCCTCCTCGAGCATCTCGACGTTGAGAGCCATCGAGGAGAGTGGGTTGCGGATCTCGTGCGTGACGTGGGCCGCCATCTTTCCGATCGTCGCCAGGCGCTCGGCAGCGACGATCTGCTCGTTGGCCCGCGCGATCGCGGTGACCATGACCTCGAAGGCCGCGGCGAGCTCCCCGATTTCGTCGGGCGTCGCCACCACGGGCTGGGGCGTGAGGTCCCCCTCGGCGACCGCACGGGCCCGCGCGGTGACCTTGGCGAGCGGCAGCAGCACCCCGCGGACGTGAAGCGCCAGCGCGATCGCCACCACCGCGGTGAAGGCGGCGAGCCCAACCAGCAGCCCGAGGGCGAGTCGCTCTCGGGCCCGGGCCGCGTCGAGGAGAGCGTCCACGTTCCGTTGCACCCGTTGTTCGAGCACGCTGAGGCGTTTGCGCGCCTGCGACCCGCGAGTGACGAGTTCGTCACGCAGTTGCTCGGCGCGGACCATGTCCCCGCGCTCCAGCGCATCGAAGAGGCGCGTGATGGAGTCCCGGTCTGGCTCCTGGAATGCCTCGACGGCCGCAGTCTCTCCGAGCAGGTCGCGCCCCACCGCGGCGACCGCGACCTGGTCGCTGGCGACGAAGGCCTCGGCGATGCGGGAGCGGACCTCGGAGTACTTCCGAGGGCGGCCGACGCGGAGCGCGGTTTCGAACCACATCCGCTTGTCCGCGGGCTTCGGGGTTGTCGTGACGTGGTTGAGCTGGGAATTCCAATTGTCCTGGACGGCGACCAGATCACGCAGGGCGATGGAGAGTGGAAGGTATCCGAACCGCATCAGGTTGGCGTCACGGGCGGCGTTTCGCTGCGCGATCACGCTCCAGCCCGCGACCAGCGCGAACCCGAGCAACACGACGGAGAAGGAGATCAGGACCCGCTGCGCCACCGTCCGTCGGCGGCCAGCGTTGGGGAGGCGCGTGTCGTTCACCGTCACGTGGAGCTCTTCACGGTGGCGCCCCTCGCCGACGATCGCGTGCGGGTGGATCGCGCACGGCGTGGCTCGTCACGACCCGGTGAAGCGGGCCCCTCCCCGCCCGACCCGCTCACGTCCGGAGGCGGGTGCCGGCTCCCTCGCTTGCCGCCGGGCGGCGGCGTGGTCCCCGGCCGTGCCGCCACGGTCGCGGGGTCGCCGGGGCCCGGCGCAGTCGCCACCGCCACTCGGCGCGGGTCCTCAGCCGACGGCTGCGGCAGCCGAATCTCGAAGATGGCTCCTTCGCTGGAGGAGCTCACGGTCACCGTCCCACCGTGTTCGTCGACGATCTTCTTCACGATCGCTAGCCCGAGGCCGGTGCCGCCTTTCTTGCCGGCGCTGACGAAGGACTGGAACAGCCGGCCCTCGATCTCCTTCGGGATCCCCTGCCCCGTGTCGGCCACGGAAATGACGACCTCGTCTCCCTCCCGACCGGCCCGGATGGTGAGGCACCCGCCACGCTCGCTCATCGCCTCGATGGCGTTCCGCGCTAGGTTGTGCACCGCGCGGGTGAGGCGCTGTTCGTCGAAGCGACCAACCACCTTGGTATCGACGTCCATCACGAGCTCGATCGGCTTGCCCGCCAGGTCGAGCTCGAGGGTGTGACGCACGTCGGCGAAGAACTTCTTCAGGTAGACGCGGCGCACAAAAATGGAGCGCTCGCCGCGCGCGAACTCGAGCACCTCCCGCTGCATCGAGGTGAGCACGTCGAACTGCCGGAGAACCTCCTCGGTGTAGGTCACGCGCCGCTCCCGATCGTCGGCGTCCTGCATCAGCTGCACGTAGCCGCTGATCACCGTCATCGGGGTCTTGAAGTCGTGGATCACCTGCGAGAGAAGGCGGCCGATCGTGGTCAGGCGCTCGCTCCGCTCGCGGGACTCGTTCGCGCGGTGGAGGCGCACGGCGGTCGCGACGTTGGCCGCGACCAGGCGGAGCAGCGAGCGATCGTCGGCGTCGAATCGACGACCTCCTCCCTTGGTGAACACCCCGATGGATCCGATCGACCCGAGGGACCCGCGATCCCCCTCCAGCTCGATCACCAGGGCCGAATCGATCGGAAAGGCGAAGGAGCCCTCGAGACGGGGGCTGAACGCTGAGTGGCGGTGGGGCTCCGTGATCTCCAGCACGTCCGGCTCGCCGAGCGCGGCGGTGAGCAGCCCCTCCCCCTCGCGCACGCCGAACCGATCGACGACGTCTGGGCGCGCGGCGTCGTAGACGTACTGCACGAGCTGACCGGTTTCCTCCGCGACGACCAGCATGGCAGCCGCGCGCGCCTCGCACGCCTTGGTGACGAGCCCGAGGGCCGCCAGCGCAAGCGCATCGACGCTGGTCGCATGGGCCATGACCCGCTCGAGATCGAAGAGAAAGACGAGGTCACGGAGACGTCGCTCAAGCTGCTCTTTGGTGTCGAGCAGCTCCTTGTTCTTCTGGATCAGCGACATGAACAGCCGCGAGTTGTCGATGGCGACCGCCGCCTGGGTACAAAGCGCGGTGACCATCGCCTCGTCTTCCTCATCAAACTCGGGCCGCGAGAGCTTGTTGAGCACCTGGAGCACGCCGATGGTCCGCCCCAGGTGGTTCTTGAGCGGGGCCGCTAGCATGCTGGTCGTCCGGTAGCCGGTGAGCGCGTCCCACTCGCGCTCGAACCGCGGATCCTCGTACGCGTCACGAACGCGAACAGCGCCGCCGCTCTGGGCGACGGCCCCCGCGATGCCTCGTCCGACCTTGATCCGGATCGATCGCACCTTCTGGCCGACCACCACCCGACTCACGAGCTCCCCGCTCGCTTCGTCGAGCAGGTAGAGCGTCGCTCGGTCAGCCTCCACGAGCTCGGTGAGGCGACCGAGAATGAGCTCCAGCAGATCGTCGAGATCCAGGGTGGTGCCGAGGGCGCTGCCCACTTCGCGTAACGCGTGTGCCACGCGCTGCTCGCGCGCCAGGGCCGCCTCGAGCTCGGCCTGACGTTGCTCGAGCGACCGGCCCGATTCCGAGACGGACGCCACGGTTGGATCGGAACACGGTCTGGCCGCGGGGTCTACCGTCACCGCTCATCCGTTCAGATCCCTCCCGGTGCACCGAGTAGGACCGCCCTTCCCCGGCCGCGCGCCGCCGAAGCAAGGGCGCAGGCCTCGTGCGGGCGGCGACCACGGGTCCGCTCGGGAGTTCGCGGGCGGGGCGCTCGAAGTTGCCGAGCCACCCTCCCTTGGTTATTAGCTCCCGCATGGCCTTGAAGCAGCTGCAGCTGATGGTGCGCGGCCGCGTGCAGGGCGTGTACTTCCGCGCGTCCACGCAACGGGAAGCGCGCCGGCTCGGGCTGAGCGGGTGGGTGCGCAATCGTCCTGACGGGTCCATCGAGATCCTGGCCGAGGGCGAGGAGGTGGCGATCCGTGAACTCTACGGCTGGGCGCAGAAGGGGCCGAGCGCGGCGCGGGTGGACCGAGTGGACGCGCGCTGGCGCAGCTTCACCGGCGATTTCCCCGACTTCCGCATCACCGGCTGAACGTTGGGTCGCGATGCGGTGGCGCGGACCGAGGCGTCCCGGCTCCTTTCCCGCGCCGGCCTGCGCCGCGGAGTGCGAGTCGGCGACGGTTCGTCCCTGGGCGCTGCCACGGAAGCACCGGCGACTGCGGGCGGCCACGACCGGCTTCGCAACGCTCTTGCTGGTCAGCGTGACCGCGTTCGGCACCCCCCCCGCGGGGCCGTCGGCGCAGCCGGGCGACGCGGCCGGAGAGCTCCCGCCCCTCCCCGAGGTGCCCCGGTTCGCGCCAAGGAAGCCGGAACCGGCGGAGGTGGAGCGGCTCGAGAGCATTCTGAGCGCGCTCGTGTCGACGGAGGAGACGGATCGCCGCGCGGCGGCCGCCGAGGTCGCAACCGTGCACGCCGGCCTGGTACCGGCGGTCGCCCAGCGTCTCGATCGCGCAGCCGACACCGCGGATCGAGGCGCGATGAAGCAGCACCTGCTCGACATCCGGCGGGTCGCCCGGGACGACGCCCGGCGCGAGCTCCGCGAGCTTGGCGACCAGGGGCAGGTCGCGACGCCGGACTACTTCGAGATGGTGGTGGCGCACGCGGACCCAAAGCGCGACGCCTGGCGCGATCTCGTCCAGGTGCTCGCCATGAGCCGCATGCTGGTGGCGATCGAAACCGTGGAGAGCGTGCGCGTGCTGATCGAGGTCTACGCGCGCTTCAACTTCCTGCGCATCGACACGCAGCTCCAGCTCGACAAACTGGGTGACCGGGCCGTTGCTGGGCTGCTCGAGGCGCGCCGGCACCGCGCGGAGGAGGTGGCACGATGGGCCAAACGTCGGCTCGACGCGCTCGGCCGGGCGATCCCCGGCGAGGCGGTCCAGGTCCGCGATCCCGAGGCGCTGGCGGACGTTCTCCGCGCCTACGGTCGCGGGCGGGATCCCGATGCCGCCCGCATCGTGATTTCGTTCGCCAACAGCGAGCGAGCGCAGGTGCGCGAGGCGGCCCGGCAGGCGGTCGCGTTGATGGGCGAGGTCGGCACCTGGCAGCTCCGGGACGCCTACGAGGACACGGTGGGCAAGCGCGCCCCGCGCGACTGGTCGTGGCAACGCTTAGCGCGGGAGCTCTTCGCGGCCCACGACCGTCTGCGCCTCGCCCGCGTGCACGAGCTGTTCGAGCAGGGGCGGGCCGCGGAGAAGCGCGGGGATCTCGTGGGGATGCGCCGCGCCTACGACATGGTGCTGACGCGCAGTCCGCTATTCGAGCGCCGTGGCGCCATGGCCGCGGGCTACCTCGCCTACGCGAACCGGTTTGCCGACGACGACGCCGCCGGCGCAGCGGCGGCGCTGGAGCGGGCCCGGCGGGTCGCGGAACAGCCCACGCTCCGGAACCGGATCGAGAGTCTCCGGCTGACACTGCATGCGGAACGCCTTCGCGAAGAGGGGATCGTCGACCAGGAGTTGCTGCAACGCGCCGCGGATCTGGACGCGAACAACCCTCGACCGCGGCGCCACCTGGCTCCGCTAGCCGACGCCCCCGGCTCGCCCGCGGGTCGCCGTCACCGGTGGATCGCCGCGGCGATCATCGCGCTGATCGCCGCGGTGGGTGCGGTGTTCATCACGTTCTGGCCGCGACGGCCCCGGGTTCGCGCCATGAGCGGCGGTGGGAGCCCGACGCCGCCCACAGCTCCGGAGCACGCCCCGGACATCGGCGAAACCCTGGACCCCGCACCGACAACCACGAACGAGGGGCCGGACGAGACTGCCCTCGGCCCCCCTGTCGCACCCGCGACGGGTGAGCCGCCAGAGAGCGCGAGGGGCCTCGCTGCTCACGCCTCCCGCCAGGCCGCCGTGGCACCCAATCCCGAGGAAATCCCGGAGACGGGCGAACCCAGCACACCCACTCCCACCCCGGGCGACGCGCAACCGCCGCACTAGAGCAGCAATCAGGTTGATTGCTGCGAAAGATCAACGACCTGGAGCACCGAACCGGGAGCAGATCTCGCCCCAGGCGCCGCTGAAGACGCACCCTCACCCCTGAGGGGGTGCGTCTTCGGCGGCGCAGTTGCCATTGGCAACCTGATCGGCGCTCTAGAAGAGGTCAGCTGCCTCCTCGTCGCTCGAGGTCACCGTTCCTCCCCGGCGCTTGAGCTGATCGCCGGGCCAGGGCCGAACCGACCCCCAAGATCCTTCCTGCTCTACTCCGTCGCGGTGGCGGCTGGTTTGGCCTCGGCAGCCGCAGCCGGCGCAGCCTCGACGAACTCCACCAGCGACATGGGGGCATTGTCCCCACGCCGTCGGCCGAGCTTCACGATCCGCGTGTAGCCACCGGGACGCCCCTGAAACCGACGAGCAAGATCGATGAAGACCTTCTCCACCAAGTCGATCTTGCGAGTCTCCCCGCCCTGCTGCGAGACGCCGAAGCGCTGCAAGAACTGGCCCACTCGCTGGACCGCCGCCTGCCGTCGGGCGCGGTCGGCCGGGCTCAGATCCGAGAGTGGCGTGTACGCGACCTTGCCCAGGCGCACGGCCTGCGTGATCAGCCGCTCCGCCACGCGCCGGAGCTCCTTCGCCTTCGCGTCCGTGGTCTCGATGCGCTCGTGCGTGACGAGGTTCGCTGTCAGCGCGCGGAACATCGCACGACGGTGGCTGGTGTTGCGGCTGAATTGGCGCCCCGCGTTACCGTGTCGCATCGTCTGCTCCTACCGCCCGCTCCCGCGGGCCTCGAGGTGAGTCTCCGTCAGCATCTCGTGAGCCCGTCCACCAAAGTCGGCAACCAACGGGCGAAAGCTTCATTCTCCGGTGCCGCCGGCCGCGCGTTCCCGCCACCCGGCACGATGGGCACCATGCCATCAGCCTTGCGCTTGCTGCTGCTTCCAGCGCTCGACCATCTGCGGCCAATTGTCGAACTTCATGCCGAGCCCCAGGCCCATCGTGGCCAGGATCTCCTTGATTTCCTTCAGCGACTTGCGGCCGAAGTTCTTGGTCTTGAGCATGTCCTGCTCGCTCTTCTGCACCAACTCCCCGATGAGCGTGATGTTCGCGTTCTGCAAGCAGTTGGCCGAACGCACGCTCAGCTCGAGCTCGTCCACCGACCGGAACAGGTTCTCGTTGAGGGGTTCCTCCTCCTGGCCCAGGGACTGATAAGGCGTCTCCTCCGCCTCTTCGAAGTTGATCCAGATGCTGAGCTGCTCCTTGAGGATCTTGGCGGCAAAGGCGACCGCGTCGGACGGCTTCACGGAGCCGTTCGTCCAGACCTCGATCACCAGCTTGTCGTAGTCGGTCACCTGCCCGACCCGCGCGTTCTGCACCGTGTAGTTGACCTTGCGAATCGGCGAGAACAGCCCATCGATCGGGATCGTCCCGATGGGCATCGTCGGGCTCTTGTTTCGCTCTGCCGGGACGTAACCGCGCCCGACGTTGACGGTGAGCTCCATGCCAAGCGGGCCCTTCTTGTCCAGCGTCGCGATGTGCTTCTCAGGGTTCAGCACGCTGAGCCCATCGACGAGCTGGATGTCCCCTGCACACACCGCACCGGGCCCTTCCTTCTCCAAGCGAACGGTGAAGGCCCGCGGCGATTCGGCCTTGAGGACCACCTCCTTGAGGTTGAGGATGATGTCGGTGACGTCCTCGACCACGTCAGGGATGGTGGTGAACTCGTGCAGCGCCCCCTCGATGCGAATGGCCGTGATCGCAGCGCCCTGGAGCGACGCGAGCAACACGCGACGGAGCGAGTTGCCCACCGTGATGCCGAACCCGCGTTCCAGGGGCTCACAGGTGAACTTCCCGTAGAACTGGGTCGCCGACTCGGGATCGAGGGTGATCGCCTTGGGGCGGATCAAGTCGCGCCAGTTGCGGCTCATCATCTGCGTGATCATCGGGGCCTCCTCGCTTCGGGGTTCGCGCGACCATCCCGAGCACGCCGGGGAATCCGCTCCGCCGTCGTGCTCCGCGGTCTGCCCGCGTTCAAATCCTATTCAAGTCCTGGCAAGCTCGGTCAAGGGCAACGTCGGGGGGCAGCGAACGCCGGGGCGCCCTGCCCACCCGATGGTGGACGTCGCGCCGCCACCGACGTCGCGTCGAAATATCAGCGCGAGTAGTACTCGACCACGAGCTGCTCACGGATGGCCGGCTCGTTCATCTCGTCGCGCACAGGCAACGACTTGAAGACTCCGGTGAGGGCGGCCTTGTCCACCTCCACCCAACTCGCCCGCGGGCGCGTGTCGGCGGCCGCGAGGGCAGTCTGCACAAAAGCGATCTGTCGGCTCGACTCCCGCAGGGAGATCTTGTCCCCGACATTGACGCGGTAGCTGGGGATGTTGACGCGCTTGCCGTTCACCAGCACGTGGTTGTGGCGCACCAACTGGCGCCCCTGCGCGCGCGTCACGGCGAAGCCCATGCGGTGGACGACGTTGTCGAGACGACGCTCGAGCACGCCGAGCATCTCCTCACCCGTTCGCCCCTTCATGCTCGAGGCCTGGGCGTAGTAGCTGCGGAACTGCTGCTCCAGCAGTCCGTAAATGCGGCGGGTCTTCTGCTTCTCGCGCAGCCGCAGGGCGTACTCACTCAGCTTGATTCGACCCTGTCCGTGCTGGCCGGGAGGGTAGGGACGCCGCGAGAAGGCGCACTTCTCACCGAAGCAGCGCTCCCCCTTCAGGTAGAGCTTGGTCCCCTCGCGACGACAGAGCTTGCAGACTGCACCGATGTAGCGGGCCATGACTGTCTCTCCTCAAACTCGACGACGCTTCGGGGGTCGGCACCCGTTGTGGGGGATCGGCGTCACGTCCCGGATCAAGGTCACGCGGAAGCCGGCTTGCGTGAGCGCGCGGAGAGCGCTCTCACGCCCGGCCCCAGGGCCCTTCACGAACACGGCCACTGACCGCATCCCGTGCTCCATCGCCCGCCGCGCCGCCTCCTCAGCCGCCAACTGCGCGGCGAACGGCGTGCTCTTGCGCGAACCCTTGAAGCCGCGCGCTCCCGAGCTAGCCCAGGAGATTGCGTTGCCGCTGAGATCCGTAATGGTGACGATCGTGTTGTTGAACGTCGACTTGATGTGGGCGATGCCCGTGCCGATGTTCTTCTTGACGACCTTCTTGGTGGTCCGCTTCTTGGGTTGTGCCATCTCGAGTGCCCTAGGCTCCGGAGTCCGGGAAGTGCCATGTCAGCCGCTCCCTCGAGCGGCGCCGGCGCCTCACTTGCGCCGTGCCATCCCCTTGCGTGGCCCCTTGCGAGTCCGCGCGTTGGTGTGAGTACGCTGACCGTTCACCGGCAACCCCTTACGGTGCCGCAGGCCCCGGTAGCAGCCCAGATCCATGAGCCGCTTGATGTTGGCCTGGAGATCACGCCTGAGGTCGCCCTCGACGCGGAACTCCGCCTCGATCGTCTCACGAATCGCCTTCACCTCGGTGTCGGTGAGGTCCTCCACGTGCTTCGCGGTGGACACGCCGGCCTTCTGGCAGATAGTCAGCGCGTTCCGACGTCCGATGCCATAAATGTACGGGAGCGCGAAGGCGATCGCCTTGCGGCGCGGAAGGTCCACTCCTGCGATACGTGCCATTTGCTATCCTTGCCGCTGCTTGTGGCGCGGGTTGGTGCAGATCACGCGGACGACGCCGTGCCGCTTGATGATCTTGCACTTGTCACAAATCTTTTTGACGCTGGGGCGCACCTTCATGGCCGTGCCTCTAGATTTTCTTCAGGATCTGTCCGCGGTTAAGATCGTAGGGCGAAAGCCGAACCATGACGCCGTCGCCGGCGATGAAGCGCACTGTCGAGTGCCGCGCCGCCGCCTTGATACCCGCTCGCACGGTCCGCCCGTCGTCGAGCCGGACCAGGAACATTGCGCGGGGCAGCACCTCCGCGATCACGCCACGCCTGCCTGGTTCTTCTTCCGTCGTCGCCTCTCCTGGTTCAATCGACGCCGAGCGCCCGGAGGATGCGGGCGAAAACCTCGGCCGGCGTACCCACACCTTCGACGCGGCGGAGCAGCCCTTGCTGATCGTAATGGGGGAGCAGGGCGGCGGTCATTGCCTCGTACTCGTCGAGGCGCTTGGCCACCGTCTCCTCCCGGTCGTCGGCCCGATGCTCGAGCACGACATCCGGGGGCGGGGGATTGTACTTTAGGTGGTATATCTGTCCAGTGCGTTTGTCCGTGCGCCTCAGGGTGGCCCGTTCGACGAGGAGCCCTCGGGGCACGTCGATCTGAACCACCGCGTCCAGCGCCCGGCCCCGCCGGGTGAGCAGCCCCGACAGCGCCTCGGCCTGCGGGACGGTTCTCGGGAACCCATCCAGGATGAACCCGGCCGCGACGTCCTGGGCGTCGAGTCGCTCGTCCACAAGGCCGATGACCACATCGTCCGGAACCAGCTTGCCCGCCGCCATGAAGCGGTCCGCCTCCACCCCCAGCGGCGTACCGGCCGCTCGGGCGGCTCTGAGCATGTCACCGGTGGAGATCTTCGGCACTTGCAGCCGGTCGCACAGCGACGCTGCCTGAGTGCCTTTGCCGCTCGCAGGCGGCCCGACGAGAACGAGACGCATGGCTGATCCCTCTCCCTGGCGCAAACTCGACCCGGTCAAGCCGGCCGCCTCCCACTGAGGCGACTGGTCCGCGGCCCGGTCAGGCCCTCATAGCTCCGCGTGATGAGGTGCGCTTCAATCTGGTTAACGGTTTCCAGCGCCACACCAACCACGATGAGGAGGCTGGTACCGCCGAACTGAAACGGCACGCGGAAATACCCCGCGATGACGCTTGGCAGGACGCAGATGGCCGCGAGGTAGATGGCCCCGCCGACCGTGATGCGCGTCAGAACGCCGTCGATGTACTCCGCAGTCTGCTTCCCAGGACGGATGCCCGGAATGTTCGCCGACTGCTTCTTCAGGTTGTCTGCGACGTCCACCGGCTGGAACGTCACGGCGGTGTAGAAGAAGGCGAAGAAGATGATCAGCGCGGCGTACAGGCCGTTGAAGATCCAGTCCCCCCGGTTCAGCAGCGAGCTGAAGTAGTTCATCCCCGGGACGTTGAAGTTCGCCAGGGTCGAGGGGAACATCAGCAAGCTCGAGGCGAAGATCGGCGGGATCATGCTCGCCATGTTCACCTTGAGCGGCAGGTGCGCGCTCTGCTCGCCGTAGATGCGACGTCCGACCTGCCGCCGCGAGTACTGAATCGGGATCTGGCGTTGAGCCCGCTCGAAGAACACCACCGTGGCGAGGCTCACCAGCAACACGGCCCCAATGACCGCGACCGTGAGCGGCTGCACCTCGCCGCCCGTCGACTGCCAGTACTGGGCGATCGAAGGCGGGAAGGCGGCGACGATCCCGGCGAAGATGATGAGCGAGATGCCGTTGCCGACGCCCCGGTCAGTGATCTGCTCACCGAGCCACATGATGAGCGTGGTGCCTGTCGTGAGCGACAGCACGGTGAGCAGCCGGAAGCCCCACCCCGGGTCGTTGACCACGTCGCCGACGGCGCCCCCGCCCATCGACTGGTTGTTGAGCCCCTCAAGGTACATCGCGACGCCGAAGGACTGGAAGATGGACAGCACCAGCGTCCCGTACCGGGTGTACTGCTCTAGCTTGCGGCGCCCCGACTCCCCCTCTTTGCGCAGCTCCTCGACCTGTTTGCTCACCATGCCGAGCAGCTGCATGATGATGCTGGTCGAGATGTACGGCATGATCCCGAGGGCGAAGATCGAGAGGTTCTCGAGCGCGCCACCGGAAAACAGGTTGAAGAGCCCCAGGATCCCACCCTGGCGGCTCATGATGTTCTTCATGACCGTCCGGTCTACCCCGGGGGTGGTGATGAACACACCCACCCGATAGACCGCGAGCAGCCCAAGCGTGAAGACCACCCGACGCCGCAGCTCGGGGACCTTGAAGATGTTGGAGAAGCCCTGGAAGACCGCCATCGGGAACTACCCGCGCACCGGATCTCGGTGGATTGGTGTCACTGAACCTTTCGCACCCGTTGCCGTTGCCTCGACTTCAGAGTCCCCGCGCCGCCTCGCCATCAGCTGGCGGTCGAATCGCCATCGGTGGCCGGCGCCGGCTCTTCGACCGCCTCCAGCGCCACGACCTGTCCGCCCGCGCTCCGGATCTTCTCCGCGGCGCTCTTGCTGAAGGCGTGCGCCGTGACGGTGAGCGCCCGGGTCAAGGTCCCCTCGCCAAGGATCTTCACGCGCACGCCGCGCCCCTGGACGAGGCGCGCCTCGCGAAGCTTGGCCTCGTCCACCGCCGTGCCCGCGTCGAACCGCTCCAGGTCGCCGACGTTGACGGCGACGGTCGAAACCGGAAAAGGCGGGTTGAAGCCGCGCTTGGGCAGGCGACGCTGCAACGGCGTTTGCCCACCCTGGAAGTGCAGCTTGTTGATGTTGCCGCCAGAGCGCGCCTTCTGGCCCTTCTGGCCGCGACCCGCGGTCTTGCCGAGCCGGGAGCCGATGCCGCGCCCCACCCGCTTCTCCGAATGACGCGCGCCAGGCGGAGGCGCGAGGCGCGAGAGGACGTCGGTCATTGGTTCAGCTCCTCCACCTCGACGAGGTGCATCACCTTCTTGATCATGCCGCGGAACGACGGAGTGTTGGCCACCGTGACCGCGGACCCTGGGCCGCGGAGCCCGAGCCCCTGGAGGACTCGCCGCTGCGGGTGCGGCCGGTTGATCTCGCTCCGCACCTGACGAACCCTGAGCTGCTTGCTCGTCATCCGGCACCTCCCGGCTCCACGGCGGCGCCCGACACGATGGAGCTCGCCTGCGCGGTCTTGGCCGACACCTTGGCCACGGGGTAGTCCCACGCGACCTCGGCCACGTCCAGGCTCCGGTCAGACGCGACGCTGGCGGCCACCCGGAGCCTCCGCAACGCCTCGATGGTGGCGTGGACGACGTTGTACTTGTTGGACGAGCCGAGCGACTTGGTGAGGATATCGTGGATCCCCGCCGACTCGACCACCGCCCGCACCGCGCCGCCTGCGATCACGCCCGTTCCGGGCGCCGCGGGGCGCAGCAGGACGCGGCCGGCGCCGAACTCGCCCACGACGCCGTGCGGAACGGTCGCACCGATCATGGGAACCTTGAACATGTTCTTGCGCGCCTGATCGTTGCCCTTGCGGATGGCCTCGGGCACCTCGTTGGCCTTGCCCATCCCCACGCCCACGTGGCCCGCCTCGTCACCCACGACGACCAGCGCGGAGAAGCTGAAGCGCCGACCGCCCTTCACCACCTTGGCGACGCGGTTGATGTTGATGACGCGCTCCTTGAGCTTTTCCTCGTCAACTTGGAGTTCAAAAGCCATTGCGATGATCCCGTTCGTTCTGGGGTTCCTGCTCACGTCGTCGAGCGTGGTCCGCTCGCCCTCTCCCGTCCTGGAGCGACCGCTGCTCAGAACTGCAGCCCGGCCTCCCGAGCCGCCTCGGCGAGCGCCTTGACCCGCCCGTGGTATCGGTATCCATTACGGTCGAACACCACCTTCAGCACCTGCTTCTCGAGGCACATCTTGGCGATCAGCGCGCCCACCTTCTTGGCCGCGTCGGTCTTCTTGTCCGCCGCGAGCGTCCCCTTGAGGTCGGGCGACAGCGTGGACGCCGCAGCAAGCGTCTTCATCGTGTTGTCGTCGACCACCTGCGCGTAGATGTGCTTCGCGCTACGGAAGACGTTGAGCCGCGGGCGCTCTCCCGTCCCGCTGACCTTGTTACGAATCCGGAACTTCCGGCGGTCCCTCGCAGTGAGCTTCGCCATCTCGCTTTCCTCGATCCTCGTGGCGCGGAGCCGCTACTTGCGGCCCTTTCCGGCCTTGCCCGCCTTGCGACGGACCTGTTCACCCTTGAAACGCACGCCCTTGCCGCCGTACGGCTCCGCCGGGCGAAAGCGCCGAATGGTCGCGCAGAGCTGCCCGAGCAAGGCCTTGTCCGGCGACGAGAGCTCGACGATCGTCCCCTTGAAGTCCTTCGGCACCTCACAGGACACGGCGTCCGGCAGTTCCACCACACACGGATGGGAGCGCCCCACTAGCACGGTCAGCGTGCGCCCCTTCAGCTCGGCGCGGTAACCGGTGCCCTGGAGCTCGAGCGTCCGCGAAAACCCGACCGAAGCGCCCTGGACGAGGTTGGACACGAGCGCCCGCGCGAGCCCCTGCAGGCGCGGCGCATCCGATCCCGTTGCGTCGCTGGTGACGTGCAGCCCCCCGTCATCCCGGGAGAGCGTGATGCTCGGCGGCAGAGCCATGCTGAGCTTGCCCTTCGGTCCCTCGACGGCGATCGAGCCCTCCCCGACGGCGACGGTGACGCCCTTCGGCAAGAGAATTGGCCGCTTGCCGACCCGTGACTGCCGAACGACGGTGGACGGTGCTGCCTCAGTCGTCATCACCACACCTCACAGAGAAGCTCTCCGCCGATTTTACGCTTGCGTGCCTCGCGATCGCTCATCACCCCCTGCGAGGTGCTGAGGATCGAGATCCCGAGCCCGCTCAGCACGCGAGGGATCTCGTCGTGCCCGACGTAGACGCGACGACCAGGACGGGACACTCTCCGCATCCCCACGAACGCCGCCCGCCGCTGGGTGTACTTCAAGGTGATCGCGATCGAGCGGTGCTTCTTCTCACCCCACTCCTCCTCGCGCACGTCGCCGATGAAGCCCTCGTGCTTCATGATCTCCGCGATCGCCATCTTCACCTTGCTCGCTGGCACGCGTGTGACGTCGTGACGCGCAAGCGCGGCATTCCGGATTCGTGCCAACAGGTCCGCAATCGGATCGGTGGTGTTCATGCCCTCACCAGCTCGCCTTCGTCACGCCCGGGAGTTCGCCCCGGAGCGCCAGAACCCTCAAGCAAATGCGGCACAGGTTGAAGTCGCGGTACACCGCCTTCGACCGCCCGCAAACGTGACAGCGACTGACCGCCCTCACCCGGAACTTCGGGGGCCGGTTCATCTTTGCCCACTGACATGCGCGTGCCATTTCCGCCTCGACTCCTGAAGGGCTTGGAACCCCTGAAAGGCCTCAACTCCTGAACGGCACGCCCAGCGCGCCGAGCATTTCCTTGGCTTCTTCGTTCGACTTCGCGCTGGTGACGAAGGTGACGTTCATCCCGTGAACGTGCTCCACCTTGTCGAAGTCGATCTCCGGGAACACGATCTGTTCCTTGAGCCCCAGCGTGTAGTTGCCCACCCCGTCGAAGGCACGCGGGCTGACCCCGCGGAAGTCGCGGACCCTCGGCAGCCCGACGCTGACGAGGCGATCCATGAACTCCCACATGCGCTCGCGCCGCAGGGTCACGGTGACACCAATCGCCATCCCCTCGCGGAGCTTGAAGTTCGCGATCGACTTCCGCGCCTTCGTGACCACGGCCTTCTGGCCGGTGATCTGCCCCAGCTCCACCACCGTCGAGTCCAGGAGCTTCGGGTTCTGCACCGCCGCCCCCAGCCCGACGTTGAGCACAATCTTCTGCAGCCGCGGGACCTGCATGCGATTCCGGTACTGGAACCTCGTCATCAGCTGCGGCACCACCTCCTTCAGGTAGCGTTCACGCAGCCGCGGCGGCGGGGGTGGCTCCGCCGGCTTACCCGCCTCAGCCTTCGCCTCTTCGCCTTCCGGGCGCTTCTGGGCCCCCGCCTCGCCCTTCTCTTTCTTCGGCTTCGGCTCGCCGCCCCCCTTCGCCTTGGGGGCCTCCTTCTTCGCAGGCTTCGCGCCGGCTGCCGGCTTCTCTTCCTTCTTGCTCATGACTGCACCTTGCGAGCCAGGACCGCCCCGCTCTTGGCGACGCGGACCTTCTGGCCGTCACGCACCTCGTAGTGGACACGGGTGCGCTTGCCGGTCTCCGGGTCGATCAGCATCACCTTGCTCCAGTGAATCGGCGCCTCGACCTCGAGGATCCCGCCGGCCCGCTGGGGCGTAGCCTTCAGGTGGCGCTTGACGGTGTGGACGCCCTCCACGACCACCGCCTCTCGCTCCGGGAGCACGCGGGTGACCTTGCCGCGCGCACCCTTCTGGTTGCCGCTGATGACGGCCACCTCGTCTCCGACCTGCAACCGCCTCATCACAGCACCTCCGGCGCGAGGGAAACGATCTTCATGAAGCGCTTGGCGCGCAGCTCGCGCGCGACCGGCCCGAAGATACGGGTCCCGATGGGCTCATTCTGGTTGTTGATGAGCACCGCGCTGTTCTCATCGAACTTGATATAGCTGCCGTCGGGCCGGCGGTACTCGCGCCGGCACCTCACAACCACGGCCTTGGCCTTCTCGCCCTTCTTGACCTTGCTGTTGGGCATCGCCTCCTTGATGCTGACGACGACGACGTCTCCCAACTGAGCGTACCGGCGCCGGGACCCGCCGAGCACCTTGATGCACTTGACGACCTTCGCCCCGGAGTTGTCGGCCACCGCGAGGATGGTTTCGGTCTGAATCATGGTTGCTACTCCGTCAGCGCGGGCCGCTCGATGAGCCGCGTCACCGTCCAGCGCTTCTCCTTGGAGAGCGGGCGGTGCTCGGCGATCTCGACGCGATCACCCACCTTGAACTCGTTCTTCTCGTCGTGCGCCTTGTAGCGGCGACGGGTCCGCACGTACTTCTTGTAGACAGGGTCGAGCTTCATGCGGACGGTCTCCACGACCACCGTCTTGTCCATCTTGTCGCTCGTCACCCGCCCGATGAGCCGACGGCGGTGAGGGGCGCGCGCCGCGGCGGCGTCCTGCTGCGAAGTTGCCTCGGTGTTCACGGCTCGTTACCTCCCTCGGCGGCCGGCGCGGTCCCGGCGGCGTCGCGAGCGCGCTCGTGCAGTATCTGCTCGATGCGCGCAATGTCCTTACGGGACTTCCCCAGTGCGCTCGTGTTCTCGAGCTGTCCGGTGTGGTTCTTCATCCGGCTCGCGAAGAGCTCCTTGCGCAGCGAGGTGCGCAACTCCTCGAGATCGGCCGTGGTCCGCTCACGTAGATCCTTGGCGTCCATCACAGCACCCCTCGCGCCAGGAACTTGGTCGGGACCGGCAGCTTGGCCGCCGCCAGCCGGAAGGCCTCGCGGGCCAGCGCCTCGTCGACCCCGGAGATCTCGAACAGCACGCGCCCCGGCTTCACCAGAGCCACCCAGAGCTCGACGCTGCCTTTGCCGCTGCCCATGCGGACCTCGAGGGGTTTCTTGCTCACCGGTCGGTCCGGGAACACCCGGATCCAGAGTTTTCCGGCGCGCTTTACGTGCCGCTGAATCGCCATACGACCCGCCTCGATCTGGCGGGCCGAGAGGCGACTGCACTCGGTGGCCTGCAGGGCGAAGTCACCGAACGACACGTCGGAGCCCGTCCAGGCGGTCCCAGTGGACCGCCCCTTCTGCATCTTCCTGTACTTGGTTCGCTTCGGCTGGAGCATGGCTCACTCCGGAATACGGCGGGCGCGGCGCTGGAGCACCTCACCCTTGAAGATCCAGACCTTGATCCCGATGACCCCGTAGGTGGTCCGCGCCTCGGCGAGACCGAAATCGACGTCCGCCCGCAGCGTGTGCAGCGGGACGCGCCCCTCACGGTACGTCTCCACTCGCCCCATCTCGGCACCCCCGAGGCGGCCCGCACAGCGAACGCGCACGCCCTTGGCGCCAAACTTCATCGCGGTCGAGAGCGCCTTCTTCATCGCGCGACGGAACGCGATCCGGCGCTCGAGCTGGGTCGCGATGTTCTCGGCCACCAACTGCGCGTTGGTCTCGGCCTTGCGCACCTCTTGCACATCGATGAAGACCTCGTTCGAGGTGAAGGACTGCACCCCGGGGAACTTGGTCTCACCCTTGGCGGCAGAGTCGAGGTTGCCGCTCTTCAGGATCTCGATCCCCTTGCCGCCCTTGCCGATCACCATGCCGGGCCGCGCCGTGTACACGATGACCTTCGCCTTGTTCGCGGCGCGCTCCACCTCGACGCTCGCGACGTTCGCGTTGTAGAGGTACTCCTTGACCGCGCGCTTGATGCGGATGTCCTCGTGCAGCCACTTGTTGTACTGCTTGTCCTCGTACCACTTGCTGGTCCACGTCTTGATGACGCCGAGGCGGAAGCCGTAGGGATGGGTCTTCTGTCCCATGTTTCGCTGTGTCCTGTTGGCGTAACCCGGGGTGGTGCCCGAGGCGACGATTGGTCTTGGTGGCGGGGTCCTGGATGACGAGGGGACGGGGGATGGTCTTCGTGGGCCGCCGACCCGAGCCGCGGTCCGCGCCGGCGCGGCGCCGTACCCGGAGCGGGTCGCTCGGCGGTGGCGTCAGCGCTGATCCAGCTCGACGTGGATGTGACTGACGCCCTTGGCGATTCGCGTCGCGCGCCCCTGGGCCCGGGGTCGCCATCGGCGCATGTGAGCGTTGGGCCCCTTGTCGACGGTCGCCCAGCTCACGAAGAGGGCGTCCGCGTCCAAGTCGGGCCGCTTCTGACGAGCATTGGCCACGGCGCTCGCGAGCAGCTTCTTGAGCACGGGTGCCCCCGCCTTGCGGGTGAACTCGAGGAGCTGCAGCGCCTCGCCAACGTCGCGCCCACGCACGAGATCCGCGATGATCCGGGCCTTGCGCGGGCTGATCCTCTGAAAATTCGCTTTGGCTACGCTAATCATCTCGACAGTTTCCTTTTCGGGGACTTATCGAACCCCGGGGCCCGGGTGGGCCCCTACAGCCGGAACCCGGGGGTTCGAGCGCCGCGGATCGGTCGACCCGCGATGCCCGGGAGGCGCTGGGCCTCACTGGCGACGCCGAAGCCTAATGGCCACGGCGGCCCGCCACTCCCCGGTGAGCGGCTGTTCAGCGGTCCCGGTTCCGGGGAGGGAGTTCCCCGGCGCACCGGGGCGCCGAACGAAGGGACGGGCTAGGTAGCAGACCGGCCCTCGCTCGGCAAGCGATTCGGGGAAACTTCCCCAGCGAGGGAGCTTCTCCGAGGCGTCGCCCTCGGCCGGACTCCGGGGGCCAGCCTCGAGCGAAACACCGGGACCATCGGATCACTTCTTCGCCGGCGGCCCCTTCTTCTTGTCGCCCGAGTGCCCGTGGAACGTCCGCGTGGCGGCGAACTCGCCAAACTTGTGCCCCACCATGTTCTCGGTGACGAACACGGGCACGAACTTCCGCCCGTTGTGCACCGCGAAGGTGAGACCGACCGCCTCGGGGAGGATCGTCGAGCGTCGCGACCAGGTCTTGATGACCTTCTTCGAGCTCGTCTTCTGCGCGTCCTCGATCTTGCTCAAGAGGTGGCCGTCGATGAACGGTCCCTTGCTGATGCTCCTGGCCATGCCTACTTCTTGCCCCGTCGCTTGACGATCATGTTGTCGGTACGCTTGTTACTGCGTGTCTTAAGGCCCTTGGCGAGCTGACCCCACGGCGAGCACGGCTGCCGCCCACCACTGGTCCGCCCCTCGCCGCCACCCATCGGGTGATCGACCGGGTTCATGGTCACGCCACGATTGTGGGGCCGCCTCCCGAGCCAGCGTCGTCGGCCAGCCTTGCCGAACGAGAGGTTCTGCTGCTCCACGTTGGACACTTGCCCGACGGTCGCCCGGCACTCGACGTGGATCTTCCGCACCTCCCCGCTCGGGAGCTTCACCTGCGCGTACTTACCGTCGCGCGCCATCAGCGTCGCGGCGACACCGGCGGACCGGACGAGCTGTCCGCCTTTCCCCTTCCGCATCTCGACGTTGTGGATGCTCGTCCCCAACGGGATGTCGGCCAGGCGGAGGCAGTTGCCTGGCCGAATGTCGGCGAAGCGACTCGACAGCACGGTGTCTCCCGGTTTGACCCCGTCCGGCGCCAAGATGTAGGCCTTGTCGCCATCCGCGTAGTGGAGCAGCGCGATCCGTGCCGTTCGGTTCGGATCGTACTCGACCTGCGCAATCTTGGCCGGGATCCCGATCTTGTTGCGCTTGAAGTCGATGACGCGGTAACGCCGCTTGTGACCGCCCCCCCGGAAGCGCGAGGTGGTACGCCCGTAATTGTTCCTGCCACCCGAGCTCGCCTGCGGACGCAGGAGCTTGCGCAGTGGTTCGGCGGTGGTGATCTCGGAGAAATCACTCACCGTGCGGAATCGACGACCCGGTGAGGTCGGCCTGGCTGCCTTGATGCCCATTGCTCACTCCTCCGACTCGTCGAAGAACTGGATAGAATCGCCCTCACGCAGGGTCACGATCGCCTTCTTCCAGTTCTTCCGATTCATCGAGCGACGGCCGAGCCGCCGCGGCTTCCCACGCTGCACGAGCGTGTTCACGTCGGTCACCTTGACCCCGAAGAGGTCCTCGACCGCCTGACGGATCTGGATCTTGTTCGCGCCGAGGGCGACCTCGAACACGACCTTGTTCTCTTCCCGGAGGCGCGCCGCCTTTTCGGTCAGCGCAATCGGGCGCTTGATGACGTCCTCGGGTCTCAGCACGACTCACCTCCCAAGCAGCGCGCTTCCAGCGCCTTCGCCGCCTCCCTGGAGACGACCAGATGGTCATGTCGTAGCAAGTCGTAGACGTTCACCCCCTCGGGCGGCAAGAAGAGCTTCCCGTCGACGTTCCGGATCGACAGCCGTAACGTGACGTTCTCCTTGCCGTCCACGATCAGGGTCTTCTTCCCGGCTTGCAGCGTCTCGAGCACGCCCACGACCACCCTGGTCTTGATCTCCTCGAGCTTGATGTCCTCCACCACGGTCAGCCGTCCCTCGCGCAGGAACAGGCTCAGCGCGCCGCGCAGGGCGCTGATGCGCACGCGCCGGGGCGGTCGATAGCTGAAGTCCTGCGGCTTCGGGGGGTGCGCGCGACCGCCGCCAACATAGGTCGGCGCCCGCAGTGACCCGTGCCGAGCGCGGCCGGTGCCCTTCTGTCGATAGAGCTTCTTCTTGGCGCCGCGAACCGCCGAGCGCTCCTTCGCCGCATGCGTCCCCGCGCGTCGCGACGCGAGCTGGGCGGTGACGACCTCGTGAAAGAGGTGCTCTTTCACCTCCGCGGCGAAGACCTCGTCGGCGAGTTCGAGCTCGCCGACCTTCTCTCTCTTAAGGTTGAAAACATCCACCTTGGCCATCTGGCGCCTCCCTAGCTCTTGATCTCGACATCGACGCCCGCTGACAGGTCGAGCTTCATCAGCGCGTCCAGCGTCTGGGGCGTCGGCTCGAGGATGTCGATGAGGCGCTTGTGCGTGCGCACCTCGAACTGCTCGCGCGACTTCTTGTCCACGTGCGGACCACGAAGCACCGTGTAGCGACGAATCGACGTCGGCAACGGGACCGGTCCTGCGACTCGCGCGCCCGTGCGGCGCGCCGTCTCGACGATGTCCGAGGTGGACTTGTCGAGGAGCTGGTGATCGAACGCCTTCAGGCGAATGCGGATCTTCGTGACGTCTGGCATGACCCTGGTCCTCACTCGATGATCGAGGTCACCACACCGGCGCCGACGGTCTTGCCGCCCTCGCGGATGGCGAAGCGCATCTGCTCCTCCA
>CAYZQO010000022.1:70570-81507 GCA_964480725.1 uncultured Polyangiaceae bacterium | reverse complement strand
GGCCTCCGGAGCCAAAGGTCGAAGGTTCGAATCCCTCGTGGCACGCAGCGGAAATCACAACGGATTCTGGCGGGGACGACAATCGGCGTGACCACGGCGTGACCAGCCCGACGGAGGGCGGTGGCGGCCATCGGCTCGCCGTCCAGTTCCTCCGTGCCGTCACCGACCGGGACGACCCGCGGGCCTGGGCGCTCGCCCAGGAGGTGGCGCGGACGGCGCGCGCCGACGCGGAGCGCACCCGGCGCTCGGCGCTTCAGGTCCTCGAAGGGGGGCTCTCCGCCATTTCCGGCGGCGCCGCCGGTGCCACCCGCCGCGCCGCGGGCGGTCGGCGACGGATGGGCGTCGGGATCGGGGTCGGCGGCGCGACGAAATAACTTCGTATACGAACTACTTCGCGTGACCCCCACACCCTGCCCCCCGAGGTCGCGCCGGCAGGAGGTGCCGCCCTCGGCGCACCGCTCTGGGGGTTACGTCTCAGGCCTCGGGCGGACAGCGCCCGCCCGGTTCAGGGCGCGGTCGTTGTCGCCGTGCCGGTGACCGCCGCCGTGCCAGTGACCGCCGCCGTGCCGGTGTCCGTCGCCGTGCCGGTGTCCGTCGCCGTGCCGGTGTCCGTCGCCGTGCCAGTGCTCGAAGCACCGGTGTCGGTCGCGGTCGCGGTCGCCGTCTCCGTGCTGGAGGCCGCCGGCTGCTGCAGCTTCCAGAGACAGCCCTCGTGCTGACACTCGCGGACGTACATGGCCTCGCGGCCGCAGCCCGCGGCGCGCTTGGTGGCCTCGTCTCCCTCCCACCGCTGCTCGATGAAGAGCTCGCTCTCGGGGCAGGCGAGATCCTGCGCGGCGCGGGCGCGGAAGTTCATGTCACCCGTCTTGGCGCAGGCGACGGCTGCCATGGGGAGGCAAAGAGCGGCGAGTAGGTGCATTGCGGTCCGGTTCATGACCGGGAGGATAGCCCCACCGGCCTGGCGCGGGGAAGCGCGAGACGGCCCAGGAGCTCAACGGCCCGGTCCTCCTCACCCTCGACCTCCAGGCTGCGAGGCCGAAGCCCGGTCCAGGCCGTCTGGCGGGTGCCGCAGCCGCGCGCGCCCCGCCATTCGCCCCCGCGCTGGAGTCGAGATGTGGCTCCGCGCCGCGGTCGGTGCGCCGCGCCGGTCGGCGCGGCGAGATCGGAGTCACGGGCAGCCGCTGCCGGATCTCGTGATCGCGAGCGTGTCACTGCCGACGGACCGACCCTGCCGATCGAGGGCCTCGAGCTCGATCTGGTTCGCGCCGCAGGCGAGCGCGAGCGTGGCTTGCCAGGACGTCTCGCTGGGCCAGCTCAAGGTGAGCGGGGCGTTCGGGTCGGGACCCCGCACCTCGTGGACGTCGATCCACCCAGCGCCCTCGAGGGTCACCGTCGGACCCTCCACCGAGAGCGGGGAGCCGTCATTGGTGGCGATCGCGAAGTCGACCCGCGGGATCTGGGTCAGGACGGCGTCGGGCGCGCGATTCAACGCCCAGTCCGCCCGCTCGACCGCAAACTGCAGGTGCGCTGCGAAATCCTGCTCGGGGAGCAGGCTCCCGAGCTGGTCGCTCCAGCGGGTCAGGGCGTCGCGGTTGTAGGCGGTCGTGATGATGTCGTAGAGATGGCCGTAGTAGAGCCGTGCCCGCGCGGGTGAGGTGATGAGCTTCGCGAGGTCGCTGTTGCCGACCAGCGGGTTCTCGGGGGAGTCGCTGTAGAGGTCGAGATCGTACGGGAAGTAGAGGACCCGGCCGTCCGCCGGCCGGACGTAGAAGTTGGCGTTGTGTCCGAAGCCGGTCGCGTAGTTGTCCACGGCACCGCTCAGGATCGCGAAGGCGAAGCCGCGAAGCCATTCATCGACGTCGATGACGCCGTCGACCTCGGCGTCAAACTCCTCGCCCGTCTGGCCAAAGGCCTGACAGAACGCGATGAGCCCTCGGTAGTCGTCCCGCCACCGGTTGCTCTTGAGGAGGTACGACCAGCGATAGGCCTCTTGGTCGTCGCCGAGGTCGCCGATGGGAATGCTGAGCACGTCGTCCGGTTGCGGGAGCTTGTTGCCCTCGGGGGTCCCGTCGTCCGTCGTCTGCGGGTAGTAGATGAGCTCGTACTCGAACAGCATGCCGTCGCCGCCACGGTCGAACTGGGAATCGAGCATGAGGTCGCTGAAGCGCGCCAGCTGCAGCTGCGCGGAGCCCGTGTGTTCCGGCCGTGGGGTGAGCACCCGGATGAGATCGTCGTACTGGCTCGTCACGGAACCCGCCCGGTTCATGGCCTGGTTGAAGAGCATCTCCCGCTGCCCGAAGCCTCCGGTCTCCGAGCGGTCGACCATGACACCGAGATAGATCCCGCGGAACGGTCGCTCGCCACCGAAACGGAGCGCGAACCCGACCCGCGAGGACACGGGCCGACCCCGCTCGCTGCTCTTGAGGCGCAAACCGACGTCGTAGTAGACCTCGCTCTCGCCATCGATGACCGTCGCGCCGAGGAGGTCGTTGCTCATGACGTTCTTGTCGTCGAAGAGCCAGTCCGTATCCTCCTCGGTCATCACGATGCGGAGGTTATGCAGCCCGTTGGTGGCGGCCTTGTCATCATCGACCTGGTAGAGCGCGCGGGAATCCGGACCGCTCGCGGGGAAGCTGGACGAGGCCCCAGTCGCATCTTCGCCGACGACCCAGAGCTTGACCACCGAAGCCGCGGGGCTGCCCGGGATCGCGGCCGTGTAGCGGTCGCCACCCTGACTCGTCATGGGCGCGGTGATGGGGGAGCCACCATCGACGGCGTAGAAGAGGGTGAGGCCGGCGACGCCGTCTGGATCCGCGGCCACCACCGAAACCTCGACGGGCGTGTCCGGAGCGGGCACGGCCGGTTGGTGCCCGAAGTCGCGATAGGTTGGCCCCTGATTCGCTTCGAGGCGGCCATTCTCGGTGCCCGGCGTGCCAGGGGCGTCCGGTACGCCGAGCTCGGTGGTGCGAGCGAGCCGATTGAAATAGAGCCGGGTGTTGAGCTGGTTCGAGCCTCCCTCCCATTTCGCCCGCAGCGAGATCCGGTAGGTCAGACCGTCGGTGATGGTGTGGCCTCCGGCCAGCGTCGTCTCGAGGTGGTTGTGCATGTGCTCGGTCGGACCGGTGGCCACGAGCCGCAAGGCGTGGTTGCTCGCGTCGGTCGGATCCACCACCACCTCGCCTCGGCGATGGTTGCCGAGCCGACGAAAGGCGGAGGCGTTGCCCGACTCGAACGTGCCGCCCGTGATGAGCTCCGTCGCGGCGCCGGCTGGATCGGCGACCACGCTCACGTCATCGAGGAGCACGACGCCGGCGTCGAGCAGACCGATGACGAGCTCCTGCCAGGTGCCGTCCGGCCCCACGGGGCTGGGCTCGGCGACCCCCTCGTAGGTGATCGTCTGCCAGGTGGAGGCGCTGGCCTGGTCGCTGGCAGCCCAGGACTCTGCCGCCGCGTTATCGGCGCGGGGATCGCGGAGCTCGAGACTGGAGCCGCCCCCATCCGCGAGGGTGGGCCACCTCCCGCGGTCGAAATAAGAAACCCGATCCACCTCGTTGCCGCATGCGTCGCGGAGGACCAGGTTCTCGCCGGAATTCGCCAGGCTGCCCCTGAAGTCGCCCACGATGGCGGCCCCACCCAGGTCGGGGTAGGCGTCTGCCATGGCCGCCGCATCCCTGGCGATCACCAGGTAGTCGAATCCCGGGACGACGAGTCCGGCGGGGAGCTCGAACTGGATTGCGTCCACGAAGGCGAAACCCCCGACGTCGACCGGCTCCGAGCTCCGATTGAATAGCTCGATCCATTCGAGCGACGAGGCCGCCCGCGAGCCGTCCGGCGCGACCACCGGCGGCGCGTGATACATGATCTCGTTGATGACGATCGCGTCGTGCTCGACGAAGACGTTGGGTGCGCCTGGCGTCACCTCGGCCGGGTGCTGCCACGCGACCGGGTCCGCTGCGCCCCGAGCCTGCGCCAAATCTGTCACGCGGGCGGCATCCAGCACCGTCTCGCGCTCGGGAGCGAAGAGGAAGAGCCGTTCTCCCGGCTCCGCGCCAAACCCGAGCTCGGCCTCGGTCAGCAGGAGCAGCTCGGACGGGGCGAGAGAGCCGGCTGCCAGCACGGTCTCCGCCCCGCCGAGCGTGCGGATGACGTGACCCTCAAGCTCGACGGGAGCGGGGCTCCGGTTGGTGAGCTCGAGCCAGAAGCTGCCCGCGCCCGGTCCCGGGAGCTCGTGGAAGGCGAGCCCGCTCGGGCCGCCGTCTCCATCGCCGAGTGGAGCCAGCGCGTTGTCCGCGCCGGGCGTCCCCCCGACCCTGGTGCTGGCGGTCCAGTTCTCTCCCCGCTCGCTCGAGCTCAGGGGACTGCGCTTCGCGAGGGACGCGCCCGAACCGCTGGGGGCGATCGGCCACGGCTCGACGAAGGAGTAGCTCATCGAGTCGAGAAGACGGCCGGCGTTGTTCCAGAGCTCGACCGTGCCCAGAGCGTCGGGCAGGTTTCCGGTGAAGCTTCCGATGGCACCCGGCAGGTCGGTGCTCGACGCGACGAGCGCGTGTGCACCCGGCGCCATCACGGTGCCGTCGGGAAACACGTGGTCAATCGCCCCGGCCAGCCTGAAGCCCGATAGATCGAAATCGATCGCCAGCGGGTTGTAGAGCTCCACCCACTGGGGCGTGGCGCCGTCTGCCGGATGCACCATGAGCTCGTTGAAGGAGACGGTCCCGCCCACGCCGAGTCGTTGCCGCGACCAGAGAGCAACGGTGGTTCCCTCGCAGAGGCCCGTCGCCGGCTCGGCTCCGCTCGCGTCGCGGGATCCCTTCTCGGCGCAGCCCAGCGCCCACCCAGCGAAGACGAGCGTGAGGGCCAGACCGGCGGAGTGACGGGACGGGGACCTCGGTGGGTGGCTCGAATCCATTGTCTGGTCCAGTGGAAATCACACCGAATTCTGACCGAGGCGCTCCGTGGCGTGACCGGGGCGGCGGGGCACCGCAGAATACCCCACGTGACGAGACGTGGGGTGACGGGGCGATGCGCACGGGGAGGGACACGAGCGACCGTTTCGAGCCGGCGGCGGCGTCCTCCCATCCGGTCGAGCGCGCCCGTCGCGGCCACCGTCGCGTTTGCGGTCGCCTGTGGTGGATACGTCCTGGAGGCGCCTTCGGGCGAGGGGACGGGGGCGGGCACCGGAGCCGGGACGGGGATGGGCACGGGAGCGGGCACGGGAGCGGGCACCGGCACTGGAATGGGGACGGGGGCCGGGACAGGGACAGGCGCGGGGACAGGCGCGGGGACAGGCACCGGAACGGGGACGGGCACCGGGACAGGGACAGGCGCGGGGACAGGCGCGGGGACAGGCGCGGGGACAGGCGCGGGGACAGGCGCGGGGACAGGCGCGGGCACCGGGACCGGTTCTGGGAGTGTACCGGGGGTTGAACTCGTGAGCGTGGAGGGCTGGGTGGGGGGCGATCCGGCGACTGCCGACGACGATCCGTGGGGGTTCCAGGGAGCCTGGTACCTCTACGGAGACCAGTCCGCCTGTGTGGCGCCCGAGGGTAACCCCTGCACGGCCAAGGGCTGCTGCCTGAGCTGGGCCACGGTCGTTGACTCGATGTACGAGTCCTGGGGCTGTGGGATCGGGCTCGAGCTCCACTCGACCGGTGGGGACGATCCGATTCGGCGGGCATACTCGGGGCCCGCGCGGGGGTTCCAGATCACCATCACCGGCTCTTCCACTCCGAACCCGATCCGCGTCGCCTACACCCAGCGCGCTGACCTGGAGGGCGTCGTCTCTCCGTTCGTCGAGCTGGACGGACCCGGGACCTACACCGTCTCGTTTTCGGATGTGACCTGTCCGAGCTGGGCCTACGACGTCGGTTGTGAGACGGGCTCGGCGCTCACACTCGGGCCGTTCGATCTGCAGGTGCAGATCCCCGGCGGAGACGCGGCGGGTGCGGGGGAGATCTGTATCGAGAGCCTGCGTCCGTTCTGACGGAGGGCGGCGTCTTCGCCCGCCAGCCACTGTCGAGCGTCGCCGGGGGATCGGGCCCCGCGCCGCGGAGTCCCGGGCCTCGGCCTCATGGGTGTGGTCGGAGGTGGGTCACGAAGTGGAGGGGGCGCAAGGCGGCGATCGGGGTATATTCGACAGTGCATGGGCAGCGGCGATGAGCGGATGAGCGCAAGGAGCTTCGGCGAGCTGCCGGCGCTCCCGGACGAGGACCGCAGTCACGAGCTGCTCGACGGGGAGCTCGTCGAGCGCGCGCCCTGTTCGGTCGAGCAGGGGGCTGCCGAGTTCGGTCTGCTCGCCTTCCTCGGACAGTTCCGGCGCGCCGGCGAGCGCGGCGAGGAGGACGGGTGGCTGTTCGCGGTCGGGCCCGAGCTGGCGCTCGGGCCGCGCGACGTCTTCCGCCCGCTGCTGGCCGGCTGGGTCCGCCGGCGGCTGGCCGAGGTCCCGCCGGAGAAGCCGCTGCGGGTGGTCCCCGACTTCGTGGTCGAACTCGACTCGGCGCCGAGGACCGCGGAGCAGGACCGCCGTCTGGCGATCTACCACCGCTCGGCCGTCCGCTACATCTGGCTGGTCGACGCCGAGGCGCGGCGCCTGCTCGTGCTCGAGCGGGGCGACGACGAGTACTGCGAGCTGGTCACGGCGTGGGGGAGGGAGCGCGTCTTCGCCGAGCCCTTCGACGCCATCGAGGTCGGGGTGTCGGATCTCCTCGGCGACGACTACGACGAGCCCGAGTGACGCGCTCCGCTCAGACTTCGCGCACGAAGATCACCTTGCCGTCTCCGGGTCGGTAGAAGTCCTCCAGGGTGGCGGCGATCTGGAAGCCGCTCCGGAGGTAGAACTCCCGCGTTGGCGAGTAGCTCGGTCGCCCAGACGTGTCGAGGTAGAGCCGCCGCCCCCCCTCGTCGCGGACACGCGCGACGGTGCGCTCGAGGAGGCGACGGCCGATCCCATGGCCCTGCAGGTCCGAATCCACCGCGATCCAGTAGAGCTCGTGGCTGGTGTCGCTGCAGGGCACCGGCCCGAAGCAGGCGTACCCCACCAGACGGTTGTCGAGGAAGGCCGCCACGAAGCGGTAGCCGCTGGCGTCGGCGCCCTTGGCCCAGAACTCGTCGAGCAGCTCGATCGCGACATCGGCCTCGGCGACGGTGAAGAAGCCGGTCCGCTCGACGAGCTGGCGAAGCGCGGGGCGGTGCTCGAGCGTCAGGGTGTCCTCGAGCAAGACCGGAGCGCCGGGTGCCGTCGCGGCGCGAGGGGACGGGACGGCGGCGACTGCGGTCTCGACCGAAGGGGGCGGTGCCGGCAGGGCGGCCGCGACGATCGCCGCGCAGACCGCGTCGGCGTCGAGCCCGGCCTCCGCCGCGGCGGCGAGGAAGCCCGCGTCGGGGGACAGGCAGGGGTTGGCGTTGACCTCGAGCACCCAGGGAGTTCCCACCGCGTCGATCCGGAGGTCGACCCGGGCGAAGCCGGTGACGCCGAGGCCGGCGGCGCTCTGGCGGGCGAGCCCGGCGACCCGTTCGAAGAGGGGCCCTTCGCGGCCGGGGCTCCAGAACCGCCGCGGCGTGTGCTCGTAGGCAAATGAGCCTACCTCCCACTTCGCCTCGTAGTCGACGATGTGCGGTCGCTCCGGGGGGAAGTCGACGAACTCGATCTCCGCGATCCCGAGCACCTCCAGGGCGCCGTCCCGCGCTAGCAGTGTGACCGACACCTCGCGCCCGTCGATGTAGCGCTCGGCGAAGCACTCCGCGCCGATCTCGGCCGCGCGAGCCCGCACGAGCGCGTCCAGCGCGGCGGGGGTCGCGGCGTCGACCAAGGAGCGCCCATCGATGCCTTGGGAGGCGTGCCGGCGCGCCGGCTTCACGAGGTAGCGCCCGGTGACGCCCGCACCCGTCGGGGCGCTCCGACCCCACCAGGGGGGGGTGGGGATCCCGCGGGCGAGGAGGCGCGCCTTCGCGCGGGGCTTGTCGCTGGCGAGGGCGAGGGCTGCGGCGCAGGAGCCGGTGAACGGCAGGGCGAGCGCCTCGAGGAGCGCCGGCACCAGGGCGATGAGCTCGTCCTCGCCGGCGAGCGACTCCACGAGGTTGAAGACCAGATCGGGCGTGTCGCCCGCGAGACGGCGGCGGAGCGCGCCCAAGTCCGCCGTCGCCTCACCGCGGGTCACCTGATGGCCGAGCCGCTCGAGCGCGCCGGCCACCAGCGTCGCCTGGTCGAGGACGTCCCGCTCGTCCGGGGACGATTGCGGCCCGACCGCCTGCGTGAGGACCAGGAGCCGCACTAGCCCGGATCCGTGTAGCGGTAGGTGTTCCCCTCGTAGTTCTTGAGCAGCAGGTCGTCACCGTCTCGGCCGACGACGTAGTCGGGCAAGAGCGGGATCTTGCCGCCCCCGCCCGGGGCGTCGATGACGTAGGTGGGGACCGCGTAACCCGAGGTGTGCCCGCGAAGCCCGGCGATGATCTCGAGGCCCTTCGCCACCGGCGTGCGGAAGTGAGCGGAGCCCAGGATCGGGTCGCACTGGTAGAGGTAGTAGGGGCGCACCCGCATCTTGACGAGCTCGTGCATCAGGCGCTTCATGACGGCGACGTCGTCGTTGACACCGCGCAGCAGCACCGTCTGCGATCCGAGCGGGATCCCGGCGTCGGCCAGCCGCGTGCAGGCCCGTTGCACCTCCGGGGTGCACTCGTCGGGGTGCGTGAAGTGGATGCTCATCCACAGCGGATGGAAGCGGCGGAGCAGTCGGGTCAGCTCCGGCGTGATCCGCTGCGGGAGCACGACGGGCACCTTGGTACCGACGCGGAGCATCTCGACGTGGGGGATCGCCCGCAGCTGCTCCAGGATCCAGCCGAGCTTCTCGTCGGCGAGGCTGAGCGGATCACCGCCGGACAGCAGCACGTCCCGGATCTCGCGGTGTTCCCGGATGTAATCGATCGCAGCCGTGAGCGCGCCGCGGGAGGAGCCGAGCTCGCCGTGGCCGACCTTACGGGACCGGGTGCAGTACCGGCAGTAGGTGGTGCAGAAGTCGTGAACGAGGAAGAGCACCCGGTCGGGGTACCGATGGATCAGGCCGGGAACCGTGCTGTGCCCGTCCTCCCCCAGCGGATCGGCCGATTCGCCTGGGGAGCGCAATAGCTCCGCGGCGCTCGGGACCACGGTGCGGCGCAGCGCCTGGTCGGGGTCGGTCGCCGAGAGCAGTGACAGGTAATACGGCGTGATCCCAAGTGGGAGCGTCGCGCCGTCCGCGGTCAGGGCCCGACGCTCGTCCGGAGACAGCAACAGCAGTCGCTCCAGCTCCGCGAGGTGACGCACCCGGTGGCGCACCTGCCAGTGCCAGTCGTTCCAGTCGGCGTCGGAGACGGCCGGGTAGTGCGTGCGACGGAACGCCCGCGTAGCGGCGGAGCTCGAGGCACGAGCGCGCGGTCCGGGCGCGGTTCCGCCCGTGACCACCTTGAGCAACGGGACGCGACGCCGCGGAGGAACCCCCGGTGCCGGTCCCAGCCCGGCGGGAGCGCCGGCTCGCGCCTCCCCTTGCTCGCCCGATGGTGGTGGAGGTTCGTCGTCGTCTTCCAGGATTTCTCGGGGGACACGCTCACCCGCGAAGCCGGCTTCCGACGTCAGGTTTGTCTCGAGGGAGTTGCTAACGGTCGCCATCGACCTTTTCCTGCGGCACCGGGGCCGGCCTCCAGCAAACTTCGTGCCTTCGTTATCATGAAACGCTCCAGCGCGTCGATTTCCTACGAGCGATCATCACGACGCGACCCCCGCGCCACACACCGCGCAAGAGTTGCGCGGAGGCGGCGCAAGGAACGCGCGGCGTCGCCGCGGTCGAACCGGCCTCCGCGCGAGCGGCCGGCGCGGACCCGGAACGATCCCCGACCGCGGACCGCTCGGGTCGGGGCTCCCGGCTGGGGAGGGGGGCGGCACGGCTCGCTCAAGCTCGGGTGAAGCGCAGCGTGTGATCGCAGATGCGAAACTCGTCGCCATCGCCGATCACCCGGCGCTGAACGCGCGCCCCGTCGACGAGCACTCCGTTCGTGGAGCCGAGATCGACGAGGAAGTGCTGGCCCTCCGAGTACTCGACCATGGCGTGCTGACGGGACACGTTCGGGTCCTTGATCGTCAGGTCCGTGCCCTTCTTGCCGCGCCCGATGATGAACCGGGGCTTGGTGATGGGCACGGAGCTGCCCTGGAAATGGACCACGAGCGGGGGCGGGGCGGCGACGGGGTCCGCGAGCTCCGCCTGGCCCAGCCCCGGATCCGTGACCCGGGGGGACAGCGGCGGTGACGGAGGGGGCCTCGCCGACGTGAAAGCGAAGGCGGGGGGCGGGCGGGGCAGCACCGGCGCGCTCGAGTCGCCGACCGGCGGCGGGCGGAGCGTGACCGCCTCCGGGTTCCAGGATGGGACCGATGGGGCAGGAGCCCTTCCCGGGGGAGAGCCGGGAGGAGGTGGCGGTGGTGCCGAGAGCCGCGCGGGCGCGCCGCTCCCGCCGCCGACCGGAGGCGACGGCGGACGCGACGGACGCGTCGGCAACGCCGGTGGGAACGAGCGTGCGGGCGCCATGCCGCCGACCATTGGCGGGACCGGCGGCGCGGGCGGCGGCGGGGCGGGCGGTGGTCTTGCCGCCGCGAGTGGGAGGGGCGGGGGGACGGGGGCCGCGGTGACCGCCGCTGGGGTGGGAGCGGCGGACCCGCGGGGCTCGGCGTCCGCGTCCTCGTCCGCCCAAGCGTCCTCGTCCGCCTCCACGTCCTCATCCGCCTCCACGTCCTCATCCGCCTCCACTGTGATGGTGGGATCCCGATGGGTCGGCCCGTCCGCGTCGGCGGGAGGGGTCGCTGCGGGCTCCGGCGGTTCCGCGGCATCCTCGGGCGCCGTCGCGGCGGGCTCGCCCTGCGCGGCGGGCCCGTCCTGCGCGGCGGGCTCGTCCTGCGCGGCGGGCTCGTCCTGCGC
>CAYZQO010000022.1:52502-70470 GCA_964480725.1 uncultured Polyangiaceae bacterium | reverse complement strand
CGTCCTGCGCGGCGGGCTCGTCCTGCGCGGCGGGCTCGTCCTGCGCAGCGGGCTCGTCCTGCGCGGCGGGCTCGTCCTGCGCGGCGGGCTCGTCCTGCGCGACCCCGCTGCGCGCGCCCAGAGTGAGGCCGCGCTGCCGGGCGTACTGCTTCATCGCGTCGGAAACCAGGAAGTCGAGGCTGCAGCCGAGCTCGTTCGCCAGCCTCTCGAAACCCTCCCACAGGCTCGTGCGGCACTCGATGGTGCGCTTCGATTTCGCTCTCTCGCTCATCTCCCGTCCTCGACCGGGTAATGAAGCCCCGACCCCGCCCATACCAGAATCACCGCGCCGCGTGTGCAGTTTTCCACCCGTGCTCCCCGGCGCGACCCATCGACGAGCGGCTCGGCAGGGGGCCCGAGGCATCCCTCATCGGGCGGTCGTGGAGGGGGTGGGGACGGGCGCCGGCCGTCGCGCGGCGAGCGCCAGACCTCCCTCACGGGGGTCGGCGTACCCCCAGGCCGTGCCGTTGCAGAGCGCGATGTCGTTCGCGTCCCCGATCGGGAGCCGTCGGTCGCTGACCGCGTGACCCAAGTCGCGGAGGCCCCGGAGCACGGCGGGCGAGATAGGGCGGGCCGCCTCGTAGCGGAGCTGGTCGGGCACGAAGCCGTGGTGCATCCGGGGGGCATCGACCGCAGCGTCGATCGTGAGGCCGTGATCGATCATGTGGCGCAGCACCTGCGCGATGGTGCTGGGGATGGTGTCGCCCCCGGGTGTGCCCAGGACGAGGACGGGGCGCCCGTCCGCCAGCACGAGCGTCGGTGCCATCGAGCTCGTCGTGCGCCGGCCCGCCTCCGGCACGTTCTCGCCGAGCGAGGAGAACGACCCGACCGAGTTGTTGAGGACCACGCCGGTCCCGGGGACGAGGATGCGTGCCCCGTACCCGGACGAGAGGGTGGTGGTGACGCTCACCACCATCCCGTCCGCGTCGACCACCGAGTAGTGCGTGGTGTGCTCCGATTCCCGGAGCAGCTCCCCGTACAGGGGGTGGAGCCCGACGGACGGGGTGGCCCGGGTTCGGTCGATGGGGATCGTCCCGGGGAGCGACCGCTCGGCGTCCGTCCACTCCGCGACGCGGCGGGCCAGGATCTCCGGCGGGAGGCGGTCGGGATCCACGACGCGGAGGCGCCGCTCGACCTGAGCGCGCCGGGAGGCCTCGAGGAAGAGGTGGAGCTCGAGGACGGAGCCCGCCTCGAGCTCGTGCGCGCGCTGGCGCTGGAGTTCGAGCAGGAGCACGGCGAGCGCGACGCCTCCCGCCGACGGCGGCGGCATCGTCTCGACGGTGAGTCCACGGTAGTCGAAGCGGAGCGGCTCGCGCAGCCGCGCCACGTAGCCGGCGAGATCGCTGGTCGAGAGGCGTCCTTCGAGGCGGGCCGCGAGCGCGGTCGCGACGGGCCCCGCGTAGAAGCCACGAACGCCCTCGGCGGCGATGCGCTCCAGCGTACCGGCGAGGTCTCTCCGCACCCAGCGCGCCCCTGCCGTGAGTGGCTTGCCGCCGACGCCGAACTCCTCGCGGGCCGCTCCGTCGCGCGCCAACTCGCGGTAGCCCCAGGACAGGGTGAGCGCAGTCCGGGCGCTCACCCGGTGGCCCTCGTTCGCCAGGCGGATGGCGGGCTCCAGCAAGCGTCGCCGCGGCAGCCGTCCGAAACGCTCGTGCGCGAGCAGCAGCCCGGCCACGCTGCCCGGCACGCCCACCGAGGCCGGACCGCCGCCTCCGCCGGCGATCATCGCGTCGAACTCGTCGCGCGTGAGCGCGGCCGGGGCGTTCTCGCGGAAATCGATCGCGGTGGTGGGCCCGGCCGCGGGCCGCACCAACATGAAGCCGCCACCGCCGAGGTTGCCGGCGCTCGGGTGGGTCACGGCGAGCACGAAGCCGACCGCGACCGCGGCGTCCACCGCGTTGCCACCCGCCTCCAGGATCGCCACCCCGGCGCGGGTCGCGTCGTCGTTCACGGAGGTCACGAGCCCCGCCTCCGCCGGGACGGCGCGGGCTCCGCCGGCGCGCGGCAGCGGCAGTGGCTTCCGCGTTGCCGCGCTCGCGGCCGCCGGGGGACCCGACCCCCCTGCGGCCGCGGCGGCGTCGCTCTGGAGCGGCCGAGGCGCCGCGCTGGCCGACGACGACGCCCGCGGGGCGGCGCTGGGATCGCCGCCCCGGGCCGCGGGCTTCGCGCAACCCGACGCGCTGAGGAGCGCTAGGACGGCGAGCCAACGGGCCCCGCGCGCCCGGCCGCCCGACGGACGGGGAGGAACGAGGTGGCACCGGGGTAGCACGGCAGGGATCCGACGACAGCGCGCCGCCGCGCGACGCGCCAAGGAGAGCAACGCGGGCAGGATCGGTGGTCTTCCCGGCCGGTGCAAGCGCCAGCGCGAGTCGCGAGAGCGCTTGGGTCTCGCGTCGAAGTGGGGCGCGCCGGGGGCCGCCGGCTCACCGTCGCGTTCGGCTTCTGGGGCTGGGGGATTCGGGATACGGGCTCCGTTCCGTCACGACGACGATGCCCGGATCGCTCGCCGCCCACTCCGCGACGTCGCCGACCGGGGTGGTGACGACCGGCACCCCGAGCCGGCGCGCCTCCCGGATCACCGTCGGCGCCCCCTCGCGCAGCGAGGCCGAGAGCAGCAGATCCGCCGCTCCGATCCACGTCAGCGCCTCCGGTCGCGGGAGCGCGCCGACCAGTGTGACGCTAGGGAACGCCGCCTCGATCCGGGGTCGCTCGGGCCCGTCACCCACGGTCACGACGCGGGCGCCGGGGACGAGGGTGGCCGCCCCGACGGCCAGGAGCGGCCGCTTCTCCGGCACCAAGCGACCGACGATCGCGATCACCGTCTCCGTCGGCGCCAGGCCGAGCGCGACGCGCGCGGCGTCGCGCGATGGGACGACTGGCATCGCGAGCGCCGCCGGGCGGACGGTGGATCGCGCCGCGAGTCCGGGCGGGCTCGCCGCCACCAGCCGGTCCCGCAGCGCGCGGGACACGAAGCGGAACTGGGTCTCCCGGGCGAGCAAGGTCGTCAAGATGTGGTGGCGCAGCACTTGCGGCAGCGCGAGCAGGAGCTCGGCGTCGGAGCCGTGGACGACGACTTCGAGCGTCCCCGGCGCCGTGAACGCGATCGGCCAGGCGGAGGGGACGAGCCAGTGGGCGATCACCGCGTCGAAGGGACCGCAGCGCCGCAGCGCCGCTCGCGCGCCGAGCAGGAAGCGCGCGGCGCCAAGCGCTCGCCAGGGCGCCGCACGCAGGCGCGCCAGGGCCCCCGGGGTTCCGAAGGCATCGCCGGCCGGGACCGCTACCACCGTGACCCGCGGCTGCCCTGGCGCTGGCGCTTCCGGATGGCGGCCGGCGGGACGCTCCGGCCCCGCGACGGGGGTGATCACCACCACCTCGGCGGCGGTCCGGGCGAGCTCGGCGACCTCCGCCGCCACGAAGTGGCCGGCCGGATCCCCCGGCTCGCCGGGGAACGAGGTGGTCACGACGGCGATCCGGCGGCTCGCCTCCGTCACCGGCGGCCGAGCCTCTCCACCTGCCGCGGCCGGGCTTCCCCGCCCTCGGTTCGCCCCCCTCCGACGGGGGCGATCGGCCCGGGTTTTTGGGGGTTGCAGAGAGCCCTCGCAGCTGGCATAAGTCCGGCCCCTTGGCTAATCCGAGCGAAGCAGTCCAGTGTAAGCCTCTCGAGGTGTCCGTCGGTGAGAAGGGCATCGAGCGCGCCATCAAGCATCTGAAGCGCAAGATGGCCGCCGAGGGCATTCTGAGGGAGCTCAAGCGTCGGCGTCATCACATGAAGCCGTCGGTGAAGCGCCGCAAGAAGATGAGCGAGGCCGCGCGCCGTCGGCGCAAGCGCCAGCGCATCGAGATCCCTTGAAATTTGGCCGATCGTCGCGGTCTGCGTAGCTTCGGGCCCATGGGCGTCGGAGCGGCGGATCTCGGAGCGACGAGCCTCGGGCCATGGCGGTAGCCTCCGTCGGGGCCCCGCGCGAGCATGGCGACGGCGAGCGTGAGCCCGCGCGGCCGTTCGTGCGCCTGCGGACCCTGCTGGGCCTCGCGCTCGCCGGGGGGGCGATCGCGTGGGCGTACCCGCGGGCCATTGCCGTCGTCGAGCTGCACTCCGAGGCGACGCTGTTCGCGGACTACGCCCTGTGCATGGTGGGGCCGACGGGTCCGGCGCTGCTCCGCGATAACCCGGACGAGTTCCGGCGTCTGGTGCGACGTCGCGTCGTGGGTGCGTCGCCGGAGGAGCGCCCGTTCCTCGGCTGCGCCCGGGCTGCCGGCGAGCTCACCGGTGACGACGGGGTCCTGGGGGCGCACCAGGCGATGGCGTACAGCTTCGAGGAGTACGGCGCGCGTCCGGAGGAGCGGCCGTCGGGGCGCTTCGGCACCGTCACCGTCGACCAGCTCCGGGTGACCACCCATCGGCTCGCTGAGCTCACCGAGCGCGCCGGCCCCTTGGCGAGGGGCGGGTACACGCGGCTCGTCACCCGCTCGGTCAACGCCGACGAGGCGACCCACCCGGTGGCCCTGCCGCGACCCAGCCTCGGCAGCGGGCTGCCCGTCGTGCGCGCCCCTTTTCGCTCCGCGTGGCAGGACGGCGCGAGCTGGTTCGTCGCATTCGGCGCGGGCGCCCACCTGACCGTGCACCAGTCGACCGACGGCGGGCTCACCTGGGCCCCAGTGAGCGCCGCGACGCCCGGCGTCGCCGAGCACGCGCGTCGCTGCACCTCCGCCGGGCACTCCTACGAGCTCGGCATCGACGCCACCGGTGACATCACGACGCTGACGTCCTACGGCGCCGAGCTGACCCGCTCCACCGTCGAGGTCGCGTCGAGCGAACGCCCTGTGTTCGCCGTCGTCTGCGATGCGGTCGCCGCGGTGATCGGCACCAAGGCGCCCCACGACGACTCCGTGTCCCTCCACCGCTGCGGTTACCACGCGCCCTGCACCGAGGTGCCGCTCCCGCGGTTCGGGCTCGCCGGGGGCTCGCCCCGATTCCCGGTCGATGTCGCGCGCGTCGAGGGTACGACGATCCTCGCGGTCAACACCGGAGACATCGTCCGCGTCGCGTCCACTCGCGACGACGGTGCGCACTGGACGCCCCTCGCCGTGGCCTTCGACCGCGCTGAGAATCCGGGCTTCGAGGCGCACGTGGCGGTCCCGCGCCGGCTGATCGCCCTCGGCGCCCGGACGTTCCTCTACGGCGGCGCGCCGCGCGTCGCCCAGACCTACCCCGTGCTGGTGTCCGACGACCAGGGCGCGACCTGGCGGACCCCTGAGCTCTGACCCGCGCGCTCAGACCAGACCCAGTCGCCGGCGGGCTTCGGCGTAGGCGTCCGAGACGCTGAACACGGCGAGATCGCGGGCCTCCGGGTTGCGGGTGATCCACCGCATGCGATCGACGCCCGAGGCTGGCGGGCCGCTGGTGTGGCCCTGCGCGTTGGCGATGGCACGGAGGGCGACGTCGAGGTCGCCGACGGCAAGCAGCGCCGCTCGGTTGCCCCACTGGTGGATCGCGGTGCCGAGCTGGCTCGCCCGGGTCCCGAGCGCCCCGGCGACCTCGAGCGCGAGCGCAGCGACCTCGGGATCGGCGGCGCCGGGCATCACGGCCGCGAGCCGCTGCCGGTGCTCCTCGAGTCGTCGGGCATCGACCCCCGGCGGGCTCCAGGAGGGGCACAGCGCGTGCAGGAAAGCGGCGAGCATCGGCCACAGGTCGACCGGGGCGGCGCGCGACAGGGCGCCCGCGTTGGCCTGGAGGATCTTCAGGCTGCGCAGGAGCAGGAAGAAGCGGGCAGCGTCATCCCCGGAGTCGAGCAGGGCCTGGCCGAGGACGAGCCCCGGGGGGTTCGCGCGCGCCGGGAGGCAGACTGGGCCGAGCGCGCCGGTGGCGAGGACCTCGATGGGGCCGAGGCCGAAGGACTCCGCGACCTGCTGCACATGGTTGACGTAACCGCCCATCTCGGAGGGCAGCGGTGCGGCCCTGACCGCTTGATCGTCGAAGCGGAATGCGAGGTCGAGCGACCCTCCCGCACGCTTGAGCAGGACGCGGAGCGGCAGCGTGATGAGTTCCGGCGCCAGGAGGTCGTCGAGCTCGGCCCCACCGGCAGCAGGCCCCCCGCCGTCGACCGCCGACGGCTCGCCCGCCAGGGCCGCCACGGCAGCGTTGGCGATTCGAGCCGCATCCACCTCGCCGCGGAGCTCCGCCACGCTCGCCAGGACGTCGAAGAAGGCGGGATCGAAGCGGCCGGTGTTCAGTGCGCGACGGGCGTCGTTGGCGGAGCGCTCGAGCAGCACCTGGAGCGACTTCGTCTCCCCTCGTCGCTGGTAGAATTCTGCCACCGCGCGCAGCACACGGCCGTCGTGCGGCCAGGCCTTCCGCGCCTTGTCGAGGGTCGCCTCGGCCTGCTTGGCGTCCCCGACGATCTCCTCATAGACGCGGACGAGCTCGAGGGTCCGGTCCCGCTTCTCCTCGGCGTCCTCGGCGCGGTTCACGAGCTCCGTCTGCAGCTCTACACTGCGCTCGGGCTGGCCGAGCCGCCCGTGCACCGCGACCAGGCGACGGGTCGCGTCGACGTCGCTCGGGTGGCGCTTGAGCACCTCGAGGTACGCCAGCTCCGCGCGTTGGGGGTTCGGCAGCTGATCGTCGTAGAGCGTGCCGAGCCTCCGGTAGATGTCCGCCTGCCGCTCGGGCTCGGCGGCGCGGCGGGCCAGGCGGATCCACGCCTGCTCGGCCCCCTCCCAGTCACCGTCGGCGAGGCAGAGGTCCGCGTAGGTCGCGAGTGCCTCGACGTGGTCCGGGTTGGCGTCGAGCGCCGCCGCGACCGCGCTCTTGGCGGCCCCTCGGTCCCCGACCTCGGCGAGCGCGCGACCGCGGGTGATCTCGAGGCGGACGCGCTCCTCGGGATCGGTCGTCTGCGCCAGCCGGCGCTCGAGCAGCACCGCCAGCGCGGCGCGGTCACCGCCCTCGACGTACAGGGCCTGCAGGCGCGCGAACACCTCCTCGTGGCTCGGCTCGAGCTCGGCTGCGCGCTCGAGCGCGACGCACGCACGCTCCCGATTCTGGAGCTTGTCCTGCCAGAGGACCCCCGCCCGATGCCACGCCTCCACGCGGTGCGCGTCGACTTGGCACGATTGGGCCAGCGTCTCCAGCACCGTGGCTGCCTCCTCGTGGTCGCAGAGCGCCTCGAGGATCTCGGCGTAGGTGGTCAGCGCCACCAGGTGTTCGGGCAGCATCTCCACCGCGCGCTGGAGCAGGCCGCGGGCGTCTTCGAGGCGATCGAGCCGGGATGCGACCTCGCCGGCGCGGAGCGCGAGGGTCGCCGCGTCGATCGCGCGGTTCGCCCGCCCGAGGAGCTGCTGGTCGGCGGCCAGCAGTTCCTCGTCGTCGCCCGCCGCGCGGGCGTGGGCGGAGAGCTGGCGCAGCGTCCAGAGCCCCGGGTCGCCATGCCGGTAGATGGACTCGACCAGCTCGCGGCTCTCGTCCCACCTCCCGAGCCGGGCGCGCAGGCGCACCGCCGTTTGCGCGTGCGCGATGGACTCCGCGCGGTCGAGCACGCGGGACAGCTCGGTCGCGATGGGCTCGAGCTCGACCGGGTGATCCACGTCGAGGAAGGCGTGTTCGAGCCGCCGGAGGGCCGCGAGGTCGGACGGGTCGTCTGCCAGCAGCGCGCGCGTCCAGCGGAGGGCGGACTCCGCGTCGTCCTGGGCCGTCGCCAAGTCGGCCAGTCGCGCGTACAGCGGGCGGCGACCCACGGGATCGGTCGCCGCCTCCGCCTCGGCCGCCCACCGCTCGGCGAGGACCGCCGCGCTCGCGGTCGTCCGCGCCAGGCGCTCGGTGACGACCCGCGCGAAGGCGGAGCCCCGCGCGGCCGCCCCCTCGGCGCTGCGGAGCGCGTCCTCTTCCCCTCCGCCGAGCTCGTATTCGAGGCTGGCCACCGTCAGCAGCGCGCGCGCCGCCGCCTCGTCCAGCGACGGCGCCAGGGCCTCGCGCCATTTCCCGCGCCTCGAGCCAGGGGCCGGCGACACCCGTTCGGAGAGCGCGTGCAGCCCGGCGTCCTCCGGGCGGGCCGCTAGTGCCTCCTCCAGCAGGCGCGCCGCATCCTCGGGCGCAGCGTCGGCGACGAGGAGCGCCTCCCGGGTCGCGTCGAGCGCGCGCTCGAGGGTGTCCGTCGCCGCGAGGCGCCGCAGTCGTAGCCAGTCGACCACTGCCTCCACGTCGCCACGCCGGCGCGCGGAGAGCTCGCCGAGGTGGGCCGCGAAGGGCAAGTCGGGCTGGGTTTCCGCGGCTCGGCGCAGCAGGGCGTCGTAGGTCGCGTCGTCGCGTCCGCTCCGCAGCGCGGCCTCCACCAGCAGTAGCGCCTGTGAGGTCTCGTCCGGGCTCTGTTCGGCGAGCGAGACGAACCGTGCCGCGGCGTCGTCGGCCTCGTCACCCGCGGCGAGCGCTCGCGCCACCATCTCGCAGGTCGGGTCGGCGGCGAGCGCGGCCTCGAGCGCCGCTCGAGCGTCCTCGCGCCGCCCCGCTGTCTCGAGGATCAACCCTGCGACGAGCTGGCGGTCCCGGCTCTCGGTCGGCTCGTCCGGTGCCGCCGGCCACGCGGCGACCTGCATGGCGAGGGCAGGGGCGTCTTGCGCGAGCAGCGCCAACTCGACGGCGAGGACGCGGGCCAGGGCGGACTCGCCGTGCTCGGCCATGAAGGCGTCGTGCGCCTCGGTCAGCTCCGCCAGATCCTCACCGCCGAGCGCTCGCCCCAGGCGAACGGTGACCGCCTCGGGCGCGCTGGCGCCGGAGGCGGGCGGGTGGGCGCCCGGCGGGCCGGCGACGACGGCGCTCGCCAGCGCGAGCGGGGCGAGCGTGGGGTCCTCGGCGATCTCGGCCAGTGCGGGCTCGAGCGCTGCGCGGTCGGCGCCGCCGAGCACACCGAGCACGACCCGGTCGGCGGCGGAGAACGTGCGCTCACCGGGCGCGGCGGCGAGGGCGGCTTGCATGCCCGCGGTGTCGCCCAGCTCGAGCGCTCGCGCGAGCGCGGCCCGGGTCACTGTCGTGGTCCCCTCCCGGCGCTGCAGCGTGGCGAGCAGCCGGCCGGCGCGCTCTCGCGTGTCCCGCCCGTGCGCGAGCAGCGAGGCGGCGAGCCACAGCGCGCCGCGCTCGATCCCGTCGACGTTGGCGAGGACTGTCAGCGCATTGGCGGCGGCGACAGCGTCTCCGCGGGTCAGCGCCCGCCGCGCGTCTTCGAAGGCGACGCTCGGCACCGGGGGCTCGCTGTCGGGGTCACCGAGCCCCCGGCGTCGCGCTAGCTGCTGCACGGCGGCGCGGAGCACGGCGAGGCTCGGCTCGTCGGGGATAGACAGGGCCTGAAGCGCGTGGCGCGAAGGCGCGAGGGCAGCGCCGAGGTGGCTCGAAACGCGCAGCAGGTGCGGCCGAGGATCGGTCGGGTCCAGGCGCGTTGCGAGGTCGGCGCGCTGCAGCGCGCCCTCGGCGTCGCCGAAGGAGACGCGCCGGATCTCGGCGTTCAGGCAGGCCGCGTGCAGCCGCGCGTCGGCGGTCGCCGAGGCCCGCGTCTCGATCTCGAGTGCCGTCGAGACGAAGCGTTGGTCCCCGCTGAGCGACGCGAGCCAGCGCACCTGGCGCGTCGCCAGCGGCATGCCCGGGGCCGTCTTCACGGCCCGCTCCGCTGCGTCCCGCGCCCGTCCCACCTCACCGCAGAGCGCCCAGAGCTCGCTCGCGATCAGCAGGCCGCGCGCGCGCGCGCCGACGTCCGTGCTGGCCGCCGCCTCGGCCTCGAACCAGGCCGCGCGCGCGGAGAATTCAGCGATCTGGCCCTGCTCGGAGAGGAACGTCGCCGCGGGGCGCTCGTCCGACCAGGCGGCGTCGTTGCCGCGAGGGGGCTCCGGTCGGAGGCTTGCCGGGGCCACGAAGGCGCTTGGCGGAAGGCTATCGAGACCGTCGACGGGATCCTCCTCCAGGCCGGGCGCGTCGCCCTCCGGAGGCAACTCGTCGGGGGCGCCGGGGGCGGCTCCCGGCGGCTCGCTCGCCGTGGCGGCCGGGGCTTGCTCGGGCTCCGCTTCGGTCGCGACGGGGCGGTCCCCGCGGCGTTCGCGCTCCGCGTCGTTTCGAGGCAGGGGCGCGGTTTCACTCCCGTCGGGCGCTCCGGTCGCCGCGGTCGGTGCGGCTGGAGTCGCTTCGTGGACGCTGTCATCCTCGAGTTCGTCGAGCTCCTCGAGCAACGCCGTGCCGTCCTCGAGCCCGGCGGCGGGGTCTTCCTCGCGGGGGATGGGCTCAGCGCGGTCAAGGGCGCTGGCCGCCGCGGAACCCGCGCGGGGCGCCTCGATCGGGGGAACGGTGCCGACCTCGGCCTCGTCCGCGATCCGCGCAGCCGCTGCCGACGGTTCGACCAGGCCGCCGGGAGCCGGCCGCGGGACGGGTCGCCGCGAAAGCTCGGGCAACCCCCCGCGGCGTGGTGCCGCGGGGAGAGCCGGCGGTGGGGCGCGACGAGGCGCTGCGGCCGGTGCAGGGCGCGCGGCGGGCGGCGGCGCGTCGAGCCGGCGCCGGGGCGGCGGTGGGGCCGCCGAGTTAGCTCCGCGCGGATCCGGCCGAGGCGGCGCTAGCGGTCGCGCTGCGCGGGGCGCGACCGGCGGCGCCGCCTCGTCCGGCGGCGGTGCGGGGGGATCCGGCTCGGCGAGCAGCGAATCGAGGAGCGCGTCGGGTTCGAAGTCGAGGTCGCCGCCGAGCTCCTCGCCGATGTCGCCGGCGCGCGCACTGCGACCGGCTCCCGGGAAGTGGGAGCCGACGGACGGCCCCTCGTCCTTGCGATCGGGGTTCTCGGGGTTGCTCATCGGACACCCATGCCGAGCTGCTCGCGGAGCGCCAGGTAGCCCGGTGAAAGGACGAAGGAGAGCAGGCGCCCCGCGCGCTGCCGCGCCTCGATGGACGTAGCGAGCCGACCGCGGGTCGCGGGGCTCGCGGCGAGGACGTGCGAGGCGTCGCCGGCGGCGATGGCGGCGAGGCGGTCGAGGCTCGCCGTCGCGGCCGCGATCCACTCGCGGGGTTCGCACCCCTCGTCACGGATGCGGACGGCGGCGTCCGCGAGCGGCTTCTTCAGCTTGCGCGGCAGGACTCGACCGAGCTGCCGCTCGAACTCCCCGAGGAGCGCGTACTGGGGCGACGGGATCTCGACGCCCGCCAGCCGGCAGAGCGCTACCACGATGGCAGCGACGTCGGCGGGATCCCGGTGGCGGAGGATGGTGACCCCGCGCCTCAGCGCGAAGAGCTCGCGGGCGACCAGCTGCCGATGCGCCGGCGACAGCGGCATCGTCACGCGGGCGCCGACGAGCAGGGTGGGGCGCTCCGCGGCGACGCCGAAGACCCCGCCCTCGTCGGCGCCGCCGACGAACAGGTCGAATTCGCCCAGCCCCAGCGCACCAGCCCAGGCGGCGACCTCGTTGCGCAGCGGCAGGCCCGCGCGCGGATCGATGCGCTGCTTGCGGTTTGCGCCCAGGCCCGACAGGCTCGGTCCCAGCGCCTCCGCGATGCTGGGCGCCGCCAGGGCCAGGACCTCGCCCACCGGCCCGACGTCGTCCGGATCGCACAGATCGGGCAGCGCGGCCTGGTCGATGGCGATCTGCGGCAGGTGCGCGACGCGCTCGTCGAGGATCTCGAGCTCGCGGTCGATCTCCGGCGTCCCCTCGCCGACGGCGACGAGCGCGCCGAGCGTGGCCTGCCGGAGCGGGGCGTTTTCCAGCGCCATGGCAATGCGCGCGAGCCGGTCGACGAGCTCCGGCTGCAGCGGGTCGGTCACGAGGCTGCCGACCAGCGCCTGTTGGCCCCGGGTGAGAAGGTCGCGGGTCGTGTCGTCGGGGAAGGCGCCCTCGAGCACCACGTCGATCGCCTCCGCGTCGTCCGGGGCCTCCTCCAGGAGCCGAGTGGTGGCCGCCTCGGCGCCCGCGAGGTCGCCGAGCCGGTCTCGGTGGATCGCCATCGCGAGGCGCGCGGCCTCGATCCGGGCCACCGCGGTCTCCCGTTGGCTCATCAGCTCCTCGAGCACGTCCGTGGCGGCGCTCCACTCGCCGACCCGGGCTGCCGTCCGGGCGAGGCGCTCGCGCACCGGCAGCGTGCTGAGGCCGGCCCGATACAGACCCAGCAGGACCGCGAGCGCGCGATCGGTCTGGCCCAGCTTGTTCTCGAACAGATCGACGGCGGCGATCCCGCTCATCAATCGCTGCTCGGTCGGCGCGCCGTCGAGCATCGCGAGCCTCGCCAGGTTCTCCGCGGCCTCGGGGTACTTGCCGCGTCGGATGTAGACCTCGCCGGAGAGAGCGAGCGCGCCGACGTGATCGGGCTCGATCATCGTCACGTTCTCGAGCGCCGCCAGCGCGTCGTCGACTCGGTTCTGGCTGCGCAGCACCCGCGCTCGCTCCCAGAAGAGCTTGCTGAGCTCCTCGGGATCGTCGGCGACCTCGAGTCGCGCGGCGATGAGATCGAGCAGTCGCGGTCCGTCCTTGCGCGCGCGCACGGCGCGGAACAGACGATCGAAGGCGACGTTGCGCCCAACGTCGCGCTCGACCGCACGCGCGAAGGCGACCTCGGCGCGGCTCTCGTCCTTGAGCTCGTCGAGGAGGATGGTGCCGGCCTCCTCCCAGAGCTCGGCACCGCGCATGGGGTCGTGGACGACGTCACCGAGGGCGGCCGCCGCCTCGGCGACCACCGCGCGGTCGCCGACCCGGGTAGCCCAGGCCCGCAGCCCCTCCCAGCCGAACGCTTCGGAAGGGAACGCCTCGACCACACGGCGGAAGGCGGACTCCGCGGCGTCGAGCTCGCCGGCAGCGAGGTGGTTATACCCCGCGATGGACTGGCCCAGCGCGGCGGACTCGTCACCCAACGCGTCGCCGAGCTCGCCGAACGCCGCGGCGCGTCGCCGAGGATCACCGGCAGGCGGGGCGAGCTCGAGGTTGGTGAGCCGAGCCGCCGGACTGCTTGCGGGGAGTAGGGGCTGGCCCTCGTCACCGGCGAGCAGCGCCAGCACGCGCGCGCTCGCCTCGATGGCGTCGCCGGCCGCGCCGCCGACCCGCTCCGCCAACGCTCGGCGGGCGTCGCGCTCCTGGTCGCGGTCGCCCACTGCAGCGGCGGCCGCGACCCACTCGACGGCGGGGGCCGCGGCGGCGTCGACGCGCGCCCAGGCGATCGCAGAGTCTAGCAGCCGGTCGGCTCCGGCCCCGGTGTCCAAGAGGTCCTGGTGTCGGGCTGCGCTCACCAGCACCTGGGCGGGGACGGAGCGGCGGGACAGCGCCTCGAGCGCCGGTTCGTCCGGCGCCCCGGGCTCGGGGCGGAAGAGGGCACGCCCGAGCTCCGCGGCAGCCACGATCTCGTCCGGGGCGTCGTCGTCGAGCCCGCGCAGCGCCTCCAAGGCGGTCTCGGTGTCGCCGTCGCTGGCCAGCTCCAGGGTGAAGCGCTCGAGCGCCGTGAGCGCCGGCTCCGGGTCCTCGGTCCCCGTCGAGAGCGCCCGGCGTCGCGCCTCGAGGTCGTCGGGATCGACCGCGCGCAGGGCCCAGGTCATCAGCTGGGCGCTCGCCTCCGGCGTTGCGGCCGCGGCGAGATCGAAGCTCTCGATCGCCGCCGCCCGCGCGCCGTCGCGGTATCGCAAGAGCCCCGACTCGAGGTGCATCGCCGCGCCGAGGGAGGGATCCGTCTGCGTGCGGGCGCAGGCGTCGAGCACGTCCGCGGCCGCGAGGGGCTGTCCGGCGCGTCGGTACTCGGTCGCCAGTTGGGTGGCCACGACGACGTCGCTCACGGAGGCCGAGTGGAGGCTCGCGAGCTGATCGGTCGCCACCTCCCGGTGCCCCTCCGCGCTGGCGCGCCGGGCGACGACCTGCTCGAGTCCCCGGCTCACGTCCTCGTCGGGTTCGGCCGCGGCGAGCGCGGCGAGCGCGGCTGTTGACGAACTCGCGTGGGCGTCTCCGAGCAGTGGGAGCAGGAACGCGCCGAGCGCGTTGCCGAGCCAGCGCCCCCCCGGCGCCGCCGCCAGCGACTCCAGCGCCTTGGCCACCGCCTCATGGTCGCCGCGCTCGAGGCGGGCGTGCAACAGCTCGAGCCAGAGGCTCACCTGCTCCGCGTCCGTCGCGCCGGTCGTGAGCAGTCGGCGGGTGCTCTCCTCGTACCAGTGGGGGTCGGAGGCGAGCGTGGCGACGAGGCGCCCGACCCGGGCGACGGTGCTCGGGGTGGCGCCGTACATCGCGGCCTGCGAGAGGGCGGCCTTGGCGCCGTCGATCTCGCGCGCCACACAGGCCCAGGTGTACGCCGCCAGGAGGTAGATCCGTGCCTTGGCGTCCTCCGACTCCAGTCGCTCCGCGAGGGACTCGAGCGCAGCCGCCAGCGCCGCACCGTCGCCGGCGCCGGCGAGCAGGTCGAGCCGGATGACCAGCGCCGGTACCGAGCCCGCGTCGCACTCGAGCGCCTTGCTCACCGCCGCCAGTGCTTCGGTCGCGTGCTGTTCGGCCGCCGCGCCCTCGGCGACCCGCAGCCACGAGCCGGCAGCGACGGGACCGGTGGCGATGGTCGCGAGCTGGCGGTGCGCCAACGCGGTCACCGTCTCCGTGTCCCCCAGGGCGTCCGCGGCGGCCGTCCGGGCGTGGATCAGGGCGGGCTCGTCGGGAAGGAGCGTCAGGGCGCGGTCGAGCAGCGCCGTGGCCGTGTCGAGCTTCCCCTGGCGCCGCCGCGCATAGGCGGCTCGCAGCAGCGCGTCGGCCACCTGCTCGGAGGTCCGGGCGTGCTCGGGAACGCCCAGCCCATCCCCCGTGGTCGGGTCGCTCGCGCTCCGGGACAGCAGGTCCGCCTGGGCCTCGAGCGCGCCGGCGAGGACGTCGTCGCGGGCCTCGCCGCGGCCGAGCCGCTCCAGGGCTCGCAGCGCCGGGAAGCGCGCGATGGTGTCGCCCGCTGCCGCCCGCTCGAGCGCGTCGATCGCCCCCTGCGGGTTGCCGGTTTCCGCCAGGAGCCGGGCGAGGTCGACCAGCAAGAGGGCGCGCCACGCCGCGTGCTGCGTCAGCTCGGCCCTTGCCGTGAGCGCGCGCGCACGCAACGGCTTGTCCGCGAGGCTGGCGGCGACGAGCTCCAGCCCGAGCCAGAGCGCCGCGTCCTCGGGCTGCTCGCCCGTGGCGTCGTCGAGCAGCGCCTTGGCCTCCTCCAGGTCTCGCTCGTGCTCGGCCTTGAAGAGCCCGTAGTCCGCGAGGGCCCGCGCCCGTTCGGCAGGACCGACCGCGATGCGGACCAGGCGCTCGAGCAGCTTGCCGAGGTTCCGGTAGGACTGGCGTCGCTCGATCAGGACGACGAGCCGCTCGAGGGGTTCCCGGAACTCCGGCTCCGCGTTGATGGCTCCGAGGTGGTCTCGCGCGGCGGCGGCCTCGTCGCCGATGAGCTCCTCCAGTACCCCGAGCTCGTGCAGGAGCACGGCCTGGCTCGCCGGGGACTCCGTGGCTGCGAGCTCGGCCCGGAGCCGCTCGACCATCGCGGTCACGGCGTTCGATTCCGGCGGGGTCGATGGGGGGGCGGAGGACGCCTCGTGGCTCGGCAGCATGGGACGGCCTGAACGACTATCGCGGCTTCCCGGACGCGGCGCAACGCTCCAATGGCACGCCGCGCCGGTGGGTCGGGGTGCTGCCCGGTCGGATGGGGTCGCCGCTCCTGACCGTCGTGGCGCAACGGGGCGTCGGGCGCCGGTGGGCGGGAGCGCCATCTCCGGGGCGATCCCGGAACGGTCACTGGAGCCGACGGACCACCCAGAATCCGCGCGGGGTGTCGAGGGGCTCCGGGGCGAGCTCCCCGGGCGCGAGGGAGAACACCGCGTACTCGACGCTCGGCTCGAGCACGCCGCGGGGGAGGGTGCCGAGATCGGCTCCCGACGCCGGATCGCCGAGCGGGACCGCCTTGGCGAAATCCTGACGTGCCACCTCCAGCGCTTGCGCGGCGCGCTCACCGGCGATCTCGCGAGTCGGAGCGTCCGCGCTCGCGAGCTCCGCACCCCGGTAGCTGAACTGGATCACCCCGACGCGGACGGCGGTGGGCGCGTCCGGTGGCAAGGTGGGCGCGGCGGACGCCGCCGCGCTCGGGGGAGCGACTGGTCCGCGGTCCGGCTCCGCCTCGGTGGCCAGCTCGGCCTTGCCCGTCGCCCCCTCGACGGTCGTGCTCGGGGCGGGTGTGGCGCGCTCGAGCGGTCCGGGCGGCGCCCGCGAGGCGAGGACCACGATTGCTATGGTCGCCAGCAACAGTACGCTCAACGTCCAAGAGGACCAGCGATCCATGGCGGACCTGGGGTTACCACGGCCCGCCGCCGGCTCGAGAGCATCTTTCGGAGAGCGGTCGAGAACGCCCGCGACCTTGCCGCATGCTCGCGAGGCTAATGTACAATGGGCGGCCACCAGGCGAGCCCGGTCCGTAGAGAGAGCACAGAGGAGACGTGTTCAAGGTCGATTGCCCGGGCTGCAAGGCCCCGTATCAGGTCGATGAGCGCCGTGTTCCCCCCACGGGGCTCGGAATGCGTTGCCCCAAGTGCGGGACGTCGTTCAAGGTCGACCGACCGGGCGAGGCGCCCGTGCCGTCAGCGCTCCCGGCGCCGGCGGTGGCACCGGCGCCACCGGCCGCGCCACCGCCGCGGGTGCACAAGCCCACCATGGTCGGCGTCGCCCCCGCCGCGCTCGGCGCCCTCGGGGCCAAGCCAGTGGCCGCGCCGCCCGCGCCGCCTCGGCCGGACCAGGCGGCCCGGGCGGCGTTGCCCCTGCCGGCCCTTCCCCGTCCCGGCGCGGCGCTCCCGCGCCCTGCCGGGAGCCGCACGATGCTCGGCGTTGCGCCGCCCAACGTCCCGCCCCCGGTCAGGGGCGGGGGGAGCGTGGTGGAGGACGCCGACGCCGAGCCCCCGGCGCGGCGCGGGGCGGACCTCGCGCGCGACCGGTTGGGATCTGCCCAGGCGGGACCCGCTGCGCCTGCGGCCTTCGGTGACGAGGGCGCTGACCTGCCCGCCGTGGTCACCGTGCCGCGCGCCGGTGGGCCGCCCCCGCCCCCGCGCCGCCGGAAGCGAGAGGAGTTGCCCGAGCTCGCGGATCTCTCGGACGACCGGGGCCCGGTCACGGTCGAGCCCGACGAGGACGAACTCGAGCTGCCCAGCGTCACCGGGGCCCCCGCCGCCGCGCAACGCGGGACGCCGGGTGCCCTCAAGGCGACGGTCCCGCTCGGCACCGCCGCTGCTGGCGGGGTGGCGCTCGGTCTGGCCGCGTCGCCCTCCGGCGCGATGCGGGCCGGAGTCGATCTGCCCACGGCGGTCCCGGGTCGGCGCGGCACGGCGCGCGCGCCGAGTCCGGACGAGTGGGACTCGGCGGTGCCCGACGGTGGCCTTGATCTGCCGGCTCCGGTGGGGTCCGGGGGCGAGGAGGCGCCGTTCGAAGCGGCCCCCGAGGCCGACCTGCCGGCGCTCCCGTCGGTGCCACCCGCCCGGGCCGGCTCGCTGCCGGCAGGCGCCGACGACCTGCCGGCGTTGCCCGATGTCGGGCGCAACCTCGACCTGCCCGCACCCGTCGGTGGCACGGGTGCGTCGCGCCGACGCACGGTGGGCCTCCAGGACGTCGACCTACCGGCGCTCGGAGCGGCGGCCGGTCTCGGTGCGGTGGGGCACCCTGGGCTTCCCGGCGACCTCGACCTCCCGTCGTTCGGTGGCGAGGTGGGCCTCCCGGCGCTGGGCGATCGCGCCGCACTGCCCACCTTGCGAGGGAGCGGCGCTCCGGGCGAATCCGCTGCGGATCTGCCGGCGCTCGGGGACGTCGATCTGCCGGCGCTCGGGGACGTCGGTTTGCCGGCGCTCGGGGACGTGGGGCTGCCAGCGCTCGGGGACGTCGGTCTGCCGGCGCTCGGGGACGTCGGCTTGCCGGCGCTCGGGGACGTCGGCTTGCCGGCGCTCGGGGACGTCGGCTTGCCGGC
>CAYZQO010000022.1:0-52402 GCA_964480725.1 uncultured Polyangiaceae bacterium | reverse complement strand
TGCCGGCGCTCGGGGACGTCGGCTTGCCGGCGCTCGGGGACGTCGGCTTGCCGGCGCTCGGGGATGCCGGCTTGCCGGCGCTCGGGGGCGTTGGGCTACCCGACGTGGGCGCCGCGGGTCTGCCGACGCTCGGGAGTGTCGGTCTGCCCGTCGTCGGGGCCGTGGGCCTGCCCGCCTTCGGGGGCTCGGATCTACCGGCGCCACCGGGCGCGGCGGACGAGTTCGAGCTCCCGTCCCCCGGCGCGTTCGACGGACCGGAGCCGGAGATGGGGCGCGGGGTCGGCCTCTCTTCCCCGCCCGCGTTCGGCGGTCCCGGAGAGGAAGCGTTCGCCGCGTTCGGTGGTAGCGACTTCCCGGGGGCCGCGAGCCCGGGGCCGGCCGCGGACTCGGTGGATCCCTTCGCGGCGTCGGTGCCGCCGCCGCCGGCGCAGTCACTACCGGCCGCGCCGCGCGTTACGGACGCGCCCGTCGTCCGCCAGGTGGACGGCGGAACTGGCTACGGCGAGGTCAACCTCGGCGGCGATGAGCTGGGCGAGGCTCCCATTGAGGCGGGGGGGATCGTCGGGGGCGACGAGGGCCCGGACGACATGGAGTTCGGGGGTATCCCGCAGGAGGACGCGAAGGCCGGCGCCGACGAGGTCGCCGTCCACGCGCGGCTGGCGATCGGGGCGAAGATCGCCCCCGCGGGCGCCCCAGGGACGAAGCGGCGACGTGGTCTGCGTGCCGCGATCGCGGCGCTCGTGCTCGCGGTCGGCGGTGGCGGTGCGCTGAGCCTGACGGCCTACGGCCCCTTCGGCTGGTACTACCTCGAAGGGATCCTGCGCGGCGGCGAGCACCAGCAGCTGCTCGAGGCGACCATCACCAAGGCACGCGGCGCGCTGGCCCAGGACACCTACCCCGACGCGCGCCGCGCCCTCAGGGAGATCCAGTCCGCGCGGGAGGCGGCCAAGCGCGTGCCCGGTATCGCGGCCTACGCCGTGTTCGTGGCGGCGATGTACGAGCTGCGCTTCGGGGAGGACGCGGAGGCGAACGCGCGCGCCAAGGTGACCCTGGAGGAGCTCGCGAGCGTCAAGGAGGCGCCCTACCTGGAGCTCGCGCGCGCCGGCAACGAGGCGGTCGCCGGTCAGCTGGCGCGCTCGAGCTCGGCCGTCGAGCGCCTTGCGCGCCAGCGGTCGAGGGACATCGACGTGCTCGTGCTTCGCGGCGAGGTCGCGCTGCTCGGCAACAAGCCGCCCGAGGCCGTGGTGGCGTGGGAGGCGGCGGCGGCGGTCGAGTCGAGCGCGCGCACCGCCTTCGGACAGGCGCGCGCGGCCTACGCGGACGGCAAGCCCGCCGTGGCCGAGCGACACGCGCGGACCGCCATCGAGAGGAGCGCTCCCCACGTCGGTGCGCGCATCCTCCTGGCCCGGATTGCGTGGTCTGCGCGCGAGGACGAGGCCGCGGCGATGAAGCTGCTCGACGAGGCGGCGAAGCAGCCGGAGGCGGCCAGCCTGCCCGAGCAGGTGATGCTGAACACCCTGACCGGCGATATCCACCTGCAGCGGTCGCGGGTCTCCCTCGCCGAGGCCGCGTTCGGGCGGGCGCTGAAGCTCAATCCGAAGGCGGCCGGAGCTCTCCGCGGGCTCGGCGAGGCGCTCTTCCAGGCGGGGCGCTTCTCCGAGGCGTTGGCGCGGTTCGAGGCGGGGACCAAGGCGGACCCCGACCTCCTGGAGGTGCAGGTGGGCGTGGCGAAGACGCTCCTGTCGCTCGAGCGCTTCGAGGACGCGACGCCGATGCTCCGCAAGCTCGACGAGAAGCACCCGAAGCGTCTCGAGGTCGCCTTCTGGCTCGGGGCCGCGCTCGAGGCCGTGGGCAAGCGGGACGAGGCCGAGGCGTCCTTCCGGCGCGCCATCGCCAACGGGGGAAGCGACTCGCAAGTGGTTCACGCCTACACGCGGCTCGCGCTGCTCTTGGCCGGCAAGGGGGAGGGCGAAGCAGGGCGCCGGCTGCTCGACGAGGCGGCGCAGAAGCTGCCGAAGTCACCCGTGCTCTTCAAGGCGCTCGGCGAGCTGGCGCTCCAGCAGGGGGGCTATGACGAGGCGCTCGGTCATTTTGCCATGGCCCGGAAGCTAGCTCCTGACGATGTCGGTTCGCTGTTCCTCATCGGGGTCACCCAGCGGCGACAGCGTGCCTTCGAGGCAGCGCTGGAGACCTTCGACAAGGTCAACGAGGTCGATCGCGACTACCCCGGGCTCGCGCTCGAGCGCGGGCTCGTCTACGAGTCCTCGGGGCGCGGCGAGGACGCGCTGAAGGCCTACGAGGCCGCGCTCGCCAAGGCGCCCGACGACGTGGATCTGAAGCTTCGGGTCGGCTGCGGAAAGGCCGCGGCCGGTCGCGGCGCCGACGCCGAAAAGCTGCTCCGCGAGGTGCTGGGCGAGCGTCCGGCGTCGGCCGAGACGAACCACTGCCTGGGGCGCGCCATCCTCGCCAAGGGCGCCGACGTGACGGCGGCGTTGCGCCACCTGGAACGCGCGACGGACCTCGATCCTCACCGTGCGGAGTACCATTTGTACGTGGGGCTCGCGGCCCTCGAGGCGGGCCGGATCCTGCAGGCACAGGGGGCGCTCAAGCGCGCCCTGGAGCTCGACCAGAGTCTGGCGGACGCCTACTGGCAGCGGGGCGTCCTGCGCTACCGGCAGGGTCAGGTGAAGGACGCCGTGGTCGATCTGGAGCGGGCGCTCGCGCTCCGGCCGAGCCGCTTCGAGGCCCATGCGGCCCTCGCCGACGCCTACCTCGACCTGCAGCAGGAGGAGCGGGCCGTCGCCGAGTGGGCCCGGGCCATCGAGAGTGACCCGGAGAACGCCCTCTGGCGTTTCCGCTACGGGAAGCTCCTGTCCGCCCGCGGGCAGCTCGACGCCGCGCAACTCCAGCTCGCCAAGGCGGTCGAGCTCGCCGGCTCCACCAAGCCATCTCCCGTTTGGCTGTGGGAGGCGCACATGCTGCTCGCCCGGTCCCTCGGTAGCAGCCCGCGGGCAGTCGAGCACTGGGTCGAGTACCTCCGCGCCTGCCCGCAGGACAACCCCTACAAGGGGGAGGCGAAGGCGGCGCTGAAGCGGCTGGGGAAGCCCTGGGAAGAGGGCTGACGCTCAGGTCCCGACGAAGCCCTTGAGCTGCTTCGAGCGGCTCGGGTGCCGGAGCTTGCGCAGCGCCTTGGCTTCGATCTGTCGGATGCGCTCGCGTGTCACCTCGAAGTCCTGGCCGACCTCCTCCAGCGTGTGGTCGCTCTTCTCCCCGATCCCGAACCGCATGCGCAGGACCTTCTCCTCCCGCGGGGTGAGGGTCTTGAGCACCTTGCGCGTCTGCTCGCTCAGGTTCAGGTTGATGACCGCCTCTGCGGGGCTCACCATCCCCTTGTCCTCGATGAAATCCCCGAGGTGGCTGTCCTCATCCTCGCCGATCGGGGTTTCCAGGCTGATGGGCTCCTTGGCGATCTTGAGGACTTTGCGCACCTTCTCGAGCGGCAGCTCCATCTTCTCGGCGATCTCCTCCGGGCTGGGCTCGCGGCCCAGCTCCTGCACGAGGTAGCGCGAGGTGCGGATCAGCTTGTTGATGGTTTCGATCATGTGCACGGGGATCCGGATCGTCCGCGCCTGATCGGCGATGGCCCGCGTGATGGCCTGTCGGATCCACCAGGTGGCGTAGGTGCTGAACTTGTAGCCGCGCTGGTACTCGAACTTGTCCACGGCCTTCATCAGACCGATGTTCCCCTCCTGGATGAGGTCGAGGAACTGCAGCCCGCGGTTGGTGTACTTCTTCGCGATCGACACCACGAGGCGTAGGTTCGCCTCCACCAGCTCCGCCTTGGCGCGCTCGGCCTGCTGCTCCCCGTCGTGGATCGACGCGTAGGTGCAGAGCATCTCCGCGACGTCGAACCGCACCTCGTCCTCGACCTGTTTCACGCCCCGCTGCGAGGCGCGGAGCGCTTGCTCGAGCTCGTCGAGCTGCGCGTGGCCGACCCCGAGGCGCTGGGCGAGGTGCCCCTCCGCCTCGGGATCCCCCCGAGCCTCGCGGAGCGCGCGGCGCAGTTCCGCCCGGCCGAGCCCGGTGCGGACCTCGAGCTCGGAGGTCCGCACCTGCGCCCGCTCGACGCGCTCGATCATCGACTTGAGCTTGGCGACGATGCGATCGATCGTCTTGCGGTTGAGGCGCATCTCTCGCAGCGCACCGACCAACTCAGCCTTGGACTCGAGCACCTCGCGGTCGATCTGCCGGCGACGCGCGTCACCGGCGGCCTTGCGCTCCTCGGCGAGCTCGCCGTTGCGCCGATCGAGCCGCTTGACCCGATCGATGAGGCGGAGGACGCGCAGGTCGGCCTCCGCCTCGTCGAACTCCTGTTCCTCGTCGTCGGCGTCGCGAACCAGGTCCTTGACCCGGATCTTGTGCGCGCGGAGCCGTTCACCCAGATCGATGATCTCCCGCACCGCGACTGGGCTGTTGAGGATGGACTCGAGGACGGCGTTCTCCCCCGCCTCGATCCGCTTGGCGATCTCGACCTCGCCCTCCCGGGTGAGCAGGGCGACCGTCCCCATCTTGCGGAGGTACATCCGCACCGGGTCGTTGCTCCGGAAGAAATCGTCGTCTGCGCGGCTGGGCGGGGCCGAGGGAGAGCCCGAGGAGGGAGCCTCCTCCTTGCCGCTGCTCGGGGAGCTGGTGAGCTCGATGTCGTCCTCGGGCGCGACGGCCTCGAGCTTGAGGGCGCGGCCCTCGTCGAGGACCTCGATCTCGTGGTCCTCGAGCGACGACAGGACATCGTCCATCTGGTCCGGGCCGACGTCGTCGTCGGGGAGCGCCTCGTGCACGTCGTCGTAGGTCAGAAACCCCTTGGTCTTGCCGACCGCGACCAGGCGATCGACCTCGCCGTCCTGACCGGACGTTGCCGCGCCCCGCTGCCCATTGCCCCGCGCGGCGCCGCTCCCCGGGAAGGTCGGCGACCGTCGGGTGCGCGGCGGGGGTTCGGAGTCCGCGTCGTCTTCCGGTTCCGCGTCGGGCGGCGGGGTGGACCGCCGAGCCGGGGGCGACGGCGGGGTGGAGCTCCGGGAGCGAGCGCGCGCCGGGGTCTTCCGCCGCCTCGGGGGCGGCGCCGGCTTCGACGGGCCTTCGGTCTTCCTGGGTCCCACGGGGCAACCTCTCTCACCTGCGGCCGCGGTCCCGGGCGCGACGCTGCAACTCCGCGGCCCGCTGCTCGAGCGCAGACTGGCGGCGGCGCAAGGTCTCCAAGCTCTGCTCCAGATCGCCGGTGGCGTTCGTCCGCTGCAGCTCAGCGACCACCACGGCGCGCTCGCGGGCGAGGGCCAGCGTGCGGAGCCGCGTGAGGTTCTCCTCGAGCTCCGACTCCGCGTCCTCGAGCCGCTCCAGGCGCGGGGCAGCCACGCGCGCGGCGGCGAAGGCGTGCAGCGATGGCGGCAGCTTCGGGAGCACCCGCTCGAGCGCGCGCCCGGGGTCCTCCGTGTCCCCGCCGGCTTGGCGCGCCTCCCAGACCCGTCGGAACATCGCCACTGCGGCGGCCACGTCGCCCGTGAGCTCCTCCAAGCCCGTCACGATGTCTCCTCTACCCAGAAGCTCCGGATAGTCCAAGAGCGCCCCGAGGATCTCCCGCTGGAGGCCACCGGCCGCGAGGGCGCGCGCGCCCAGCGGCGCGGACGGCGAGTCCGGCCGCGGGTTCGGCGTGGGGGGCTGTCGGGCGGCGCTCTGGACCCGGCGCGTGAGCGCCCGGAAGGTGGTCGCCTCGGAGATGCCCAAGCGTCCGACCACCTCGTCGGCGTACGCACCCGCCATCGCCCGCACCGCGGGGTCTCGCTCCGTCGCGATGAGCTCGGCGACCGCCTCGACGCGCGCCAGCCTCGCGGTGGCGTCCGAGGCGGGGGGCAAGTCGTCGAGCGCCGTCGCGATCAGGTGCTCGAGCATCCCGCGCGCCGCCGCGAGGCAGCGTCCTACGGCCTCCGGACCGTCGCGCCGCGCGAGCTCGTCCGGATCGGTCCCTTCGGGCAGGACGGCCACCTTCGCGTGCAACGAGGCCCGCTGGCAGGGCTCGCGCGACTTGTTCACCGCCTCGCGACCCGCGCGGTCGCCGTCGAAGAGGAAGACGACGGTGGGGGCGAAGCGCTTGAGCTGCGTCGCCTGCTCCTCGGTGAACGCCGTTCCCAGCGGCGCCACGGCGTGCTTGATGCCGCGCGCGTGCAGCCCGAGCACGTCGAAGTTCCCCTCCACGACGACGGCGTGCTCCGCGAGCCGGACGTGCTGGCGCGCCTGAAACAGGCCGAAGACGGTCTCGCGCTTCTTGTAGATGGGGCTCTCCGGGGAGTTGACGTACTTGGGCGTGGGGCCCGGGCTCGCCGGGGCCTCGAGCCCCAGACGGGCGAGGGCGGAGGGGTCCGGGTCCGGGAGGCTGCGGCAGCTGAAGGCGACGACGCGCCCCTGCAGGTCGAGCACCGCGAAGGTGAGGCGATGCCGGAACTGGTCGTAGTGACCGGAGCCGCTCTTGCGGCGCACCACGAGCCCGACCGTCTCGGCGGCGAGCAGGTCGAGCCCCGCGTCGCGCAGGTGTCGGCAGAGCCCGTCCCATCCGTACGGTGCGTAGCCGATCCGGAAGGCCTGCAGCGCGTCCGCGACGGGATCGGTCGGGTGGGTGGGCACGAGCGCTCGCCGGGCGAGCTCGTCGCGAGCCGCCGCGCCGAGCGGGTGCTCCGCCATCATCCGCTCGAAGTAGGCGGCGGCGGCGGTGTTCACGTCGTACAGCGACTGCTTGCGGCGCCTCGCGTCGGCGGCATCCCTGGCCTGGGGATCGTGGGCGACCTCGACGATGGTGACGCCGGCGCGGTCGGCGAGCCGCCGGACCGCCTCGACGAAGGTGAGCCCCTCGGTGAGCTGCACGAACCGAAAGGCGTCGCCGTCCTCGCCACAGCCGAAGCAGTGGAACCTGCCGCGCTCCGCGCTGACGTGGAAGCTCGGCGTCTTCTCCTGGTGGAACGGGCAGAGCCCCTTCAAGGTCCGCCCCGCCGCCGTGAGCTTCACCGTCTCGCCGATGAGCCCGACGATGTCCGTGCGGTCCCGCACGCGCTCGACAGTGCCCGGATCCAACACGACCTCGAACCCATACCGCATCCCGGGGGGCCGCCAAGAGGTGGGTGAGAGGGGTGCGCCGCCGCGCCATGGGCGTGGTGGCGCGCGGGCGGCGTGCCGTGGCGGGCGGCGCGGGGCGGCTGGATTGCGTCGGCTCCGGCCCTTGGTTCGGTGCGCGCGCCCTTGGGGGGTTCGCAGGCCCCCGCGCCCGTGATAAACGCCGAACCGCCCTTGGCGCGCCGCGGTCGTCGCGGCGGAGCGGCGCGGTGACCAACCGCCCGGCGCCGGGCGCAAGCGAGAGCAGCATGGCGGACGTCAACCAGCGCACGGCACAGGTGAAGGGCAAGATCATCCAGGTCATCGGTCCAGCGGTGGACGTCGAGTTCCCGCCCGGTCAGCTGCCTAGGATCCTCAACGCGCTGACGACCTCGAACGCCAACGTCTCCGACGAGCCGGACAATCTCGTGCTCGAGGTGGCGCAGCACCTGGGCGAGTCGGTGGTGCGCACGATCGCCATGGATTCCACCGAGGGGCTCGTGCGCGGGCAGCTGGTCAAGGACACCGGCAGTCCCATCATGATGCCGGTCGGTCCGGCCACTCTGGGGCGGATCCTCAACGTTGTCGGTCGCCCCGTGGACGAGCGTGGTCCGGTCGTCTCGGACCGGTATGCGCCGATCCACCGACCGGCCCCCGCCTTCGTCGATCAGAGCACTCAGGTCGAGATCTTCGAGACCGGGATCAAGGTGGTCGATCTGCTCGCCCCCTACCGGAAGGGGGGGAAAATCGGCCTGTTCGGCGGCGCTGGCGTCGGCAAGACCGTGATCATCATGGAGCTCATCAACAACGTCGCCAAGGTGCACGGCGGCGTGAGCGTCTTCGCGGGCGTTGGGGAGCGGACCCGTGAGGGCAACGATCTGTACCTCGAGATGAGCGAGTCCAAGCTCGCCAGCGGCGAGCCGGTGATCTCCAAGGCCGCCCTCGTGTACGGGCAGATGAACGAGCCGCCTGGGGCGCGGGCCCGGGTTGCCCTGAGCGCGCTCACGGCGGCCGAGTACTTCCGGGACGAGGCGGGGCAGGACGTGCTGCTGTTCGTCGACAACATCTTCCGCTTCACCCAGGCTGGGAGCGAGGTGTCCGCGCTGCTCGGCCGCATGCCGAGCGCCGTCGGCTACCAGCCCACGCTGGCCACCGAGATGGGGGCATTGCAGGAGCGCATCACCTCCACGACGCGCGGCTCCATCACCAGCGTGCAGGCCATCTACGTCCCCGCCGACGATCTCACCGACCCGGCCCCGGCGACGGCGTTCGCGCACCTCGATGCCACCACCGTGCTGTCGCGTGCCATCGTCGAGATGGGGATCTACCCGGCCGTCGATCCGCTCGACTCGACCAGCACCATGCTCGATCCGCGCATCGTCGGCACCGAGCACTACGAGGTCGCCCGCGGGGTCCAGCAGACCCTCCAACGCTACAAAGACCTCAAGGACATCATCGCCATCCTCGGGATGGACGAGCTCAGCGAGGACGACAAGCTCGTCGTGTCGCGCGCTCGCAAGATGCAACGCTTCCTCTCGCAACCGTTCTTCGTGGCCGCGGAGTTCACGGGCAAGCCGGGCAAGGCGGTGCCGCTCAAGGAGACGATCGCCGGGTTCAAGGAGCTGTTGAGCGGGGAGCTCGACGACCTGCCCGAGCAGGCGTTCTACATGGTCGGCAACATCGAAGAGGCCAAGGAGAAGGCGCGCACGATGCGCAACGCCGCGTGACGGCTCGCGCTGGCGCGCGCCCCCTCGTCCGGGGGCGGACACGGCGGAGTCCGCCATCCGCCCTCCCCATCGACGTCGAGCGACCCCATGAGCAAGGAAGCGCACATCGCCCTCGAGATCGTGACCCCTGATGGAGTTCGCCTCCGGGAGGCGGTTGATAGCCTCACGGCGCCCAGCGTCGAGGGTGAGTTCGGCGTCCTGCCCGGGCACCGGCCGCTCCTGGCCGCGCTCAAGACCGGCATCGTCTCCTACGTCAAGGACGGCGCGGAGGAGCGAGTGGCGGTGGGTCCGGGCTTCGTGGAGATCCGCGACGACCGCGCCGTGCTGCTGACCGATCGCTTCACCACCCGCGCCGGTGTCGACCCGGTCCGCGCGCGCATGGCGCTCAAGGAGGCGGACGAGGCGCTGGAGGGCTACGCCGGGGAGCCGGGGACGCCCGAGCACGCGACGCTGGTCTGCGCTGAGCTTTGGGCGGCGGTGGAGCTGGAGCTCTACGGAGATCCCCCGCCACCGACCTACCGGAGCTACCACGAGTTCCAGGCGACCTCGCGCGAGGACTACGTGAAGGCCTTCGAGGCGCGCCGCGCCGAGCAGGAGCAGGGGACCCCGTCGGCGCGCGAGTGACGCCCCGCTGGGGCGCGGTGGCCAGGGGCCGCCCCGATCGCGTGCGACGGCCGCCCTCGCTCGCCGGGCGAGTTGGTCAGCACGCGACCGCCGCGCCATGGGCGCTGCGTACGATGGGATCACCGACCGGGGAGGCTGCCGCGGCGACGCGGCGGCAGCGCCGGGGAGAACGGCGCCAGCGCGCACGGCGCCGCCGAACACGGCGGACGCAGGCTTCGGCGTGAGCCGCCGTGCTTGCGCCGGGCCGGCGGGGACGGCATCCTGGAACGAATCGCGAGCGCGGCCACGCCCATGCCCGCAGCCCACCCCAGCCAGCCCTCGTCGCCAATGCCGTCCCTGCGGCCGCGGGCGTTGCCCTCGAGCGCGGTCATCGCGGGCAAGTACGTGCTGGTGCGCCGCCTCGGCGCGGGCGGGATGGGGGTGGTCTGGGTCGCCCACAACCCGGTGCTCGACGTGCACGTCGCGATCAAGTTGATCGATCTCGAGGCGTCACCGAACCCGAAGCGGATGGCCGAGCGGCTGCTGCAGGAGGCGCGAGCGGCGGCGCGAATCGCCCACCCGGCGATCTGTCGCGTCTTCGACTTCGGCGAGACCGACGCGGGCGACCCGTTCATCGTCAGCGAGCTGTTGCACGGGGAAACCCTCGGCGATTTCCTCCACGCGACCCCCCGGCTCGACTCGCTGCGGGCCGTGCAGCTGTTGCTGCCGATCGTTGATGGGCTGGCGGCGGCGCACGCCAAGGGGATCGTCCACCGCGACGTCAAGCCGGACAACATCTTCCTTTCCCGTGACGACGTGAGCCGCCTGCAGCCGAAGCTGCTCGACTTCGGGATCGCGCGGCTGGTGGACGCCGAGCACAAGATCACCCTGGACGGGACCCTTCTCGGCACCCCGGACTACATGTCGCCGGAGCAGGCGCGCGGCGACGCCGACCTCGATGTGCGCACCGACGTGTGGGGCGTGGGTGTCGTCCTGTACGAGCTCGTCACGGGGACGCGCCCCTTCGGGGGCGACAATTACAACGCCCTGCTCTGGGCGATCGTGCATGAAGCGCCGGTGGCGGTGACCGATCTCGGCGCCGGGGATGCGGAGCTCTGGGCGATCCTCGGGCGCGCGCTCGCCAAGGAGCGAGAGGCGCGCTGGGGATCCATGCGCGAGTTGGGGGTCGCGCTCGCGGCGTGGCTGCTCGCCCGGGGCGTCACTGAGGACGTGTCTGGTGGTGCCCTGCGGGCGACCTGGAACGAGCTCGCCACGCCGGGTTCGGAGGGCGATTCGCGGGCGAGCCGCACCTCGATCGAGACGCCGATGGTGGCGCGCGACCGGGCCGCCGGGGGGGGGACTGGGGCCGGCGCCGAGCGCGCGTTGGTAACGCGCGGTCCGGCGGCGCACGGCGAGCGTTCGCGCTGGGTCGGCGCCGGGCTCGCGGCGGGACTGGCGCTGGTCGCCGGCTTCTCTACGGTCCTGGTCGTGTCGGCGTCTGGTGTTCTCGGCGGGGGTCGGCGCGCGGTCGCGCCGACCAGCGGCCCCTCGCGCGTGCCGCGGACGGCGCAGGGTTCCCCGATCGCCCGGGCGGCGCCCTCCGTCCCCACGGCGCTGGCGCCGAGCGCGACGGCGCTCGTCAGCGCGGCGCCCTCGGCGTCCGCGACCGCGTCCGCGGGGTCGCCGCCTGTCGTCCGCCGTCGCCCGCCCGGCAAGCCGGATCCGAGGACCTATGACTTCGGCTTCTGATCGGCGGGGCGGGCGCGGGCGGGGCGGGCGCGCGGCGGCGGGGCTCGCCGTCGCCGCCGGGCTCGGGCTCACCGGCGGCGTTCAGCTCGCGCTCGGCGCGCCGCCGACGGCCGGGGGCGTGGAGCGCGCGGCGGCGCCCGTCGTCCCCGTGGACGCCGAGGAGGCGCAGCGGAGCGCCGCGCGGGAGCTGGCGCGCGAGGGCCTCGCGCTTCTGAACGCGGAGCAGTACCCGGAGGCCGAGGACCGACTGCGGCGCGCCTTCGAGCTGGTCCCGGCGGCCACGGTTGCGGTGCTGCGCGCGCGGGCGCTCGAGCGGCTCGACCGCCTGGTGGAGGCCACCGAGAGCTACGAAACCGCCGCGCGGATCGGGCGCGAGCCCGGCGCGCCACCGGCATTCCGCGAGGCCGCCCAGGAGGCGGAGGTGGAGTTGCTCCGTCTCCGCCCGGAGGTGCCGCGACTGACCATCACGCTGTCGGGCGTCGCCGGCGACGATCCCGCGCTGGTCGTCCAGCTCGACGACGAGCCGGTGCCCGCCGCGCTGATCGGCGTCGCCCGCCCGGTCGACCCCGGCCAGCATCTCATCCTGGCCTCCTACGCCGAGACGGTGCACGACACCCGCTGGGTCACGGTGTCGCGCGGCGGCGCCGTCAAGGTGCTGATGCGCGTCGAGGCGTCGGCGGGAGCGCCCGCGCGGCTGACCCCGACGCCGTCGGCGGTGCCGGAGCGGGCGGCGTTGACCCCCCTCCAGCGGCGGCTCGGCTGGGTGACTGCCGGGGTCGGGGGCGCCGGGCTCGGCGTGGGCGTCGTCTCCGGGATCCTGATGCTGGGGTATCGGGGCGAGCTCGAAGACGGCTGCCGCCCGCACTGTCCGGACGAGCTCGCGGGCGAACTCGACGGCTTTCGGGCGACGCGGACGGTGTCGGCCGTGGGCTACGGCGCGGGCCTGCTCGCCGTTGGCCTGGGCGCCGGCATGATCCTGACCGCTCCACCGCGTCGCGGTCGGGTGCCGCGGCCCGTGGCGCTCGTCGTCGCCGATGGGGTCTATCTCAGAGGGGAGCTGCGTTGATGCCGGGGCCGCTCGCCCGGAGTGGGCTCCTGATCGCGGTCGTCGCGCTGTCGGGGTGTCCCTTCGCGGTCACCGACCGGTACTCGCGCGAGCCAGAGGATCCGGCGGCCCGCTGCGGGGACGGCGAGCTCGACGGCGACGAAACCGACGTGGACTGCGGCGGCCCCGACTGCGAGCCCTGTCGAGAGGGGGGCGCCTGCCTCGCCGATGACGACTGCGCCTCCGGGTCGTGCGACGGCGATACGTGCGCCGCGGGGTGAGCCGCGAAGGCGCGCGGTTGTCGGGGGAAGCTACGGGCGCACCACCTCGAAGGGACGATCGATGACGATTTCGCCGTCGACGCGGACGCGGATGTTCCAGGTGCCCACCGGATCGTCGGCAAGGAACTCGATCGTCTGATCGAACCGGGTCCTTCCGGCGGGGACGCGCACTTCGTCGAGCTTCACCAGCCGCCCCCGACCGGCCCGGCCCTGCGCGTCCCGGACCCCGCGCGTGCCGCCGGGCATGTCGATCTCCCAGGACACGGTCACCTCCTGCGGGAGCGGGCCGTCGAAGTCCAGGCGGATCCCCTGGCTCTGGCGGGTGCGGTCGAGCTCGAGCGGGATCCGATCGCGCTCCTGCACCTGTCCGCCGTAGAAGATCCCAAACTCGGCGTGGGCGGTCGGCCCGGGCAGATCGTCGGGGGCCGACCGGCGCGCGCAGGCCAGGGCGAGCAGCGCCACGAGCGGCGCGGCGGCGCGGCGGCTCATCCAGCAACCTCTGCCGCCATGCGGGCAAACGCGGCCACGTCGAGAGACTCGCCGCGCGCCCCGAGGTCAATGCCAGCGCGGCTCGCCGCCGCCGCGAGCGCCGCCGCGTCCCCGGCGAACAGGCCGCTCCAGGCGTTGCGCAGCGTCTTGCGCCGCTGTCCGAACGCCCCGTGGACGACTGCGCGAAATGCCGGAGTCTCCACTGCGAGGGGCGTGGCGTGCGGAGTGAGCACGACCAGCGCGGAATCCACGCCGGGCTGCGGGAAGAAGGCGCCGCGCCGGACCACAAAGGCGCGCTCCACCGCGTACTGCGCGCCCACGAAGACGCCGAGCGCGCCGTAGGCTGGGGTGCCGGGCCTCGCGGCGAGCCGGTCGGCGACCTCGAGCTGGACCAGAAACACCGCCCGGTCGAGGCTCGGCCCGAGCGCGACGCTCCGCTCGAGCAAGGGCCCGGTGAGCTGGTAGGGGAGATTGCCAGCGACGACGTGCGGCCGCGGTTCCGCGGCGAGCAACGCCGCATAGTCCACAGCCTTCGCGTCGGCCTCCAGCAGCGTGAGCCGCCCGCCCGCAAGGTCCGGCCCGAACCGCTCGGCGAGGATCGGCAGCAGATCGCGGTCACGCTCGACGGCCAGGACCCGAGCCGCGCGCGCGAGCAGCGGCGCTGTGAGCGCGCCGAGGCCGGCGCCGATCTCGGCGACGGTCCCACCGGGCGGTGTCGTTGCGAGCGCGGCGATGCGGTCGGCGAGGCGCGCGTCGGTGAGGAAGTTCTGACCGAAGCTCCGCTTCGGCCGCAGGCCGCGGCGAAGGAGCTCGGCCTTGGGGCTCGCAGGCGCGTCGAACATGCCGAGCCTGGTGTAGCGGCGCCCCGGTGCACTGTCAGCCTTTTTGCCGGCCGCAGCGGGACCGGCGCCTCACCCCCGCGATCGCGGCGCCGGCTTGTCCCCGAGGCGCGTCCGGCGGCGCGGCCGACCGCCGGTGATCCCGAGGCGGTCGAGCGCCTGCTCGCTGCGGGCCCGGGCGACCCGGAGCCGCTCGCCGACGGCGAACGCCACGGCCTTCGTCATCGAGTCGCCGCCTGCGGGCAGGCTCGCCTCGAGGTCGACGGTCATCCAGCGGAGGCTCACCCGGGAGCGGGCGTAGCGGCGCAGGGCGCGGTGGATCTCCGGACGGCCCGCGTCCAACGGCGGCGACCAGACGTAGACGATGCTCGGCCGCGGCCGTTCGGCCTGCAAGCGGGCGAGCGCGGCCGCGAGCGCATAGTCGGTGCGCGGTCGCTCGGGCGTGCCCCGCGGGGGCGCGCCGACGCCGAAGGCGTCCAGGTAGCGGCGGAGGGTGCGCTCCCGTGGGGTCGGCGCGAACGGGTCGCGGCTCGTCATCGGCGCCCGGAGGCGCAGGCGCTCCGCCCGGCGCGCGACGCGATCCAGATCGGAGGGACGGAGCCGGGCGACCCCACCGGGATCGAGCGGACGCATGTGCTCGAACACGCGCGCGGCGACGCCCTCCTCGTCGAGGTCGCAGCGATCCGCGTCCACCGTGTCCGTCACCTGTGCCAGCACGCTGCAGAGCTCGACCTCCCGGCCCGGGCCGCGGTCGGGCGGGAGCCACGCGAGCTCGCGGCTGGCGACGACGGCGAGCCCGACGCGATCGCCCTGCGCGAGGTGGCGGCTGCCGACGGCGGCCACCTCGTCGATGGCGAGATCGAGCGGCGCCGAACCGAGCGCTCCCGCCCAGAGCTCGACCGAGGCGTCGAGCACGAGCCAGACGACGTCTCGCTCCTCGCGCTCGAGGTCGCGCACGACGAGCGACCCCCGGCGCGCGGACGCCTTCCAGGCGATGCGCTTGAACGGGTCCCCCGGCTGGTGCTCGCGGAGCTCGCGCAGCGCGCTTCCGTCGCCGGAGAAGGGACCGGGACGTCCCAGGGCTGCCTGCATCCGGCTCCGGCCCCCGCGGGCCGAGCGCGCCGTGATCGCGTAGGAGTGCGGGAGCACCTCGACGCCGAACGGGTTGGCGAAGGTGAGGGGGACCTCGAACAGGCCTGGCGCGCCGAGCACCTCCAGCGAGAGCCCGTGGATCCCGTGCCGACCCACGCGACGGGCTGTGACCCGCACGGTGACCGGGAGGCGACCGGAGGCGGGCACCTCGCCCGCGGCTGGCTCCACGGCGACCTCGAGGTTGGGCGAGCTCACGGCACGGAGCGAGGTGAAGCGCACCGCGCGGGGATCCCGGTTGCGGAGCTCCGCCGCGAGCTCGACCGACTCGCCGCGGGCGACCCGCTGCCGGCGGGGCTCGGCCAGCCACACCATCTCGAGGCCGGCGACGCGGATCCGGGCCACGCTGACGCGGGTGACGGTGCGGGCCACTGCGATCCCGACGAGGCAGGCCCCGGCCCAGGCGACGATCGCCGCCTCTCGCAGGACCAGGCCGCCAGCGAAGAGGACGAGGCTGGTGAGCGCCAAGTCGACCGTGTTGCGCGAGGGGTGGACCTGCACGATCGGGTCACTCCTGGTTCTCGTCGCCGAGCCACGCGCAGGCTGGCGTCGGGGCGACCTGGCAGAGATCGCGAGCCAGCCCTCGGTAGGCGGCGGCGGTCTTCGGGCTCTTCGGGACGCCGCGTCCGAGGGAGTAAAGGGCGGCGAGCGCGTGGCACGCCTCGGGATCACGGCGGCGGCAGCCCTGCTCATGGAGGCGCGCCCCTGCGCTCCGGTGCAGCTGGGCGCGGCGCGCGTCGGCGGGGACGCCACTGCCCGCCTCGTAGGCGTTGCCCGCCCGCAGGCACTCGACGGCGACGCCGCGGGCGCAGCGCTGGGTCGCCGCTTCCAACTCGGCGGGCGTCGTCGGGACCTGACCCTCGAGCCAATCGTCGGGGGCGGCCACGAGCGCCGACGCCGGCGCGGCGGCGCTCGACTCGGGCTCCGCCGTCGCCGTCGGCGCGGTGGGGCTCCTCGGTGCGGCGCTCCGCGCGACGGATCCGGTCGGCTCTGCCACGCCGATTGCGGGAGCGGCGTCGGCCCCGCCCCCCTTGCTCGGCCGCTCGGTGGCCAGCGGGACGACGAGGGCGGCGGTCAGCGCGCCGAGCAAGGCGCCGCTCAGGCTCGCGATGGCGACGGCGGTGGCGGGGCGGATCACGGCGTTCCAGGGCGCATGGTACACGCTCTCCCGGTGGGATCGAGCCGCTCGCGCCGGGGCGCCGGGGCCGGTGGCACCGAAACGACTTGAGCCGCTCTCGCTGCCGTGCCTACCGACGGGGGATGCGCGCGATCCACCGCATTGGCTCTCGGTTGGCGGTCGCCCTCGTCCTCACCGTGAGCGCGAGCCGCGCGGAGCGTGAGCTCTCGAGTTACGAGGAGAGCGTGCTCGCCGAGGTCGAGGCGCGGGCGGGGGCGGCGCGGGACCCGGCGCCGGACGGGAAATGGGTGGAGTCGATCGAGGTCCACCGTGTCGAGGTGTTCGACCGTCGCGATCCCATCCCCGACTTCTTGAACTGGCTGCACGCGACGACCCGCGAGCGGCTCGTGGCTCGGGAGATCCTGCTCGGCGTCGGGAGGCCCTTCAGCGCGGCGCTCGCCGCCGAGTCGGAGCGCAACCTGCGCGCGATCTACCAGCTCTCGCTGGTGCTGGTGGTGCCGCTCCGCGGGTCGGCGCCGGACCGCGTCCGGCTCGCGGTGGTGACCAAGGACGTCTGGAGCCTGCGCGCCGCCTGGGATCCGGAGCTCACCCGCGAGGGCTTCCTCTCGAGCCACCTCGCCGTCGACGAGATCAACCTGGCGGGCCACCTCAAGACCGCGTCCCTGCGCGGGGGCTTCGATCCCGGTAGCTTCTGGTACGGGGTGCGCTACGTCGATCCGCGGGTCGCCGGGAGCCGCCAGTTCGCGCTGGCCGGTGCGCAGCTCGTGTTCGACCGCGATACGGGTGAACCGGAGGGCTCGTTCGGCAACCTTTGGTACGGCCAGGATCTCTACTCCCTGGAGACGCGGTGGGCCTACGACGCGTTCGTCGGGTGGCGCCGCGACGTGGAGGAGATCTACCTTGGCGGGTCGCCGCGCACCTTCGACGCCGACGTCACGGCGGCGGACGACGCGCTCCCGCTCGAGTGGGAGCGCGGCGTGTACTTCGCACGGTACGAGGCGATCCGATCGTTCGGGCGGCGGAGCAAGCTCGATCTCGGCGCCGGGATGGAGGCGCTCCGGGCCGAGCACGCGCTGCCGGCGGGCGTGGCCGGCGACCTCGCCGTGCTCGACGAGCTTCGCCGCCGGGAGCTCCCGCCGAGTCACCAGCGCCTCGGACCGGTCCTGGGGCTCCGCGCCCACTCCACCCGCTTCTTGCGCACCCTCGACGTCGACACCCTGGCCCTGCAGGAGGACGTCGCGCTCGGCCACGACCTGTCGCTCCAGCTGTTCCCGGCGAGCGCGGCGCTGGGCTCGACGCGCACGATGCTCGGCCTCGCTGCGGCCGTGGGCTACACCGCGCGGCTGGGGGACGGCTTCGCCCGTGCGCGGGCGGCGGCCGTGCTGGAGCTCGCTGGCGAGCGGGATTCGGACGCGGTCGTCGAGGCGGGGCTGCACCTGGTCACGCCGCGGCTCGGCTGGGGGAGGGTGGTCTACGACACGACGCTCATCGACCGCCCTCGCGACTACCACCACGAGCGGATCGTGCTCGGCGGGGAGAACCGCCTGCGCGGGTACCCCATCGGGCGGCTGCGGGGCGCGACCGTGGCCGCGACCACGCTGGAGCTCAGGACGACCTCGGTGGGGTTCTGGGGCATCGAGCTCGGGGGCGCCGCGTTCTTGGATGTCGGTGACGCGCCCGAGCGGCTCGCTGAGCTGGCGCCCCGGGCGAGCGTTGGCGGCGGCGCGCGGGTGCTCCTGCCCATGTTCGACCGCTCGGTGTTCCGGCTCGACGTCGGACTGCCGCTCGATCGCGGCCCCGGCGGCGTCGACCCGCCCTGGGGCCTCTTCATGGGCTTCTACCAGGCGGTACCGACCCCGCGCGTTCAGCGCAGTCGGATCCCGGCGGCCGTGGTTCCGTGACCGGGCTCAGAAGGTGTGGACGAACAGGCCACTGCGGAGCTTGGGCTCGAACCAAGTGCTCTTGGGCGGCATCAGCAGGCCCGCGTCGCTCACGGCCATCAGCTGCTCGATGCTGGTGGGGTACAGGTGCAGCGCGAGCGACCAACCGCCCTCGTCGACGCGGCGCTCGAGCTCGCGCGCTCCGCGGATACCCCCCACGAAGTCCACGTGCCGGTCTCGGCGCGGATCGGTGACCCCGAAGATCGGCCCGAGCAGCTGGTCCTGGCAGATGGACGCGTCGAGGCTAGCGACCGGATCTTCGGCGGGGTAGGTCCCGGGCCGGACGCGGAGGGTCACCCACCGACCGCCGCCGAGGTAAGCGCCGAACGTGAGCGCTGCCGCCGGGGCCGGGGCCGCCGCCGGCGTGACGTCGAAGCGCTCGGCGAGCGCGGCGAGCAACGCGTCGGGCGAGCGACCGGCGAGATCTCGCACGACGCGGTTGTAGGGCAGGATCTGCATCTGGTTGTGCGGGAAGATCACCGCCATGAAGCGGTCGTGCTCCCCGGGCTGGCCACGGCGGAGCGCGTGGACCCGGGACGCCGCGGCGCTCCGGTGGTGCCCGTCCGCCACGTACAGCGGGCTCACGGCGCCGAACTCGGCGACCAGCGCGGCGGTGACGACGGCCGGCGCGACCCACAGGGTGTGCCCGATGCCGTCGTCCGTCACCAGATCGACGTCCGGTGGCGCCGTCTGGATCTCGGTCACGATGGCGTCGATCCGCGGCTCGGCCCGGTAGGTCAGGAACACGGGCTCGTCGTGGGCGCCGAGCTCGTGGATGTGGCGCGTCCGGTCGTCCTCCTTGTCTTGCCGCGTCTTCTCGTGCTTCTTGATCACGTCCGCGTCGTAGTCGGCGACGGAGGCGCAGGCGACGATGCCACTCTGCCGGTGTGACCCCATCACCTGTGTGTAGACGTATAAACTGGGCTTGGGATCCCGGACCAGCGAGCGCTCAGCCATGGCGCGGCGCAAGTTCTCCGTGCCGCGGGCGTACACCGCGTCGCCGTGCTCGTCCGTGCCCTCGGGCAGATCGATCTCGGGGCGCGAGACGTGCAGGTAGCTGCGGGGCTTCCCCGTCGCCAGGGTGCGAGCCTCGCGCGAATCGATGACGTCGTAGGGAGGCGCCGCGACCTCGGCGGCATGCTCGGGCGGTGGGCGGAGGGCGGTGAAGGGGTGGATGATCGCCATGGTGAGGAGCTCTCTCTGGGCCAGAAACGGGTCGGCGCGGATCGGGCGCCCGCGTCGGGCGCTCGCGCCGGGACTGCTCAGGGGCCGTGCTCGGCGGGGGAGGCCCGATCGCTCAGACCGGGCGCACCGCGCGGCGGTATCCTACCTTCTGCAGGGCCTCGTCCACCACCGACTGTCGCGCCCGGGCGTCGCCCTCGTGCTCGGGGAGCAGGACGAGACGGTGCGCCAGCACCGGCCCCGCCACGGTCCGGACGTCGTCTGGGGTCACGAACGGCCGCCCCGCTAGCGTCGCCTGCGCCTTCGCCGCGCGGAGGAGCGCGAGAGCGGCGCGCGGTGAGGCCCCGAGCACGACCCGCGGGTGGGTGCGGGTGAAGGCGGTCAGGTGGACCACGTAGTCGTAGAGGTCATCCTCGACGTGGATGCGCGCGGACACGGACTGTAGGTGGAGGGCGTCTTGCGGGGAGAGGACCGCCCGCGGCTCCGGGGCGGCGACGGCGTGGGTTCGGAGCATCGCGACCTCCTCTCGTGCGTTCGGGTACCCCATCAGGATGCGCACCAGGAACCGGTCGATCTGCGCCTCGGGCAGCGGGTAGGTCCCCTCGAGGTCGATCGGGTTCTGGGTGGCCAGGACGAAGAACGGGTCGGGCAACTCGAAGCGGTCCCCCTCGATGGTGACCTGGCGCTCCTGCATCGCCTCGAGCAGTGCGGACTGGGTCTTGGCCGGCGCGCGGTTGATCTCGTCGGCGAGCACGACGTTGGCGAAGACCGGTCCGGCGCGGAGGGAGAAGGAGCCATCGCGGGGGCTCAGGACATAGGTGCCGGTGATGTCCGCGGGGAGCAGGTCGGGGGTGAACTGGATCCGGCGGACGGCACAGCCGAGCGTCGTGGCGAAGGCCTTCACGAGCGTGGTCTTGGCGATGCCCGGGACGCCCTCCAGCAGGACGTGGCCGCGCGCCAGCAGCGCCACCAGCATCAGATCGATGGCGCCGGAGTCCCCGATGTAGACGACGCTGACGGTGCGCCGGACCTCGGCCAGCCGTTCGCGCGCCGTCTCCAGCTCGCTCATGCTCAAGGCCTGGGTCACGCGGTGCCCCCCCTTGGCTCGGCGACCTCGGAAAGGATCGATTCGATGGTGGCGCGCATGCGGTGGACCCTATCGGCCGTGGCTCGAGTCGGTCGGGAAGCAGCGATCGCCGACTCGAGGGCCCGGATCTGCTCGACCTCTTGGCGGAGCAACGCCGACGATCGCTGACCGAGCGCCCTTTGTCGATCGATCTCCGACAGGACCTCGCTCCAGCCGAACGGCGGTGACAGCCCGAGCATCAGCCCGAGGCGCTCCTGCAGGGCGTTCGCGAGCTCGAGCAGCACGAGCGCCCGGTGCGTGGTCGGCGCCGCGAGGAGCGCTACCCGGCCCGCGGCTCCACCCTGCGCGACCAGGGTCGGGGCCCGGGCGAAGCGGGGGGGCGTCTGGCGGTACGGCCGGGTTGCCGCACCCATCACCCACCCGATGGTGCCAACCGCGGCCAGGATCGCCAACAGCACCGCGACCCCGCCCGGCAGCCCCTCCTCGTGCGCTCGCCCCAGCCGCTCCCGGAGCGCACCGAGCCGATCGTCGAGGTCCCGCACCAGGTTTGCTGCGTGGCCCCGGGTCCGTCGCTGGTCGAACCCATTGGTCAGCAGGAAGAGCCGTCCCCCGCGGGCGCCCCAGGCGTCGTCCTCCACCAGGTAGTCGACCAAGCCGGATGCGAAGGCGCGGTTGCCGGGGTAGCGCAACATCAGGTTGATCAACACCGAGGGGTCACCCATCGCGAAGAGCCGTCCCCGCTCGGCGATGATCCCGGTGATCGCGAGCGTCACCTCCGGCTCGTCGATGGCGGGAATCGCCAGGACGGGGGTGAGGTCGGGGTGCTCGAGCCCGGTCGGGTGGTTCGTGACCAGTTCCTCCACGTCGGCCACGATCGGGTGGCGTCCCTGCTCATGGCCGGCGATCAACTGCACGCTCGGGAACGCGAGCCCCAGATCCGGGTCCGCCCGCAGCGCCCGGCGGGGGGTCTTCGGCGCGGGAACGCGCCGAATCCGGAAATGCTCGAGCAAGACCGTGCCGCGGCCGTGGTCGTCGAGCACCGCGAGCCGCCCGCCCGCGCGGAGGAAGCTCGACGCCTCGACGAAGTCGACGTCGTCGAGCGGGTGCAGCACGATCACTCCGTCTCGGGGCTCGAGGTCGCGCCAGTCGAGCACGTTCGTGGCTCGGACCCGTCCCGCTCCGAGGCGCTCCTCCGCGAGCGCGACGAACTCGCTCGTGCCCTCCCAGCCACGGTCGTGGGCCTCGAAGGCGCCCTGGGCTGCAGAGGTCGCGGACGAGGCGAGGAGCGCGGCGACGACGGACGCCCTTCGCGCCTCGCGATCACGGCTTCGCCTCCTGCGCCACACCGCGCCGACGCTACCACGACCCCGCCACGGGGATCCTCCGCGCCGCTCCGCGCGGGCGCGCGAAGTCTCTGCATCGGATCGGCGTGTCGGGACGTCTCACCGGGACCGTTCACTGGTCGTGCTGGCACAAAAAGTGCTGCGGCCAAACTTGACCCGTTCGGGGGGGTAGTTAAAGTACCTGGTAGAGCTTGGTTACTGCTTGGTCCTGTCGGGAGGTTCCGGATGTTGCCGCCATTCATCATCGAGCAGATCCGGAGGCGCGAAGAGGAAGCTCGCCGCCAGCGCGAGGAACGCGAGCAGCCGCGGCTCGAGCTCCCGGAGGACATCTATCGGCCTGCCCCCGATGCTCCCGTCGAGCCAGAGACGGTGGAGCGTGGCGTGGTCATCCTGGACCTCGGCTGAGGTTGGTCGGAGCTCATTTTTCGCAGCGGCCCGCGAGCCGTGCGTGGCGTTCGGCAGGGCGAATGAGCGTCCCGGCGGGCTCGTGCGGCGGCACGACCTTGGGCGCACCGGGGCGGGTGCACGACCTCCGGGCGTGATGTAGGCTGCGCCGCCGATGACCTTATCCCGTCGCGCGGGCGCCTGCGCGCTCCTGCTCACTGCGACCGCCTGTTTCCCGCCGGGGGAGGGTCGGGATCCGCCGCTCAGTCGCGTCTACTTTCCGGTCGGGGTCGCGCTCGACGACGCCGGGACGCGGCTCTTCGTGGTGAGCAGCGACTTCGACCTCCAGTACAACGGTGGCGTGGTGCACGCCTTCGATCTCGCGCGGTTGCGCGGCCTCGTGCCCCAGAGCTGCGCGACCGACGAGGACTGCCCCACCGCGCAGCGCTGCGACGACGAGCCGACGGATCAGAACCGGGGATCGCCGAGCCACTGGTGTGTGGACCGCGAGGGGCCCCACGCCGGCGTCCCCTGCGGAGCACTCCGCGAGCGCGCGGTGGCCAGCCGGTGGCTCGAGCCGGGGCGCTGCGAGTACCTCGACGCCCTGTCGCCCCAGGACGGCGGGGAGCCGCTGCAGGTCGATGCGGTGAAGGTGGGTGCCTTCGCCACCGACGTCCTGTACCGGGCCGCCCCGGCGGGCGCCGCGGGCGGCGACCTTGCGGGGCGGCTCTTCGTCCCGGTTCGGGGCGACGCGACGCTCCACACCATCGACGTTCAAGCGGCAGGCAGCCGCCTTTACTGCGGCCAGGACCGTAACGAGGGCAAGTGCGCCGACGCCTATCGCGCCGGAGACGACCCAGACACCGAGAACACCCGGGACCTCCGGATGCCGCCGGAGCCGTTCGCCCTCGACGCGAGCGCTGACGGCGGGGCCATCGCGGTCACCCACCAGACCGACGGGAGCGTCTCGCTGTTCGTCAACGACTGGGAGCACCCCGTCCGGCTCGAGTTCGTCGCCGGGGGGTTGCCGCAGCGAGTGGTCGGGATCGCCGCGATCCCCGAGCCAGCGGTGGTCGCGGCGACGGGCTACGCCTATCGCCCTGGGTTCCTGGCGACCTTCCGGGACAGTCCGGAGGTGCGCCTGCTGCGCTTCTACGACGACGTCGATCCGACCTCGCCCGGCAGCGTCCAGCGCCCCTTCCTCGACCAGTCGGGGGGGGTCGTCATCACCGCCAACGCGACCGGCTACGACTCCCGCGGGATCGCGATCGACGCCGGTCAGCGGCGAGCCTGCGAGGCCAACTGCGCGGAGGATCCGGCCTGTTTGGGCGAGTGCGCCGGGATCCCGCTGGGCGTGTACGTCTCCAACCGAAGTCCCGACAGCCTGCTCGTCGGTGCCACGCGGCCCGACGCCACCCCCACCTCAAGCGACGATTTGCCCATCTTCTACGACAGCATTCCGCTCCCCGTCGGCGCCTCGCGCGTCGTGGTCGGGTCGGCGGTTGACCCGGAGGGGCGGCTGGTCCCCCGCGTCTTCGTCCTGTGCTTCGACCAGCGGCGCCTCGTGATCTACGACCCAGTGGCGCGGCGGATCGAGAAGACGGTCACCACCGGGCGGGGCCCGCACGCCTTCGTGGTAGACGCCGACCCGGGCCGGTCGGGTGACGTCGAGTCCGCGCCCCGGTCGCTCGGCTACCTCGCTCACTTCACCGACTCTTACCTCGCCGTCGTGGATCTCGATCAGCGGCACCACCACACTTACGGCGAGATTGTGCTGACCGTCGGCAATCCCGTCCCCCCGAGGGCGACCAAGTGAACCCCTGGATCCGATTGGGTTTGGTGCTGGCCGGCGCTGCTGCGGTCGGCGCCTGCAATGAGCCGGATCTCGACGAGACGGTGCGCACTTTGGAGCGCAGCAACGCCGTCGCCTTCCTCTGTCTTTCCATGGATGCGGCGCGCGATCCCGGTCGCGACCTCGACGAGTGCCCCGACTTCGACCACCAGGACGAGGACGTGGACCTCTTTGCGCTGGTGACGCAGACGCAGCGTGGCGAGGTCGCCGTGGTCGATCTGTCCGCGACCACGGTGGTCGATAACGACCCCTGGGTGCCCGGCGCGACGTTCCTGCCGGTCGGGGAGAACCCCGTCGACATCGTCGCCACCCCGGGCGGGGTCGCGGCGTTCGTCGCCAGCGCGGGCGGGCCCCACCACCACTCGATCACCGCGCTCCCCTCGAGCTGCGTGCTGCCCCCCCGCGCGGGAGGTCCTCGCCCGGATCTGGCCCTGTGGCCTGCCTGCGCGTTGCCGTCGGCGCCGGGGCGCCTGGTCGTGCTGGTCGACCCGCCCGACGCGACCGGGCGGATCCGTGAAACCTGCGCGAGCGGGCGGGTGGCGCCGGATCAGCTGCCCGCGCCCCTCTCCGCGGCGCCGGCGGAGGCAGTCACCGCCGCCGACCTCGGTTGCGAGGCGGACCTCCGGCAGGAGACGGACCCGCCGGGCCGCCGCAAGCTCGCGGTCACGCTCCCGGATCTTGGGCAGCTATGGATCCTCGACGCGCAGCGTGTGCTCGACGTGGCGCCGGGGGCGTTCCCGGCCTGCGCCGACGTGGCGCTCGAGGGACTGTTCGAACTGCCGACCGCCGTGCCCGAGCCGCTCCCGTCGCAGGACCCCGGAGACCTCGCCGGCGCCCAGGCGTGCCTGCCACCCCTGTCCTTTGGTCCAGCGCCGGACCAGTATCTCTCGCGGCCGGCGGGGGTCGAGGTCCGGGACGACGTCCTGTATCTCGGTGACCTCGGCGTGCCGGTGGTCCACCGCCTGGATGTCGCTGACCCCTGTGCGCCGGTGGCGCTCCCGCCGCTCGTCCCGCGCTCGTTCGAGGAGCCGACGCGGGCGGTCTTCGCCAGCGCCGTCGCCGCGAGCCCGCTGACCACCACCGGGGAGCGCTTCGTCTACGCGGTCGACGACCGGCAGGGGACGGTGATGGCGTTCGACGTGAGTCCCGGGACGATCGACCGCACGCCGCTGGTGCGGCCGCGGATGCGGTACTCGCCGTTCGAGATCCCGGATCGTTTGGCGTTCGGGACCCCGGTCAAGGATCTCGAGTTCGTGTTTCGCGACCTGCCCGCCCCGGACCCCGACACCGGCGTCGCCACCGTGGGCTTGCTTTGCGATCCCGACCCGGCGCTGGAGGCGGAGGATCCGGAGAGCCCCGCGCTCGAGCACCGCCCCAACGGGAGCTATTCCGCCGGGGCGCGTCCGGATCGCCTGCGGGGGATGTTCGGGTTCGCGCTGCTCGCCAACGGCAACGTTGCCGTGATCGACGTGGAGGATCTCGACGCGCCGTGCCGACGGCCCCTGCGGGCCAACGAGCAATTGGATCGCGAGGACGCCGCTGGCTGCCGCGGTGATCCCGAGCTGCCGGGGGGGGTCTTCACGACCGATGGGACCCTCGAGGGGACCCCGACGGTCACCGGGGAGCTCAGCTGTCACGTGGTCGAGCGACACCGCCTGCGCAGCGGCCGGCCCTATGCCAGCACCGCTCAAGCGGGCGTCTCGGCCCCGGCGCTCCGCACCTTCCCGCAGCTCCGCAGCGACACCGGCGGGAGCCTGCCCACCAACCAGACCGACGAAGGGCTCGAGAACCCGAAGCTCCTCGCTGTCGACTTCCCCGACGGGACGCCGGCCGCCGTCTACCTCGGCACCTCGCTCTATGCCACGAACGACGAGGAGAACCGGCTCGAGTCGGATCCCACCGTGGCCGAGCGCAACGCGATCGGTCTCAATTACCGGGAGCCGCGCGCGTTCCTCGCTGCCGACGAACTGGCGCTTGTCTACGAGGGCTCGGTCCTCTCCGGTCGGGCGGCGGGGTACCTCTCCGTTCGCCCCGACGAGCCGCGCGCGGACCTGACCGACTTCGGCGCCGGGTTCTGCGGTCGCGGGGTGGAGGACCTGGAGCTCGCCCACCTCCAGGCTGCAGAGCTCAAGATCGCGGCGGCGGACCTCGACGCCTTTGCGCGGCATCACGCGGACTACGTGCAGATCACCTCTGAGATCCCGGAGGAGGACGACGTGTACTGGGAAACCGCGACGCGCGGCTGCGGGGGCGACGCCGCGAACTCGTTCTACGCCTGCGAAGAGGCGTTCGGGACCGCGGAGGAGCCGCAGCGGGCGCGCGATCTGATGATCCTGGAGGCCTACCAGGGGCGGCTCGTCGTCGCGCCGCGCGGCCTCGACGGCGAGGACGCCCAGGCGGTGCTGGACCTGCTCGACTGCTGCTTCGGCGGCGAGGCGCTCGAGTACCGCGTCCGAGCCGGGCACCAGTGGGTGCTGAGCGGGTCCGGCAGCGGGGCCCAGCACCACGTCGTCGCGCGCGGGGGCGACCTGCGCTGCGTCAACGACTGTAACCCGCGCCGCCAGCTGTTGACCTCTCGGGCGCTCGAGATCGTCACCGCGGAGGCGCTCGATCCGGCCGAGGACTCCGGCGTTGAGCCCTGCGCGGAGGGTGAGTGCCTGGTCTGTGTGCTCGACGAGCCGGGGCCGGTGTCGCCCGGCTCGCCTTGCGTCTTCGACGGGCTCACCACCCGCTTCGCGATCTACCGAGGGCGACGCCGGAGCGAGCGCGACATGGCCTTCACTTGGCAGTACAGCGGCGGCTTCGTACCGCTGGCGGCCAGCCTAGCGACGACCTCGGTGGACGTTTCCCCGCTGTCGATGACCTTCGTCCCGCAGATCCAAGAGCTGGCCGTGACCGACGGCTCGAGCCAGGGGCTGCTGTTCGTGAGCCTCGAGAGCATCGCCGTGCACACGTCCTTCGACTGATGGAGTCGGATCGGGTGCGGCGAGCTCGAGCGCGCGCGGAGGACGCTATCTCGACCACGATCGCGAGCGTCGCGTGGAGGGACGGCTGCGGTCTGCCGCCGCCCGCGGCGGCGGGGCCGGTCCGTCGGGATTGAGGGGAGGGCAGGGGAGCCGTGGCGGGACCGGAGACGAAGGTGATGCAGCAGCATCGGGCGGCGAAGAGCGCCTACCCCGACGCCATCGTGTTCTTCCGCCTCGGCGACTTCTACGAGATGTTCGGGGACGACGCGGTCCTGGCGGCGCGCCTGCTGGACTTGACGCTCACCAGTCGCAACAAGGGCAAGCCCGACGAAATCCCGATGGCTGGCGTGCCGCACCACGCGGCGCACGGCTACATCGCCCGCCTCCTCGCCCACGGGCACCAGGTCGCCATCTGCGAACAGCTAGCGGATCCGGCAAAGACCAAGGGGATCGTGCCCCGCGACGTGGTGCGCGTCATCACGCCGGGGCTCGTCACCGACCAGGAGCAGCTCGAGGCGAGCCACAATAACTGGCTGGCCGCTATCGATTCTCACCGTGACGGGGTCGGGATCGCTCTGCTCGACCTGTCGACGGGCGAGCTCGCGGCCGCCGAGGTCGCCGATCTCGCCGCGCTGCTCGGCGAGCTCGCCCGCTCGGCGCCGCGCGAGATCCTGGTGGGTTGCGGTGAGATCGGTGACGAGGGACCGGAGCCGGAGGAGGAGCAGGGCCGGGCCGTGGAGGCCGTGCGGGCGGTGGCGCCGCGGGCGGCGGTCAGGGCCGATCCGGCGCTCGGCGTCGATGGGATCGCGGGGGTGCTGGGGGAGCTCGCCGCCGAGGCGGCCTCGCTCCCGGCGTTCGCGCGGCGCGCGGTGGCGCGGGTGGTGCGGTTCACCCGCGCCTGCATGCCCGGGCAGCCGCTGAGGTTCGGCCGGATCGGGCGCTGGGATCCCCGCCAGGCGCTGGTGATCGACGCGACCACCCAGGCGCACCTCGAGCTGACGGAGTCGTTCGGGGGCGGTCGGGAAGGCACCCTGCTCGGCGTCATCGACGCCACCGTCACCCCCACCGGGGCGCGGCTGCTCCGGAGGCGGCTGCTGGCGCCCCTGATCGATGTGGAGCGCATCCGCCGACGCCTGGATCTGGTGGAGCTGTTCGTTTGCCAGACCCGGCTGCGGAGCGACCTGCGCGAGGCGCTTGCTCGGGTCGGTGATCTCGAGCGCCTGGCCATGCGGGCGACGCTCCGCGAGGCGACCCCGCGCGATCTCGGTGCACTCCGGGACGGACTCCTGGCCGCCGCGCGCGCCGCGGCGCTGGTCGAGGCCCTTTTCGATCCGAGCGCGCGCGAGGTGCTCGGGATCGACCGCGATCCGCTCGACGTGGTCACGCCGCTGGCCGAGGAGCTCGCGCGGGCGCTGGTGGATCGCCCCCCGGCCGCCGCGCAGGCGGGGGCGATCTTCCTCGCCGAGTACGACGCGGAGCTGGCGGAGCTCGACACCCTCCGCCGGACCGGCGCCGAACGGATGGTCGAGCTTGAGGCGCGCCTGCGGGACGCCCAGGGGATCCCCTCGCTCAAGGTGCGCTTCACGCGCGTCTTCGGCTGGTACATCGAGGTGACGCGGACCCACGCGGCGCGCGTGCCCGCCGAGTGGCGCCGCAAGCAGACGGTCGCTTCCGGCGAGCGATACACCAACGCGGAGGTCGACGACCTGGCCGATCGCCTGCTCCACGCCGAGGATCGGCACCGGGAGCGCGAGCTCGAGCTGGTGGGGGAGCTGGTGGAGCGGGCGGCGGCGATGGCGCCGCGGATCCAGGCGCTCGCGGCGCGGCTCGCGCGCTGGGACGTGGCGGCGGGGCTGGCCGAGGTCGCGCACCGTTTCGACTACTGTCGGCCGTTGGTCGACCGGAGCGATCGCCTCGAGATCGAGGACGGTCGACACGCGGTGGTGGAGCGGCGTGCGGCGGCGGGCCGCTTCGTCCCCAACGACGTGCGGCTCGACCTCAGCGCGGAGCGCCTCTGGCTCGTCACCGGTCCCAACATGGCGGGCAAGAGCACGTTGCTGCGTCAGACCGCGCTCCTGGTGATCCTGGCGCAGATGGGCGGCTACGTGCCGGCCAAGGTGGCGCGCGTCGGGGTCGTCGACCGGGTGCTCTCACGGGTCGGCGCTAGCGACAACCTGGCTGGCGGGGAGAGCACCTTCATGGTGGAGATGCGCGAGACGGCGGCCATCCTCCGCGCCGCGACCCGCCGCTCGCTCGTCATCCTCGACGAGATCGGGCGTGGCACCAGCACCTTCGACGGGCTCGCCATCGCCTGGGCGGTGGCCGAGCACCTCGACGAGGTCGTCGGCTGTCGCACCCTCTTCGCCACCCACTACCACGAGCTCACCTCGCTCGCCGACGCGAGCCCGCACGCCGCCAACCACTCGGTGAGCGCGCGGGAGCACGGGGACGACGTGGTGTTCCTGTATCGCCTGGTGCCAGGCGCGGTGAGCCGGAGCTACGGCGTGGCGGTGGCTCGCCTCGCGGGCCTCCCGGAGAGCGTCTTGGCTCGGGCTCGCGCCGTGCTCGCCTCGCTCGAGGGCGAGCGGGTGCCGAGCGGGGCGGGGGCGCTGCCGCCCCGCTCTCGGGGCGTCACGTCGGCGCAGCTCGATCTCTTCGCGCTGCCGCCGGCCCCACCGGCAGCGCACCGCGAGGTGCTGGAGACGCTCCGGGCTCTGGAGGTCGAGCGCCTGACCCCGCTTGAGGGGCTCGCGCTCCTCGAGCGACTGCGGCAGCGGGCGCGGGGGTAGCGCGAGCGGCGGGCTCGCGCGGGGGTGGCGCGTCGCCCATGCGCCTCACCGCGCCTTGCCCCGCGGCGCCGACGGGGTGGCACGGGCCCCGTCCTCGGGCCACGCGTGCTTCGGGTAGCGGCGCATCAGCTCGCGGCGCACCGCCGGGTAATGGCGCTCCCAGAAGCCGGCGAGATCCGCGGTCACCTGCACAGCGCGTTGGTTGGGTGCGAGCAGGTGCAGGGTGACGGGGATCCGGCCGCGACAGACCGTGGGCGTCGCGAGCAAACCGAAGCAGTCCTGCAGGCGGGTCGCGGCGGCGGGGGGCTGACCGGGGCGGTACTGGACGCGCAGGCGGCGTCCTCCGGGCAGGTGGAGCTCCAGCGGCGCCAGCTCGTTCAGCGCGCGCCGCGCCGCGGGCGGCAGCGCCGCGAGCAGGCGCTCGACGAGGGGGCGCTCACGGAGCTCGGCGAAGCCGGTAGCCTCGGCGCAGGCGGCGTCGAGCAGCGTGTCGGTCGCGGGGGCGCCGCCGAGCGCGGCCGCGAGCTCGGGCGCGTGCGCCGCGACGAGCGAGAGGCGCGCGGCCAGCCCCTCGAGCGCCTCCGTCTCCCACGCGACAGCACGCGCTGCGCGCGCGAGCACCGCTGCTGCCTCGGGGGATGGGGGGGCGCGGCCGCGGGACTCGTCCAGGGTGACCGACCCGTAGGCGAGGCGGGTGATCCGGTCCACGCGCTCGGCGTCGGCGTTCCAGGTGTGCTCCACCGACTCGGTCAGGGCCGCGCCCGGCAGATCGAGGAGCCAGTCGGGGTCGATCGCGCTCGCCAGGCGGACCACGATCCCGCCGCGGCCGGCGCCCGCCGGCGCGTCGGCGTCGAGCGCGACCAGCAGCGGTGCGTCGTGCACCACGCTGGCGGGGCCCAGGCGCGCCGCGTCGCCGCTGGCGAGGATCAGCGCCGGCTCGCCCGGTCGTCGACGGCGTGCCACCCGGTCTGGAAAGCCAGTGAGCAGGGCGTAGCGGACGGCGGCCTCGACGGCCTCGTCGTCCGCCGGACGGGGCCCGCGGTCGCGGACGGAGCGCGCGAGGACGCGCCGCACCTCGGTGATGGCGGCGACCGTACGGGGGTCGAGCCCCTCGCGGCGCAGGCGGTCGGGACGCGCGGCACCGACCGCCTCGAGCCGGTCCGCCACCGCGCTCACGTCCGAGTCGGCCCGACCGTCGATGCGCGGCGCTCGTCCCCCGCTGTCGATCCGCGCGCGCGCCTCCAGCCGCGGATCACGCTCGCCGAGGATGGCGGCGGCGAGGGCGCCCTCAGACGCGACGCCGCGCCGCTCGCATTCGATCAGGACCCGACCGAGGCGCGGGTGCACGCCGAGATCCACCAGCCGCCGCCCGATGGCGGTGAGACGCCGCTCACCGTCGAGCGCGCCGAGGGCCGCGAGGAGCTCCTCGGCGGCGCGGAGCGCGGCCGGCGGCGGCGGATCGAGCCAGGCGAGCTCGCCGGGGTCGCCGATCCCCGCGCCGTGGAGCAGGAGCAGGACGTCGGCCAGGTCCGTGCGCGTGATCTCGGGCGCGTCGTGCGCTGGGCGGCTGTCGTGGTCACCGCGCGTGTAGAGGCGGAGCACCAGGCCGGGCGCGGTACGGCCGGCGCGCCCCGCGCGCTGCGCGGCGGCGGCGCGGCTCACGGGGCGCGTCTCCAGGCGCACGACTCCGGTCCACGGCGAGCAAGAGGCCACCCGGGCAAGCCCCGAGTCGACGACCGTGGTGATCCCTTCGATAGTGACCGAGGACTCGGCGACGTTGGTGCTCACGACGACCTTGCGCCGGCCGCGCCGCTCCACCGCCCGCGCTTGCTCCTCGATCGGGAGCTCGCCGTGCAGCGGAACCAGCTCGAGCCCCGCCTCGGTGGCCAGGGGGGTCGCCGCCTCGATGGTGGCCCGGATCTCCGCTGCCCCCGGCACGAACACCAGGAGATCCCCGGGGGGACCCTCGCGCAGCGCCGTCCGGATCGCCGACAGGATCTGGGCGGGGAGCGGCCGGTCGTCGGGTGCGGGCAGGTGGCGGATGGTCACCGGGTGCACGCGGCCCTCGCTGGTGATCCGGGGGCAATCACCGAGCAGCCGGGCCACGGGTGCGGCCTCGAGCGTCGCGCTCATGGCGACCACCACCAGATCCGGGCGGGCGCGATCCAGGCACCGTCGGATCAGCGCGAGCGCGACGTCGCTGGGGAGTCGGCGCTCGTGCAGCTCGTCGAGCACGACCGCGCTCACGCCCTCGAGACGAGGGTCGCCGGCCAGGCGCCGGAGCAGCACGCCGTCGGTCAGGTAACGCAGGCGGGTGCGAGGGCTCGAGACGTCTTCGAAGCGCACCTGGTAGCCGACCGTCTCGCCGAGCCGCTGCCCCCGTTCGGTCGCGACGCGGCGCGCCGCCAGCCGCGCGGCGAGCCGCCGCGGCTCGCTCACCAGCACCTCCCCAGCGCCGGGTCCGAGCGCCTCCATCAGCGCCCAGGGAAGTCGCGTCGTCTTGCCGGCGCCGGGCGGGGCCTCGACGACCAGGCGCCGCTCGGTCATCGCGGTCGAGACGAGCTCGGCCAGGAGCGGGTCGATGGGCAGCGGGTCGAGGGCGGTCGGGTTCATGGGCGCGACGACCGAGCATGTCAGCCGGCTCGGGGGCGGCCAAGGGTGGGCTCCGTCGTCGATGGGGGACGGGTCCCGCCGTCCCTCCGCCGTCCTCGACCAGCGGACCCGTCTCATCGCGGAGCCGGCGGCTGCACGGGGCTCGCACTCGCGCGTCCCGATCCGGCGGTCGGGGTCCGGCTTTCCTTGGCGGACCCATTTGCGCCATCGGGCCCCCAAACGCCCCGATTCGCTCCGGCGCGCCACGGGCCGATCGCGGGCGACGCCTTGCCGGACTACCGCCCGGAGGCTATGTGTGAATAGAAAGGGTCGCTCACCCTTCGAAAGCTCTCATGGCCCCCCGCCGCGCTGCTCTCTTCGACATGGATCGGACCATCGTCCGGCGGGACACGGCCTCACTCTTCCTGCGCTACCAGCGCGACATCGGCGAGCTCCCGGCGCGGGAGTTCTTCCAGGGCGCCTGGTGGATTTTCCTCTACACGCTGGGCATCTGCGACGCGCCCCGCGTCGCCGAGAAGGCGCTGCGCCGCTACTCCGGGCGGATCGAGGCGCAGCTCTACGAGTCGTGCGAGAAGTGGTACGAGAGCTACGTCCGTCCGCACGTCTCGGACAGCGCGCGGCGAGTGGTGGGACAGCACCAAGCCGACGGGGATGTGGTCGCCATCGTGTCGGGGGCCCTGCGCTTCGCGGTGCGTCCGCTGGCTCGCGAGCTCGGGATCGAGCACGTCGTGTGCAGCGAGGTGGAGAGCGAAAACGGGGTGCTCACGGGCCGTCCGCGGCAACTCTGCTTCGGGAACTCCAAGGTGGAGCTGGCGGGGAGCGTCGCCGCCGCCGCGGGGTTCTCGCTCGATGACGCGACGTTCTACTCGGACAGCATCACCGATCTGCCGCTGCTCGAGCGGGTCCGCACCCCGGTCGTCGTCAACCCGGACTCGCGCTTGCGCCGCGTGGCGTTGCGCCGCGGCTGGCGGACCGAGCGCTGGTGAGATGGGGCCGCCGGGCGGGTGCGGGCCGCGGGCCAAAGCTCACCCGCCGCGCCGAATCGCGCGCCAGAGTTGGACGAGGCGGCTCACCACCCCCGGGACGCGCCGCAACAGATCGATCGATGGTGGGCGCTTCTCGATGACGCGGACGGGGATCTCGACGACGCGCCGGCGGGCGCGGTAGGCGCGGATCACGAGCTCGCTGGCGAAGACGTCGCGATCGACCACGCAGGCGCGGACCAGGTCGACCATCGCCTCGCGGCGGAAGGCCTTGAGCCCGTGCGTGTCGGTCCCCTCGAACCCGAGCAGGACGCGGAGCAGACCGCTGTAGAGCAGGCTCGCGGCGTGGCGGAGGAAGGGCCGCTCGTCGGCGGCGCCGCCCACCAGCTTGGATCCGATGACCAGCTCCGCCGCGTCACACTCCAGCAGTTCGACCGCGCGGACGTGGAAATCCACGTCGCAGAGGTCGATCTCCTCGCAGATCACCAGCTCGCCGCGCGCCCGGAGGATCCCGCGCCGCAGCGCCTGGCCGTAGTTCGGTTCCTCCACCGACAGGAGGCTCACCTCGGGGTACTTGGCGGAGAGGCCCTCGGCGACCCGCACCGTCCCGTCGGTGGAGCCATTCTGCGCCAGGATCACCTCGTAGGACCAGCCGAGCGGGGCCAGCCGCTCCCGCAGGTCCACCACGGCGGCGTGGAGGATCGCCTCCTCGTTGTAGATCGGGATCACGAAGGTGATCCGGGGCGGGATCGCCGGCTCAGGCACCAACCAGCTCCATCGCCCCTCGCGCCGCGTCCCGGCCGAAGGCGAGCGCGTCCTCCATCGAGGAGTAGTTCCACCCGCCGTAGCGGCCCGCGCTGAAGACGCCGTGCGCCGCGAAGAACTCGTGCAGCTGTGCGGTGGCAGCGGCGTGGTGGTGATCCAAGAGGACGTAGGCGGGCTCGAGGCGGCGAGCCTCAACGAACCCGATCGCGTCGGTGGGGCCGATGTACCCGAGGGCGCGGAGCGCCGCGGCCACCCTCGGCACCAGGCGATCGAGCGCGGGCGGGGCGCGATCGACGAGCTCCACGTAGTAGTTGCTCTTCCCCGGCGGGGCCAGCTCGGGCGAGAGGTTCGAGTAACAGCCGATGCGGTAGAAGGGCTGCTCGGGCTCCGGCAAGTAGACCCAATGGTGGTCCGCCCGCGCTGGCGCCTCGACCCCGACGTCGAGGTAGTGAAGGTGCGTGGCGCGGAGCGCGGCTGCCGCCGCTCGGATCTCCGTCGGCGCGGCGACGAGCAGGCGCACCAGCGAGGGCAGCGGGATGGTGCTCACCAGCGCCTCGTAGCGGGCCACGCCGTCGGGGAAGTGGACCTCACGGTGCGCGAGGTCCACGGCCGTCGGCGCGACGCCGAGCTCGGCCGTCCAGCCGAGCTCCCGGTGCATCGCCGTCGCGAGGGCGCCGATGCCGCGGCGGGGATACAGGAAGCGGGCGTTGTAGCCGACCTCTTCGTCGGCGAGCCCCACCGCTCCCGCGATGACCTGCTCCACGGTGGGAACGGGGACGAAGCGGTCGCACCAGTCGCAGGCGATCTCGTCGGCCGGGACCCCCCACAGGCGCTCGTTGTATGGGATCATGAAGTGCTCGCTGATCCCGTCCCCGAAGCGCTGGCGACAGAACTCGGCGAAGCTCCGTGGCGGCGGCCCCGGGGGGGCGGTTCGGGCGGCGAGGAAGCCCATCACGCAGTCGTAGGCGACCCGCGGCGGCAGGCCGTGCGCGTTCGACTGGAAGGGGTAGCGGGTCAGGGTCCCGCGGGACTGGACCCGGCTGCGGCGGTCGAGCTCGAGGCCGTCGCCGTCGAGCCAGCCGAGCACCCGTTCGCGCAGCGCCGGATCGCGGAGGTGGAGGAGGTGTCCGGTGAGGTCGAAGCGAAACCCGCGCACCTCGCGCGTCCGGGCGTGACCGCCGACCTCGGTCGAGCGCTCGAGGAGCCGACAAGGCACTCGGTGGTCGCGCAGGTGGACGGCGGCGCTCAGGCCCGTCAGCCCCGCGCCGAGGATCAGCACGGGGGGGGGGACCGCGGCCGACATCCTCGCGGTCGGACCTCTACCACTCGACCGGCGCGGAAGTCACCCGATAGCGTCAGTGGGCGGCGTTCCAGTCCCGTCCGGCGCCGATGTCGACCACGAGCGGGACCGTCAGGGGGAAGGCCTCCTCCATGGTGCGGCGGATGGCAGCGCGAGCGGCCGCGACCTCCTCGTCGGGGACCTCGAACACGAGCTCGTCGTGGACGGTGAGGACCATGCGCGCGCCCGGCGTCGGCGGGGTGGCGAAGGCGAGCATCGCGAGCTTGAACAGGTCGGCCGCCGAGCCCTGGATGGGCAGGTTCATGGCGACCCGCTCGGCCGCGAGCCGCAGGGCGCGGTTGGCGCTGCCGATATCGGGCACCAGGCGCCGTCGGCCCAGCATGCTGCGCACCGCTTCGCCGGCTCGAGCTCGTTCGATCGTCTCGTCCATGAAGCGGCGCACGCCGGGGTAGCGGCGGTAGTACGCCGCGATGAAGCTCGACGCCTCCGCGCGGGGGATGCCGAGGCTCTTGGCGAGCCCGAGGTCACCCTGACCGTAGATGACCCCGAAATTGACCGCCTTCGCCCGGCGCCGAAGCTCCGGCGTCACCCCGGCCTCGGTGACGTCGAAGACTTCCATGGCGGTGCGGGTGTGGATGTCTTGGCCTCGGCGGAAAGCGTCGATCAGCACCGGATCGGCCGACAGATGGGCGAGGACGCGGAGCTCGATCTGCGAGTAGTCGGCGCTCACCAGGCTCTGCCCGGGAGGGGCGACGAAGGCGGCCCGGATCTGCCGTCCGAGCTCGGTGCGGATGGGGATGTTCTGCAAGTTCGGGTCGCTCGAGGAGAGGCGTCCCGTGGCCGTCACCGCCTGCTCCCAGCAGGTGTGGATGCGCCCGGTGACGGCGCTCATCAACGCCGGGAGGGCGTCGACGTAGGTCCCCTTCAGCTTGGCGAGCTGGCGCACCTCGAGGACGACGCGCGGCAGTTCGTGCTGGCCCGCCAGCGCCTCGAGCGTCTCCGCGTCCGTCGAGCGGGAGGTCTTGGTTCTCCGGACGGGCTTGAGGCCCAGCTCGTCGAACAGGATCCGCTCGAGCTGGCGCGGCGAATGCACGTTGAAGTCTCGGCCGACGACGCGCCTCGCTGCTTGCTCGAGGCGGGCGAGCTCCGTGTCGATGTGCCCGCCGAGGTCGCGGAGTCGCTCGCGATCCACGAGCACGCCATCGAGCTCCATCCGCGCCAGGATCCGCGCCAGCGGCAGCTCGACGCGCTCGTACAGGTCGGTGAGGCCTTCATCGGCGAGGCGCGGCTCGAGGCGGTCGCAGAGGCCGAGCAGCAGTGGGGCCTGGCCCCCCACCAGCCCGGCGAGGGCCGCGGTGGGGACCCCGTCGAGGTCCACGCGCTTGCCGCGCGTCGCGCGCGCGACGTCCGCGCGGTTCGGGGGCGCGATGCCGAGCTCACGGGGGCAGAGCGTCGCGAGGTCGTGGCGCGCCTCCGGATCGAGCAGGTAGCTCATCAGCAGCGTGTCGTGCCGCGCCGGGCCGAGCTCGAGCCCGATCGACGAGAGGTGCACCGCGGTCCGCTTGGCGTCGTGCAGGACGCGCGCGAGGCCTGGCGCCCCGAGCAGCCGGGCGAGCGCCGCCCGAGTGGCGGGCGCGGGGGCGGTCCCGTCGGCGTCGGGGCCCGCCGGTGCCAGGGGCAGGAAGTAGCCGCGCCCCGGGTCGAGGGCGATCCCGATCCCCGCGAGCGCCGCGCCGAGGCGCTCCTCGCGGAGGGGCTCCACGGAAAGCGCGATGCGCGGCGCCAGGAGGGCGCGCTCGACGAGCGCCTCGAGGCTCGCCGGATCGTCGATGACCGTCACCTCGGGGGGAGGCGGCGCTCCTGCGGCGACGGCGGCGTGCGGCACCGCGGGCTGCGCACCGGGCCCTGGCGTCCCGTCCGCCGGTGGGGGCGTCGTGCCCGGCTCCTCGAGCGCGGTGAGGAGGCGTTGGAAGCCGAGATCGGCGTAGAGCGCGCGGAGTCGGACCACGTCCGGGGGACCCGGCCGGAGTCGCTCGAGATCCGGGTCGATCGGGGCGTCGGTGCGGAGCGTCACCAGCACGCGGCTGAGGAGGGCCTGGTCCCGATGCTGTGCGAGCGTCTCGCGGAGCTTGGCGCGAGGGACGCGGTCGAGCGCGGCGTAGAGCGCCCCGAGCGTCCCGTGCTCGAGGAGCAGATCCCGGGCTGTCTTGGGCCCCACGGACGGCACGCCCGGGATGTTGTCCGAGGAGTCGCCCATCAGGGCGAGCAGGTCTCCGAGCTGGGCGACCTCGACCCCGAACCGCTCCACGACCTCCGGCGGACCGACGACGCGATCGCGCATGGAGTCCCAGAGCAGCACATCGTCGCCGACGAGCTGCATGAGGTCCTTGTCGGCGCTCACGATGACCACCCGGAGCCCTTGTTCGCGCGCCAGGCGGACGCCGGTGGCGATGAGGTCGTCCGCCTCCAGGCCGTCGTGCTGCAGGATCGGGATGGAGAGGGCGCCGATGACGGCCGCGACGCGCGGGAACTGGACCACCAGATCTTCGGGCGGCGTCGCGCGGTTGGCCTTGTACGCCGGGTAGATCGCCTTCCGGAAGCTCGGGCAGGGCGCGTCCATCGCCACCGCGAGGCGCCGCGGCCGACGCTGCCGGAGGGTCCGGTCCAGCATCGTGATGGTGCCGTACACCGCGTGCGTCGGCTCGCCGGCGGCGTTCGTGAGGGGGGCGAGCGCGTGGTAGGCGCGGAAGACGTAGCCGCTCAGGTCCACGAGGTAGAGGACGTCCTCGGCTCCGGGGTCGAACATCCGCGTGGCCATGGCCCCCGCTTACCGCCCCCTGCCCCGGGCGGCCAGCCGCGGGGAAGGGTGACGATGGAGGGAAAGCGGCGACGAACCCCTCCCTCGACCGACAAAGGTTAGCAATTGATTACGCTGGGGTGACAATCGCCGATCGGCGCGGATGGTAAGCGTTTTTCAAGCGCCATGGTCCTCGCACTCGTGCTCGCCTATTTCGTCTGCTTCGTCTCGCTCTGCCTGTTCGGGCTGCACCGCGCCCACCTCGTCGCGCGGGCGCTCTGGCACCATGAGCAGATCCGGGCGATGGCCCGGACGGTGGACGTTCCGGCCGGCGAGCTGCCGTTCGTGACCATCCAGCTCCCGATGTACAACGAGGCGACCGTCGCCCGCCGGCTCATCGAGGCCACGGGCCGGATGGACTACCCGCGCGACCGCTTCGAGATCCAGGTCCTCGACGACTCTTCCGACGAGACGCGCACCATCGCCGAAGCCGCCGTGGAGGCGCTCCGGCGGGACGGGATCGACGCGCAGTACCTGCGCCGCCCGGATCGCGTTGGCTACAAGGCGGGCGCCCTCGACTTCGGGCTCGGCACCGCCCGCGGTGAGCTGGTCGCGATCTTCGACGCGGACTTCATCCCGCAGGCGAGCTTCCTCCGCTCCGTGGTCGGAAACTTCCGCGACTCGCGGGTGGCGGTGGTGCAGACGCGCTGGGATCACCTGAACCGGAGCCTGAACCTGCTCACCAGCGTGCAGGCGCTCATGCTCGACGGGCACCACCTGGTGGAGAACCGCGTGCGTTCAGCGGCAGGGCTGCTGTGGAACTTCTCGGGCACGGGCGGGGTGTGGCGGCGTCAGGCCATCGACGACGCCGGCGGGTGGCAGCACGACACCATCACCGAGGACCTCGACCTGAGCTACCGGGCCCAGCTGCGGGGCTGGAAGTTCGTCTATCGCGCGGACGTCCTGACGCCGTCGGAGCTGCCGGAGGACATGTCGGCGTTCCGCGCCCAGCAGTTCCGCTGGGCCAAGGGGACGGTCCAGACCGCGCGGAAGACCCTCGGGCGCGTGTTCGCGAGCGACCTGTCGTTGGCGCAGAAGCTGGAGGCGCTGTTCCACCTCACGCCGCACTTCGCCTATCCGCTGATCGTCGCGCTCACCGTGCTGCTCCTGCCGACCGTGACCTTCATGCCGGCGTCTTCGCTCGAGGACATGCTCCTCGTCGACTTCCCGATCACGCTGGCGACCACCGGCTCGCTCGCCCTCTTCTACGGGCTCGCCAACCTGGCGCAGGGGCGCTCGCTGTTGGCGGCGCTGGTGCGGCTTCCGGTCCTGGTGGCGCTCAACGCGGGCCTCGCGCCGAATCAGTCCCGCGCGGTCTGGTCGGGGATGCGCGGTATGGCGGGTGAGTTCGTGCGCACCCCCAAGAAGGGCGAGCACGCGGGGCGTTACTGGCAGGCGGCGCAGCTCCCGTGGGTCGAGATGGTGCTCTCCGCCGTCTCCCTCACCACCGTGGTCGCGGCGTTCCAGCACGGCCATTACTTCGCGGGGCCCTTCGCCGCGCTCTTCGCGGCGGGGTACGGGTACGTGTCCTACCTCGTCATCTCCGAGCAATCGGCGCGTCGTCGGGCCGAGCGCATCTCGGTCCCGGCGCCGGCCCCGGCGGCGCCCGCTCACGTCGCGCGTGCTGCCTGACCCGCCCAGTCGTCTCGCCGGACCGTCGTCGCCGCTCCCGCGGCGACGCGGAGTGGGCGGCGCGGAAAGGATCACCGGTTCCGACGGCCAAACGGCCGGCGCGGTGTGTCGCGGTGAGCGTCACCTCGCGGTGTGTCGCCGACTCATGGCACCCCAGCGTGCGGGGCGGGCCCCTCAATGGACAACCGAGCCCGGCGGAGTACCATCGTTGGTAGGCTCGGCGCGCCCGCTCGGCCACCTCGGACCCGCGACAGCGATGGAGTAGGGGAGATCCATGACCAAGGCCGAAATCGTCCAGGCGGTCTACTCGCGGCTCGGCGGCTTCTCGAAGAAGGAGTCGGCCGATCTGGTGGATCTCGTCTTCGAGACGCTCAAGGAGACGCTCGGCCGGGGGGAAAAGATCAAGATCTCGGGGTTTGGCAACTTCGTTCTGCGCGACAAGCGTCAGCGTCAGGGGAGAAACCCCCAGACCGGAAACCCGATCGTCATCACCGAGCGACGGGTGCTCAACTTCAAGGCCAGCCAGCTCTTGAAGCAGGCGTTGAACGACCGACACGACGGTGGCGACGACGGCGACGACCCCGAGCGTCAGGGGTCGAGTGCCGGTCGCGAGGAGTGAGCAGGGTCGATGGAAGAGGGCGTGGCTGACCTGCACAAGCTCTACTACCGGATCGGCGAGGTCGCCGGGATCGTGGGGGTCGAGCCGCACGTCCTGCGCTACTGGGAGACGGAGTTTCGCTCGATACGCCCGCAGAAGTCGCGCAAGGGGCAGCGGATCTACTCCCGGCGGGACGTCGAGAAGCTGATGCGGGTCAAGGACCTGTTGTACGTGCAGGGCTTCACCATTGCGGGGGCGCGACGGCGGCTTCGCGAGGTCGGGACGGAGCCCCTCGTCGCGCCGGCAACGCTCGAGGCAGCGTCGGATGCGGCTGACGTCCGGGCGGTCGCGGTGACGCCGGCGCCGACGGCGGCTGCCGTCGCGGCGGGTTGGGCGCCGGCGACGCGGGACACCGACGTGCTGCGCGCGACGCTGCGCGACGTCCGCGCCGAGCTCGAGGCGCTGCTCGCGGAGCTCGACGCGGGAGCGGCCCTCGAGTAGTGCCGCCGGCCCACCCGGCGGTCGCAGCCGGGTCGATGGCGCCGTTACGCCGGGAGCGGCTCGGCTCGGGGGGTGACGTTGCGCCCTCCGGGCGCGGTGCCGCTCGCGCTTGGGACCGGCGTGAGGGAGGACGGACACGGAAGGTCCGACGTCCCTTGACGCCGCGCGTCTCGTGAGGCACCGGAAGTCTTGGCGAAGCGAGAGGAGCGTGGTCGATGGCTGAGGGTCTGAATCGCGTGCTGCTGCTGGGCAACCTCGGGGCCGATCCCGAGCTCAAGGTGACGTCAGGCGGCCAGTCCGTGCTCAAGATGCGCCTTGCGACCTCTGAAACCTACCTGGACCGCAACCGCGTGCGGCAAGAGCGGACCGAGTGGCACAACGTGGTGGTGTGGGGGAAGCGGGCCGAGGCGCTCGGCAAGTTCCTCACCAAGGGTTCCCGCCTCTTCGTCGAGGGTGGGCTCCGGACGACGAGCTACGAGGATCGCGATGGCAACAAGCGGTACCGGACCGAGATCGTCGCGAACAACATCATCCTCGCGGGCAGCGGGGGTAGCGGTGGCGGCGGTGGCGGCGGTGGCGGCGGCGGCGGTCGCGGTCGCGGGCCAGCGGAGAGCGGCGCCCCCGAGGACGATCTGGGGGCCCCCGGCGGCTACGACGGGCCGGAGTACGCCGGTGGTGGCCGAGGCGACGACGACGACATCCCGTTCTGATCGCTGCGGTCCGTGGCCCGGGCGCGCGGCGGTCGCGCGTGCGGGACGCTGGGGCCCGTTGCTCTTCTCGATCGCCGCGCTCACGGCGCCGGCCTGCCGCTGTAACGAGGCCGCGCCGACGCCGGCGATCGGGAGCGCCGCCCCCGCGGAGGTGATCCCAGCACCGGCGGGCCTGCTCGCCGAGATCTTCGTTCCCCGGCCCGAGGCAGTCTGGGGGCGCGCCCAGCCCGTCCTCGAGCGGGTGATCGGGCTGCATCCCGTCGGCTTCTCCGCCGTCGTGGTCGAGGCCCTCGGGATCCCGGCGTCCTACGCACCGGGGGTGACCCTGGAGCGTCCGGTCACCGGGGTCGTCGTCGACGCGGCGCCGCCGCGTCTGGTGCTGGCGCTGCCGCTGCGCAGCGGAAGGGAGCTGGTCGCGGCGCTCACCACCGGTCAGTCGCCGACGCACCGGGCGGCGGAGACGCTCGAGCCCACCGTCGTCGTGCTCGAGAGAGAGGGAGGCGGTGCGGGTGAGCCGACAATCGGCGTTACCGGTAACTCCCTGCTCGTCGGCGCGCGTGCCGAGGATCTGGCGCGGTTCGGCCCCTACGCGGCGCGCACGCTCGGTCGGCGGGCGATGCCGTCCGGCCCGATCGAGATCGTCGTGCCCCGTGGGGTGCTCGAGCCGGTGCTCGCCCGTCGCGTGGGGGAGCGTTGGGCGGGCGAGCGCGAGCGGCTCCAGCAGCTCGAACGGCAGAGCCGCACCGCGCACGGTGGCCGGGCCGCGGATTTCGCGGAGCCGGCCGCGGTCATCGAGATCCTGGACGGGCTCGTCGAGTCCGCGCGGGGCTGCATCGCGAGCGCCGACGAGCTCCGACTCACCATCGATCTCGGGCCCGAGCGCCTCGAGTTTGGCGGGGAGCTGGTGCCCGCGGCGCGCGGGGCGGCGCGCGATCTCGTCGGGGCGATGCCCGTCGGCGAGGCGCGGTCGCTGCTCTCCCTGCCCGCCGGGGTGGAGATGGCGGTGACCTGGCGCTCCACGGCTGACGGGCGCGAGCGCCAGGCGGCGTCCCTGGTGGCGTCGCTGGCGCGCCTGTTCGGGTCGCGCCTCACGGCTGGGGACCGGGTCCTTCTCGAGCGGGCCGCGACTGGCCTGGCTCGGGCCACCGGCGATCGGCTCGCTATCGGGGTGCTCTCCGACGACGCGGGGCGCGCGTTGCTGGTGCAGACTGACGCGGCCGACGCCACGGCCTTCGACGCGGCGCTGCGCGCGGTGCTGCGCACGATGGAGGTGGACGCCCTGGTGGAGCCGCTGTCGACTTTCCTCGGAGCGCCGGCGGCGGCGATCGATCGCGCGCCGGTGCCGGGCGCGGCGGTGCCGGCGACGCGGGCGCGGATCGTGTTCGTGCCGCAGCCGTCGACGGTCGCGCCGGCGCCCCGCACCGAGCTCTGGTGGTTCGCCGCCGACGGGCGTGGGCACGCCGCGCTCGGCGCGAGCGGCGGCGCCGTGCTCGCCCGCTCGCTCGCGGCGGACGGGGCCGCCGCCGCCTCGCTCGCTGCCGATCCGCGCGCGGTCGCCGCGGTGGAGCGGGCAGGTCGCGAGGTCACCGTCGCGGCGCTCCTCGCGCCGCGACGGCTCGGGGTCGAGGCGGTCGAGGGGGCTGCGCCACCGGGCCCGCTGCTGCTGAGCGTGGGGCGGGGCGAGGGGCGCCTCCGGCTGCGCGGCGAGATGGACGCGGTGGTGTTCGCCGAGCTGGCGCGCCGCGCACGAGCCCTCGGGTCCGCGCGATGAGGGGGCACCGACCTGCGCGGGGGCCCACCGCTCCCCGGCGAGGGCCTTGCGCTCCTCGGCGAAACCGCCGACCGTAGCTGCCGACGATGGCCCAGGTCACTCGGGAGGTTTCGCTGGATCTCGTGCTCGCGTTGGTCGCGGCGACGGCGGCCGTCACCTGTGCAACGACCGGCGAGATCGTCCCGCTCGACGGGGCCTCTCCGCGGCCGCCACCGGTCGTCGTGGCCTCCGGGGAGCCGTCCAAACCGGTCGTTCCCACGTCGCTCGCCGGAGCGGCGGCGCCGGCCCCCGCGGGGAGCGTGGGTGAGGTGGGCGACGGGCGCGCGCCGCGGCCGTGGCGCGGCGCGTTGGAGGCGCTCGCCAACCGTTCACGGTCGGAGTCGGTGCGCGTCGTCTGGCTCGGCGACTCCCACACGGCGGCGGACTTCTGGACGCAAGGGGTGCGCGACGAGCTCCAGTCGCGCTACGGCAACGGCGGCCCGGGGTTCCTGCGCCTCGGGATCAGCCCCTATCGCCACGGGCGCGCCAAGATCGTTTCCGGGGGTCGGTGGCGGCGGGTCCCGTCCGCGCCGGCCCGAGTGACGCCCACTGGGGACGGGGTGTTTGCGCTCGGTGGAATGCGCGCGGAGCCGGCCAGCCCCGACGCCCGCGTCGCGGTCGAGCTCTACGGGACCGCCGTCCGCGGCTCGGCGCGCTGGGATCTGGCATTTCGCTTCCCGAAGCCCGCGGCCTCCTTCGAGCTCGTCCTGGACGACGAGGCCCCCATCGTCGTGGACGCGCGCGACGGCAGCGGCGCGGCGGTGCGTCACCTCGAGGTCACCGGGAAAGCCGGCGGGGAGCTCGTGTTGCGTCGCTTCGCGGGGGCGGTCGAGCTCTTCGGCGTGACGGTCGAGGGGACCGAGCTGGGCGTGGTCCTCGACACCATCGGGATCGACGGCGCCCGCATCGGCACGCTGCTCGCCTGGGACGAGCCCACCTTCGTCGCCGAGCTCGCGCGGCGTGACGCCGATTTCGTCGTCCTTGCGTTCGGCACCAACGAGGCCTTCGCCGAGGAGGACGTCGCGCGGTACGCCGACCAGTACGGCCGGGTGATGGCGCGGGTCCGGGCCGCCGCCCCCGACGCGGGGTGCGCGCTGCTCGGGCCCACCAACGTGCCGGGCCGTGACGGTCCGGACGGGCGCATCCCCGCGATCGATCGGGTGCAGGCGCGTGCGGCGGCGGCGGCGGGATGCACGTTCATCAGCCTGCACGAACTGATGGGGGGGGAGGGGTCGTTCGGTCGTTGGATGCGCGCCTCACCGCCGCTCGCCGCCGATGACGGGGTGCACCTGCTCCAGGCCGGCTACGAGCGTCTGGGGCACGAGGTGCTCGAGCGCCTCGTCGGCGCTCCGTGACCGCTGCCCGGGGCGACGGCCGGCGTCCCGTCGCGTCGGCCGCTCACGGCGCCAGGGCGGCGAGGTGCTCCTGGTATCCCTGCATCAGCCCGTGGAAGAGCCAGCTTGCGAGCACCTCCGACCCGCTGCCGGTCGGGTGGGTCAAGTCGGCCTGCCCCAGGCCGCGCTCGACCCAGATCGCCATCGAGCCTGCGCCCCCCATCGCCGCGAAGGTATCGAAGAACGCGCAGCCCACCTCGGCGGCGGCGCGGCGTTGCTCCCCGACGATCGCCGGGATGATCGGCAGGGTCTGCAGCGTCGTGCCGCGCTTCTCCGCGCGGTCCATGGCCCCGATGACGAGGCAGCCGGCGTCGGGGAGCGCCCGCTTTCCCTGCTCGAGGACGAGCTTCATCGTTCGGTGGTAGTCGACCATCGGGTAGGCGAACCCGTCGCCGCTCTCGTTCGCGCCAAACTGGTAGACGATGAGATTGGGTCGCCGCCAGCGGAGCTGCTCGGCCCAGTGCGCGTCGTCCTGCTGGTCCAGGAAGCGGATGCGGGCCCCCTGGATCCCGATGGCGTCCAGGACGACACCGGGCCCGTCCCGTTCCATGACCACGCCGAAGGCGCGCGAGATGCCCGACACCGTCATGACCTCCAGCTCGTGCGCGCCGTCGGGAACGCGGAGCTCCCGGTAGGCGACCGCGACCTGTTCCGCCGCCGTGTCGATCTCTCCGGCGGCCTGTCCGTCCACTGAGAGCCGCAGCCGGCCGCCGCCCGGCTGGGCGAGGTAGACGAGCTCGAACCGCGACACCGCGCGGCCGTGGCTCCCGGACCGGGCAGTTCCGAACCGGGCGCGCGACCCGGGCGGGGCGCGGAAGGAGACGCCACCGAGTCCGTACAGGCCGTCTTCGGCATAGGGGCCCACGATGCGGCTCACCAGCCATCCGCTCGAGGCGAATCGGTAGACGTCGTTGTGGAAGTACGCGGGCCACGGGTTGGCGAGGAGCATGAAGCCATGCCCGCCGTCGCCGAAATGCTGCTGGAACTTCCGGCGGAGCGTCCCCGAGACGTAGTCGCTCGTGATGAGGGAGTCGCCGAAGTGCGCGATGCGAGTGATGGCACCGGCCTCGCGACGCGACGTCCTGGCGAGCGCGTCGTAGAAACCCCGGAGCCCCACCCGTCCGGGATCCGTGATGGGCACGGGCGGCGCCTTGACGTCGATCGAGAGCTCGGGCGTCTCCACCTTGGCGATGGGCCCCCGCCGGCTCCGCGGCAGCTCGACCTGTTCGGGCTGGGCGAGCTCCGGGCGGGCCTCGGTCGGCGCGTCGATGCGGGCCTCGCCGACCGAGGCGGTGGCCGCGGCCATCGGCGCGGCGGCGGCCGCGTCGTTTCCTCCGACCCGCCAGGGCTCCAGGGCGGGGCAACGCTCGACGAGCGCGATCATCGCGACCAGCAGCGCCATGGCAAGGGCGGGTCGCGAGAAGAGCGCGACCGCCGGTCGAGTGACGGGCGGCCCGTGGACCGCGACTCTCGCGCGACCCTCCGCTGCTGGAGGCTGCGGCGGCATGTCGGCCGTATCAGAGGGGGCCGGGCCGCGGTCGGTGGGGTGGGTGCTCAAGGGGTGCGCTCGGCGTCGGCGCTCAGTTGCTGCAGGAGGCGTCGTTGTGCTGGCGACAGAGCGCGCGCAGGACGCGAAGGTCCTTCTCGGACGCCTGGTTGGCGGCCTTCTTCGCCTTGAGGGCGGCGATGGTGCGAAGCTGCGTTGCCCGATCGCCGGCGGTCGCGCTCGACTTGCCGCCGCTGTTGGCGGGCGGCCTCTCCGTCACCACGGGGGTCGGTTCGGCGGCCGCGGCGTGGGGCGTCGCGGTGGGGGCGGGGCTTCGTGCCGCCACCAGCGCGGCCGAGGCGGTCCGCGTGACCGTGGTGGCCATCGGAGTCGCGGTGACGGTCGACGTCGCGCGCGGCAGTTCGCTCACGTCGACACCCTCGGAGTCGAGCGTGTTGAGCTCGGCCAGGGCCCGGCTCCGCCGTTCCGAGTCGACGGTTTCCGTGTCCTTGATGCGCTGCAGGAGCGCGCGCTTGCGGTCCCGATCCTCGAGCTGTTGGGCCTCACGGAGGAGGTCGTCCGCCCACGCGGCCTCGATGGCCCGGAAGGGGGCCGACTCGCGGGCGTTGCTTGTCTCGGGGATCTGGGTGGTAATTCGGCTGTGCGCGGCCTCGAGCTGCCCCGCGCTCATGAGCGCGGTGGCCTCGTTCAGGATCGACACCGCACTGTCACCGCTGCTGGCCGCGGACGCCTGGGGCGGGGGGCGCCGGGGGCTGGCGGCGATGACCACGACGGTCAACAGCAGCCCGAAGACGAGCAGGCCGGCGACGGCCGCGACGCGGGCCGGGGAGAAGAGCGAGCGCCGCGGCGGCGCGGGGACATCGACGCGCGGGGGGCCGCGCAGCTCCGCGTTTGCCGCCCCGGCCGTGATCTCCTGCCGCTCGTCGACGCCGGGGCGATAGTACATGCCGCCCGGGATGTACTTGAGGACGATGTCGCCGAGCTCGATGGTGTCCCGCGCGTCCAGCAGCGCGCGGTCCATCTCGGCCCCGTTGATACGGATCCCGTTGGCACTTTCGCGGTCGATGAGCTCGTACTGGCCGTCGCCGATGGCCACGATCTCGGCGTGCACACGGCTGACCGAGCCGTGGTTGATGGCCAGGTCACACTCCTCGCCGCGGCCGATGAGGAGGTTCTTGCCCACGATTGGGTACTCGGCGCCGGGCTTCGGGCCCACCAGCATCACCAGCCGGTCGGCCTGGCCCGCGGCGCCCGACAGGCGGGGGAGCTGTGGCACCGTGTTCGCGTGCGAACCGACCGGATCCACTTCGGCGGCCGCCTCGTCGACCACCTCCAGACGGTAGTCCCCCAGCTGGATGAGGTCTCCGTGGGTGAGCGGGCGCGGGTCGGCCACGCGGGAGCCGTTGACGTAGCAGCCGTTGTAGCTGCGCCGATCCTCGAGGGACCAGCCGTCCTCGGCTCGGTGGATCACGGCGTGGTGGCGCGAGATGTTCCGTTCCGTCAGGCGGATGGTGTTGTCCTGCGCGCGTCCGACGGAGTAGTCGTCACGAACGAGACTGACCACCGTCTTGTGGCCTTGGTCGTCCTCGATCGAGAGCTTCCACATGGGCTGACGTCGCGAGTCCGGTCCACGGAGTGCCGGTGGTCCGGCACGGCCTGCGGGGTTGCTCGACAGTCGCACGAATTCAGGTCCGATTCCAGACGGAGAGCCGGATCAGCGATCTGGGTCCGTGGCCGACCCGCGGGTGACGGCCGCCCTCGACTCTCCTCGCTCCACCGGGGTCCGGCGCCCGTCCGACCGCCGGAGGGCTCGGCCGCGCGTCCCGGGGTGAGGCTGATCGTGGGGCACCTCACCACGCCGGAGGCCCCTCGAGGCCCCCGGCGGCGTGGGCGAACAGGGCGTCGTGGACGAGGGGACGGGCGGCACGGATGCGCGGGTTCTCCCGGCTCGGGCACACCCGGTTGGCGAGCAGGACCGTCACCGCCCTCGCCGTCGGGTCGCACCAGAAGCTCGTCCCCGTGAACCCGAGGTGGCCGAACGTGTCAGCACCCGCGCGGTCCCCCGCCGCCGAGCCGCCCGGCGCGCGACCGTCGAAGCCCGCGCGCAGGCTGCCGCCCGGGCGGGGGGCGACGAGACGACGGATCCACGGCGGGTCGAGCCAGCCGGACCGCCCGGCGAGGGCGTCGAGCAGCTCCGCGCCGAAGCGCGCGACGGCGTCGGCCGTGCCGAAGAGACCGGCGTGTCCGCACAGACCGTGGCCGCCGAGTGCCCACGCGTTGTCGTCGTGAACGACGCCGCGGAGGGTGCCGCCCCGCCAGGGAACGTGCTCGGTGGGGGCGACCCGCGCGCGGAACCCGCGCCCGGCGCGGGACCACTGGCGCGCGGAGGCGGCGGAGAGCCCGAGCGGACCGGTCACCTGCTCGGCGACCACCTCGTCGAGCGGCCGGTTCAGGCACCGCTCGATCGCCTGGCCCACGAGGAAGTAGCCGAGGTCGCTGTAGGTTGGGGGGCAGCCGCACGCTGGGGGGGGACCGGCGCAGTCCTCCCGGCGGGCGCGAGCTGCGCTCCGTATTGCATCGTCGAGGCGGGTGGCGCGCCGCGCTACGAGCGGTCGAAAGAGCTCGAGGTGCGGTGCGAGCCCCGCCCGGTGGGCGAGCAGAAGCTCCAGCGTCGCCGCTCCCGTCGCAAGCTCCCGGAGCTCGGGGAGGAGGTAGGACACCGGCGTTTCGAGCGCGAGCGCGCCGGCGGCGGCGAGGCGCGCGACCGTGGTGGCGACGAACGGCTTGGTCACCGAGGCGAGATCGAACGGCGTGAGAGGGTCGGTCGGGGCGGTGCGCCCCAGGTCGAGGAAGCCTGCCGCGCCGACGTCGATCGTCCAGGACGCCGTCGAGCCGGACGCGGCGGCGACGGTCGCCGCGGGCGCGACTCCCGCGCGGATCACGTGACGGTCCGCGATCGCGTCCAGGATCGGCGAGCGCGCGGCAGGGCGGAACGCGGCAGGGTGGAACGCGGCGGGTGACACGGCGACGGTCGGGGGGCCGTTTTTGACCCGTGGGCGGCGGAGCGGCTATGCTGGCACACGGAGCGCGCTGGGCGAGGCGTATCGATGGCCGAATATGCATGGGAGGCGAAGACCCGGGCGGGGGAGGTGCGCCGGGGCAAGATGGAGGCGGAGGACGAGAACACCGTCAACAACCGCTTGCGCGCCCAGAACCTGACCCCGGTCAAGGTCAAGCGCCGCCGCTCGTTCAACCTCCGGCTCGGGTCCGGCGTCACCACCAAGGACCTGGTCACCTTCACCCGCCTCTTCGCCACCATGATCGACGCGGGGCTGCCGCTGGTGCAGTGCCTCGATATCCTGGCGAGCCAGCAGCCGAACGCTATCTTCGCGGCCGTGCTCAAGGACGTGAAGAGTCACGTCGAGCAGGGCTCGAGCTTCAGCGACGCGCTCCGTCGACACCCCAAGGTGTTCGATGAGCTGTTCGTCAACCTGGTCCAGGCGGGTGAGGTCGGCGGCATCCTCGATACCATCATGAACCGCCTGTCGGTCTTCCTCGAGAAGCGGCAGAAGCTCATCTCACAGGTCCGGGGGGCGCTGGTCTACCCCTCGGTGGTGGTCGTCATCGCGTCCCTGATGGTGACGGTGATGCTCACCTTCGTCATCCCGGCCTTCGAGAACATGTTCAAGGAATTCGGCGGCGGGAAGGACGCGCTGCCCTGGATCACACGGATGGTGATCGCCACCTCCGCGGGGTTCATCTCCAACCTGCCGTTCATCATCCCCGCCGTGATCGGCATCGTCTTCGGCGTCTCGTACGCCTACCGGACGCCGGCGGGTAAGTTCTTCATCCACCGGCTCCAGATCACGCTCCCGGTGGTGGGGCCCACGTTCCGCAAGATCGCGGTGGCGAGCTTCACGCGCACCCTGGGGACCCTGCTCCAGTCCGGCGTGCCCATCTTGGACGCCCTCGACATCTGCGCCCGCACCTCCGGCAACGTCGTTATCGAGCAGGCGCTCCAGCGCGTCCGCCAGCAGATCAGCGAGGGAAAGAACATGGCCGAGCCGCTGGCCGCGGCCAAGGTCTTCCCGGACATGGTCGTCCAGATGATCGGCGTGGGCGAGCAGACCGGCGCGCTCGATCAGATGCTCAGCAAGGTGGCCGACTTCTACGAGGAGGAGACGGACATCGCCGTGGCGGCCCTGATGAGCATGCTCGAGCCCATCCTGATGGCGGGTGTCGGTGGCGTGGTCGGGGTCGTGATGATCTCCATGTACCTGCCGATCTTCTCGCTCGCCGGCAACATCAAGGCCGACTGAGCCGGGGGCGGTCTTGGTTTCGCTGGGTGTCTCCGAGTCGACCCCGGAGATCCCGCTCGCGCGACGCATCGCCGTGCTCACCGGCGCGCGGCTCGTCTTCCTGACCGTCCTGCTCGCGGCGCTGGTCCTGCTCTACGGGCCACGTCGCCTCGACGTGGAGGGGGTGACGGTGCGCGTGGCGACGCTCACGCTAGCCATCGCCTACGCCCTGGCTGCCGTCTACGCGGCGGTGCTGCGCACCGGGCGGGGGCTGCGCCCGCTCGCCGACGTGCAGACGGTGCTCGACCAGGCCACGTGGACCGTCATCGTCTACCTCTCGGGGGGCGCGACCAGTGGCGCGATGTCCTTCTACGGGCTCTCCTGCGTCGCCGGCGCCGCGCTGACCGGGCTCCGGGGGGCGGCGATCGCGGCCATCGCGGCCATTGGGATGTTCGTCCCGATGTCCATCGGGCTCGGGCTCGGGTGGCTGCCTCCCCCGAGCGATCAGCCCGTCGGCGTCTACCTCATGGGACGCACGGAGCTCGCCTACCACGTGTCGCTCAATGCGCTCGTCCTCGTGGTGGTGATGCTGCTCTCGGGGTACCTCGCCGAGCGACTTCGGCTCACGGGAGGTCAGCTCTTCGCCGCCGAGGCGCGCGCTGCGGAGGCTGAGCGCCTGGCCCTGATCGGGCGGCTCGCGTCGGGGTTGGCGCACGAGATCCGTAACCCGCTCGGTGCCATCGCGGGCTCGATCCAGCTGCTCAGGGAGAGCCCGGAGCTGTCGCGCGAGGACCGCGAGCTCTGCGACCTAGTGAGGCGGGAGGCAGGGCGGCTCGACGAGTTGGTCAGCGACATGCTCGATCTGTCTCGCCCGCGCCCGCTCGCCCGGCAGCTGTTCGACCTGGCGACTCTGGCGCGGGAGGTCGTCGCCCTGGCCGGGCGCACCGGCCGGGCCGCCACCGACGTCGAGGTCGTCTACGTGGGATGCGAGCGGGCCCTGATCCACGCGGACCCCTCCCAGCTCCGGCAGCTCATCTGGAACCTCGTGCGCAACGCGGTGCAGGCGAGCGGCTCGGGCGACGTGGTCACCGTGGGGGTCGAGGTGCAAGAGAGCACGGTGCTGCTCAGCGTGGAGGACGAGGGCGAGGGCATCGAGCCGGGCGCCACCGAGCAGCTCTTCGATGCCTTCTTCACGACTCGCTCGCACGGGACCGGGGTCGGGCTGGCGGTGGTCAAGCGCATCGCGGATGACCATGGATTCAGCCTGGAGGTTCGGAGCGCGCGTGCGCGGGGGGCGATCTTCGCGGTGCGGGCGCCGGCGCCGGGACCCTCCCTCGCGCCGCCGGCGCCCCCGGGCGTCTCCAGCGCGACTTGATTGTCGCCGTTGCTTCACGCCCGGTCGGCCGGGGCTGTCCCGTCCGGGTCTCCCGGCCCGTCGCTTCGGAGCGTCTCCACGGCGATTTCGCGGCGCCTTCGAGGGAATTTCCTCGCCGAGTGAAGTAATGGCACCCCTCTTGCGTAATACACTGTGCCGGCCACGCTCCGGCGGGCGACGAACAGAAATTGGCCAACGGGCCGACCTCGGGAACACGGAACCATGCGCGAGCGACTTCGCCACCTCATCACCTGGGCCACGATCCTCTTCGCTACCCTGTTTCCCGCCGTGGCCGTGGCGGCCACGCCCGCCGAGGCGAGGCAGTTCGTCCGGGACCAGCAGATCAAGCTGATGGACCTGGT
>CAYZQO010000021.1:58863-84030 GCA_964480725.1 uncultured Polyangiaceae bacterium | reverse complement strand
CGCGGGTCGGTACGGCCGGTCCGTCGAGAGCAGCCCCGGAGCCCGCGTCCGAGAAATCTGATCTCGCCGTTCGATTTCTCGCAACCGCCCCCGTACCCGACGACGTGGACGACATCGGCGCGATTCAGCGCCGGTTCACGCGTCCGATCGACGCACGTTCACCAGCAAGGTTCATCGTCATGTCACTCCAACTCGACACCAACCCCAACCCCCCACCCCCGACCCCCACCCCGACCCCCACCACCCCCTCCCGCGCGGCCCCCGCCACCCCCGGCGCCACCGCGCCTCCCGTCACCGGAGACGATCGGCCGCCCTTCGCAGCCGCCTACGCCGCGAAGCTCGACGCCATCCGCGCCGTGCCGCCCGACGAGACGCTCCACATCAACGTCGACGTGCCCGGCGCCATCATGAGCACCCTCGGGCGGCTGCCGCGGCTGCTCACCCTGCGGGACGAGCTCGTCGCCAAGCTGCCCACCTGGAACGCGCAGGCGCTCGACACGCTCGACGCTTGCGCCCGCGCGGCGGGCCACGCCTACTCGCTGCACGTCGCTGCCAGCACCCCCCCCGGCGCGCTCGCCGAGCTTGCGGCGGCCGCCACCGAGGCGCGCGCGGCCTTGCTCGCGGACGCCACGGCGCTCGCGCACCACGGCTTCGTCGACCGGCGGCCGCTCGGCGAGCTGAAGGGCCCCATCGGGTACAAGAACCTCGCCTTCGACCTCCTTGTCCTCGACCACGTCCTGCGCGCGGCCTGGCCGCACATCGAGGGCAAGACCGCAGTCACCCTGCAGCGGCTCGACGCGGCAGCGATCCTGGCCGATCGGCTGCTGGTCACGGCCGGCATCAAGACCGTCTCCAACCGCGAGATCGCGGAGGCGGCCCGCATCCGCGACCAGGCCTTCACCCTCTTCGTCCAGACCTACGACTCGGTGCGCCGTGCCGTGGTGTACGCGCGTTGGGAGGAGGGCGACGCGGACGAGATCGCGCCCTCCCTCTACGCCGGGCGCGCGCGCCGCGCGAAGCCCGATCCCGACCCCGACGAAACCCTGGATCCCTTGGTCCCGCCGGTCGTCACCGCGGCCTCCACGCCGTTCGCGGCGTCCCCCGCGGCTCCGGCCGCCGGCACGACCGGCACGCCGGGCGCTGCCGGCGGCGGGCCCTTCACCCCGTGACCGAGCCGCGCTTCGAGCCAACGGAGAAGCACCATGGCACCCCCGGGCACGCTGTACCTCGGCGCCACCCGCCGCCTCGACGGCGGCGGGGCGCCCGCCCCCCTGTACTTTCCTGCCCACCACCTCGTCACGCACGGGGTGGTGGTCGGGATGACGGGGAGCGGCAAGACCGGCCTCGTCACCGTCCTGGCAGAGGAGGCGCTCCGCAGCGGGGTGCCGGCGCTCGTCATCGACGTGAAGGGCGATCTCCCGAACCTCCTGCTCCGATTCCCGGGCTTCGGATCCGAGGCGCTGCTGCCCTGGGTGGATCCCGGCGCGCGCCCCGGTGAGCCGCGCTCGCCGGCGGAGCTCGCGGCCGCGCTCGCCGGCGAGCGCCGGGACGCGCTCACGCCCTGGGGCTTCACCGAGGAGGTCATGGGGCGCTACGTCGCCGGCTCCGCCGTGCGCGTGCTCACGCCGGGCGGCGGGGCCGGGGAGCCGCTGCACGTGCTCTCCGGGCTCGAGCGGCGGTCGGCGCGCTGGGACCGCGATCCGGAGGCCGCCCGCGCGGCGCTCTCGGCGGCGCTGTCGCTGGTGCTGCGTCTGGTGGGACGGAGCCCCGAGCCGGCGCGGAGCCGCGACCACGTGCTCCTGAGCGTGCTCGCCGAGCGGCGCCTCGCCGGCGGCGAGCCGGCGACGCTCGATGCGCTCCTGGCCGATCTGATCACGCCCCCCGTCGACCGGATCGGTGCCCTCTCCCTCGACGATTTCCTCCCCAAGACCCAGCGCAAGGCCCTCGCCGCGGCGCTCAACGGCCTGCTCGCCTCGCCCACCTTCCAGAGCTGGCGCCAGGGCACCACGCTCGACGTCGGCGACTGGCTCACCCCGCAGGGCGGCCGCACGCCGGCGGTGGTGGTGAGCGTGGCCCACCTCGACGACGACGAGCGCGAGCTGGTGCTCGGGGTGCTGCTCGAGGAGGTGCTCTCCTGGGTGCGCACCCTCCCCGGCGCGCAGCGCCTGCGGGCCCTGCTGCTCTTCGACGAGATCTACGGCTTCCTCCCGCCGCACCCGGCGAACCCGCCCACCAAGCGGCCCCTGGTCGCGCTGATGAAGCAGGCGCGCGCCTTCGGGGTCGGCGTGGTGGTGGCCACCCAGAACCCCATGGATCTCGACTACCGCGCCCTCGGCAACGCGGGCGTCTGGTGGGTGGGGCGCTTGCAGACCGACACCCCCATGCCCGCGCCCAGTCACCTTCGGGTGACTGGGACCCTCGCGGTCACGGGGCCCCGATCGCGACCGCGTCGTCGACGGCCTCCGCCGCGGCGCCGCGGCCCGTCTCGACGACGTCGCCGCCACCATCCCGCGCCTGGCCCCGCGGTGGTTCGTGATGCGCGACGCGCACGCGAGCGACGGCGCCCACCTCCTGAACCCCCGCACCACCATGAGCTTGCTCCGCGGCCCCATGACCCGCGACGAGATCTCCCGGGCGCGGGCGATGGGGAGCGGCGAGGCGGCGAGCACCGTGGCGGCCCCCGCGGGGTGAGGGGGGAGGGCGCCATGCACGGCTCGAGCGCACCGGCCTGGTCATCATTGGCCGAGAGCAACGCGGGGCGTTGCCTGCTGCGAGCGTTGACCCGCGTCCCGGCCTCCCCGCGCGATCCCCTCGCGGGAGTGGACGTACCGCGCGCGGTCCGCCGCGCGCGGGGCTCGCTCCCTCGACGCCATCGGGAGCCCATCTGGGCGCAGCCTCGACGACCGCCGCCGCGTCGCCGCTCCCCGCCCCGTCGCCGTCGCCGCGACCACCCCGCGCCCCGCGCCGCCGCCTCTCGTTCCACCCGCCGGGCACGCCGGCGACGACGCCGCGCGGCCGCGGTCCGGGGCCGCAAGGGGTCGGCATGGGGGCGAGGGGACCTCTGGAGACGGGGGGCGCCACCGCACCGATCCACACCGGGTGACGCGGCTGGTTGCGCCTCGCCCCTTCAGCTAGCCTCGACTTGCCGTCAGGGTCGAGCTTCTCCCGCGGCCGGCGGCGACCCCCATGAGCGCCATCCACGAGTTCGTCAAGGCAGCGCTACAGAAGGAGGTCCCGCGGGCGGACATCGCGGACGCCCTCACCCGCGCCGGGTGGCACCGGGACGAGATCGAGAACGCCCTCGACGCCTACGCGGACGTCCCCTTCCCGGTGCCGGTGCCGAAGCGCAAGCCGTACGTCTCCGCTCAGGAAGCGTTCCTGTACCTGGTCCTGTTCGTGACCCTGTACATCAGCGCGGGCGGCATCGGCACGCTCCTCTTCCAGTTCATCAACCAGGCGCTGCCGAGCCCGCTCGAGGCGACGCAGGTCTTCCGCACCCTGGATCCCATCCGCCAGGCCGCGGCGTCGCTCCTCATCGCCTACCCCGTGTTCCTGTTCGTCACCGTCCGGCTGCGCCGGGCCATCCTGGTGGATCCGGAGCAGCGCGCCTCGAAGGTCAGGAAATGGCTGACCTACCTCACGCTCTTCATCGCGGCGGGGATCATCATCGGGGATCTCATCACGCTGGTCTTCAACCTCCTGCAGGGTGAGCTCACGCTCCGGTTCCTGCTCAAGGTGCTGAGCGTCGGCGTCATTGCCGGGACCATCTTCGGCTACTACCTCTGGGACCTCCGGCGGGACGAGCTCACCAAGAAGACCGAGAGGCCGCCGCGCGCGCGCGCCTTCGGCGTCGCCACCTCCGCTGCCGTCGGCGTCGTCCTCGTCGTGGGTCTCGTCCTCGGCGGCCTCCCCCGCACCGAGCGCTGGCGGCGGCTCGACGAGCAGCGCGTCCAGGGACTGGAGAGCCTCCGGTACGGCGCCATCGACCGGTACTACGAGATCAACGGCCGGCTCCCGAGCTCGATCGACGAGGTGTTCGCGACCCGCCTGGTTTCCGAGGAGGCGCTCCTGGATCCGGAGACGGGCGCCCCTTACGAGTTCCGGCAGACGGGCGAGAACACCTACGACCTCTGCGCCACCTTCCGCCTCCCGAGCTCGCCGGAGTCGGCGCCGTCCGACCCGTTCTGGAGCCACGGCGCCGGGTACACCTGCTTCTCGCTCGACATCCGCGAGCGCAAGCAGCCGCCCGCGTACTCGGTGCCGAAGCAGGTGGTCGAGTAGGGGCGGGGGGAGGCAGGGTGACGACCCCGGACCCGGCCGCGGCGTCCCAGCGCGGGGTCACGGCCCGCGCCGTGGTGGTCGCCCTGGCCCTCGCCGCGGCCCTGGCCGCGACGGGCACCCTCGGCGTCGAGTACCTGCGGTTCTCCAGCCAGCTCTACCGGCTGCCGTACCAGGCGGTCGTCCCGTGAGGACGCTCCACGGTTTCCCCTATGTCCTCGAGGCGGCGCGCCACGGCACCCTGCTCGGGCTCCTGGCGCTCGTCGCCCTCGTGGTCGAGTTCATGCTCTTCGCGATCGCCCTGCGGCGAGCGTGGCTCGCGCGCCGCGCGCCGCGCGCGCCGTCGTCGTGCCGCCCGCGCCGCTGGCCGGAGGTGCTCGGGGCGGCGGCGCTCCTCCTGGTCCCGCTCGCCGGCCTCGTCGCGGCTCCGCGTGGCGACGCCGCTCCTCGCGTTCGGCCTCGGGCTCTTGCCCTGGCTTGTTGGCGCCCGGGGGCTGCTCGACCAGCTCGTGGACGAGCGGCTCTTCGGCGGCTACGGCGATCCGGCCCAGATGCTGCTGATCGCGCTGGACGAGATCGCGGCGGCGGAGCGGAGCTTCCACCGCTGGGCGATGGTGGCCGCGGGCGGCCTCGGGGCGGCGCTCGGGCTCCACGCGTGGCACGTCGTGGCCACCCGGCGCCTGCCCTGGGTCGTCCGTTCCTGGCGGGCGACGCTGGTCGTGTGCGCCGGCTGCGCCGTCGTCGTCGCCGCGTCGCTCGGGGCCGCGCGCCGCTGCGCCTGGGAGAACGCCCACCCCCTACCCGCCGTGGAGCGGGACTTCGGTCGCCGCCTCGCGCCCGCGACCTTCGAGCCCGTCGGCGGCGACTTGGACTCCGCGCGCGCGCTGGCGCGAGCCGAGCGCGAGGATCCGTCCCGGTCGCTGACCCTGATCGGGGTCGTCGCTGGGACCCCGGGGGGCGTGACGGTCGACGATGTCGCGCTGTCGCGGGACGAGGCCGCCGAGGTCCTCACCCAGAAGCGGCAGCTCTGGCAGGCGGTCAACCCTTCGCGCGAGTTCCCGGGCGCGCTCGCCCTGTACTCCGACGGCACCCGGCCCCTCGCCGACGTCGCGGGGGCGCTGTGCTCCGTGGCGCGCGCCGGCTTCGGGACGGTCTGGCTGCTGCTCCCCCACTCGGAGCCCCACGACCGCCCCCTCCTCGGCCGCTTCCGCGTGCTCCACTTCTCGGGGCTGCGCGCGGCCATCGCGGACCGCACGCGGCCCCCGGGTGACGCGGTCGCGCTGCGCCTCGAGGGGGCGCTCACCTACGAAGAGCTCGCCCGCCGCGTCGCCGCCGCGTGCGCCTCCGGTCGCGAGGTCGCGCTCCGGGTCGACGGGGAGCGCGGCTGCGGGGACGGGACTGGGAGCTCGTCCGAGCCTTAACTTCCGGGGCAGCCGAGGGCGCCGTCGAGGGGGAAGCTCGACATGGCGTTGGTGGGGAGCATGGCCTCGGCCTCGCACCCGTTGGTCGTGTGGCTAGTGCCGCTTCCGTCGGCCTCGTAGACCATGAGCAGGTAGTAGTCCCAGCCGTCCTCCGCGCACAGCCCATCCGACTCGACCAGCACCAGGGCCTCGAGCGCCTGGAGCTGCTCGGCCGTCATCGAGTCCCGCCGTAGATACCAGCAGACGTCCTCGCTGAACTCGAACCCGGGCATGTTTGAGCCCCGGGAGTGCCACACGATCGCGGAGTCGCTCTCGTCGAACCAGACGGGGCTCCCCACCTCCGGCGACGGTGGCTCTTGGGTGGCGCCGCCCGCGCCCGCCGCGCCGCCCACGGAGCCACCCGCGCCGTCGCCCGCCGCGCTCGCGCCGCCGGTGGCGGTGGCGCCGCCGGACGTGGAGGGCTCGCCCGCCTCGCTGGCGCTGCCGGAGGAGGGCGCGCCGCCCGTCGTCGCCTCCGCGTCGTCGTTCGTCGCCCGGCCGCACCCGGCGTCGAGGAGGAGGCCCGCGGGGACCAGGACGAGGGCGAGCTGTCGTCCGAATCTTGTCATTGCCTTCTCCGAGCCGCGCCGCGTGTCCGCCTGGGCGCTCCGTGATCGTGACGCCTCACGCCGAGAACGCCGAGCCCGAGCAGCGCGAGCAGCCCCACCCGGGAGCCCGCGCCGTCGCGCCCCGGCGGGGCGGCGAGGCGGCAGGCGCAGCCGGGGGCGTCATCGGGGGGCGGAGGCACGGGCGGGTCTTGCACGCAGGCTTCTCGGTAGGCGGTGCAGAGCGGATCGACCGGATCCGCAGGTGGCTCTTGCGCCGTGCACCGGTCGTCGTGGTAGGCGCGGTTGAGCTCGCACCATCGCTCCTCGAGCCCCGCGGGCGGTACCTCGCAGTCGGGCAGGCCGAGCAGTCTCGCCTCGAGGTCCTCGATCGGCACTTCCACCGGCTCCCAGCCGGGGTCGGGCTCGCAGCCGCGCGCGCGGGTGGTCTCGCCCGTCCGGGTGTCCATGAGCTCGATCTCGACGCAGTACTCCGGGGCTTCGGCGAGCCGCCTGGGCGGCTCGGCCTGGACCTCCATGATGCCCGTGGCGTCCACCGGGACTGGGGGGGACCACCAGTCAAAGGGCGAGACATAGAGGGGTGGGGGGTTGGAGGCCGAAGGGGCCGGATCCTCGCGCGGGGTCTCCTCCATCCCGAAGAGGATCTGTTCGGCCTCCGCCCCGGCGAGATCGACGTGACAGGTCCAGGCCCGGAGCCCAACCTGGTTGGACCTCAGCGCAGTGGGGAAGCAGTAGGTCCAGAGGGCCGTGCGTTCCTCTAGCAGCCCGCAGCAGAGCTTCTGCTCACCGTAGGTAGTGGTCGGTGCGAGCGTGAGGCTGCAGGTGGCGCTGGGGGGCTCGAGGAGTTGCGGCTCGGTCACCTGGAAGGCGACGGGACCCGTTTCGATGCAGTCACCTCGGTTTGGGCAGGTGACCTCGACCGTGTACTCGCCGACCGGCAGCTCCCCGTTGGGATGCCAGACCAGAAAGCCGGAGACCGTCGTGAGCTCACCGGCGACGGAGCCGCTCGGTCCTTGCACCACGACCGAAGGGTTCGGGTCCCCCGCGTACGCGAAGGTGCGTTCGAAGACGAGCGCGCCGTTGCCGGGCACTGGCGACGAGCTGACCAGTCGGAACTCGTACATGATCACGATCGCCGACGCGCTCTCCGCCCCGAGCAGCAGCGCCAGCCCGACCCCGATCCCCGCTGTGCCCGCGCGTCTCACGGCGTCCCTGACCGAGGATACCACCACGAGCGACCCTGACCACCGGCGGGGGCGCGACCGAGGCATCGCGATCCTCGAACACCGGGCGCGGTGATGGTGAGCGTCTACGCCCGCCGCGGTTCACGCCGTGTTGGCCATCCGGAGCGCCTGGGAGGCGCGATACAGCAGCGCCAGCTCCTTCTGCCAGCGCTGGGCGAGTCCGAGCTCCATGCCCAATCGGAAGCAGCACCGCCCCGAGGCGGCCTCCCAGGGTAGCGGTAGCCGCTGCGACTGCCCGATGAAATCCACCAGCCCGGCGCGAACCTCGTCCCAGCGAACCTCGTCCGGCGTCACGATGTCGAGGTAGCTCCGGACCCTGTTCCCAGGCGGGCGGATGGAGATGCTCTGGGCTGTCAGCGTGCCCGGGTCCTGGTCCGGCACCTCGGGGGGGGGACGTTCCCAGACCAGCGGCCCGTGGAGGTACAAGAACGAGTTGACGCCCTCGTGCCGGGTCGCCGGGGCGATCACGTGGTGGGAGGTCAGGTACACGTCACGCCGCCCTCCTCGGCGTCGAACGGCTCCCCTCCTGCACGTCGCAATCGACGAGGTTGAGCTGCTCGGGTCCCGTGGGAGCGGCAGCGCTCGCCAGCTCCGCCTCGTACTCTGCCTGCTCCTGTTCGGAGAGGCGCCACCAGAGGTCGTCGAGACGCTCGACGTAGGCGGACTCCACCTCCACCGGGAGGCCACCGCACTCCGTCTCGCGGACGATCAGGAGCTCGTTCATCAGTTGTCGGTAGGCATCGAGCGCAGAGTGGCTCATGACCCGGCCTCCTGCCAGGCGTTGCGCCCACCGCAGAGGCGCTCCTGGAAGGCGGAGAGCGCCATCGCCGCGGACGGCTCGATGAACGTGTGACGGCGCGGATGCTTCGGATCGCGACGGGCAACGAGCGACGGATCCAGGTCGGCGACGTCGAGGACGAACAAGGGGAGCCGACCTTGGCCACCGAGACTTATCGGGCGAACGTGTGGGGGAAGCAACCCCGGGTCGTCGGGGGTCGTGGAGAGGCCGCCGGTCTTGGGCTGGACCTGCCCCGCATCGTCCGGCGAGACGTCCACTCCGGGGCGCACGCCGAGCTCGTTCGCGGCCGACCCGCACCTCGGCTTGTCGTCGGGTGCGCGCTTCATCGCGCGAAAGAGGCGCCTCGGTTCGGGCAGAGCGCTCACGACCGAAGGCTACGATCCCGCGTCGACCGAGTCCACCAGATCGGAAACCATCGTGAGCTCGCCGGCGACGGGACCGCTCGGCCCTGCCACGACGATCGAGGCGCCCGGGTCCTGCTGGAGCTCGGGGCCTTGCCGTCGTGGTTCGGGGCCCCATGTCCTCACCTCGCCGGGCCGCCCCGCTACCCACCGGTGGGGTGCGAGGCAGCCTGCGGTGAGCGCGGCGTGAGGGCGCGGTGAGAGGAGGGTCCGATGCGCGTGATGGTGATGGTGAAGGCGACGAGGAACAGCGAGGCGGGGGTGATGCCCACCGAGGCCGGGCTTGCGGAGATGGGGCGCTTCAACGAGGAGCTGGTGCAGGCGGGCGTGATGGTCGCGGGCGACGGCATTCACCCGAGCGCGAAGGGCAAGCGGGTGCGTTTCTCGGGCGGCGAGCGCACCGTGGTCGACGGGCCGTTCAAGCCGGAGGGCGAGCTCGTCGCGGGGTACTGGATCTGGCAGGTCGGCTCGCTCGACGAGGCGGTCGAGTGGGCGCGGCGCTGCCCCCACCCGATGTCGGGCGAGGACGCCGAGCTCGAGCTCCGCCCCCTCTTCGAGGCGGACGACTTCGGCGCCGAGCTCACCCTGGAGCTTCGCGAGCAGGAGCAGCGCCTCCGCGCCGAGGTCGAGCGGCAGCGGGGCGGCTGAGCGCGCGTCGCGCCGCGCTCACCCGCGAGGGGGCAGCCACGCGCGGAGCGGGGAGGGCGGTTGCCGTCGACGGGCGCGCCATGGCAGAGAGGGTCATGCGCCGTTGCCGCTGGCACCGCTCGGCCCGGGAGGCGAGGGGGGCTAGCGTCGCGGTCGCGGCGCTGGTCGGGTCGGGGGCGATCGCGGCCTGTCACCGTGTTGCCCCGCCAGCGCCCACGGGCCCGCTCCCTACCGTGGCCGTGGCGAGCGGCGCGCCCGCGGGCGCGTCCGTGGACGGATCTGCCGAGGAGTCCGGGACCTCGGTGCCGCCGCCCGAGCTCGCCGAGTCGCTCGGCGGCGCGGAGGCGGACTGCTGGGGGCGGGCGCTCGATCTCGGGCGGCTCGAGCGCTGCCGGTGCCGCTTGCGGTGGCGCAAGCTCGGGCCGGGAGAGGTCTCGTCCCACAACTCCTGCAGCGAGCGCCTCTATGAGCGGGATCTCCGCGAGGGGCTCCGGGTGTCGCTGATCACGGAGCGACGGTCGATCGAGATGGGCGCGTCGATGCGGGTCGCCGTGATCCTCGCGAACGAGACGGACGAGCCCCTGCCGATCGTCCTTCGCCGCCGGCCGCTGCCGCCCACGGGGCGTCGTCCGGTGCTGGTGGCGGTCCTCGACCCCGCCGGGAAGGACTGGGCCACGGGCGGCATCGTGTCGACCACGAGCGGCGGGATGGGCGACTACCTCGTCGTCCTCTCGCCCGACGGGGAGGCGCGCCTCTCGTTCCAGTGGCGCGCGGTCACCCTCGTGGGGACGGCCACCGCGGACGACACGCGGTTCGACGCCGTCCCGCTGCCACCCGGGCATTACCGGCTGGTCTTCGAGCTCGCCTTCGACGAATCCACCCTGCTCACCGACGAGCAGCGCCTCCCCTCCGCCCCGGTCGAGGTCACCGCGGCCGAGTGACGGCCCGGCGAGGGTCGGGAGCCCCGAGCGGAGACACGGCCGTTGCGGCTCGCATGGCGGCAAGGGGGCGAGGGCCGTCGGGCGCGGCCAGCGCCCCGGGTGGCGTTTCTGTCGCTCCCCAGGCGGTCGACCCGGGCGTACCCTGAATCGAGCCGCTCCTGGCCTCGAGCGGGTGGGCCTGCCCCGGTGACGATCGAGCTCCTCATCCAGTCCCTCGTGCGGCAGACCACCGTGCTGATCGCACAGCTCGCGACGTCCGGGGGCTCGCGGGCGCCGCTGGCGCAGGTGGCGAGCCAGGTCTTCCTGGATCTGGTGCGCGAGCTCGAGCGGCAGGGGGTGAGCCGCAAGGTGAGCGCCGACATGTTCGGCCTGGGCCTTCGCACCTACCAGCGCAAGATCCAGCGCCTCACCGCGAGCACGACCGAGGGCGGCAAGACCCTGTGGGTGGCCGTGCTCGAGTTCGTGGAGGAGAAGGGCACCGTCTCGCGCGCGGCGCTCCTCGCCCATTTCTCGCGCGACGACGACACGCTGGTGCGCGGCGTGCTGCACGACCTCTGCGAGAGCGGGCTCGTCGCGGCCGAGGGCGCCGGGGCTGGCGTCACCTACCGCGTCGTCCCCGAGGAGGAGCTCACCCGGCTCCGGCAGGCGCAGCGCGACCGGGGGCTCGACGAGCTCCTGTGGGCGCTCATCTACCGGCATGGGCCGCTCGGCGCCGCCGAGCTCGCCGCGCAGTTCCCCGAGGCGACCGGGCTCGAGGCGGCGCTCGCGCGGCTGGTCGAGTCGGGACGGGTCGAGCGCTCGATGGAGTCGGGCACGGTCCAGGCCAGCACCCTCGTGGTTCCGCTGGGGGCAGAGGTGGGCTGGGAGGCGGCGGTCTACGACCATTTCAACGCGCTCGTCAGCACCATCACCGGTCGGCTGCGCGCGCAGCGCCCGGCCTCGAGCCCCGCGGACTCGACGGGCGGCAGCACCTACACGCTGGAGGTTTGGCCGAGCCACCCGCTCGCCGAGGAGGTCCGCGGCACGCTCGGCGCGCTCCGCGAGCAGCTCGGTGAGCTCCGGGGCCGGGTCGAGCGGTACAACGCCGACCACGCGCGCCCGGAGGATTTCGAGAAGGTCTTGCTGTACGTCGGCCAATGCGTGATCCCTCAGGGGGCCGACCGAAACAGCGACCATGGCTAGCCCCCCGTCCCCCGACCGCCAGCGAGATCGGCGCGGAGTCTGCGCCGCCACGACCGCTCCGCGGGGGTCCTGCGCGGGCGGCGGCGCCCCGCGCGGCGGCGATCGGTCCCGGCGCGCCCGGGTGGGGCAGCTCCTCGCCGCTGGGTCGATGGTCTGCCTGCTGACCATGTGCCGGAGTGAGCTCGCGACCACCGGCGGCAGCGAGACGCACTTCCTGCGGCTCTGCGACGCCGACTGCCCCGGGGGGCTCGAGTGCGTCTGCGGCGCCTGCACGGCGCCCTGCGACCAGGCGGCGGACTGCGCGGGCTGGGGGGACGCTGCCGACTGCGTCCCGAGCGCGGTACGCGTGCTCACTCAGCGTTGCCCGGCCACGACCGCGCCCGCCTTCTGTGATCGGTCCTGCCTTTTCGATGGCGACTGCGCGGTGCTCGGCGAGGAGCACCGGTGCGAGTCCGGCTACTGCCGCCGGCCAGACGGGGAAACGGCGCCGCCGCTCAGCGGCGGCGAGGACTGCGCCCCGGCGCCGCTCGGCGTGGACGAGCTCGTCGTCCTCGGCGACTCCCTGCTGACGCTCAGCGTCTTTGCGAGCGAGCTCGAGGCCGTTGCGGTCGAGGCCGGGGGCGTCGAGCTCGGGGCGGACGAGCACCTGCGGGACTACTCGTCGGAGCTCACGTCCATGCTGGCGGAGGGTCCGCTCGGCCTCCAGAACCAGTACGCCGCGAGCGTGGCGGAGGGGCCGGCGCGCGTCGTGATCCTGGACGGCGGCGCCACCGACATGCTGCAGGACACCTGCCCCTCCGGTCCCACTCCGGACTGCCCCGCGGTCGAGGCGGCCGTGCTCGGCGCCGAGCGACTGCTCGCGGAGATGGCCACGGACGGTGTAGAGCACGTGGTCTACTTCTTCTACGCCGACGCCACCGCGAATGAGGCGCTCCGGGAGGGGATCGACGTGCTGCGGCCCCTGATCGAGAACGCATGCGGCCGGAGCCCGGTGCCCTGCCACTGGCTCGACCTCCGGCCCGTCTTCGAGGGCCACTACGCCGAGTACGTCGTCGGCGTGGACGGCATCGTCTTTTCGGACGCCGGCGCGCGCGCGACCGCCGAGGCCATTTGGGGGCTGGTCGAGGAGCGCTGTATCGCGCCCTGAGCGGCTCCGCTCAGGGGAGGTACTGCTCGATCGCGTCGAACCAGACCTGGCCCATCCGGTCGTACCCGGCCGGGGTTGGGTGGACCTGATCGGCCAGCTCGCTCGTCGGGAAGCCGGTGAACTGATCGACGAGGACGATGTGGGCGCCGGCCGCCGCGCGCTCCTCGACGATGGCCGGGATCGCCGCGTTGTAGGCGCTGATGCCGGAGGTGTTCATGGGCAGGGGGATGAGGGTGCTCACGACGAGCAGGGCGTCCGGGCACTCGGCGATGATCGCGTCGAGGAGCTGGGGCAGCAGCACCTCCGGCCCCGATGGATGGGATCCGTACATGTTGTTGGTGCCGATGTGGAGCAGGATGATGTGCGGATCGACGTCGCTGCGGCTGAGCTTGCCCGCCTCGACGACCGTCGACTGGAGGCCCTCGATGGAGATGCCGCTCGTGCCCTCGTGGTTCTTGGGGAAGGGCACGCCGCCGACGTCGTTGGGGCCGTTCGAGCGGGTGCCGACGAGGGTGATGTCCTTGCCGGCCTCGTTTGCGAGTCGGAAGAGGTTGACCCGGTAGCCACCCGCCGCGTTGATGTCCTCGGTGATGGAGTCGCCGAGCGGCGAGATCCGGCAGGGCTCGTCTGTGGGGCAGTAGCCGGTGCTCTGCCCGCCGGTTCCCGCGCCGCCCGAGGTGGTGCCGCCGGTGTCCATTCCACCCACGCCGTCCATGCCGCCTTCACCGCCGGTGGCGACGCCGCCCGTCGGGACCCCGCCCGTCGGGGCGCCGCCCGTCGGCGCGCCGCCGGTCGGTACCCCGCCAGTGGGCAATCCGCCCGTCGCGAAGCCACCGGTGGGCACGCCGCCCGTCGGTACCCCGCCGGTGGGCACGCCGCCGGTCGGGACTCCGCCGATGGGCATCCCGCCCGTCGCGAAGCCGCCCGTCGCGAAGCCGCCCGTCGCGAAGCCACCCGTCGCGAAGCCACCCGTCGCGAAGCCACCCGTCGCGAAGCCACCCGTCGGCGAGCCGCCCGCGCCCCCGCCTCCCGTACCGCCGGTGGGCCGCGCGCCGCCGGTCGTCGCGCTCCCGCCGGTGCTGGGAGCGGCCCCGGTTGCCGGCGTCGTCCCGCCGGTCGCCGGTGAGCCGCCGGTTGCGGCCGCGCCGCCGGTCGTTCCCGACCCCCCGGCTCCATCGGCGGGCTCGTCCGAGCCCGAGCTGGAGCAGGAGAGCGCCCAGGCGGCCAGGCCGCAGCCCAGCCAGTTGACGGTGCGGCCAATGCGCCGCGGTCGGCGCGAGGAGAAAGAGGTGATCATGGTGCCATCCAGTCCTTGCTCGATGGCCGACCCAGGAACCATTGGAGCGGAGCCCCTCCCCTGCCGATAGCGACAAAACGGTCGCCCCCCCTGCGGGCGGCTGCTGGCGATCGCGGATCGCGGGCTCCATGCACCCGCCGATGACCACGCACAGATGGCTCTCCACGGTCGCGCTGGGGTTGGCGGTACTCGGGGGGGCGAGCTGCGATCGACCGCAGCCGGGCACCGCTGCGACCAGCAGCGCGGCGGTCGCGGCGGCGGCGCCGTCGGCGGTCGCTGCCCCGACGGCGCCGGAACGCGGGCGCAGCGCGTCCCTCGGTGAGCCGGCGCCGGCTTTCGAGCTCGTCGATCTCGACGGCAAACGTGTGTCGCTCGCCGAGCAGCGGGGCAAGGTCGTGGTCCTCGAGTGGTTCAACCCCGAGTGCCCCTTTGTGAAGGCCTCCCACGCCAAGGGCTCGCTGAAGGGCGCGGCCGCACGGCACCGGGCCGGGGGGGTGGTGTGGCTCGCCGTCAACTCGGGCGCGGCAGGCAAGCAGGGGCACGGCGTTGCCGCGAACCGCGCGGGCGCCAGCGCGCTCGGGGTCGACTACCCCATCCTGATCGACGAGTCTGGCTCGGTGGGCAAGGCGTACGGCGCCGAGCGAACCCCGCATCTGTTCGTGATCGATCGGCAAGGGATCCTCGTCTACGCCGGCGCCATCGACAACTCGCCCGATGGCGAGGGGGAGAGCCCCGCAGGCGGCACGCTCGTGCGCCACGTCGACGACGCGCTGGCGGCGGTGCTTGCCGGCAAGCCGGTGTCCGTGCCCGAGACGAAGCCCTACGGCTGCACCGTCAAGTATGCCGGTTAGCGCGGATTTCACGCCGAGCTGGTGCCCGCAGCTGGACGACGCGATCGGCAAGGTGACGGGAACCAGCCTCGTGCTCAGCGCCCATATCTACCCTGGCAACTGGAGCTCGACCTTCCAGGAGCAGATCGACCGGGCCGCGACGGAGTTCCCCGTCTTCGTCTCCGAGTGGGGGTATGGGACCGATGATCCCTCGGACTCGGTCGGCTCCGCGAGCTCGCCGAGCTGGGGCGTGGAGCTCCGGGACTACCTCGACGGCAAGGGCGTGAGCTGGACCGGCTGGGTGACGGACGACGCCTGGACGCCCAGGGTATTCTTGTCGGTCGCGAGCCGCTCCCTGACCCTTTTCGGCACCCTGGTGAAGGACTGGCTCGTCGCCACCGCCGACAGCGACTGGGTCGAGTAGCGGCGGCGCGGGACGCTCGGTCGCGTTGACCAGGCCGCGCGGAGCCCGCCCGGAGCCGTCGGCGTCAGGTGGCAAGTTCGTTGAGCCGTCGCTCGATCTCCGTGGTAGCGCCGGGCACTGGGGGGTCCTGTCCGGCCGTGGGGCGCACGCGCACGAGGATCAGGAACGCCATCAGGGTCACGGCGCCGAGTGCCAGTGCGCTCGCGGTGGCGACCGTCACCGGGAGCCCGAACGCGAACGGCTCCGAGAGGATGTACGCGGTGGTGACCACCGTCATGAACACGGCGGGCGCCGTGGCCAGCCACTGCAGGACGGTGGGTCGCCGGCGCAGGTAGGCGGCGCCGGTCCACAGCGCGACCGCAGCCAGCGCCTGGTTGGCCCAACCGAAGTAGCGCCACACCACCGCGAAATCCACGAAGCAGAGGACGATGGAAACGGCGAAGAGCGGCAGCGCGATCTTGTAGCGATCGAGGGGCTTGACCTGGGAGACTTGCAGGGCGTCGGCGAGGATCAGGCGGGCGACGCGGAAGGCCGTGTCCCCCGAGGTGATGGGTAGGACCACGACCCCGAGCACCGCCAGCACGCCGCCGAGGAGCCCCATGCTGGAGACGCAGACCTCGTGGACCACCTGGCCCGGCCCACCCTGGGCGAGCACCGCGCCCAGCGCCCCGGTGGAGCCGTAGTACCCGTGGGCCGCCGTGGCCCACACCAGCGCGATGAAGCTCTCGGCGAGCATGGCCCCCAGGAACACCAAGCGCAGGTGGCGCTCGGACCCGAGGCAGCGAGCCATCAAGGGACTCTGCGTGGCATGAAACCCGCTGATGGCACCGCAGCTCACCGTGATGAAGATGACGGGCCAGGCCGGCGCGGCGGCGGGGTGGAGGTTCGCCAGGTCGAACGCGGGCGCGTGGATCCGACCGATCAGCAGGGCGACGGTGAGCCCGATCACCATCATCAGGAGCGCGACGGCGAAGATCGGGTAGAAGCGCCCGATCAGCTTGTCGATGGGGAGGAGCGTCGCCGCCACGTAATAGGCAAAGATCCCCCCCATCACGACCCACAGCCAGAGCGCCTGGCCCTGCCAGGGCGTGGTCAGCAGTCCCGTGCCGCCGAGCGCCCCGTCGGCGGCCTGCGCGGGGACGAGCTGCAGTAGGAGCAGCGCTGGCCCCTTCACGAAGACCGTACCCACCAGGATCACCAGGACCAGCACGAAGGCGGTGGCCAGGCGTCGTGGCCATCGACCGAGGTGGTGACCAACGAGCTCGGGGAACCCGGCGCCGGCATGGCGCACGGACATCACGCCGGAGAGAAAATCATGGATCGCGCCCCCGAAGATGGCGCCAAACACGATCCACAGCAGGACCTGCGGGCCCCAGAGCGCACCCAGGATGGCTCCGAAGACGGGCCCGAGTCCGGCGATGTTGAGCAGCTGGATGAGGTAGACGCGCCAGGTGGGGATGACCACGTAGTCGACGCCGTCGGCATGCACGATGGCCGGCGTCGGGCGCCCGGGATCCGGGGACACGGCGCGCTCCACCAGGCGCCCATAGAAGTGGTAGCCCGCGAGCAGCAGCGCCGCGCCGATCAGGAAGGCAGTCACGATGGCGGGGAGCGTACTACCGGCGAGCGGAGCGCGCCTCCCACGATCCCCCGTGGCGGGCGCGACCCGATCCGCCGGCCAGCGAGGCGCCGGGCGGCACGCGGCACCCCTCCCCGCAGCCCGTCGGTTCCACGGGCACCGCGGCATGGTCCAGGGGGTCAGTCCACGAAGGGTCTCCGGTCGACAGCGAAGGGTCTGCGAGGCTTCCCTCTCGCTCAGTCATCGTCAGCACGCCCGCCGATCGCGCCGGAAGCGGCGTCGGTGATGGCCATTCGAGACATCACCCGTCCATATTTGATGGTAGTACCTGCAACCACCCTGGCGCCTCCCATGTGGAATCGCGTCCGGGCATCGAGATCCGTTGCTCACCCGGTCCCACTCGTGTTCGGATGCGACTCATGGCGATCAAGAAGACCCGCTCCAAGAAGTCCCCCCCGCGGCTCGCGCAGAAGGCCGCGAAGAAGGCGGTAGCCCAGCGCCAGGCGAAGGCCCCGGCGGGGAACGCGGCCGGCGCGCCCGGCCCCGCGGACAACGGGACGACGCAGACCAAGACCGCCTTCGTCCTCTCCTTCCCCGCCGAGATGCCTGCCAAAAAGGTCGTTGCCAGGGGCAAGGAGGCGGGGGTCGCGCTCACCGAGCGGGCCGTCTACAAGACCCGGTACCTCTCCAAGGTCCGGGCTCAGAAGTCTGGTAGGAAGGTGGCTGTGAAGGCGATGGCGACCGCCACGCCCCCGGCGGCTGTGGCCAAGAGCCGGCGCGGGGCAGGGGACGGCCGCGCGTCCGCCTTGATCCGCGCGACGCCGCTCGAGGTGAAGGCGAGCGAGGTGGTCGCCACGGCCAGGGCGCGGGGCATCCGCCTCACTGCCGGTCTGGTCTACGCGGTGCGCGGGCAGATGAAGCGCTCGGTCCGCCCCGCTGGCGCGCCGGTTGCGGCGAGGAATGCCGTGGTGGCGACCCGGCACGAGGGCGCGAAGGTCGGTGAGCGCGAGCGCCAGCTCATCTCCCTGGCGGTCGACCTGGGCCTGTCGCGTGCCATCGACCTCATCGAGGGCGTGCGGGCGAAGGTCAAGGCGATGATCTGAGGCGCGGCGGGGGGCGCTATCGGTTCACCGTGAGGCGCACCTCGCTGCCGGGCGCGGCCTTCTCGCCAGGCTTCGGCGTCTGCTGCAGGACGACGTAGTCCGGCGTCTCGGCCTGGCTGATCCAGCCGATGACCGGCTTGAGACCGAGCCCCTCGACCTGCCTCTGCGCGTCGACGTGGCTGCGGCCGAGGAGCTTTGGGATCTCGACGTCGACGGGGCCGCTCGAAACCTGCACGGACACGGCTGCGCCCTTGACGTAGGCGGACTCGGCCGACGGCATCTGGCGGGCCACCTGCCCCGCCGGCACCGTGGCGTCCGCGATCTCACCCATCATCTGCGCCGCGTACCCGGCCTCCTGGAGGCGTTTGGTGGCGGCCTCCACGGTCAGTCCGGTCAGTGTCGGCACCTTCGGCAGCGCCGTGGCCAGGACGACGCTCACAGGGGACTTCGCGGGCACCCGCTGCCCCGCGGGGACGGACTGGCGCAGCACGGACCCAGGCTTCGCCTCCGCCGTGGCCTCCTCGGACGACACGATGAGCGCGAGGTCCACGGCGGCCGCGCTGACGCGGGCGTCCGCCTCGGTGAGGCCCGTGAAGCTCGGCACCACCGCCTCCGGCGGAGCGACCTCCTGGGTCGGTACGATGTCGTAGCGCTGCACGACGTAGACCGTGCCGACCGCGGTCACCATCGAGGTCGCCACCGCGATTAGGATTTCTGTCGAAGCATGCATGGGTCGTCCCCCGGAGGCCCGCGGGGCGCGGGCCGAGGAGGAGAGGCTACCGTAGCCGCGCCGCGCCAGGAAGGTGCTGGGGTCGGGGCGGCCCCAATGCCACGGTTTCTGGCGCCGCCCGGCTGGAAACGGCAGCGGGGGACGTGGGGCGTCGACGCGCGCTACTCCACGTCGAGCACGCGCACGGCGCGGTGCTGTCTCTCGGTTTCGGTCGCCTCCCGCAACCGCTCGTACAGCGCGACCACGTCGGTCTTCACTCCGGCGATGCGGACCTCCGGAGTCGTCCGGTCGCTGGTCTTGAGCAGCAGGTTGCCGGTGCCCATCAGGCGTTGACCGAAGGGGCGCTCGACGACGTAATCGACTACCCGGTAAAGGTCGATCTGCTCCAGCCGCCGCGAGAAGAGCCCGTGCTCGACGACCACGCGCTGGGTGGTGATGCGGTAGCGGATCTTCCGACTCTGCAGCCAGTACACCAGGGCCGCGAGCCCCACCGTGAGGATCGTCACGATGAGCGCCGACGCGCGCGCGAGCACCGCGGGGTGGCCCTCGAACAGCACCGACTCCGTCCTGGCCTCGACGGGGCTCTCCTCGCTCATCCGGGGAGGATCGGGCGCGGGCACGGGCGCTGTCAACGCCCGGCCGCGGTCGGGGCGGACCGCGACCGGGCGCGTCGTCTCGGTCCCGTCGACTCGCGCGGCGATCCCTGATATCCCACGGTCCATGAAGTGCCCCCGCGACGGAGCCGAGTTGGAGGTCCAGCGCTACGAGGCCCGGATCGAGATCGACGTGTGCCCATCCTGCCAGGGCGTCTGGCTCGACAAGGGCGAGCTCGAGGCGATCCAGTCGACCGTCGAGCGGGACTACTCGCGCGAACTCGATCGGGGCTTCTCCCCGGACGAGGTGTGTCACTGTGACGAGCCGATCCGCTGCCCCCGCTGCAGCGGCGAGATGGAGGCTCGCGAGCACGGCTACTGCTCGGGGGTGATGATCGACACGTGCATCGAGGGGTGCGGCGTGTGGGTCGATACGGGCGAGCTCGTCGCGCTGGAGAAATTCTACGAGCGGCAGCGAGGCAAGCGCGACGCTCGTGACGTCGTGACCGACCTGTATCTCTCGCTGGTCGGTCTGCTGCACCGCCTGCCGCGCGCGAAAAAGCCCGGTGGGGACGGCTGATCCGGCGCGTCGTGACGTCGGGCCCGGGTTCGGTGGCGGCGCGCCACGCCGACGTCATTGGCGCGCTCTCCCGACAGGTGCTCGCCGCGATCGAGACGCTGCTCGCGGGGCTGGTCGCGGCCGACGCGCGCGACGGGACCGACCTCGTCGGCGCCGCGCTCGGGCGCGGTGACTCGCACCTCTACGGGGGGTTGCTAGCCATCGAGCTCCGCCTCCTGTTCCTGCTCAACTGCGAGGACTGGGCCCTGCTGCCCGTCGACCACCCGACCTACGCCGCTCAATACGGCCTGCACGGCCTGTTCGCGCGGCTCGACGAGGAGCGCGGCCGGCGTCCGGACGCCTTGCCGCAGCGTTTCGGGGCCTACCCGGGCCTGCTCCGTCTGTTCCGGCTGGTGTTCAACGGCGCTCGGCTCGGTGAGCTCGACGTCCCCGCTCGTGGCGGCGCGCTCTTCGATCCGGACGCCTACCCGTTCCTCGAGGGTCGGGCACCGGGGGATCGCGCCGCGGAACTGGCGGCGCTGCGGCCGCCGAGCGTGGACGACCTGACCGTTCACACCATGCTCCACCGGTTGCGCTTCGTCGACGGGCAGCCGGTCTCCCACCGGGGGCTCGGAGTGGAGCAGATCGGCAGCGTCTACGAGGCGCTGATGGGGTTCGAGGTGCGGCGGCTCGCGAGCGGCGCCCTCGTCGTCCAGCCGGGCCACGAGCGGCGACGAACGAGCAGCCACTACACCCCGCGGGAGCTCACCGAACCGATGGTGGCGCGCGCGCTCGGGCCGCTCGTCGCGGCGCTGGGCGATCCGCCGGCGAGCTCCGCGCTCCTCGGGCTCTCGGTCTGCGATCCCGCGATGGGCTCTGGCGCCTTCCTGATCGCTTCTTGCCGATACCTGGCGGACCAGGTGGTCGCGGCCTGGACGCGCGAGGGCAAGCTCGAGCATTCGACAGCGGATCGCGAGGACGTGGTCAGCCGCGCGCGCTGCCTGGTGGCGCAGCGTTGTCTGTACGGGGTGGACAAGAACGAGCAAGCCGTGCGGCTCGCCCGGCTCTCGCTGTGGCTGGTGACCCGGGCGCGCGACGAGCCGTTCACGTTCGTGGACCACGCGCTGCGTCATGGCGACAGCCTGGTGGGGCTCGACCTCGATCAGCTCCGGGCGTTTCACTGGCGGCACGGCGAGCCGGCGGAGCGCTCCGCGGCGCAGATCGTCGGGGCGCTGGCGGCGGCCGTTCCGCGTCGGCGGCGGCTCCGGGGGCCGGCCGCGCGCGGCGTCGACGCGAGCCCTTGCGACGCGGCGCGGCTCCCGGCCGACGTCGAGGAGGCGGTGGATCGCGCGCGGCTCCTCGGCGATCTGATCGTCGGCGCCTACTTCGATGGCGAAACGGAGACGGCGCGGCAGCGGGAGCGGGACCGGCGGCTCGCCCTCGTGGAGCGGTGGCTCGCCGCGGAGCGGGCCGGTGAGCACGCGGAGGCCGCGGCCATCCTGGCCGAGCTCCGGGACCTCGCGGTCGCACTCCGGAGGTCCCAGACGCCGTTCCACTGGGGGATCGAGCTGCCGGAGGTGTTCCTCGACGAGCGCCCCGGCCCCGTGGACCCGGGGAGCGGCGTGGCGTCGAGCGACGCGGGCGGGCAGAGCACGGCGTCTTCTCGTGCGGCGGCCGAGCAGGAGAGGCGAGGCGGCCCCGGCGGTGCGCTCGGGTTCGACGCCGTGGTCGGAAACCCGCCCTGGATCTTGTACGTCGGGCGGGGGAGCCAGCCCCTCTCGCCGCGGGAGAAGGCGTTCCTTGAGGCGGTCCACGTTCGCGCCGCAAAGACGCTCTCGACCCACGGCCTGTTCGCTGCGGTCGCCGGGCGGCTGGTGCGGCCCGGGGGGCGGGTGGGGCTGGTCTTGCCGACGTCGGTCGCCGACGCCAGTCGCTACGCCGACGTGCGGGGCGCGCACGACGAGCTCTGCGCCCCGGATCCCGAGCTGCCCGACCTCGGTGAGGACGCCTTCATGGGCGTGTTCCAGCCCTGCATGGCGCTCCTGTCCACGCGGCGAACGGAGCGGTGCGGCGACGCCGCTGGCGCGCCCTGGCCGCTCGCGCGCGCCGGACTGGATCCGGAGGCGCGGCGGCTCCTCGCCGCGCTGGAGGCGCTGCCGAAGCTCCCGCCCGAGCTGTTCGGGGAGCGGGGCTACCGCTCCAGCGCCCGCGATCGCGGCAGGTTCATCAAGGCGGGCGCGCCGGCGCCGCCGCACGTCGTCCCTCTCTACGAGGGCACGAGCGTGCGCGAGCTCGAGCTGCTGCCCCCGACGGCCTACGCGGACGGCGCCCGGCTGCCGGTGACGCACCCCGGGCCGAGGTGGGCGGAGGTGGATCTCTTCATTCGCCAGACGGCGCGGTTCCCCATCGCTTCCCCCTCGGCGCGCCTCGCCTTTCGCAACTCGATCCTGGCGGGCTTCGCGCGTGGACCGTACACGGCGGGGGCGCTGGTCGCGTACCTCAACGCGACCCCCGTTCGCTGGTACCACTATCACCGCCAGCGGGACGCCCAGCAGGGGATGCCGCAGGTGAAGATCGGCCACTTGCGAGCGCTGCCGGCGCCGGGCGCCGCCGTGCTCGAGCCCCTCGAACGGCTGGGCAGCGAGCTCATCGCGCGGAACCGGGGCATCACCGGCGCCGAGCGGAGCACGCTCGACGCCCTCGTCGCCGAGGCGCTCGGCGTCCGCGGATCCGCGCTCGCACGGGTCCTTGCGTGGGGCCGCGCCAACCCGCCGCCAGCGCCCCGCGCGCGTCCCGGGCGGGGCTCCACTCGGTAGCGTGCTGGCGGAGCCGCCCCTTGCTCGCCCGGGACTTCACGTCCCTGCCTCGCTCAGCGCTCGGCGGGGGCTGCGGCGGGCTGCGCGGGCGTGAGCGGGAGCTCGAGGGTGAACACGCTGCCCCTCCCGAGCTCGCTCTGTACCAGCACGTGGCCGCCGAGCGAGGTGACGATGCGCTGCACGATGGACAGGCCAAGCCCGCTCCCGGGCGGCCGCTCCCCGTCGGGCAGGACCGTGTCCAGGCGGGCGAACTCACGGAACAGCTCGCTCCGTCGCTCGGGCGGGATCCCCGGGCCCTCGTCCGCGACGCTGACCTGGGCGGTGCGGCCGGTGAGCGCGAGCTTCACCCGAATCGTCCCGCCGCGAGGTGAATACTTGATCGCGTTGGTGACCAGGTTGACGATCGCCTCGAAGAGGAGGCGATCGTTGCCGCGGACCCAGGCCGGGCCCACCGCGCGGTCGAGCTCGAGCGACTGAGCGCGCGCCCCGGCCAGATCGCGGCTCTCCTCGAGGAGGCGACCCAGCAGCTCGCCGAGCTCGACGCGGCCTTCCAGGTTCGCGAGCTCGTGCGCCTCGAGGTTGGCCAGCACGCCGAGATCGCGGAGGAACCGATCCGACCCCGCCAGGCGCTTCCGCGCGCGGTCCACCAGCTCCCGTTGGCGGAGCTCGAGCGGGCCCGCGAGCTCGAGGCCGAGGCTGTCGAGGAGCATCGTCACCGCGGCCAGTGGCGCCTTCAGGTTGTGCAGGGCGACGTGGAGGAAGTCGCGCCGCGCCGCGGAGACGCGGGCGAGCTCGGCGCTCCGCGCGACGAGCTCCCGCTCGACGTGACGCATCGCCTCGGCGAGGGAGGTCAAGAGCCAGGTCGTCACCACGAAGAGGGAGGTGTAGGCGACGGACACGCTGACCGCGAAGCGGGGGTCGAGCGGGCCGTCGCTCGCCACGGCGCCCGCGGGCAGCACCGGTGTCCAGAGGCCGGTGAGCTCCCCGAAGACCGTCGCGTTCACCAGGGCGACCGCGAGGAGAGCGTACACGTAGGCTGCCGCCCGGTTCACCATGACGCTGCCGAGGACGATGTGGAGCAGGAACGCGGGCAGGAACGGCGACCGGGCGCCGCCGACGAGGTGGATGAGCAGGGTGAGCGTGAGGTAGTCGAAGAGGATGGTGGCGTGGCGTAGCGCAAGCAGCCACGTCTGCGCGCGCTGCGCCGGGGACAGGTGGGCGAGCCAGCGGATCCCGGCGCGCACGCCCAGGTTGAAGACGGCGAGGCAAGTCGCGGTGCCCAGCAGCGCGCCGACGGGAAGCCCGGCGACGCCGACGACGAGGTCTGCGACGAGCACCCCCGCGACGATCAGCCCGACGACGCCGAAGCGCATGCGGCAGTGCACGCCGAGCTGTCGCGCCAGGAGGCGCCGGTACGGCAGGGCGCCGTCGAGCGCCTCCGTCTCGCCCGGGGGGGGCGTGGCGTCAGCCAGCGCGGCGCCGGTCCGGAGTCCGAACACGAGTCCCTCCCGGGCAGCGTACCCGGGACTGCACGGCGGCGGAACGGCCTGCGTCAGGCGAAGAGCCGCATGCAGATCAGGGACGCGAAGTAAGCCACCAATCCGCTCAGCGGCAGCGTCAGGATCCCGGCGATGACCAGGTTCCCCGCGACTCCCCAGCGCACCGCGCGCAGCCGCCGGCTCGCCCCCGACCCCAGGATGCAGTCGTTGACACCATGGGTGGTGGAAACGGGCAGGCCGCAGTAGGTCGGCGCGTCGTGAAAGCCGTTGATGCAGTCGAAGATGATCGCGGTGACGATCACCGCGACGAGCAAGCTAGCCATGCTTGACGGCGAGGTTAGACAGCGTATTGCCGAGCCGATCGCAGCGGTCGACGGCGTCTTCGACGTGTTCGATGACTTCCTTCTCCTTGAGGAGCTGCTTGGCGTCGATCCCCGGATCCTGGAAGAGGGCGCTCAGGGTGTTCCGGAAGACGACGTCGGCCTCCTTCTCCAGCGTCCGGAGCACGCGACCGGCGGCGATGACGCCCTCGTAGTCGTGTTTCCGGAGCAGCGGGACCGCATCGGCGAGCACCTGCGTGCTCCGCTCGAGCGTGTCCAGGAGCGCCACCATGGGGGGCGTGAGCTCGGTGATCTGGAAGAGCGCGCAGGTGCGGGCCGCGAGGTTCACCATGTCGATGACCTCGTCGATCTCGAAGGCGATCTGGTGGATGTCCTCGCGGTCGATCGGGGTCACGAAGGTGCGCGCGAGACCCGCCTCCACTTCGTGGAAGGCCTTGTCGCCTGCGTGCTCGACCTGCTGCACCGCTTCGGCGACGGAGTCCGGCGTCGTCCCCTCGGCGCCGAGCTGTTTGAACTCCGCGACCGAGCTGCGGGTGAGGACGGCGAGCTTCTCGAGCAGGCCGTAGAACGACTCCTCCCGGGGGAAGACTCGGCGGAGGATCCTCTGCAGGGACATGGGCGACCGGCGCGGACGGCGAGGTCTGGGTGCCGCCACGGCGCCGGGAGCTAGCTCCTGGGCGGGGCGGGGCGGGGCGGGGCGGGGCGGGGCGGGGCGGGGCGGGGCGGGGCG
>CAYZQO010000021.1:0-58763 GCA_964480725.1 uncultured Polyangiaceae bacterium | reverse complement strand
GGGCGGGGCGGGGCGGGGCGGGGCGGGGCGGGGCGGGGCGGGGCGGGGCGGGGCGGGGCACAAGGTCGCCGATCCCGGGCCGATCAGGCAACCACCAATGCGCAAGCGGGCCGAGGATTGCTGTGCCAGGACCGGCCGCGGTGCCGGTGGCCGCCGAAGTCACCCGGCCCGCCGACGAGCCGGGCCTCCCTCTCCGGGGTGGCTGTCAGGGGGGCTCGCCGCTCGAGGCTCTGGGTATCGGCGGCTTCGGTCCGTCACGGGCGGGGGCAAGGCACGGCGGAGCCGGGGTGGAGCGTCGTCCAGGGATCGATGATCTCCGTCGCGCTGCGCACGAGGACGGGCTCTGGGGACCCCTCCGGCTTCGCCCCGAGCGAGCCAGCCGGGCACGGCGCCCGTTCCGGCCAGGGATCGACCAGTTCCGCGTCCAGGGCGCGCACCGCGTGGCGATCGATGTCGTTGGAGGTGGGTGTCGACTCCACGCCGTCGGCCTCCCGAGAACGGGTCGGTGGTACGTCGAGCCCCGCCGTCGCCCAGGGGTCGACCACCTCCCCGAGCGTGTCACCGGGCTTCGGGCTCGGGGGCGCGGGGAGTCCGAGTCCGGCGGAACCGCCCGCCGACGCCGCTCGCCCCGCGGGCCACGGATCGACGATGTCGCTCGGCTGCGCGCGCACGGGGATCGCACCGAGGCTACCGATAAGGATCAGCGAGACGACCGCTGACCCGCCGCTCCTAGCGCACCCCATCCGCGCAGTTTACCACCTGGAGGTCGGGGGAGGCACGCTTCCGGTTTGTTTGGCGTTCCGGGACTCGCGGGGGTCGGCGCGGGTGCCCCGGCAGGTTGTCGGGGGCTGGCGGCGCGGTATGATCCCTCGCATGCAGGGTTCGTCGGGTAGGGCGGGCTGGTTCGGAGTACGGGGGCTCGGGACGGCGGCAGTGGCCGTGGCGCTCTTCTCTGCCACGAGCGTCCTCTCCCAGCCGGGCAGCGGGAGCTGGGGGCCGGTGGCGGAGCGGGTGCGCGAGCTAGAGGCGCGGATGGCTCGGCTGGAGCTCCGCCTCATCGAGGCCGAGCGGCTGCTCGAGGCTCGCGTCACCCCGGCGGCAATGAAGGCGTTTCCGGCCCCACCGGAGCTCGGTTACGAGTCCTGCGATCCCCCCTTCGTCGTCGACGCCTTCGGGACGCAGCTGCTCAAGGCAGGCTGTGAGTTTCACGCGCAAGGGGATCCTTGCCAGCCAGCGTTCGTGATCGATCGGGCCGGTGTGCGGAGCCGCCGCCCGGGTTGCGAGCGAGAGCTCGCGGGCAGCGCCTGCGACCCACCCTTCGTGACGGACGCCAACGGCGGTCGGGTCGTCCGCCGCGAGTGCCTCGACGTGGGCTACTAGAACGGCAATCGGTCTGCCGACCCCGTCGAAGGGTGGACGCGACGCGCGGATTGGAGGGCACCTCGCCGCGCGCCGCGTCCCTGGATTGACGAAACTCTGGAGGAAGGACACTCCCCGCCTCCGTCCGGGATCCAGCGGACCTCGGGCTCGGGCTTCCCGTGAAGCGGTGGGCTTCTTGATGGTTGCCGATCGCCGTCGTGGGCAGGCGATTCACGGTCGGAAAGCCGGGATGATCCCCGGCTCAACGGCGGGCGGCGAACAGGGCGGCGATGGTCGCCGGCTCGAGGCGAACGGGGGTCCGGGGCACGGCCACCATCGAGAAGCGAGGGGCGCACTCGGCCGCGGTCACGCGGTCGCCCGCCTCGACGCCCGGGATCCCCGCGCTCCGCGCGGCCCACGCGACGATGGCGCGCGGGTCGGTGCCGCCCGCACGCAGCGTGGCGAGCCCGAGATCGTCCGCCCGCTTGGCCAGGCGGCGGCCGGCCCCGTCGACCACCAGCGGCACGTGGAACCAGGCGGGCGAGGGGAGCCCGAGGGCCTGCTGGAGCAGCCACTGGCGGGGCGTGCTCGGGAGCAGATCGTCGCCGCGCACCACCTCGGTGACGCCGGTGGCCGCGTCGTCGACCACGACGGCGAGCTGGTAGGTCGGCGTGCCGTCGCGGCGGCACACGAGGAAGTCGCCCACCTCGACGGAGACGTCGCGCCGAAACGGGCCGCAACAGCCGTCCACCAGCTCGATGGGCCCGTCCGGGACGCGCAGGCGCAGGCCGGGCTCGCGTCCGCTCGCGGCGGCCGCCGCCGCGAGGCTCGTGAAGCGGCCGCGACAGGTCCCGGGGTAGCGAGGCTCGCGATCGCCCTGCTGCGGCGCGCTCATCGCCGCGCGGAGGTCGCCACGCGTGCAGGTGCAGGGGTAGGTGAGCCCCGCCTCGGTGAGCCTCGCCACGGCATCGGCGAAGCGCTCGCGCCCCGTAGACTGCAGCAACGGCGCCCCGTCCCAGTCGAGCCCGAGCCACTCGAGGTCGGCCAGCGCCGCCTCGCACATCCCCGGCTTGACGCGGGGGCCGTCGAGATCCTCGAGGCGCAACAGGACGCTACCGCCTCGTGATCGGGCGTGCCACCAGGCGAGCAGGAACGAGCGCGCGTGCCCGAGGTGGAGCAGCCCCGTGGGGCTCGGGGCCAGGCGTCCGGTGGCGCGCGGAGGGGGCTCGGGCGAGGCCGCGCGCGCGGTGTCGGCGGCGAGGGGAGGGATCATCGGAGCGACTCCCTCGTCACCTTACCGGTCTCGTGGCCCCGTGCGAACCCGCCGCGCCGGCGTCTTCGCCCCCCGCTCATGGCCGGAGCCGGGCGACGGGGAGCGCTCGTGACCGCTACCGTGGTCCGCGCACCCGCGGCTCAGAGTTGCTCGACGCTCTTCGAGAGCTCGCCGACGAAGTCGACCCGCGGGCGGATGAGCAGGACGCGGACCGCCCCCGGGCGGAGCCGGAGGGTGGCCGCGAGCGTATCGTAGCCGTTGGCGGCCAGATCGTCGGAGTCGAAGAAGTACTCCGACTCGCCGCCGTCGCGGTGGACGCGGGTGACGTCGGCGTGTGCCAACGGACAGAGCGTGCAGGTTGCCAGCGCCACGCTGGCGGCGAGAAGTGATCGTGTCATGGGTGGCTCCGGCGGGATCGACACCGGGGCCACGCTCGACCTTGGGGGCCTACGGCCCGGGAGGGTCGGAGGTCACCGGCACGCGACGACGTAGGCGAGCCAGCCGGGCTGGTTGTCGGCCCGGGATCGCGGGCAGTAGTCCTCGTCGTCGCCGTCCTTCGCGACGTCCCAGTACACGGTCACCGTCTTGAAGCCGACCTCGAGGAGCAGTTCGCGGATCTCGGTCAACGACCAGAGGCGCCAGTCGTAGGTGAAGGCACGTGTCATCTCGGTGCCGTCACGAAAGCGGAAGTGGATGTGGTTGACGATCCCGTTGTCGATCGGGTTCATCGATGCTTGATCCCAGACGTAGGTGAACTTGCCCTCGATGACGCGCCGCTCCTGCATGGGCTCCTGCGCCTCCCACCCGCCGTAGGCGTCGAGGAAGAAGACCCCGTCCTCGCGCAGCGACGCGTGTACCGCCGCGAAATACGCGGCCAGCGCCGGGCGGGTCTTGAAGATCCAGTAGCTGAAGTTGAACGCCGCGACGATGTCGAACTCGGGCGGAGTCGCCTCGCGGACGTCCTGCTCGAGGAGGGTGACGCGGTCCGCGAGCTTGCCCAGGGGGGCGACGTTGTGGACCCGCCCCCAATCGAGCACCGAGCGATCGACGTCGAGCCCGGTCGCCCGGTGGGCCTTGGGCGCCAGGCGAACCCAGCTCGCCGAGAACGCGGCGGTCCCGCAGAAGTCCTCGCGCAGCGTCGTCGCCTCGCGCCGACGGAGCTCACGGAAGGTCTTCGCGACGAACTTCGCCTCCTCCTCTGGGTTCTGGACCGATCGCTGGTACAGGTCGTGCTTGTCGGCGGTCGCCGCCGTCAGTGGCCGTCGCGTCGCGCGCTCCGGCGGGATCGAGGCCCCCTGCCGCTTCTCCGCGGCCGTTCGCGTGTCTCGGCGGGTCGCTTTCGCGCTGCGCGTCGCTCGTCGCTCGTCTTCGCGTATCACTTCCGATCCCTCACTTCGGGGTCATGGCGCGCCGGGCGCGCGATCCGCCGGGGCTCATACCAGACTCGCCGCGCAAAATCCGCTACCCTACCGGGATCATGCGATCCGGTTCCTGCGGGGTGATCCTCAGCGTGGTCGCGGCCGTCGCGGGCTGCAGTCGAGGTCCACGGAGCACCGACCCATCGGCGGCGGTGGTGGTGGTGGCGCCAACGCAGGGCGTTGACCCGTCCGCGGCGGGGCCCACGGCGGCCTCGGGGCTCGGCACCGTCGCCTGCGGTGACGCGCGGTGCGTCGTGGGAGCGGAGTCCTGCCTCATCGTGCCGGGCTCGCCCCCGCGCTGCGTCCGCCAGTCCTTCGAGCACCCGACGGACCTCGGCGGCGACGAGGCGGTGGTCCTGTTCTGCGACGATTCCGGCGATTGCGCCGCGGGCGAGCAATGCTGCCTCGGCAACCACTGGGCCGGTCCCGGCCCGCTTGGGGCCGCGTGTCTCACCGGGACCTGTCCGGACTCCGTCGCCTGCAGCCCCGGCTCCCAGTGCCCCCCGGGCCTACGCTGCGAGCCCACCGCCCATGGCGCTCAGCACGGGAGCTGCCAGCCGGAGCGACCCGGCGCGGCCTGTGGCGCGACGCGCTGCGCCGGCGCGACCCCGGTCTGTTGTGAGAACCTGGAGGCAGCAACCCAGCGCTGCGTGGCGACTCCCGCCGACTGCAACCCCGAGGAGGGGCCGTACCGCTGCCGCAACCGCGGTGATTGCGGTGGGCATTACGTCTGCTGCGCCCAGATGCCGGGGGGGTCCTACTGCATGGGGGTGTGTCCGGGCCCGGCGCTGGGGGTGCTTTGCGACACCGTCGCCGACTGCCCGCCCGAGGGGCCCGGTCCCGGTGGGGTCCAGCAGCGGTACGAGCGGTGCGAGAACCACGCCTGCACCGGGGATCTCTGCCACTTCGGGGATTGGGTCCCCTGCACCACGGACTGATTGCCGAGCCGGCTACGGCGTCGGCCGTGCGGCGGCGTTCGAGGGTGCCGCCGTGGGCACGGGCGCTGCCGAGTGCGTCGGGGCGACGGCGCTACCGGTGGTCGGGGCCGCGGCGGACGACGCTGGGGTGCCCTCCGCCGGGGCGCCGGGCGCGACGGGCGCGAGCGCTGGCGGCTTGCCGGTGTAGAGCGCGAGCTGCCCCTGCCGCGCGTAGTCGATGGCCTCGCCGAGGATCCGCGCGGCCTCCTGGGGCGCGTGGAAGCCCATGCTGTTCTCGGCCGCGATGAAGTCGATGCGCCACTGTGCCTTGCGCTGCGCCGCGAGCGCGGGGGCGAGCTGCGCCGGAGTCGCCCCCTGGGCCTTGGCGTCCACCACGGCCTGGATCAACGCCTCGATGGCGGCCCCGCTGCGCTCGAGCAGGAGGAAGTTGCGCTCCTGAATGGAGTCCACCCGCGCGAGCAGCTCCTGCTGCTCCACCCGGTGGCAGGTCTGACAGGCACGGTTCACGTTGAGCAGGGGGCTCCGCACCCAATGATCGCTCACTTTGGTCGCGCCCTCGCGCATGTAGGGCATGTGGCAGTCGGCGCAAGCGACGCCGCTGCGCGAGTGGATGCCCTGGTTCCAGAGCTCGAATTCCGGGTGCTGTGCCTTGAGGATGGGCGCTCCCGTCTCGGCATGGGTGTAGTCGAGGAAGGCAGTGCCATCGGGCAGCTTCTGCTCGTCCCAGAAGGCCTCGACGGACTCGACCTTCAGGCCCTTCCCCCAGGGGAAGGTGAGCGGCATGCTCGTGCCGCAGTAGTACTCGACGTGGCACTGTCCGCAGACGAACGAGCGTAGCTCGTTGCGCGTGGCGTCTCGGTTGGGGTCGAAGGGACGCTCACGGTCGCCCTCGCGCCAGCGCGTGATGGAGGGCAGCGCTGGCACCGGGGCGTCGGAGGCCGCCAGCGCCTGGATCCCACGGATGAAGCCGGGGCGAGTCACCCGGAGCCCCATCGACTTCGGGTCGTGGCAGTCCACGCAGCTGACGGGGTGAGCGTGTCCCGACTGGTGGAGCTTCGCGTTGAGCTCCTGATAAGAGAAGCGGTACGACTCCTCGAAGCCCTTCATCGCGTCCCCCCCGCCGAGCTCGCGGTAGAGAGGCATGATGGATGCGTGGCAGTGCAGGCAAGAGCCGGACTGCGGCTTGCCCAGTCGCTTGGTCGCCTCCTGGTCGGACAGCATGTGGGCATGCCCGCGGCGATCGCGGTAGTCGATGGAGAAGGCGTAGCCGAGGAACATCCGCTTCAGCCACGGGTGCCGGTCGATCTTCTCCTCGGGCAGAGTCTCACTGCCAGCGTGGCCGCCGAAGCGGGTCTGCGTCTTCAGCGCCGTGCGCTGGTAGCTATCGAACTGAGAGGGGAAATTCGGCTGCCACTTGGCGGGGTCGGTGTCGTCCTCGCCGACGTCGACGACCCGTACGTAGGCGTGTTGGCGCTCGACCTTCTTCTCCAGGATGTCGACCAGCAGCGCCGCCACTCCCGCCGACACCACGGCGACCCCTACGATCGCAGCCACGATCACCCCGCGTCGCGTCCACCAGCTCTGCTTGCTCGTTTCACTCATCGATCACTCTCCCGCCCTTGGGGGCGCCGCGTCTGTGGCTCGGATCTCGCTTGCCCGAAGGGGACCGCCCAGGCCGGCCTTTTCGCCGTGACCAACGGTCGGGTGGCAATGGACGCACTCGACGCCCGCCGGTCCCTCGTGGGCGCCCGGCCCGAGGTCGGCGACGAGGTCGGCGTGGCAGAGCACGCAGTTCTCCTGCAGGATCGCCCGCCCCCGCGCCTTGACCGTGATCGGCTGTTCGAAGGTGCCGGCCGTGAACTCCCGGCCGTGCCGGAAGCCGTTCTCGGCCTTTGCGATGTACTTGGGCACGAAATCGTGGGGCAGGTGGCAGTCGACGCAGCGGGCCACGGTGTGGTGGCTCGCCTTCTGCCAGCCGTCGTACTGCGGCTGCATGATGTGGCAGTTGACGCAGATCTCGGGATCGCTGCCGAGGTAGGAGAACCCCTCGGCGTAGCGGAAGGTGTAGGCGCCGACCCCGCCGCCCGCGCCGCTGACCGCCGCCAGCAGCCAGACCAGCGCCCAGGGTCGGCGGAACGCGCTGGCACCGCCCGCTCGGGGCGCAGTGCGGTCGACGTTCGGTGCGGGCTCGGCGGTCATGGTCGGCGTGGCTCGGGACGGAGGCCCCGTCGCTCGGTACCGCGACGGTCGCCGCGGAAGGGTGGCCGGTTCCTTGATCTGGGTCAACGCGAGCGCTGCGCTTCGCCGGCGCCCCCCGGCGGAGGCCCTCCGCGCTGCGGCGCGGGGCCCCACGCCGAGCGCCCGGAGCGGCGCGGCGGAGCCTCCGGGCGCGTCGAGGCAGCGAGCGAACCCAGGCGGCGGGGCTCGGGACGACGTCGCGCTTGGGCGGCGGGTCCCGACCCCCTGCCGAGGGTCTTGGCTCTGGTGCGGGCTGGGTGATAGCGTGCGCCGCGTCGCAGGGCGTCGACGCCGAGGCGAGTCAGACCAAGTGGACGCGATGGGAGTCGCGGGACCGGTGCAGCTCGTCTCCACCATCCTCCGGCGCAAGGCCGTGCCCCTGGCCGTGAGGATCGTGCACGAGCAGTATCCCTGAGCCTTCCACACCATCGAGGAGGTGAAGGCGGTGAAGGAGGGCTACTTTGGCGAGCGGCCTAGCGAGGGCAGGCTCGACTGGTGGCGCCGCATCCGCAAGATGAAGTGCGGCAGCGATCGGGGGGAGCGACCGTGGCCGAGGCCGCGAGCCGATCTCGGGAGAGGAGCCCGGGAAGACGTCTCCTCGCCCTTGACGAAGGCGTTCCTCAGGGCTCCGTCGCCATTGGCAACCGGATCGGCGCTCGAGAACGGCAATGGGTGTCCGCTCACCGGGTGGGACAGCGGATCGTCGTCGCCCAGGTGCGACCCTCGGCGACGTATCCCACCAGAGCGCCGCCTTTGAGCGTCGCGAGCGAGACGTTGGCGAAGGCTGGTGCCGTCGCCACCACGCGCGAGGGACCGAGCCCACCTGGTCCCATCGTCGCGGCGTGGAGCTCCTGCGGTGAGCGTGGCGCGGGCGCCGACGGCCGGGCATACAGCACCACCGTCTCCCCGCACACACTGCCGGTGGCGACCGGGGCCGGATCGGCGCCATTGGGGTAGTCCCGCCAGAAGACCTCCGGCGCGCGCGCGAGGTCCTTGGCGACGCGGATCCGGGCCAGGCCGAAGCGGGTCGCGTCATGCTCGATCGCCGTGAAGGCCCAGCTGTCGTCGCCGGGTCCGGCCACCACGGCGACCTCGGTGACGGCCTGCGCGCTGCCCCCGACCCAGACGACCACGTCCTCCGCGGGCAGCGGCGCGTCGCCCGTGAGCGCGATCCGGCGCGCGTGCACCGTGCTCATGCCCGTGCGCGCCTCCAGGGTGACCGCGATGAGCTCCTGGTCGAGCGCGGCGAGGGCCGTCGTGGTCGCCTCCGAGCCCTCGGGGGTGAGGGTGAGCACGCTGGGCGCCCCCTCGACGAAGAGCCGCGCGACCAGGCGCGAGGGCAGCTCCGCGAGGAACGTGAGCGCGACGCGGGGTATCCCCGTGCCGGCCTTGATGACGGCGGCGGCGACCCGCCCGCCGTCGCGAGCGTCCCGGGTCACGACCGCGGAGACGCCGCCTGCCGGGAGCTCGGCGCGCCGGACCGCGCCGCCGTGCACGAAGAACGCCGCGTCGCCGGCCACGGCCGGCGGCGGCGCGCGCGTGAAAAGCTCCGCCGGCGCGAGCTCGAGCGGCTCGATCGCGGTCGTCGCCGGCTTCTTTCCGCGCGGCTGTCCCGCGCCGAGGCGCGCCACCACAGCCTCGCCGTTGCGCTTGGTGAGCACGATTCCGTGCGGGGAGGCGGTCGCTGGGCCCGCGGGCGCGACGGGTACGGCCGTGTCGACGATCCAGCCGGCGAGTGGCCCGGCCGCGTCTGCCGCCTCCGGCGTCTCCGCGCGCTCGACCGTCTCCGGGGCCGCGGTGTCCGTTGCCGACGCTGTCGGGGTCGCGCCGGGGCGGGACGAGGACGCCGTGCTCGGGACCGCGCTCGCCGTCGGGGCCGCGCTCGCGGCCCCCCGCTCCGGAGGTGGGGCGGGCTTCGAGCAAGCGCTGCCGAACGCCAGCCCGATCAGCAGCGTCGCCGCGGTTTCGCGCCCCGCTCTTCCGGTCGACCCTCGCCCCCGTATCGTCGCGCGCGTGAGCCCGCCGGCAGCCGCTCCGCCCACCGCCGCGGCATGCCACATCGCGGCGCGCGGGAACAGATGGGCGCCGCGGAGAGGCTCGGCGCCACTCGAATCCGCGTGATTGGGCCGTCGCCGCCGCGGAACTTGTCGAGGGACGGTCGGGCGCGATACCGATCGCCAATGCGCAGCTTCGCCCCATCCCTGCTGATCGGCGCCGTCGTCCTCGGCTGCCGTAGCCCCAGCCCCGTCACGGCATCGGCTCCCGCCGACTCGTCGCCCACGTCCACGGGGGCAGAGGACCCTGCTGCGAGCGCGGACGCGGCGAGCGCCCCAGCGTCGGAGCCGCCAGCGGGCGGCGAGGTGGGCGCCCTGCCCCCCGCGGCAGACGGCGCCGCCGCGGCGTCGAGCCCACCGGGGGAGCCGCTCCCGGAGGTTCGTGTCCGCAACGTCGGGCTCCACGTCGGCGGTGGCCCCAACGACGCGGCGACCAAGGCGCCGTTCCAGGCGGCCATCGCCGCGCGCTTCGACGATTTCCGCCGGTGCTACGCTTTGGTCGCGACCCCGGGCAAGGGCGGAGTCTTCGGCGTCGATCTCAGGATCCCGCGCGAGGGCGGGCGCGCCACCGTCCAGGGCTCACGGACAGCCATGGGCGGCGCGCCCTTCCGGGACTGCATCGTCGCCGCCTTCTCCGAGGTACAGTTCGCGCCGCCCTCGACGGGAACGACCGTGATCAGCTACTCGCTCGGGTTCTCCGTCGGCGACGGCTGAGCGCCCGGCGACGGCGGGGTCGCGGGCGACCCGGTCGTCCCCGGCGCCGTCGAGTTGGCCGGTGTCGGCCCGCAGTCGCAGGAGCCCCAGGCGAGGCCGTCGGCGGCGCACACCTGACCTCCGACGCAGGCCCCCGGACCCACGCACATCTGGGTGGTGCCGGGGACACAGACGCGCTTGCGCAGACCGGCGGGGTTGGGCGCCGGGGGCGGGACGAGCCCGGGATCCACGCTCGGTCCCGTGACCGCCCCGGAGGCCGCGCTCGCCGTTGCGGAGGGGCGCGGGGGCAGCGGGATGGGCGCACGCGGCGCGTCGTCGCCGCAGTAGAAGACCACCTCGCTCACCAACACGCCGCGCTCGTGCCCCTCGGTGCCGTACAGCTTGTCGTACTCGCGCGTGCTCACCTCCACCACGCCGTCACGGCCGAGGCAGTGGTTCTCGGCCTCCTGGCGACACTCGTCGAGGTAGTCCTGGCACTGCACGCGGAAGGCGCCGTTCGGCAGCTGACGGACGTTGCTGCAGGCGGCGAGGGCCGCGACGAGGCTCGTCGTGAGCAGGGGGGCGACGCGCATGGGGCCCGACTGTTACCGCGGGGCGGCAAGCACGGCAACGGGCCGCGGCGGCTTCAGGCGAAGTGGCGGTCCATGAGGTAGCCGCTGACGAGCTCCTTGGAGCGCAGGCGAAGGCGATCGAGCAGCACGCGGCTGTTCGTCGTCACCACCATGGTCACCCCGGAATCGTCGCGGAGCTGGACCAGGACGTCGTAGACCAGGTTGGCGGTGGAGGCGTCGAGCCCCGAGTCGGGGTCGTCGCAGAAGAAGAAGTTCGGCTCGAGGGCAAGGGCGCGCGCCATCGCGACGCGCTTGCGCACACCGAAGCTCAGGTGCGCCGGCAGCGCGTGCAGGTCGGACTGGCCGACGCGGAGCCGCGCCAGGGCATCGCGGGCACGGCGATCGCTCTCGCGCGCGTCCAGATCCAGGACATCCGCGTGGTACCGGAGCGGAAGCTCGACGTTGGCGAGGGCGGTCAGGTTGGCGAGGAGGCCACCGCCCTCGAAGACGTAGCCTCGCCGCACTCCGCGCCGGAAGAGCTCGCTCGGTCGCGTGAGGTCCGGGCGCTCCCCCGCCAGGGTGACCGTCCCGCTGGTCGTCGTCACGAGCCCGGCGCAGACCTCGAGGAAGGTGCTCTTGCCCGCGCCGCTCTCCCCGCCCACGAGCAGACACTCCCCGCGCTCGAGCTCGAGATCGACCGCGTTGAGCACGGTGAGATCGCCGAAGCGGAGTGTCGCCTGGGACAGCGTGAGGCCGTCGTTCACGGGCCGGGAGTCTACCAGTGGCCCCTCGCCCCTGTCCCGCTGGGGCACTGACGAGATTCGCCATTCGCAGCGCCCGCGCCGGGGCCCCCCTCCGCGACGCCCACCGAGGGCCGGCAGAAACCATGGCGAGGGCCTCCCGGCGGCGCCGCTGCGCCTGGCAGAGAAGCGAGGACCGGGGTTCAGCGGCCCCTCGTCGTGGGGGCCGTGCGTGGGCCGTCGGCCCCCGGGTGCTGGGCCTTTACGCCGTCGGACGAAGAGGCGTAAACTCATCGATCGTCCCATGACCGCTGCATCGTCTCGCCGCCTCGACTCCCGCCACCCCATCCCGCGCCCCCCCGCCCTTGGCGGAGCGGCGGCGCTCCTCGCCGTCCTGTCGCTGGCCACAACCGTTCGGGCCGGGCTCCCCGAGATGGAGGAGATGTTGTCCCAGCGCGCCCGGGAGGAGTGGTTCCAGGCCTGTCCGGACAGCTCGACGACGGGTGCGGCCTGTCAGGGGACCATCTGTGGGATCGACTTCAACCTGGATGGGGCGGCCGTGGACCGCTTCATCGCGGTCGAGGGGAACGACTGGAACCTGCACGCCGAAGACAACTCCGACCTCGCGGTAGCGGCGCTCATCAACCACGCCTGCAACGGGAGCGTCGGGATGGGAACGAGCGCGCTCGGCTTCCAGCTCCGGACTGCGGACGACTTCTTGCGCTGGGGCCGCGCGTGGATGCAGCGCGGCACGGCGACCGCGGCGCCGGGTGAGGTGCTCTCGCTTGGCGGAGCCTTCGAGCACGGCAGCGATAAGACCAACGCGGTCACCTTGCCCTTCGGCTACGCCCACAGCATGACGGACGACCTGTTCCTGAACGTGAACGGCGCCCTGTCGCTCGCCACGGCGCCGGGATCGGGTTTCTTCGCCCTCAACGCCCTGCCCTCGGTGGGGCTGCTCGGCGGCGACACCCGGTTCAACTGGGGCGTGGGCGCCTACGCGCCGCTCGCGTTCGGGGTGGCCTCCTACTCTCCGCTCGAGCACACCCTGGCCAACTACAACCTCGGGCTCGGCGGGATCGGGATTGCGAACGCGCAGGTCGGTAAGGCGACCATCGCGGGTGGTGCCGTCGCCGAGGGTCGCTATTCGAATCCCGGGGTGGGGCGCTTGCCCATCAACGCTCTGGTGCACGCCACCTTCCCCGTGGTCGTGGTCGACGCCTTCAGCAGCGCGTCGCTCGCGGTGGACCCGCTCTACCCCGGCACCATGGCCACCTCGTTCCGGCTCGGTGTCGAGTGGGGAAAGTGGGAGTTCGGCTACCAGCTCTTCTACGCCAACCAGTACGTTGGCCATCAGATCGGCGCGATGCACCGGCAGAAGCTGAAGCAGGCCGAGCTGCTCGAACGACCCGCCCCGGCCGCCGCCGCCAAGCCCGAACCCGAACCCGAACCCGAACCCGAACCCGAACCCGAACCCGAACCCGAACCCGAGGCGGACCCGGCACCGTAACGCGAGGAGCAGGCCCGCTCCCCCGCGGGCAAGCCGTCCGGCCGCGGGCGCGGCTACCGCCAGCGGGTGACGTGCCAGGACTTCTTGCCGCGCCGTAGCAGGGCGACGGACCCGTGCAGCAGATCGCGCTCGGTGAGGCGAACCTCGAGGCTCGTGACCCGGTCGCCGTTGAGCGTGACCGCCCCGGCCTCGACGTGCTTGCGTGCCTCGGACTTGCTCTTCGCGAGCGTCGTGCGCGCCAGGAGCTCGACCAGCGGGAGGCCGTCGCCCAGGAGCTCGGCCCGGTCGTGGTCGGTGGCCGGGGCGAGCGCGAAGACCTCGGTCAACAGGTCCGGATCGAGCTGTCGCACGTTCCCCTCGAAGAGCGCGCGGGCTGCGCCCTCCGCGCGTCGCATCGCCTCCTCGCCATGGAGCAGGCGGGTCGCGTCGCGGGCCAGCGCCCGCTGGGCTTCGCGCTCGTGCGGCGCCGCTGCGTGGCGGGCAGAGAGCGCCTCGATCTCCGGCAGGGGAATATCGGTGAAGGTCAGGAGGTAGCGCCGGACGTCGGCGTCCGCCGTGTTGAGCCAAAACTGGTAGTAGCCGTAGGGCGACGTGCCGGGCGCGCCGGACGGGCGCGTGTGGCTGAGCCACAGGGCCCCCGCCTCCGTCTTGCCGAACTTGCCCCCGTCGGCGCGCGTCAGCAGCGGCGCGGTCAGGCCGAAGGCGCGAGGACCTCCGGCGGGGGTCGGTCCCTCTAGGCGACGGACCAGATCGACCCCCGAGACGATGTTTCCCCACTGGTCGGCGCCGGCCGTCTGCAGGGTGACGCCGCGCTCACGGAACAGGTGAAGGAAGTCGTAGGCCTGAAGCAGCATGTAGCTGAACTCCGTGTAGCTCACGCCCTGGCACTCGCGCTCCAGGCGGTTTTTGACGCAGTCGCGCGCGATCATCTGGTTTACCGAGAAGTGCTTGCCGACGTCGCGGAGGAACGTGTAGGCGCTCATCGGGCGAAACCAGGCGTCGTTGTCGACGATCTCTACGTCCTCACCCAGCAGGCGCTGGAAGATCGGGCGCTGGCCGCGGAGGTTCTCGGCGATCTGCTCCTCAGAGAGCAGCCGGCGCTCGGCGTCTTTGCCACTGGGGTCCCCGATGCGCCCCGTAGCGCCGCCCATGAGCACGATCGGTCGGTGTCCGTACCGCGCGAAGACGCGCAGGAGCATGATGGCGACGAGGTTGCCGACGGTCAGCGAGTCCGCCGTGGGATCGAACCCGTTATAAAGCACGACCGGCCGTCGGAGGTGCTCGCGGAGCGCGGCCTCGTCGGTGGTCTGGAAGAAGAGCTCCCGGGCCTTGAGCTCGTCGAGGACGGCGGCGGGGTCGGTCATGGTCGAGGGATGCTACCGGACCGCGCCCCGGTCCACCCCAAATCAGCGGGTGCACCCTCGCGCGGGGCGAACCCCCCGGGTTCGGATGCCGCGCTCCCCGGTTCAGAACTGCGGTCCGGGAGCGGTTGGCATCCCCACCCCCCAGTAGAACAGCACCGTGATCCCGGTGCTGTAGGCGACGCAGGTGACCATGGTGGTGACGACGGCGCGGCTCGCCTGCATCGGCACCTCGGTCGGAGAGCTGCCGACCTTCAGGCCGAAGTGGCAGCTGAACCAGCCGACGATCAGCCCCAGCCCGGTCCCCTTGGCGACGAAGAGCAGCAGATCGAGCGGGACCAGCGCCGCGGCGAAGCCGGCGCGGAGCGAGCCGAAGGTGGGCGACGCGACCAGCATGCTGACGACGTACCCGCCGCCCACGGCGATGGCCGCAAAGTAGACGGTGAGGACGAGCACACTGACCACCGATGCGACGACACGCGGCCACACCACGTAGCGGCCGACGTCGATCCCGAGCGACGCGAGCGCGTCGATCTCGGAGTTGACCTTCATGTTGCCGAGTTCGGTCGCGATCGCGGTCCCGGAGCGGCCCGCGATGATGATCGCCGTGAGCACGGGGGCGAGCTCGCGGATCACGACGGCGACCAGGATGCTTCCGAGCACCTCACCGCCGGCCCCCGGTGCGAGCAGGCTCGTCTGGATGATGATCGTGGTCCCCATCAAGAGGCCCACCACGCTCACCAGCGAGACGGCGTCGACCGCCGTGAACACGATCTGGGAGAGGGTGAGGCTGCGGACGGTGGCGGCCGCCGCGACGCCCGGGCCGCCAGCGGTCACCACCGCCTCGTGCAGCGTCCGGAGCAACTCGCCGAGGGTGCGCAGGGAGGCGATGACCCTCCCCCCCAGGCCGGCGATCAGCCCCCGCTCGGAGCCGACGGCTCGCCGGGGGTCGTAGGGGAGGGTCGAGCGCACGGCGCGAGTCTAGCTCGCCGGGCCCGCGCGCGTCATCGCGCCTGGCGCGGCGCCGATCCGGCGCGCGGACGCCCGCAAGCCGAGCGCGGGCGCCTGGTGTCCGCCCACCGCCGACGAAACGCCGTCGCGCGGGCCCGTGGGATGCGCTAACCCGGCCGATATGGCCAGGGTGACCGTGGTCGGGGCTGGGATGATGGGCACCGCGCTCACCTTTCCGCTCGCCGACGCTGGGCACGAAGTGCGTCTGGTCGGCACTCACCTCGACGACGCGATCGTGGACGCCCTCGTCGGCACGGGCGTCCACCCCGGGCTCGGGGTCGCCCTCCCGGCGGGCGTCGAGGTACTGCCCCACGCCGCCGGTGCGGGCGCGATCCGCGCGGCGGAGCTGATCGGCGTCGGCGTCAGCTCCGCTGGCATCGGCTGGGTGGGCGAGCTGCTGGCGGCCCACGCCCCGCCTGGGGCGCCGGTGATCATGATCACGAAGGGGCTAGCCCTCCGCGACGGCGCGCTCGAACTCTTGCCCGACGCGCTTTCGCGGCGGCTCCCCCCGCGTCCCGGCGGGGGGCCCGCGGCCCCCGTGGCGGTCGCCGGTCCCTGTATCGCTGGTGAGCTCGCGCGGCGGGTTCCGACGGCCGTCGTCCTCACCGGTCGCGACGGCGCGCTCGTGGAGCGGATCGCGGCGCTCGTCGCGACCCCGTATTACCACCCGTTCGTTGACCGCGATGCCGTCGGGGTGGAGGTCTGCGCGGCGCTGAAGAACGCCTACGCGATGGGCATCGCCTTCGGCGCGGGGCTGCATGAACGCGCCGGCGGCGTGCCCGGCTCGGTCGCCCTGCACAACCACGAGGCGGCTGTTTTCGCCCAGAGCATCCACGAGTTGCAGCAGATCGTTGGGGCGCTCGGGGGGGCGCCGGCCACCGCCGCTGGGCTCGCCGGGGTGGGTGACCTCGACGTCACCTGCAACGGCGGCCGCACAGGCCGCTTCGGCAGGCTGCTCGGCGCGGGGATCGGGGTCGCGTGCGCGCGCGCCGCCCTTCCCGGAGTGACGCTCGAGTGCCTCGAGATCCTCGCCGTCTTGCGGGCGGCGCTGCCTGGGCTCGAGCGCGCGGGCGGGCTCGAGCCGGAGGACTTGCCGCTGCTCCGGCACCTCGCTGCCGTCGCGCTCGACGACGCCCCCGTAGACGTGCCGTTCGCGCGGTTTTTTGGCCGCGGCGGATCACGCTTCAAAACCGAGTCCGCACCGTGACATGATCATCCCCGTCGAGCACTCGATGTCCGACCCGTCGAAGATCCGTCGCTTCCGCTGTCCCGATGCGCTCTGGGAAACCTACGAGCGCCTGGCGGCCGAGCTCGATCAGTCGCTCGACGATCTCATCACGGGGGCGCTGGTCGAGCACGCGCGCCGTCGCGCGTCGCCTGCCCCAGAGTCGGGGTCGGTGGGCTCCGCCCGCCCCGCGCCGCGCAGCGAGGTCCGGTCGCCGTCCTCGCCGCCGGGGTCTCGCCGGGCGCCGAGCGGCGTCCCGCCCCGGGGCTCCGCTCGAACGGAGCTCGCGTCACCGCTCGCGGGCGGCGCGGTCCCTCGCCGGCCGTCGACCGCGCCTGCCCCGGGGCGGTCCGTGCCGGCGCCGGCGCCGCTCCCGCGGGTCGCCGGGGGGCCGCTCGCCTCGTCGTTGCCGGTCCCGGCACGGGCCGTGCCGCTCACGCCGCCCCCGCCGCCGCAGCGCTCCGCGGTGCCGCCGCCCCCGCCCCCCGTGAGGGGTCCGTCGGCCGTGCCGGGGCTGCGGCCCCCGTCGTTGGTCGCCCCGGCGCCGCGCTTCGCCGCGTCGACCCCACCCGCGCCGCCGGTGCGGGCTCCGGCCCCGACGCTGTGGATCACCTATGCGGGGGCGCGGTTCCCCGTGCACAAGGACCGCTTCGTCATCGGTCGCGTCAAGAACGCGAGCGACCTGGTGATCAAGGATCCCAACGTGTCCCGTCACCACGCCATCATCGAGCGGCGTGGGACCGAGTTCGTGCTGCAGGATCTGGGCTCTACCAACGGCATCGTGTTCCGGGGCGAGCGCGTCGCCCGGCGCATCCTCGAGGACGGGGACGCCGTCTACGTGGGCGACCACGAGCTCAGGTTCAGCTTCGAGTGAGCGCGGCGGGGCGCACCGCTCACCGCGAGACGTGGGCCGTGATCGGCAGACGGAAGGACAGGTCGCGGCCGAGCGGCGGGAAGCGGGTGGAGCGCGCGACCTGGAGCAAGCAGCTGCCGAGCGGCGTCCCGGAGAGGGTAGGGGGCGACAGCTCGGCGCCGCGCACGGTGCCGTCGGCGCGGAGCTGGAAGCGCAGCCCGATCTCGGGGGCCCCGGTCAGCTGCTCGACGTGCGTCTCGAAGCAGCGCTCGACCTCCGGCTGCCGCTCGGCGAGGGCCGCCGCGATGAGCTCCGCGGGCTCGGTGCCCCCGGCCTTGCTGCCGGAAGCGGACGGCGCAGGGACGGCGGATGCGCTCGCGACCTCGGGAGAGTGGGGCGCGGGGCGGCGCGCGTCGGTCGACGGGTCGGGGAGGTAGTAGGCGCCACCGACCAGCGGTGCGGGCGGCGGGCGCAGGGCGAGCAGAAGCCCGCCGGCGATGGCGCCCGTGACCAGCACGCCGCCCACCGCGAGCGCGAGGCGTCGTCGCCCCCCGCCTCGGCGCACCGCCTCCGGATCCACCGGGCGCACCGTGACGGCGTCGAAGCGGCTGACCGCGGTCGTCACCACTGCGGTTATCGCGTCGGCCTCCACGCCGCCCTGGTGCCGCGTCGCCGGTGGCGTCGAGCTCAGCGCCCCCGAGGCCTCGGGCACCTCTTGACGCCATGCCGCGTCGCGCTCGACGAGCGGATCGAGGTTGAGCATGAGCGGCAGGTTGCCCTCGAAGTCCGCGCGGACGTGCTCGGCGAAGTTGCGGTGCGCCACCTCGTCGTCGGAGGCGCGGAGGCGGCGCAGTTCGTGGGCCAGCTCCGCCGCGTCGGCGTAGCGCTCGCGCGGGTCCTTGGCGAGCGCGCGGGAAAGGACGCGGTCGATCGCGGGGGGCAGGTCGGGTCGGCGCTGGGCCAGGCTCGGGGGATTGACCGTGAGCACCCGCTGCACCGTGTCCCCCATGTTCTGGCCGCGGAACGGGTTCTCGCCGAGCAGGATCTGCAGCACCACCACCGCGAGCGAGTAGACGTCGGCGCTCGGCGTGGGCTCGCCGCCCTGCACCAGCTCGGGCGCGCTGTACGCGAGCTTCCCCTTGAAGGTCCCGACCCGTGATCGGTACTCGCCGGCGTCGTCCGCGGCCCGCGCGATCCCGAAGTCGGCGAGCTTCACCTGGCCGTCGAGGCTGATCAGGATGTTGCCGGGAGAGACGTCGCGGTGAACGATCGAAAGCCTCGCCCCGTCTGCGCGGCGGTAATTGTGCGTGTAGGTCAGGGTGTCGAGGACGGAGACGGCGACGTGGAGCGCGTCGTCGCTGAAGAACGGTAACTGGACTTGCTCGCGGTAGCGGAGCCAGGCGCCGAGGTCGTAGCCGTGGACGTACTCGAGCACCATCACGTAGGTCCCGCCCTCGTCTCCGAAGTCGAGGACGTTGACGATCCCGGGGTGGTGAAGGTTGCTCAGCAGCCGGGCCTCGCGGACGAAGAGCTGCACCATCGTCGGATCGCCGAGCAGCTCCGCGTGGACGCTCTTGATGACGACCGGTTTGGCGAACCCCGCCGCCCCCTCGGTGCGGGCTAGGTAGACGGCGCCCATCCCCCCGCGCCCGATCGACATCACGACGCGGTAGCGCCCGAGGAGCGTCTTGCCGGCGAGCGCATCGAGGGGCATCGTCACGGGGAGGTGGTGCGGCGCAGGTAATAGTGCGTGCCGCGGGTGGGGTGCTCGAAGCGGATGGGGAGGGCGGAGCCGTCCGACGGCGCCTCCGCCTCGCCCGCGAAGCGCTGCTGTCCGTCCAGCGACAGCTCGCGATCGCCGACGTAGACGCGCCAACCGGGGAGCGCCGTGCCCGTCACCGGCACCTTCGCGCCGGCCGTCAACTCCAGCGGACCGGCGATGGCGGCGGTGGGGCTCGCGTTGTCGAAGCGCAGCACGATGCTCGTCGTTCGGGACCGCCGGGGTGGGTCCGTCGCTGCTTCGAAGTACACTTGGTAGGTGCCCTCGGGCAAGCCCCCGGACGGGAACGCATGCTGGGGCGCGCTCGCGCTGACGGTCTTCGAGAGTGGCCCGGTGAGGACCAGCGTGTAGGAGGGCGCGGGCGGCGCGGTGGCCCAGCCCACCGACACCTGCGGCAGTCGGTTCTGGTAGAGGACCGTGTAGCGGCGCCCGTCCGTGTTCACGTGGCTGGTTGGCGCGGCCTGGGCGGCGACGGTCTTCCGGCCCGTGTCTCGCAGCACGGTGGCGGTGCCCTTGGTCACCGGCGCCCGGTCCGGCCCTTGCCGCCCGAGGCATCGAACGGCATAGGTCCACGTGCCGATGGCGAAGGGGGCGGTCGCCGGCTCCTCCTGGCTGGCGAAGGAGTGACCCGACACCTCGACCGTGGCGCCTCTTGGGCATCTTCCGCCGAGCCGGAAGCCCACCACCGTCGGTGGGGCGGGATCATGGACGGTGAAGGTGGCGCCGCCGTCCACCACCAGGTTGGCTGGTGAGGGCGCGCGGCCGAGGACGTCGACCTTGCCCTGGGCGTCGAGCGTGCCGGTTTCGCCACCGCGGACCTCCGCGGTCCGCTCTCCCCGTAGATCGATCGCGCCAAGAAAGACGCGCACCCGCGCGCTCCGATCGTCCCCGAGCTGGATCTCCACGGCCGTGTCCTCGCCCTTGGTCACGATCACCCCGCCCGGAACGGTCACCGAGCCGCCTGTCGCGGTGAGGCGCACGGGGCCGGACGCCTGCACCAGGGTCCCACCGGGCACCCCCACGAGGAATTCTCCCTGGGCGAGATCGGCCCGCTCCGCGCCGCGCTGCACTGACACGGTGGTGTCTGCGCCGACCCGCACCCCCGTTCCTGGCGCAAGCTGGCTCTCGCCGGCAGGGAGGGGCTGCCAGGTCTGGACCCCCGGCGCGCGCTGCTGGGCAGCGCCGCCGCGGGTGGTCGCCACGATCTCGTGATTTTCGGGCGGCGCCCCGGCGTTCGGCGGCGCCGGCGCCGCGCTGGCGCTCGCAGCCGCGGCCAGCGCGAACGGCTCCAGCACCACGCCGCCGAGCTCGACCTCGATCCCGCGCCCGGCGGCCACCGCGACGCCGCCGGGGCCCTCGTCTCCGAGCGTGATCTTGCCGAGCTCGACCGCGTACCTCATCCCTCGCCGCGATCGCGCCATCACCAGGCGCGACTGCGGGTCGATCACCACCTTGCCGAACGAAGAGCTCACCCGGACCTGCTGGCCGCCGGTCTCCAGCACCGCCTCGCCGACCTCGACGTCGAGCACGAGGAACCCCTTGGGTCCGTGGGGCAAAAAGCGAATGGTGCCGCCCGCGGCGAGGTGCAGTCGCGTGTCGCCAGCGAGCGCGAGGGTCGCCCGCGAGTCTGTGGCGGCCCGGACGCCGTCGCCCATGTGGAACCGCGCGCCTGTCGCCGCCGGCTGCCAGGCGCGCTCGCGCCCGGCATGGTCGCGGGTGATCGTGCCCGTCGTCTGCACCAGCTCGGCGACCGCCGGGGCCTCGGCGCAGCGGCAGCCGGCGAGCGCCGCCACCACGACCAGCATCCCGAAGAGCGAGAGCAGCGGCGAGCTCATGGCCGTGGACGCAGATCGGCGTTGAGGATGGTGACGCCTCGGTTCTCGATGCGAACGCTGCGGCGCTGCTGGGCAAAGCCCTCCGACTCGACCTCGACCGTGTAGCTGCCCGGGGGTACCTGGAGGGAGAAGGACCCGTCCGCGGCGGTGGTCGCCGTCTGCGCCGTGCCCACCACTCGCACGCGGGCTACGACGGGTGTGCCGTCGAGCGCGCGCACCAGGCCGCGGAGCTCCCCGGCTGGAACCGCCGGGCGGAGCAGGATCTCCACCGGCGTCCCCACGGCCTCGGTCACCTCCACGTTCCTCGTCACGGGGTCGAAGTCGACGGCCGACACCGTGAGCGTCCCCGCGCCGCACGCCTCGCCCCGGATCTCGAAGTGGCCGGCGGCGTCGGTGCGGTGGGTGCTCCCGGCCTGCCCGACCAGGGCCTTCACCTCGGCGTCAACGATCGGCGCACCGCTCTCGTCCACCACCGTGCCCACGACCGTGCAGATGACCGGCTCCGGCGGTGGGGGGGGCGTGGCGGGGGTGGCGGTCGCCGGGGGCGCGGTGGGCGCGGCCGGGGGCGGCGGGGCTGCCGACCGCGACGCGTCCGGCACCGGCAGCGGTCGGGCGCGCAGGCCCACGCTGAGCGAGAACCGTGGCTCGAGCGGGGCGAGCGGGGCCTCGGGAGCGACCGAGGGGCGCCCAGTGGGGACCACCTCGGCGAGGACCTCGAGGCTCAAGAGCGGGAGGAGCGGGTGTCGCGCCCCGGCGGTCAGCCGCACCGGGGAACGACTCAAGCCCGGCGAGTCGCTCCCGAGGAGCCAGTCGGCGCTGACTTCGCCGAGCAACTCGAGTGCCCCCACGCGCTCGCTCACCCCGAGGCCGAGCAGCAGGGCGTCGAACTCGCTCACCCCCAGGGAGACGCGGTCACCGACGCGCAACCGCTCTGGGTCCGGCTCCGTCTCGGCGCTGCGGTCCAGCCGGAACCCGAGCAGGCCGGCCACCGTTGTTCGCCCCTCACCCGGTGTGGCCGCGACCAGTCCGCGCGCGTCCAGGGTGGTCGCCCCGAAGTCGACGGAGGGGGCGTCGCTGCCTGGGAGCCACGCCACCAGCTCGGCACCGAGCCCGAGGGTCTGCCAGCGTTGCCCGACGCGCGCGCCGAGGCGAGGCTCGCCGACGCCGCCGGAGTCCTCACCGCGCGTGTCTGCCGGGTGCACGTCGTAGCGGCCATCCAGGCGCAGGTCGAGCGCGAGCCAGTCGAGGGGAGCCACCGCGACCGCGACCACGCCGAGCGCCCGGTGGTTGGCGCCCGACTGCTCCGCCTGCGCCTCGGTCAGTCCGTAACCGCCCGTCACCGCCAGCGACAGGACGCTCGCGCGGGGCCCCGGGACGCCGACCCGTGCCAAGCCAGGCAGCGCCGAGGCCGTGTCGCCCACGGTGACGCGCCTCGGCGTCGCCGCCACGTCCTCCTCGGCGCCGGCCCGGGGTGGCAGGCCCAGCGTGGCGAGGCCCAGCGCGGCGAGGCCGACGGGAACGGCACGCCGCTCGGGGCGGCGCGGTGAGCACGGCCTCCCGCCCTGGCGCAGTGTGCGCCCAGGCTCGGTCGCCCCCCCCTCCCTGCGAGCGCGCAGTGACACCACCGGCGCCACTCTACCATGGTCGCGGTCGGATTTCGCCGGTGCCCACGCCGCGCGCGAGCCCGAGGGCGGGTCCTTCGAGGGTGGGTTCTCCGAGAGCGGGAACCCTCTCCACGAGCTTCAAGCCCTCGTCGCCGACACCCCGGCCGCCTTGCCGGGCTCGGTTTCCGGCCGGCGCCGCTCCCGGTCGTTCCCTCGTTCCCATCTGGACCGGGCTCAGGGCGGGCGCTCCTTCTCCTTGCCCAGCGCGCGCCGCTGCACCCCCGCCGCTTTGGTGCAGACGACTCGCGACAGGTTGACGACCAGGCGCAGCGCGAGTCGCGGGTTCATCTCGCTGAGCCCTTCGAGCGAGCGCTGGCTGATCGCGAGCAGGCGCGCGTCGTCGCTCGCCGCACGGACGCGCGAGGGACGGGCCGCCCCGAGCAGGAACGGGACCTCCCCGACGATCGCGCCCTCCGTGACTCGCGCGGTCGCGCCGCGGCCGTGATCGAGGTCCACGGCCCCCGACAGCACGACGAAGAAGCACTCGGCGCGTTCGGCCGCCGCGACCAGGAGCTCGCCTGTGCGGCCGGAGACGACCTCGCTCTCGGTCAGGAAAGCATGGAGCTCCTCGCGTCCGATCCCGTCGAAGAGCGAGGCGTCACCCGTCGTCGATCCCCGGAAGAGCCCCTCGACGCGGTCGCTCTGGAGCTTGAGCTCGGCCGCCTTGCGCGTCAGCCCCGCCGACTCCGGGGTCGGGGCGCCGCGCGCGGCCTCGAGATACCGTTGCACCGCCTCCTCTGTGCGTCCGGAGCGCGCCAGCACCTCGGCGAGAGCGTTCAGCAGGTGCCATCGTTCGAGGTCGTTCGGATCGCCGAGCGCGAGGGCCAGCTCGAAGAAGTGCGCCGCTCGCGCGAAGGCGAGCGACTGCTGCGCGCGCTTCGCGGCCCGCACCGCGTGCTCAGCAGCGAGCGTCCGGCGGCCGGCGTCGGCGAAATGCCGAGTCAGCGTCTCGGGCTCGCTGCGACCGGTGGCGGCGAGCTCGACGGCGATCCGCTCGTGGAGCGCCCGGGTCCGCTGGATGGTGAGCCGTCCGAGCAGTACGTTGCGCAGCGGCTCGTGGGCGATCTCCACCACCTCGTGGCCGAGGCGTCGCCGCGACTCGACCAGGCGCTGCCGGCGGAGCGCGGCCACGGCCAGCCGGGGATCGCCCGGGAGGCCGGCGACCCGAGACAGGATGTCCTGCTCGAGCGGGGCGCCGGAGACGGCCAGGACCGTCAGTAGCCGCTGGTCCGCTTCCGGCAGCTTCGCGACCCGGGCGGCGAGGGCCTCCTCCAGCGTGACGCCGACGCGGGCGCGCGGATCGAGCGGGATCTCGTCGCCGCCCTGCGCGCCGAAATGCCGGCTGAGCTCGGCGATGAAGAGCGGGTTGCCGCGCCCCTCGCGTGCGATGGCCTTGGCCAGCGCCCAAGTGGCGTCGTCGCACCCTCCCAGCAGGTCGAGCGCGAGCCCGATCCCGGACTCGAGGTCCAGCGCCCCCACCTCGAGCACACGGCGCTGCGCCTGGGTCGGCGGGGGCGCGCGCTCCTCCAGGCGGGTGAGCATCGGACTCTTCTCGACGAGGTCGCCGCGGAAGCCTGCCACGAACAGCAGCGCCGGCGCGTCGGGCGCCTTCAGCAGCTCGACCAGGAGGTCGGCGCTGTCGAGGTCGCCCCAGTGCAGATCGTCCACCACGATCGCGAGCGGGTGACGGTCGGCGATGCGCCCGAAGAGCTCCTTGATGGCGGCGAAGGCGCGTGGCCGGGGGTCGTCGTTGACCGCGGCGATGCCGCAGTGGGGCGCACGCTGCACCGCTTCCACCCGCTCGAGCACGGGGAAGAGCCGCACCAGCTCGCCCACGTCGCGCGGGAGGAGCGCCTCCACTTCGGCGTCGGGGAGCCGTCGCAGGTAGCGGCTCAGCCCGTCGATCACGGCGTCGAACGCCTTGTAGGGCACCGACTCGCGCTGGTAGCAGCGCCCCGTCAGCACGACCGTCGAGCCCTCGGAGCGCACCTGGTCGATGAAACGATCGAGCAGCAGGGTCTTGCCCGTCCCCGCCGGGCCGTGCACATAGACCACCACCGGAGTGCCGCGGCGCGTGTCGGTGAGCGCACCGCCGAGCGCGGCGAGCTCCCGGGCACGCCCCACGAAGGGTGGCGCGGACTCGGGTGCGGCGGTCGCCGGGATGGAGGCGCGGTGGGTGGGGACCACCACCACGGGGCCGAGCCGCAGCCGCGCCGCGACGTCGCCGAAGCCGGGCCGGAGCGAGGGGTCGCGCCGCAGCAGCGCCCGACAGAGTTGGTCCAGGTCGGGCGGGACCCCGCCGACGAGGCGCGCCGGGGCGGTCGGCTCGACCTGCTGCTTCTGGGCCAGCACCTCGCGCACCGATCCGGTGAACGGGAGCCGCCCGGTGAGCGCCTCGTAGAGCATCACGCCCACCGCGTACCAGTCCGAGGCCGCCGTCGCCGGCTCCCCCGCGGCCTGCTCCGGCGCCATGAAGGCGGGCGTGCCCACCACCATCGCGTCTTCCAGGGACAGCTCGAGGCCGCCGTCCTCACTCCCTCGCGCCAGCCCGAAATCGAGCACCACCACCCGTCCCTCCGCCGTCACGAGGACGTTGTTCGGCTTCAGATCGCGGTGGAGCTTGCCGGCGGCGTGGATCGCGCGGACCGCCTCCGCGAGCTGGGCGAGGGCAGCGCGGAGTTGCGCGAGATCGGGTTGCCAGCGCGCGGAGGCGGGGGGGGCGCCGGCGAGCGCGGGGTCCGCCGCCGCCCCGTCAGCTTCACCGCTCGGGAGCGGCGTGAACGCTCCCGGGGACTGCAGGGTGTGCAGCCCGGTCGGCTCGCGTCGCGCCTCCGGCTGCTCGCCCATCGCCGGCGGCGCACCCCGGACGTGATCCACGAAGCCCTGCCCCGGGACGTACTCCATGGTGAAGAACCAGCAGTCGCCCTCGGAAACCAGATCGTACAGCGCGACGAGGTTGGGGTGGACGACGTCGGCGAGGGACCGGAACTCCTGCTTCAGGCGGTAGATCGCCGCCGGGTCGACACGCGTCAGCGTCTTCAGCGCCACGGTGAGCCCGCGCTCACCATCGAAGACCTCGTAGACCACGCCCATCCCGCCGGCGCCGAGGCGGCGGCGGACCGTGTAGCGCTTTGTGCCCGCGAACTGCTCCCGCATCCGACCCCGGTCAGTCGTCGTAGGACACCTGGAGCACCGCGAGCGTGATCTCGCCAGCGGGTCGGCGCACCGTTGTCGTGTCGCCCCGGCGCCGTCCGAGGAGCGCCTGGCCGAGCGGGGAGCGGAAGCTCACCAGTCCGCGCGCTGGATCCGCCTCGTCGGGGCCCACCAGGACGTACGTGCTCCGCTTGCCCGCGGGGTCTTCGACCGCCACCCGCGCGCCGAAGCGCACGGCGTCCTGCGGGATCTCCTCCGTGCGCACGACCTCGGCGCGCTCCAGACGCCGAGTCAAGTAGCGTATTTTGCGATCGATCTCGCGCAGGCGCCGCTTGCCGTAGATGTACTCCGCGTTCTCCGAGCGATCCCCCTGCGCGGCGGCCTCGGCCACCTCCTGCACCACCCGGGGGCGCTCGCGCTCGAGCAGCTGGCGGAGCTCCTCGGAGAGCTTGCGGGCGCCGCTGGGGGTCAGGTACGTGGTTTCCGCCATGGGCGCTCCGCGGCGGCGATGGTCGGGCGAGCGCCCCGGACCATCGGTGAGCCGAGGGGACGCATCATACGGACCCTCGCGTGGCGGGCTCAAGCGCCCCCGGCGCCGATCCAGGAACGCGCGCGGGGTGGCCGCAGCGAGCGCGCCGCCCCGATCCCGAGCCGAGAGGCAGCGCAGGGGGCGCGGGCGGGCTATGCTCCCGGGCCGTGAACACGGCCGCTCCCCCGGTGCGGCCTCGTCGTCGGCGGGGCCTGATCATCCTCGGCTGCCTCGGCGCCCTCCTCGCGGCGGGCGGCGTCGTCGCCTTGGTCGGGCTGGCCCTGTCCGCTAGCCTCCTCGAGCCCTACCTCCAGCGGCGCGTGCGCGAGGCGGCTCGCGAGCGGGGCTTCGTCATCGACTTCGCCACGCTGCGTCCCTCCCTCACCAAGCTGGAGCTGGAAGGGGTGACCCTCACCCTGGTGGGTGTGGCGGGGATCGACGCCCACCTCGATCGGATCGACCTCGCCCTCCATGACCTCGAGCCGGTCGCCGCCACGGTGCACGGCGGGCGGATCCGCGTCGTCGGCTCGGCGCCGGCGCTCGCGCTGTCCTTCGCCGAGTGGACGCGCGCGCACCCGGCCACCTACGCGATCCCGCTGACGGCGCACGGGATCGGCGTCGAGTGGCGCGAGGCGGCGGCGGCGAAGCCCTGGCTCTCCCTCGCCGGGGGCAACCTCCTGCCCACGCCGTTCGGAGGGGCGTTCGCGGCCGAGCGGGCGGAGGTTTCGGGGCTGGACGTGGGGCGCGTCACGGCCGGCTATCAGGCTTCCGAGGCGCAGATCGCGCTCGGTTTCGGCGCCCCGTCACCCGCCGAGGGTCCGGTGCAGATCGTGGTCCGGCATGCGGCCAGTCCCCCGGTCGCGCTCGTCACCCTCCGTCCGACGCCGCTCGAGCGCCTCGCCGATCCGCTCGGCATGCCGCTGCCGAAGGGAGGCATCTCCGTCAGCGGCTTCGCCGAGCTCACGCTCCCCGCGGGGCTGGGGGCCGGACCCGTCACCGGGACCCTCCACGCTGCGCTCAAGGGCTACATCCCGCCGCACCCCGTCGAGCTCGACGGCTTCGTGTTCGGCGACGTCACGGAGCTCGATACCAAGCTCGCGGTTGCCGCCGATCGGGGGCAGGTCGCGCTCACCGAGACGCGCGTGACCGCCGGGAGCTTCGTGGTCAAGGGGAAGGGCGACGTGACGCGCTCGGCGCAGACCGCGCGCGTCCGCCTTGCGCTGCGCGGGGATCTGCCCTGCTCCGCGCTAGTCGGTGCCGCCGCGCAGAGCCGGCTCGGCGAGGCGCTCGGCCGCCTCGCCGCCGGGCTGGTCCGGGATTACGTGAGGGGCAGCGTCGCCGTGCGCATCGACATCGACGCTCAGACCCATCAGCTCGACCAGGCGCGCATGATCCGCACCATCGGGGTTGGGTGCGGGCTGCAGCCGATCCCCATCCCGGGGATCGGGACGATCGACCTGTCTGGATTGGACCTGACCGACCTGCCGACGGGGCTGCCCTCGGCGCTGCCGCCCATCCCCTCGGCGTGGCGGCTCCCACCCTTCCCTACCGCGCTGCCGCTGCCCTCGCTCGGGACCGCTTCGCGGGGGAGCGGCTCGGGCGAGGCCGAGCCGCCGCCATGAGGGCGTGTGGCGCTCGGACGGCGCTCCGGCGCTGGCGCTGGCGATCGGTGGGGGTCGGTTCTCTCCTGGGGCTGGGCGGAGTCCTGACGCTCGCGGCGTGCGCCCGCTCCGCATCCCCACGCGACCGGACCGGGATCGGCGCTCCTCGGCCGCCCGCGGTGAGCGCCGACCGGCCGACGCGTGAGCGGCTGGACGCCGACCCGGCGCGGCCCGACGGTTCGGCGGGGGGGGCGCCTCCGGGCGGCGCCGCGAACCCAGGGCTGCCGCCGCTCGTCGCCCCCGCGCCGCTCGTCGAGCTCGAGGTCACTGGCCATGGGAACGCGGTGGTCTCGTTGCCGGTCGGCGCCACCGGGCCACGCCCCCTGCTGGTGGCGACTCACGGCAACTACGATCGACCCGACTGGACCTGCGCCGTCTGGCGCGACGTCGTCGGCGATGACGCCTTCGTCCTCTGCCCACGCGGCGTGGCCCGGCCCGATCCGCCGGCGATGAACGATCCTCGCTACCACTACCTCACCAACCAGCACCTCGAGCGCGAGATCGAGCAGGCGCTCGACAGCGTGCGCGCGGCTTACCCAGAGCACGTCGCCGCGCCGCCCCACGCCTTCGCGGGGTTCTCCCAGGGGGCCATCATGGGGGTCGCGATCCTCGGCCGTCGACCGGAGTGGTTTGACCGGGCCGTGCTGATCGAGGGTGGCTTCGATCGCTGGAGCTCGGCGAAGGTCGCCGCCTTCGCAGCCGCTGGCGGCCGCCGCGTCCTGTTCGCCTGTGGCCAGTGGGACTGCGAGCGCGGCGCCCGGACCGCGATCGGCTGGTTCGAGGCGGCGGGCCTCGAGGCCCGCGTCGTCTTCGCCAAGGGGGCGGGTCACTCCTACGGCGGCGCGGTTGCGGAGCTCATCTGGGGGGAATGGGGCTGGTTCGTCGCCGACGATGCGCGCGGGTCGGCCCCGCGACCGAATCGGTGAGCTGGCGCCGCCTCCAGCCGAAAACTTGCCCGCATGGCGCGTCCGGCGCTACCCCGGCGGACACTGGCGCTGGGTTTCTCGGGCGAGGCCGGGCGCCCCCTTCGGACCCTGCGATGACGCGGTGCCCCCCCGAGCGAGCGGTGATCGTGGACGTCGGCACCACGAAGGTCGCGGTGATCGTCGCCGTGGCCCAGGACGGCGAGCTCGCGGTGCGGGGTGCGCGCTCGGAGGGGTGGAGCGAGGTCGCCGACGGCGTGGTCGTCGACCCGGAGCGCGCCGCGCGGGTGGTGCGCGACGTCGCGCGGTCCGCGGGCGTCGCGGTCGACGCCCCGGTGGACCCCGCGTGGTTGCCGACCACGGTCCTCCGGGGGGCGCTGGCGACCGTGGAGCGAGCGGGGCTCGTCCTCGCCGGGGTGATGCCGGCGGTGGTGGCGAGCGCCGCCAGCGTCTGCACGGCTGAGGAGCTAGCCGGTGGCGTGGTGGTGATCGAGCTCGGGGCCGGCGGGACCGGGCTCTGCGCCCTCGCTGACGGTGAGATCTGCCACCAAAGCGCGCTCGCGTTCGGCGCGCAGGAGCTCACGGAGGAGCTGGCACGCGGTCTGGGCCTGTCCGTGGCCGCGGCGGAGCAGGTCAAGCGCGCCCACGCCTGCGCGCTCGCGTGGTTGGTGGACGAGCGCGAGGAGGTGGCGCTGCCGGAGGGCGGACGTTCCGTGCCGCGCCGGCTCCTGAGCGCGCTCTGCGCCCCGCTCCTCGATGGCCTCCTCGCCGCCGTCGCGACGCGCATCGCGACGCTCGACCTCTGCCGCACGGGGAGCCCGACCTGCGTGCTGACCGGGGGCGGCGCCGCGCTCGCCGGTCTGGTCGAGCACGCGGAGATCGTCCTCGGCATGCCCACTCGCGTCGGTCGCCCGCGCGCTCTGCGCGGCGCGGCGGAGCGCGTCGGTGGGCTCGGGCAGGTCGCGGTGACCGGCGCGGTCGCGCTGCTCTCCGGGGGGCGCCCGGCGCTGCCGAGGCCCGCCTCCATCACGCCCGCCGCTGCGGCGGGCGCGTGCGCGCTGGTCGGCGCCGCGTGAGGGGACGAGCCCGCGGTCACGCCCCCGGGGACCTGGTCACGAGCCCGTCGGGGTGCCAAGGATCCACCCCATGGAGATCGGGATTGCAAGCCCGTACCTCGGACCCGAGGAGCAGCGCGCCGTGCTCGAGGTGCTCGCGAGTGGGCAGCTCATTCAGGGGGCGCAGGTCGCCGAGTTCGAGCGGCGCTTCGCCGCTGCCCACGGCGCCGTGCACGGCGTCGCGACCAGCAACGGCACGGCGGCGCTGACGGCCGCGCTGCTGGCGCTCGGGATCGGACCGGGGGACGAGGTCATCGTCCCTGCGTTCAGCTTCTTCGCGACGGCCTCGTCCGTGGTCGCCACCGGCGCCGTCCCGCGGTTCGCCGACATCGAGCCGGCGACGTATGCCCTTTCGGTCGAGGCGGCGGAGGCGGCCATCACGCCCCGCACCCGGGCGATCATGCCCGTTCACCTCTACGGCCATCCCGCCGACATGCCGCGCTTCGCGGCGCTCTGCTCCCGCCGCGGACTGCTGCTGTTGGAAGACGCGGCCCAGGCGCACCTGGCCGCCATCGACGGCCGCCACGTGGGCACCTGGGGCACGGCGGCGTTCAGCTTCCATCCGACCAAGAACATGACCACCACCGAGGGGGGGATGGTGTTGACCGACGACGACGCGCTCGCCGCACGGCTCCGGATGCTCCGCGACCAGGGCCGGAGCGCCCCGTACCACCACGAGCTGATGGGCCTCAACCTCCGCATGACGAACCTCTGCGGTGCCATCGGTCTTTGTCAGCTCGCGCGGCTCGCCGGGTGGACGGAGCAGCGCGAGCAGAACGCCGCCGCCTACCGCGTCGGCCTCGAGCGCGTCACCCACCCTTCCGTGCGCCGGGGCTGCCGGCACGTCTTTCACCAGTACACGATCCGGGTGCCCTCGGGCGCGGACCGCGACGCGATCGCCGCGCGGCTCCGCGCGCGCGGGATCGGGGTCCGGGTCTATTACCCGCTCGCCATCCACCAGCAGCCGGCCATGCGACGGCGCTACGCCGAGCTCAGCCTCCCCGAGGCGTCGTTGCCGGAAACCGAACGCGCCTGCCGAGAGGTGCTCAGCCTCCCCGTGCACCCGCGGCTGACGCCGACGGAGATCGACACCGTCATCCGGGAGGTGAACGCGGCCTGCTGACGGCAGCGCTCGTCAGGGCCAGCAGCCGCAAGCGCGACCGCCCGGGGGCGGGATCGCCGGCGCGCCGCGCCGCCCGGGCACGGCCGACTCACGGCCCGGGCACCTCCAGCGCCGCGCGCAGTCGGATATCGCGCGAGGAGCTGCCGACGCGGATCTCGAAGCTGCCCGGCTCGTGGCGCCAGCCGGCGTCGCCCGCCCCCGTTGGGGCGGCGAACTGGAAGGCCCGGAGCGGCAGGACCAGCGTCACCTCGCGCTCCTCGCCCGGGCCCAGCTCGAGCCGCTGAAACGCCCGGAGCTCTTGCTCGGGTCGCGGCACGCTGGCGACGTCGTCGTGGACGTACGCTTGCACCACCTCCGCGCCGCGACGCGGACCCGTGTTCTTCACCTTCAGGCGCACCGACACTCCGTGCGCGGGGTCCCAGGCGGACACCGCGAGGTCGCGGTAGGCGAAGGTCGTGTAGGACAGGCCATGCCCGAACGGGAAGAGGGGCTCGATCTTGCGGGTGTCGTACCAGCGGTACCCCACCAGCATCCCCTCCGCGTAGGCGACCTTCCCGCCCGCGCCCGGGAAGCTGCCGTGCACCGGCTCGTCCTCGAGGCGGCGAGGAAAGGTGACCGGGAGCTTGCCCGAGGGGCTGACGTCCCCGAGCAGCACGTCGGTGAGCGCCGCGCCGGCCTCCTGTCCCGGGAACCAGGCGTGGAGCACCGCCGGGACGCGATCGAGCCACGGCATCGTCACGGCGGCGCCCGTGGTGGTGACGACGACGACCCGCGGGTTCACCGCCGCCGCGGCGCTCACGATCTCGTCCTGTCGTCCCGGGAGCGCCAGCGACGCCCGGTCCATGCCTTCGGTCTCGTCCCCCATCCCGTCGCCGACGGCCGCGATCACGACGTCCGCCCCCCGTGCCACCTCGGCCACGCGGCGCAGCGGATCCAGCTCGGTCGTCTGCCAGAGCAGCTGGACCGTCGCCCCGATGATCCCCTCGTAGTAGTGGAGCTCGAGCTCGTAGCTCTTGCCGGCGACGAGCTCGAGCTCGGTGCTCTTCAGGGTCGGCGGGTGGCTGCCCCAGACATCGACCACGAGCTGGCCATCGAGGTAGAGGCGGGCGCCGTCGTCGGAGCGGAGCGCCAGCGCATACAAGCCGCTCTTGGGGGCTGTCAGCTTGCCGGTCCAGCGCACCGAGAAACCATCCTCGGGCAGCCCGGGAGCGGGCGCGGCGAGATCCCAGTGGAAGTCCACGGTGGGATCGACGCGCGCGACCTTGGGCGTGCCCTGGCGCTCGGTGCCAACGAAATACTCGCCGAGCAGCCCGCGGCCGGCGTGGCCGGGCGGAGGCGTCAGCGCGGAGGCGGGGATCGGCGCGAGCCCGTCGGGCGTGATCTCGCCCGGTGCGAAGTCGAGCTCCACGCTGGGGCCCAGCGCGGCGCCCAGCGCGTCCACCAGCGTGACCTTCCGCGTGGCGTTGACGTGCGCGCTGCCCCCGCCGCCGTCCACCAGCGCGCCGCGGGGGCCGACCACCGCCACCCGTCGCAGGCGCTCGCGCGCGAGCGGCAGGGTCGCGCCCTCGTTCTTGAGCAGGACGAAGCCCGCGCGGGCGACCTCGCGGTTGAGCTCGCGGTGCGCCGGTGTGTCGATCGCTTCTGGGTGCTCCGTGGCGTCGGCCTCGAGGCCGAGCGCCGCGATCACGCGGAGCTGCCGCCGGACCATCTCGTCGAGGTGGGACGGTTCGATCTGGCCGCGTTCGAGCGCCGTGCGGAGCGCGGTGGGGGAGAGCTGGTCACCCTTCGGCATCTCGAGGTCGAGCCCCGCCAGGATGGCGCGGGCCACGCTGTGCGTCGCGCCCCAGTCCGACATCACCAGCCCCTGGAACCCCCAGGCGCGCCGGAGCGTCTCCGTGAGCAGGCCGGGGTGCTCGCAGGCGTAGACCCCGTTGACGCGGTTGTAGGCGCACATCACCGCCCAGGCGCCGCCGTCCCTCACCGCGGCCTCGAAGGCGGGCAGGTAGAGCTCGTGGAGCGTGCGCGGATCCACCTCCGCGCTGATCGTCATGCGCTCCGTCTCCTGGTTGTTCACGGCATAGTGCTTCACCGTCGCCACCACGCGCTCGCCCTGGACGCCGCGGACGTAGCCGACCGTCGCGCGCGCTGCGAGCTCGGGATCCTCGCCGAAGTACTCGAAGTTGCGGCCGTTCAGCGCGGTGCGGGCGAGGTTCACCGCCGGCGCGAGCAGCACGTTCTTGCCGTGCGCCTTCACCTCGCGCGCGATGGCGGCGCCCACCCGGGCGACGAGCTCGGGATCGAAGGTCGCTGCCAGCAGGGTCCCTGCCGGGAACTCCGTCGAGCTGCCGGCGCGGACCCCGACGGGGCCGTCGGTCATTCGCAGCGATGGGATCCCGAGGCGCGGCACCCCCACGGTGTCGAAGCCGGTGCCCGCGACGAGCAGCAGCTTCTCCTCCAGCGTCAGCTCGAGGAGCCAGGTCTCCGCCTGCAGGTCAGCCGCGGACTGGCAGGCGGTCGCCGTGGGGGCGGCGGACGGGGTGGGGTTCGCCGAGCCGGCGCCGGCCGAGGTCGCCGGGGTTCGGCGCGCGCAGGCGCCGCCGAGGCCGACCGCGAGGGTCAGGCCGGCAACCAGGGTACGGATGGTGGGTTCACGTCCAATCCATGCACGCATGACGGGCTCCTCCGTTCGACGTCGTGGCACGGACCCCGGGGTGCTCGCAACGCCGACGTGGGCGACGAGTACTGCGGGATCGCGCGGTGATACTCCCGTGTGGAGGTGTGGCCCGGCGGGGGTGCAGGCGCTCCACGGTCCCGATCCGGGCCGCCCGCGACCCGCCCGCTCGTGCGGCCCGCACCGCGCCGGGCTAGGCTCGGCGCTGATGGTCAGTGTCTGCTTCGTTTGCCTCGGCAACATCTGCCGCTCCCCCACCGCGGAGGGGGTCCTGCGCCACCTCGCCCAGGCCGCCGCGCTCGGCGAGGCGATCGCGGTCGAGAGCGCCGGCACTGGCGCCTACCACGTCGGTGCTCGGCCGGACCCGCGCGCGCGCGCCGCGGCCCAGGCGCGCGGCATCGTCGTGGACGGTCACGCGCGCCACTTCGAGCGCGCGGACTTCGCCCGCCTCGATCACGTCATCGCCATGGACGCGGAGAACCTGCGCGATCTGGTCGCGCTGGCCCCAGACGTGGCCGCGGAGCGCAAACTCTCGCTCCTGCGCGCCTTCGATCCGGGCTCGCCACCCGGCGCCTCGGTGCCCGACCCGTACTACGGCGGTCAGGGCGGGTTCGACGAGGTGCTGGAGCTCTGCCTGGTGAGCTGCCGCGGGTTGCTCGCGCACCTGCGTCGCGAGCACGGGCTGTGATCGAGCGCGCGCTGTCGGAGGCGCTCGAGTCCGCGCTGGGTGCGCGCGTGGTCCGGGCCAGGGCCGTCGCCGGTGGGGACATCAACGAAGCCTTCTCCGTCCTATTCGCTTCGGGTCGGCGGGTCTTCGTCAAGACCCACCGCGGCGCCGATCCGGCGATGTTCCCCGCGGAGGCCCGGGGGCTCGACTGGCTCCGCGCGGCCGATGCAGTGCGCCTGCCGCTGGTTCTCGCCGTCTCGGGCGGGACCGCCGAGGCGCCGCCGTTTCTCGCGCTCGAGTGGCTCGAGGTCGCTCGCCCCCGCCCGAGCTTCGAGGAGGAGCTGGGGCGGTCGCTCGCGCGGCTCCACCGCCACGGGGCGCCCGGGTTCGGGCTCGATCACGACAATTTCGTCGGCCGCTTGCCCCAGGACAACCGGGCCTGCGACGGCTGGGAGGAGTTCTTCCGGGAGCGCCGCCTGCGGCCGCAGCTCGAGCTCGCGGTAGCGCGTGGGCGGATCCCCGCGGCCCTGCGGCGATCGATGGAGCGGCTGCTGGAGGGGCTCGGGAGTCGACTCGGCCCCGAGGAGCCGCCGGCGCGGCTGCACGGCGATCTGTGGGGTGGCAACCTCCACGTCGACGAGGGTGGGGGACCCGTGCTCATCGATCCTGCCGCCTACGGTGGGCACCGGGAGGTGGATCTCGCGATGATGCGGCTGTTCGGCGGCTTCGGTCCCCGCGTCTTCGCCGCCTACGAGGAGGCCTTCCCCCTCGCTCCCGGTCACGCCGAGCGCGTCGAGCTCCTTCAGCTCTATCCCCTCCTGGTGCACGTCAACCTCTTCGGCTCGAGCTACGTCGGCGCGGTCGAACGGGTGGTGCGGTGCTACCTCTGAACCGTGCGCATGGCCGGATCCGATCGCTCCCACCCCTATGACGCATTGCGTCAAGTTCGCCGTCTCGCGCCTCGCCGCGCGCCGTCTCCGCTCTGGCCCGGGCTCCTCGCGGGGCTGCTGCTCGGGGGCTGTGCCGCGACCCGGTGCGAGGGCTCTGCCTCCCCGGCGCCCTCGCCCCCGAGCCCGCCGAGCGCGGCGGTCGAGCCGGCGCCCGGAGCCAGCGCGGGGACCGCGCCGCGGCCCGTCGAGGGGCTCGTCCTGACGCTCTACTTTGCCAACCCTCGGTACGTCGCCACGGGGGACGAGGCGCTCCCACCCCTGGTGAGCGAGGCCCGCTCGGCGCCGCCGACGCCCGCGCGCGCGGCCGCCGCGCTCCGCGAGCTCCTCGAGGTTGGGCCGCGCGCGGGCGGGGTGGCCGTCGCGCCGCCCGGGGTGCGCGCCCGCGTCGCCGGTGTCACGGCCGGGGTGGTGACGGTCGATTTTGACCGCGAGGGGCTCGCGGGCGGCTCGCTCGCGGAGACGATGCTGCTGTCGGCGATCGTCTGGACGCTCACCGAGCTGCCCGGGGTGGACGCCGTACGCTTCACGGTCGCGGGCGCGACGGCCGAGTCGCTCATGGGGCACGTCGACACGACCCAGCCGCTCCGCCGCGCCGATCTCGGCCGGTGATTCGCGCCGTGCGGCGGGGCCCGGGGGGCGGTCACTTCGGCAGTCGGTACTCGAACGTGAACGGGACGAACACTGCGACTCCGAACTGTGCCTGGACGTCGTTCACGATCTCCCGCTCGCCGTACCAGGTCGCGGGATCGCGGGCGGCCATGGGGTCGATGGGGGTCTGCAGGCTCTCCAGGCGGTCCTGGAAGACGTAATCGCGCAGCTCCAGCGCCGCGGCCAGCCACCGGGAGAAGAAGATCCGGGCGCCGATGCCGGCGTGGCCGGCGAGCTTCGAGGTGAACGAGAAGGCGCGGTTGTCCGGATCGATGACCGCGATGGGGCGGGTCCGGATCACGCCGCCGCCGCCCACCAGGAAGACGTCCCAAGAGAAGATGAAGTCCCCGAACCCGGCGAACTTGCCGAAGCCCATCACGTAGACCAGATCGAGGCTCGCGCCCCAGTCGTACTCCGAGAGCGGGACCCCCACCCGGGCGGAACGGCGGACGTCGGCGTTGAACGCGCTGTCGACGTTGAAGGCGCGGTAGTAGTTGAAGGTCGCCCCCACCGCGACCACCTCCGCGAAGTAGTAGCTCACGGAGAGGCCCGGGCCCGGGTGCTGGACGAACTGGTCGTTGAGCGTGAGCGACCAGTACGGCAGGAGCTGGAAGCGACGCTTCTTCAGGGCGTAGAGCGGCTGAACGCAGTAGATGACCTCGTCGAGGACCTTGGCGGCCTCCGACGCCATGTCGAGCCGGGGGCAGGCGTCGGGGTCGATGTCGCAGATGGCCTCGAGCCCCGACGCCGGGTCCGCCTCGGGCTCGCCGCTGGCCGCGATCTCGACCCCGTCCGCCGTCGCCGCCGCGGTTGCCCCGGCGACGTTCGTGTCCGCCGGCGTGCTGCTCGCCATCTCCGGCGCGGGGCTCGGCTCCGCGGCGGCGGCTGTCGCCCGCACGGGGTCGTCCGGTGCGGGCTCGGCCCCGGCGGTCCCGTGGGTGGCGCCGACCAGCGCCAGGCCGAGGAGCGCGCCCCGAGCCCGGCTCATCCCTGGCCGCTCCCCGGTGGCCGCGTCCTGTCCGCGGAAGGGTCGCGCCCGTCACTGCGCACGAGCTTGAAGACGCGTTTGCCGTCGCGGATCGTGGGGGCGAGCACGATCAGCTTCTCGAGCCGGATCTCGCGGATCCGACCCGTGCGGGCCACGTCGCGGATCCGCAGCGAATCGCCGTCGGACATGAGCACGTCGCAGAGCCCGAAGGCGAAGTGCTGCACCCGGTCGCCGCGCTCAGGGGAGGGGATCTCCTCGGGCGACGGCTCATCCGCGAGCGCCGCCTCGGCGCTGGCCTGCGCGAGCGCGGCCCAGGCGTTCGGCTCGGGGCCGAGGGGAGGGTGCGCGGCGCTCGGCACGGAACCCGGCGCGCGAGTGCGATCTTCGAGTGGCGGCTCGTCGTCGCCCGGCTCGGCGACGGCGCGCGTCGGGGTGGGGAAGAACGGAAGCAGCACCGCGGTGACCCCGCTGGTCCGCGCCCGCAGTAGCGCACCGCCGAAGAGCTCGAAGCCGCCGTCCGCGTGGCGGGCGAGGGTGGCCAGGTAGGGACCACCCGCGGGTCCGCCGAAGGAAACTAGCGTGACTCGGCCGCGGACCGTCCGCGTTGGATCGACGCCAGCACCCGCCACGCGGAGTTCCACCCCCTCCACGTGGCCCACCGCCTGCACCCACCCGTCCGCGGCGCCGATCGCGAGCCGGAGCGCCTCGACGAGGTCGGTCCCGTCCGGGATGGCAATCGCGCGCGCGGCCCCACTCATGGCCGAAGAGATGCCGCGAACCGCCCCCCCCCGTCAACCGTCCGCGTGCCGGTTTGGGAGAACGTCGAGGCCAGCGAAGCGGATCTCGAACGCTCGTCTCCAGTCAGCCGGCGTGATCGGCGCGGTCAGTCGCAGAAGTCCCACTCGGCGATGGTCGTCTCGATCGAGAAGTTTGACTCGATCGTGTGCCGCTCGGCGAAAAAAAGGGCCAAATCGTAGATTTCGCCGACCTGAATCTCGAGCTTACCGGCCTGCTCGTCCAGGTGCACGGTCCCGGTTTCCGAGTTGTGCACCCCGCCGAGGTCCAGGGCGAGGCGGCGGTTGATGAAGACCCAGAGGTCGTCGTCGCCGGTGAACGTGAAGGTCTCCCCCCCGACGTAGAGGAAGCGCGTGTGAAGCTCCACCGTGAAGTGGTAGTTGTGTGAGTTCCCCTCGTTGCCGAGGAGTATCCCGTCGATGGGGAAAAAGCCGTAGCGGGTGTAGGAATAGACGCCGGGCCGTCCGGGCTGCTCCTTGAGCTCGATGTCGACCGTGCCCGTCGCGTTCACGCCCGGGACGTCGCGGTACCACTGGTCGAACTCCGCTCGCCCGCTGGTGGTCGGGGTGGTGGGCGTCCCCGCGTAGACCGGCTTGTCGTCGGGGCCGAGCTCGAACTGTACGACGCCAATATCGACGATCCCCTGCTTCTCGGGGCCGACCTCGAAGTCCGGGTGGGCCTCGTAGAAGTCGCGGACGGTCACCGCGAGGACCGGCGGCTTGGGGAGGGGCGCGGAGCATGCGTCCCAGACCCCGTCTCGGCAGGTGCGCGTCCCCTCGCCGCACACGCTGCGGCAGACGTCGACGAATTCGACGAGGCAGGGCCCCTGGGGCGTTTCCGCCTCGCACCACCTCGAGCCAAGGATGTCCTGGCCCGCGTCGTCGGGGCTGCACTCGCTCACGCATGCCACCCACCCGGCGGCGTCGCACGCCTCGCGGTGGCCGTGCTCGCAGCGCTCGGTGCCATTGCCGCAGTCGTTGATGCAGGGCCGCTCGAAGCTCGCGTCGCAGGGGGACCAGAAGCCTTCCTCGCAGCGCTCCTCACCCTCCCCGCAGTCGTTCCAGCAGGGCCGCGTGGCGCCGGGCGTCCGGCACACCTCGATCTCGGTGCGCCCGCAGGCGCCGCCGGCGACGGCGCCGGCCAGAAGCAGCCAGGGGAGGTGGCGAGGGCGAGCTGTGGGCATCGGGTTCACGGGTTTCGCATGCGACCGAGCGCGTCGAGGACGCGCCTCGCCTCGGGGCCGCCGCGTGGGATCGCCGCGCGGACCCACTCCACGTAATACCCGAAGACCACGGGGTCTACGTTGCGGCAGGTGGCCAGCGCGGCCTCGAGCTCGGGCAGGAGCTCCGGGCTGAGCAGCAGCTCGCCACGGAGGTGGAGTTCCATCGCGTAGCTCACCCACCTGCCATCATGCAGGCTCCGCGCCAGGCGCAGGGCGTACCGCGCCGCGGCCTCGCAGGTCTTGGCCGGCAAGGGCAGCCCCGATAGCACCCCCGTCAGCAGCCGCTCGAGGTGGTCGGCGAGCACCCGCTCCGCCTCGGCGGGGAGGCCCTGTTCGAGCATCCGATCCGCGAGGCGGCCGAGCACGGAGATCGCGTCGGCGCGATCGGTCGGCGCGTTGGGGGCCACGCTCACCGCCGGCCGCAGCGAGGTGCGGCGCCTCGCCAGCGGCGGCCGCGTCTCGGCGGTGACGGCGAACACGGCGAGCTCGTTGGTCCCGACCAGGATCCGGTCCCCGTCGTGAAGCTGCTGCGGCGTGAAGATGCGGACGTTGTTGACGTAGACGCCGTTGGCGCTGCGAAGATCCTCGATGGCCACCGAGTGCTTCTTGATGAGGAGCGCCGCGTGCTCCCGCGATACGAGCGAGTCCGGTACGACGACGCGGCAGTGGGCGCCGCGTCCGATCAGCACTCGCTCCGCGAACAGCGTGTGGTCGCCGGTGGCGGTGGACAGGTAGACGGCCTCCGTCAGGGCGCGCGCCTCCCCCGGGCGGCTCCCGGCGGGGATGGACCGCAGCGGGAGCGGGCGCACCGTCGCGCGCGGGGTCGGGTGCCGGCGCTGATCCATGCGATCCTCACCATTTACTATGTCCCGGGGCGCTTGCCCAACCCGTACCCCAGGCCGCCCCGGCGCGTCCGCCCTGGCGCGAATGGCCCGGCGCAACTGCCCTACACTGGCTCGGAGCGCGCCGAGCCAGTAGCTTCGAGCCCGTGCCGATCGCGCTTCGGGCCCTGGTCGCCGCCGCGCTGCTCCTCGGCCCGCTCGCGGGGGCGGCTCACGCCGCGTTCCCCGGTCTGGTCGCCGCGCGGGACGGGTCGCTGCCGCGGGTGCCGGTGACCCACGTGACCGTCCTGGTGCGGGATCCGGTCGCCGTGGTCACGGTGTTCGCGGAGGTCGAGTCGTCACCGGCCCCGCTCGCGCTCGTGCTCCCGGTCCCCGCGGACGTGCGGGCGGGCGAGCTCAGGACGGTGAAACGGGATCTGCTCGACCGGTTGGACAAGCTCACCGGTCCCCGCTTCCACGCCTTCTACGAGCAGGACCCCTGCGATCCCGCGCCGCCGGTGCAGGCGTGGGAGCACCGCGTGCTGCCGCGCGACTCGGGGCCGTTCGGGGTGAACGACCCGTCCGGGGCCGACGATCGGGTTTCGCGGGAGGTCGCCGTCTCCCTGCAGCCGGTGTTCAAGGAGCCGGTGAGCGAGCACGCCCTGTTCTTGATCGACCCCGCGCGCGACGATCTGGTCGCGTGGCTCGTCGCGCGGGGGTTCACGGTCGCGCCCGAGGCGCTCGCTCCGGTGGTCGCGCGCGCGGCCGGCGGTCGGCTCCTCGTCTCGTTGATCGAGCCGAGTCGTGTCGAGGTTGCCACCAGCGGCGGGATGGAGCGCCTCCCCCTCGCCGGGATCCGTTACGTGGCGGGAAGCGAGGGGCTCACGCTGCCGGCGACGCTCGGCCTCGGCCAGAGCCCCGGCGTGCAGGACCTCTTCCTCTACCTCTTCGAACCCACCCGGCAGCTTGGCGTCGAGGGTTACGCGGTGCGCCCCGCCCCGACCAACCTGCGCGTCGTGCCCGCGGCGAGCCAGCGCGTCGGGGAGCTGTACGCCGCGCTCCACGATCGGCTTCGGGCGGAGGACCCGACGGCGTTCCTCCTCGAGTACGCCTGGCGGACCGACGGCTGCGGGGAGCCCTGTCCCGATGCGCCGCTCGAGCCGGCGGAGCTCGCCACCTTCGGCGCCGACGTCGTTGAGGCGCGGCTGGTGTCGGCTCCGGAGCGCGCGCCTGCGCCGCCGCGAGAGCCCGCGGCCGAGGCGAGCGCGCGCCGCGAGCGGCAGCGCGCGCTGTCGCCGCCGGCGCGGGCGGCGGACGAGCACGAGGCGCAGCGGCTGCGGCGCGAGCTCGCGCGCCACGAGGCGTGGCGGCGGCGGCACCGGTTCTTCCTGACCCGGCTCCACCACCGGTTCGAGCCGCGGGGCCTGCCGCGCGATCTGCGCATCGTGGCCGCCCCGGCTCCCACCGCGGGTGGCACCGGGGTCCCCACAGGGCGAGACGGTGCACTCGCGACGGCGGTGACCGAGGGCGCGGAGCCGCGCTACCAGGTGCGGCTGGTCCACCTCGAGCCGCGGCCGTCGCTCCCCGACTGCGCGGCGCCCCAGCGCTGGCGCTGGGGGCGGCGCTGGGACAGCCTCGCGCGCGTCTCGGCCGAGGTCCCCGTCGGTCGCAACCTCCCGCACCTGCGCCGCGACGCGCTCGATCCCGAGCGTGCGATCCTCTCGCCGTGGCTCGTCACGAGCGCGCCCGCGGCTTCCGCGAGCGTTCGCGCGACGACCGTCGCTTCCGCGGGACCGGCCGGCGCTGCTCCCCCCGTCACGGGGTCGGACGCGGACGGGCGCTGCGGCTGTCGCGGGGCCGGCGCGGCTCCCCGCGGCGGGTTCGCGGGGCTCGGGGTCGTGGTCGCGCTCGCTGCGCTCGCCCGGCGGCGCGGGATCGGTCGGCGAAGCGCGGGACGGGCAGGGACGTCCGATGCTCTTCGACCCCTCCACGACGGGCTCACACGCTCGGCGGCGGTCACGGGCTCGACTCGAGGCGCATCGACACCGTGGTCCCACGCTGCGGGCCGCTCGTGATGCTGGCATCCCCCCCGTGCGCCCGGGCCACCCGGCGCACGAAGGGCAATCCGAGCCCACCAGGCCCGTCCTTGGTCGTGAAGAGCTCGTCGAAGGCACGTTCCCGGGCGCGGGGACCGAACCCGCGACCGCCGTCCCAGACCTCGAGGCACAACGCGCGCCCTTCACGGCGGGCAGTCACGCGGATCTCGCCGCCAGCCGGCAGCGCCTCTCGGGCGTTGCGAACCAGGTTCTCCAGCGCCAAGAGGACGAGGTCAGCGTCGAGCTCGGCCTGCTCTGCGTCGCTCGCCACGGCGGTGGTGACAGGATGATCCGGCGCGGCCGCGGCAGCGCTCTCCGCCAGCCGTTGGAGCAGCTGGCGGACGTTGACGGGCGACCGATGCGGCTTGGCGCGAGCCATGCGGTGGTGCTCGTCCACCAGTCGCTCGATCCGCCGCACCTCGCCCAGCATCAGCTCGACCATCCGCACCTGTCCGGGAGAAAGGGAATCGCGGTCGGCCTCCAGGAACTGCACCGCGCCCTGGAGCGCCGCCAGCGGGTTGCGGAGATCGTGCACGAGTTGCTCGGAGACCCGACCGCGGACGATGGCCTCGGCCTCCTGCTCGCGCTCGCGGCGCCGCTGCGCGGAAACCTCGCGGCCGATCACAGCGACGGCGAGCGCGACGGTCGTCGCGCCGAGCAGCTCGGCGGACGAGCGCTCGTCGGTGGCATGAAAGACGAGAAGAAACCCCGCGCATGCCGCGCCCGCGAGGGCCAGGGCTCCGACCCAGACGCGCGCGCCCATGCGCACGCCGACGAGATCCTCGTGGGCGAGGGCGAGCGCCAGCGCCAGCACGCCGACCAGCGCGCCAGGCGCGGCCGACGCGGGGAAGCGGACGCCGAAATCGTTGAAGAGCACCGACGATCCGAGGACGCCGCCGAGCCCCACGCCACCGACCAGGAGCAGGGCTCGCCGTCGCTCGCGCCCCTCCCGCCGCGTCGCGTGCCCGAGCAGCGTCGAGCCGGCCAGGCCGAACGCGGCGACGAGACCAACCAGGAAGAGCAGGGACATTCCGGCGGAGTCGCGCCAGGAGTCGAGCTCCGGCCGGAGCTGCGAGAGGACGGCCGAGAAGGAGAGCGCCCCGAACCACACGTAGGCCCCGAGCACCGCCGCGCGGTAGCGCCGGGCTCGCCCGACGAAGGTGACGGCGACGTCGAGGCCGAGGGCGATGGTGAACGGTGAGGCAGCCAGATCGAGGACCTCCCAGGTGGGGACCCGGGACAGGTCGTGAGCCAGAGACGCGAAGTTCCAGGCGAACATCGAGACCGCAAGCAGCCCGGTGCGGGTGGCGAGCCGTCCCTGGGCGCCGGACAGCAGCAGCGCGAGTGCTACCGTCAGCGAGCCGAGGCAGGCGCCGAGGTTGAGCCAGAGCATCGGTGGTCCCTCGATCGATGGTATCGCAGCACAGGTTGCGGCAGAATGCTCCAGTGACCGATCCGGCCCTGGTCCTGGTGGTGGACGACGATCCCTCGGTCGGGACCGTGCTGGAGGCCCTGGTTCGCCAGGCCGGCATGCGCGCTCTCCACGTCTCGAGCGGGGCGGCCGCCCTCGCCGTGGTGCAGGAGCAGCCCATCGATCTGGTCGTCACCGATCTCTGCATGCCCGAGATGGATGGCCTCACTCTCCTCGGCCAGCTCTCCCGCACCGCGCCCGACCTCCCGGTCGTGATCCTCACCGCACACGGGACGGTGCCGCGAGCGGTCGAGGCGATGCGCGCCGGGGCGGCCGACTTCTTGCTCAAACCCTTCGACCGGGAGGAGCTCCTCTTCGTGATGCGAAAGGTGCTCGGGGCCAGCCCCGGCTCGACCCGGGAGCCCGCGGCGATCGCGAGCTTGGCCCCCAACGCGCAGGGCCACGTCGTCGCTTCGGCCGCGATGCGCAACGTCTGGGAGCTGGTCCGCCGGGCCGCCGCGACGACGGCGTCCGTGCTCTTGCGCGGCGAGAGCGGTGTGGGGAAGGAAGGGCTCGCCCGCGCGATCCACGAGCTCGGTCCACGCCGGGCGCAGCCCTTCGTCAAGCTCCACTGCGCGGCGTTCCCCGAGACGCTCCTCGAGAGCGAGCTCTTCGGTTACGAGAAGGGCGCCTTCACCGGCGCCGCCCACCGCAAGCCCGGGCGGGTCGAGCTGGCGCAGGGCGGGACGCTGTTCCTTGACGAGATCGGCGAGATCTCGCCCACCGTTCAGGTCAAGCTGCTGCGCCTGCTCCAGGACCGGCAGATCGAGCGCCTGGGATCGACCCACTCCGTCCGTGTCGACGTCCGCATCGTCGCTGCGACCCATCGCCCGCTCGAGCGGATGATCGCGGCCGGGAGCTTTCGCGAGGATCTCTTCTATCGGATCGCGGTGGTCCCGATCTTGGTGCCACCGCTGCGCGAGCGGCCCGAGGACATCCCCCCGCTGATCGATGCCTTTCTGGCTCGGTTTGCTGCCGAGCACCATCGCCCTGGGGTGGACATGGACGACGCCGCACGCATCGCGCTGGGGCGCGAGCGCTGGCGCGGCAACGTCCGTGAGCTGATGAACTTCGTCGAGCGCCTGGTCGTGCTTTCGCCGCGCGACCACATCTCGGCTGCCGACGTGGCGCACGAGCTGGAGCGCACCCGGGCCGCGTTCCCGCCAGCGCCGACCGCAGGCGCGCTCGGCACGCCCGACGAACTCGGCGGCGGCCCCGGTCGCCGCAGCGTCAGCCGCGAGGAGCTCGGCGAGGCCCTCGAGCGTGCCGGTCAGAACCGGGCGCTGGCGGCCCGGTTGCTCGGGATCAGCCGGCGCACACTGTACAACAAGCTGGCCGAGCATGGCGTCGCGCCGCTCTCGCTGGCTCAGAAGGAGTAGCTGGCCGTCGCCCCGACGCTGAGGCCGCCGCTCTCGAAGTCGCGGGCCTGGTAGCCGCCCCGCGCCGCGATCCCGAAGCCTCGACCGATCCGCAGGGTCAGCTCCGAGAGCAGACGGACACCGAAGCGGTCGGCGTGGGGCATGTTGGTCAGCTCGATGATCGGTGACACCGTCAACCGCGGACTCGCCACCACGTCGAGGCGGCTGAAGAGACGGGTACCGAAGACCTCGATCGCCTCGAAGCCGAGCGTCCCCTGGGTTGCGTAGGGACACCCCAGCTTCAGCGCGGCCCCCATCCCGGTACTGAACCCGATCTCGGTCACGCTGGCCAGCGCCTCGAGCTCGAGGCGAACGAGCTCGTGGAGCATGAGCTCCACGCTGGGCGCCCCGTAGTTGAGACCGACATCGAAGGTGGGCGTTTCCCCTGCGGTGAGCGAGGTCTGATCCGCGACCGGAGACTGACCGCGGATTACTCCGATCCGTAGCGTGAACTCGCTGATCGTGCGCAGCGGCCGGTAGGTGTAGCCGCCCTCGGCCCGGAAGTACCGGTCACGGACGTGCCAGCGCTCGACCCCCGCGAACTCGCCGGAGCGCACGATTTCGGCCTCGCTACCCCCGAAATCGACGTACTCCCCGCTGGCGCTGAACGTGGACCGTGCCCCGTGCACGCGCTCCAGCAGCGCCCGCTCCCGAACCACTGCGTGGGCCTCGCGAACCGTGACCGGGTGCAGCGCCTCGCGGCTGGCGAACGCCGGGATCCGAGCCCCTTCGGTGGTTTCTACCTCGATGGCGTAGCGGAGCCCCGGCGGGGTCAGGTGCGATGCGGGCAGATCGACCGCGTAGCCTTCCCCCGCCCGCCGCAGCTCGAGCGAGTGCAGCGTCGGGTCCGTGCCCACCCGATAGACGATGATGACGCGACGAACCCGGTGCGGTGCGGTCACCTCGGCCTCGACGGTGAGGGGGGCGTGCGCGGGTGCCACCGCCAGGGGCGCGTGGTGGACGGTCGGCGCGGCCGCCCGCGCGGGTGCGGCGAGCGTCAGCACCAGCAGCGTCACCGCTAGGTTTCGGGTCGCGCGCGTCACCATGTCACCGTCACTCCTCCGCCCAATCCTGGGCCCGCGTGGTAGATAGTTCGCCCCTGGTACGAACCGCGCAGCGCCAGCGCGAGGTGCTCATCGATGCGGTAGCCGACCTGGGCGATGGCACGAGCGCCAATGTCACCCCCCATCGAGCCCGCCGGTTGATTCGTGACCTCGACGCGGAACAGCAGCGGGACACGGTCGATGGAGTCCAGCCCCAGCTCGGTGATCGAGCGCAGACCGATCCCGGCCAGCGCTTCGCCACCGAGGAGGAGGTAGGTCCCCTGGTCGTCCCCGAGCCGCAGCAGGAGCTGCGCCCCACCGCCAGTGCCGTCCCGGTGCAGACCCACCAGGGCCCGCCCAATCAGTCCCGTGAACCTCGACAGTCCCGTCTCGACGTCGATGAAGCCGTAGGTGAGGCCGACTCGCTCGGGGTCGTTTTGGACGACGTCCAGGTCGTGCAGCGTTCCCCCCTCGCCGCGATAGACCCCGAAGCCGCTACCCACCGCGCGCAGCCCGACATCGCGCAGCCGCAAGCTCAGATCCCCCTCGGTCTGCCAGACCCAGTCGTTGCCGCGCAGTCGATTCCAGTCGGCAGCGTCCGTCGCTAGACGGAGCCGGAGCGATTGCGGTGGCGGCGCCGCCGCGCTGGGCGGCGGGCGCACCTTGATCCAGGCCGGCAGCTCGGAGGTCCCCACCAGGGGGCTTACCACCCCGTCAGCGTCCACCCCCTCGATGAAGTACTGCGTTCCCGGAGCCTGGAGGCGCTCGGCCGGCAGGGTCGCCACGAAGTAGCGCGGCCCCACGCTCCGCATCGGGAACGATTCGTAGGCCACGTCAACCGGAGAGCGCGCGTGGAGCACGGCCCCCTCCGCGTGGTCGAGCTCGATCCCGATCGCCAGCGACTCCCCCGCGGTCGCCAACCCCGGAGGGGCGAAGCTGATGCACTCGGGCCGAGGCGCCGTCGGACGGAGGACCACCAGTGGGCGTCGCTCCGTCTCGTTCGCTGCCGCCGGGGGCGAGGCGTCGGCGGCGGCGGGCTCCGCGACGGGGCGCGGTGGGCGCTCCCCGGGGCCCTCATCCGGGGCCGGAAAGGGGGCGGAAGCCGCCGGGACGGTCTCCGCCGGACCTGCCACCACGGGATCGGCGTCCGCCGAGCGACGCAAGATCACGACGTCGCCAGCGGCGGGTGGGCGCTTCAGCTCACCCTCGGGGAGCGAGAGCGCGAGCCGCGAGCGCACCTGCGTTAGCCGCAGCTGACCGATCAGAAAGCGGTCGGTCACGATCCGTCCCGTGACCGGGTGACGCAGCTTCAGCGGTCGCCAGAGCTCCACGACGTCGCCGCTCGCCGCTCCCCGCTCGCTGCCGAGGTCGATGACCACCCCGCCTTCGTCCAGCGACACCACGTACCCCTCGGCGTCGGTGGGGGCCGCGGTGGCCGGGGCTTGGGGCGCCACCAGCGCCAGGATCACCAGGGCCGTCGTGAGGGATCTGCGCATCACGCGGGGACTGACTGCAACCGTCGGGCCAGCCCGATCCCTCGGCGATTGCCCACCTCCGCGATCGGCAACGTGCAGGCGACCGTGCACTTGCACACCCGTGCACATCACGGGGTCGGTGCGACCTTCGGCCCGAGCTCCCCGAGCACGCGCCCCCCGCCGGGCCCGACGACGGGCCCGGCTTCACCCCAATACCGGCGCGACCACGTAGGCGATCGCCATCAAGAGATCGGTGGCGAGCACGAGCACGACGTTGGCGCCCAGCGCCGGGACCATCGGCTCGCGCTCGGCGCCGTGGCGCAGGGCCGTGGTGGCGGCCTGGATCGCCAACGGAGTGGTCAAGAGCGCCAGCAGCATGGCGCGCGGAAACCAGGCCAAGACGACCCCGGTCACCAGGAACCCGTACATGACGACGAGGGTGACGGTGTAGAGCCAGGCCGCGCCGCGATGACCGAGGGCGATCACCAGGTGCCGCCGGCCTCCGGCGCGGTCCGCCTCGGCGTCAGGGAACTCGTTGAGCAGGAGCAAGAGCGCGGTCAGCACGCCGGGGGGAATGATCAGCAGCCATACGTGGACCGGCAGGACGCCGGCCTGGGCGTAGTACGTCCCGAGGACCACGAACGACCCGAGGGTGGTGCCGGCGACCAGCTCCCCGAGCATCCAGCGGGTGAGGTGGCTCGTGTACAGGATCGAGGCCAGGCCCCCAGCCAGGATGAGCACGGCGAGCAGCGGTCCGGCCTCGACGGTCAGGTAGACGCCGATGGCGGCCGCGAGCCCGAGGGTCCCCCAGGCTGCGAAGGTGACCTGGCGGCGCGCGAGCAGGCCGCGCTGGAGCACCTTGCTGCCGCCGCTGAAGGGCGTGGGCTCGGTGCGGTCGTCGATCCCGGTCTTGGCGTCGGAGAGCTCATTGAACAGGTTGACCGCCACGTGGGCGAGCGTGACCCCGAGCATGCACAGGACGAGGGCCGAGGCGACCAGCACCCCATCGGCCCAGGCCGCGGCGCCGCCGATGGCGCAGAGGATGACGGACAGAACGAGAAAGGGCGCCCGGATCTGGGCGGCCCAGACCTTCAGCACGCTGGGATGGGTCACGGTGGATCTCCCGAGGGGCTCCCGCCGCAACGACTCAGAGCGTTGCGGACAGGATGCCCCGCCACGGTTTGAGGTTGAGGCGTTGGGTCTTCAAGAGAACCGAGAGCGCCAGTTGCGCGGCCTTGGCGAGGTGCCCGAGGGTGCGGATGCGGCCCGCCAACTCCCGCCGGCGCGCCGGGGTCAGGTCGGGATCGACCGAGGCGCTGCGCGCCGCCTGCTCGAGATCCGCCTGGACGTGGGTGATCAGGCGCTGCTCGCGTTGCTGGAGCACGGTGCTGATCATCAGCCACAGGTCGCGTTCGGCGGCGTAGGCCACGCCCGAGCGGCTGTCCACCGCGACCCGACGCACCACAGCCCAGCCCTCGAGTTCGCGCACCACCATGCTCACCGCGCCCTTGCTCAGGCCCAGGCGCTGGCCGATCACCGCCGCGCTCTGCGGCTCCTCCGCCAGGTAGAGCATGGCCCACACCCGGCCGTGGTTGCGCTTGAAGCCCCAGAACTCGATCACCCGGCCCACGGACTCGAGGACCGTGCTCTCCCACGGTGGCAGCTTGGTCTCGCTCATGCACGGCTCATACCTTGTAGCTCGTCGCTCAACCAGGCGTGGACGCAGCCCAGCGGTGTCGCCGCGGCCGGTAGCTCGAGGGCCCGAAGGGCCTCGCCGCTGTCGAGCAGGTGGGCGGCGGCGATCGCGAGACATCCCGCGGGCGCGTCGCTAGCGAGGACACGCCGGGCGAGGGCCTGGGCGTCGGCGGGCGTCAACGTGCGGCCCAGGCTCGCCCGCAAATCGCGCGCCAAGCCGAGGTCTCCCTGGGCCGCGAGGCGCAGCGGAAGGCTCAGCACGCCGTCGGTCAGGTCGAGGCAGCCGGGCTTTCCCGGCTCGTTTCCCGTCAGATCACGCAGGTCGTCGGCGATTTGGAAGGCGAGCCCCAAGCCCTCGCCGAAGCGCGCTAGGGACGCGGCCGCGGCCTCGTTGCCCGCGTACACGGCAGGGCCGGCGGCGGCAAAGGCAAAGAGCGCTGCGGTCTTGCCGCCGGCGATGGCGAGGTAGCCGTCAGTGCTGATCTCGGCGCTGCGGGTGGCTAGGTGCTGCGCAACCTCGGCGCCCAACAGGCGGTCGATGGTGCGACGATGCAAGGTCGCGAGCGCCGGCACCCCGAGGCCGCCGACCGCGTCGATGGCCCGCAGCAGCAAGTAGTCGCCACCGAGCACGCTGAGGGTGTTGGACCACCGCCGCCGCGCTGCCATCCGACCCCGCCGCGTGTCCGCCTCGTCGATCACGTCGTCGTGCAAGAGGGTCGCCCCGTGAGTCAGCTCGGCCGCCTCCGCCAGAGCCAACGCTGCCTCGCGGGGCACCCCGGCGGCGGCCCCGACGATCAGGGTGGTCAGGCCCCGCAGGCGCTTGCCTCCGGCGGCGAACAGGTCCGCGCACAGGCACCCCAGCGGCGCTGGCCCGTGCTCGGCTCGCAGTCGTTCCTCGAGGGCCTCGAGTTCGGCGGCGTCGGGCTCGGTGAGCAGGTCCCGCAGACGACTGCCGGTGGGGGCGAGCTCTCGGAGCTGGGTCGCTGTGTTCATGAAGTTCAAGACAACTTAAACCAAATGAACAAAGGCCGCAAGGGGGCGCGGGTCTTTGTCGGCGCGGCCCCCCGGCATTGGCGCTGGGCGCGGCGATGGGATAACCTCGCCCGCGTCTCGGCCGAGGTCCCCGTGGGCCGCAACCTCCCGCACCTGCGCGGCGACGCGCTCGATCCGGTGCGCCTCTCCGAAGAGGGCGCGCGCTTGGCCGTGCCCGCGCCCGTGAACCGGATGATGGCCGCGTTCGCGGCGAGCTTCCGCCCGGGCGTCGACGTCAATCTCGGCGTCGGTTACGTCAATGAGGACACGCTGCCTCGCGCCGCCGTGGAGCGCGCCCTGGCAGCCGTGCTCGCGGCGCCGGAGCGGCACCGCCACGCCCTCAATTACGGTGGGGCCGAGGGGTCCCCGACCCTGATCGCCGCCCTCCGCCGGTTCCTCGGGGAGCGCGCGGTGGGCGGGCTGACGCCGGACCTCGTCGCGCGCCGCCGCCTGATCATCGGCAGCAACGGCGTCACCAGCCTGCTCGAGGGCCTCGCCACGGTGCTGCCGCGCGGCGTCGTCGTCACCGGGGATCCGTACTACTACATCTTCGCCGACACCCTGCACCGGCGCGGCTTCGAGATCGTCGCCCTCCCTGAGGACCACGCCGGGCTCTGCCCCGAGCGGTTCGCCGCCGCGCTGCCCGCGCTCGCGGAGCGGCTCAGCTTCGTCTACGTCCTCGGCGTCGGCAACCCCACCAGCGCCGTGCTGGCCAACGATCGCCGCTGCGCTCTGGTCGAGCAGGTCGCCCGCGCCTCGCGGGCGGTGGGGCGGAGGATCCCGATCTTCTTCGACGCGGCCTACGAGCTCATCGTCCACGATCCCGCGGTCCCGTCGCCGCGGTCCGGGCAGCTCGGCGACGAGCTCGGGATCGTGTACGAGCTCGGCACGCTCTCCAAGGCCTTCTCGCCCGCGCTGCGCGTCGGTTGGCTCATGGGACCGGACGGGCCCCTGATGGACGCCCTGGTGCAGCACACCAGCGACGTCGGCTTCAGCGCCTCGCTGCTCAACCAGGAGCTCGCGGCGCACCTGCTCGAGCACGAGGCCGACGCGCAGCTCGCGCGCGTGAACGCGGGCTATCGCGCCAAGGCGCTCGTGGCGCAGGATCTGGTCGCGCGACACCTCGGCGACGCGGTCGAGGACCGGGTCGGCGGGCAGGCGGGCTTCTACCTGTACCTCACGCTCCGCGACGTCGAAACCAGGCAGGGGTCGGCTTTTTACCGCGCCTGCGCGCGCACCACCGGCGACCCCGCGGTGGACGGTCCCGCGGGCGAGCCGGCGCCGCGCGTGCTCTACGTGCCCGGCGAGCTCTGCGTTCACCCGCGGGGGGCGCTCGCGACCGTGGCCCGGCGCCAGCTCCGGCTCTCCTACGGCTACGAGGATCTCGCCGGGCTCGGGCGGGGGATCGCGCTGCTGCGCGACGCGCTGGCCCACGCTCGGTCCGCGGGCTGAGCGCCCCGCCGAGGGCGCCCGTCAGGGCGCCGCCGCCGATTGACAGGCCGGGAGGATGCCCATAGCCTCCAGCCTGCGTTCCGCTCGCAGATAGGAGCGATATTGCAAGTAGATAAGGACGAGGTCGCGCGTCGGGTGGAGCGATTCAAGGACGTCGCCCGGCAGTCGGGCGTCAAGCTGACCCACCAGCGCCTCGAGATCTTTCGCAAGGTCGCCGCCAGCGTGGAGCACCCGAGCGCGGAGGCCGTGCTCAAGGCGCTCAAGCCCAGGATGCCGACGGTGTCGCTCGACACCGTCTATCGAACGCTCTGGCTGCTGAGCGAGCTGGGGCTCGTCTCGACGCTGGGACCGAAGCGGGAGAGCGTCCGCTTCGACGCGAACCTCGCCCCCCACCACCATTACGTCTGCGTGCGCTGCGGCCTGGCTCGCGACTTCGAGAGCGCCGAGTTGGGTGAGCTCCGCGTCCCGGCGTCGGTCGCGGAGCTCGGCAGCATCGACGCCACGCACGTGGAGGTGCGTGGCATCTGCCGTCGTTGTGAGGGCCAGCGAGCCGAGCGCTCGAAGAAGCCGCAGAAGTCGCCGCAAGGCAAGCCGAGGAGGAAACCGTGACCGAACCGCAAAAGCCGTCCCATCCAATGCCCGCCAGCTTCCCCGCCATGCGTGGGCGGTCGAACCAGGAGTGGTGGCCGAACCAGGTGAACCTGAAGATCCTGCACCAGCACTCTGCCCTCTCCAACCCGATGGGGGAGGGCTTCGACTACGCCCAAGAGTTCAAGCAGCTCGATCTGAAGGCCCTCAAGCGGGACCTCGTCGCGCTGATGACCGACTCGAAGGACTGGTGGCCCGCGGACTATGGCCACTACGGGCCGCTCTTCATCCGGATGGCGTGGCACAGCGCGGGCACTTATCGCCTGGGCGACGGCCGCGGCGGCGCGGGGTCCGGCTCCCAGCGCCTGGCGCCCACCAACAGCTGGCCCGACAACGTCAACCTCGACAAGGCGCGGCGCCTGCTCTGGCCGATCAAGCAGAAGTATGGCCGCCGGATCTCCTGGGGGGATCTGCTCATCCTCGCGGGCAACGTGGCGCTCGAGTCAATGGGGTTCAAGCTCTTTGGCTTTGGCGGCGGGCGCGTGGACGTCTGGGAGTCGGAGGAGGACATCTACTGGGGCGGCGAGGAGACCTGGCTCGGCGACAAGCGCTACTCCGGTGAGCGCAACCTCGAGAACCCGCTCGCCGCCGTGCAGATGGGTCTCATCTACGTCAACCCCGAGGGGCCGAACGGCAACCCGGATCCGGTTGCCTCGGCCCGCGACGTCCGGGAGACCTTCGCTCGCATGGCGATGAACGACGACGAAACCGTCGCGCTGGTGGCTGGCGGTCACACCTTCGGCAAGTGCCACGGCGCGGGCCCGGCGACCCACGTGGGCCCGGAGCCCGAGGCGGCGCCCCTCGAGCAGCAGGGCCTCGGCTGGAAGAGCAGCTTCAGGAGCGGCAAGGGCGGCGACACCATCAGCAGCGGCATCGAGGGTGCCTGGAAGCCCAACCCGACGACGTGGGACATGGGCTACCTGAAGGTGCTGTTCAAGTACGAGTGGGAGCTCGGCAAGAGCCCGGCTGGCGCGCACCAGTGGTTCGCCAAGGACGTGGCTGAAGAGGATCTGGTGGTCGACGCGCACGACCCGACCAAGAAGCACCGGCCGATGATGACGACGGCCGATCTCGCGCTGCGCTACGACCCGATCTACGCGCCCATCGCCCGGCGCTACCTGGAGAATCCCGCGGAGTTCGCCGACGCCTTCGCCCGGGCCTGGTTCAAGCTGACCCATCGCGACATGGGGCCGCGCTCGCGCTACCTCGGCCCGGAGGTCCCGGCCGAGGTGCTCATCTGGCAGGACCCCGTCCCCCCGGTCGATCACCCGCTGGTCGACGCCGAGGACGTCCGCGCCCTGAAGGCCCAGCTCCTCGCCTCCGGCCTCTCCATCGCGGAGCTCGTCACCACGGCCTGGGCGTCGGCTGCCACCTTCCGGGGTTCGGACAAGCGCGGCGGCGCCAACGGGGCGCGCCTCCGCCTCGCGCCGCAGAAGGACTGGCAGGTCAACCAGCCCGCCGAGCTCGCGAAGGTCCTGGCCAAGCTCGGCCAGATCCAGCAAGGGTTCAACGCCGCGCAGTCCGGTGGCAAGAAGATCTCGCTGGCCGACCTGATCGTGCTCGGCGGGTGCGCCGCGGTCGAGCAGGCCGCCAAGAAGGCCGGGTCCGTGGTGGAGGTCCCGTTCACGCCGGGCCGCACCGATGCGTCGGCGGAGCAGACCGACGAGGCCTCCTTCGCCGTGCTGGAGCCCGTCGCCGATGGTTTCCGCAATTACCTGAAGACCAAACACTCCGTGCGCACGGAAGAGCTGTTGCTCGATCGCGCGTCCCTGCTCGGTCTCTCGGTTCCCGAGATGACGGTGCTCGTAGGCGGCCTCCGGGTGCTCGGCGCCAACTACAAGGACGCGCCGGAGGGCGTGTTCACGCACCGCAAAGGCCAGCTCACCAACGACTTCTTCGTCAACCTGCTCGACAATGACACCTTCTGGAAGGTCGTCGACACCAGCGCGGACGAGGAGTTCATCGGCTATGACCGCGGCGGGGGCCAGGAGAAGTGGCGGGCCACGCGCACGGACCTGATCTTCGGCTCCAACAGCCAGCTGCGCGCCACGGCCGAGGTCTACGCCGAACGCGGCAACGAGGAAAAGTTCGTCCGCGACTTCATCAAGGCGTGGACCAAGGTGATGAACGCCGATCGATTCGACCTGCCGCAGAACCCCGAAAGCGTCGAGCCGATCGGCATCGCCGAGCCGGCGGCGGCGAGGTAGCAGCCAGACCGACGCCTCGCGCCTCCCTGGGGGCGCCGCTTCAGCGCAAGGCGTCGGTCAAATTGCGGACCGTGGCGACGCCGGTCTTTGGCGCCACCGCACGCGAGCCTAAGCGCGTTCCAAGGCGGCCGGCTCATTCCGGGTCTTCCAAAGCGACCAAACGATGCCGCCGCCCAGGAGAAGACCAGTGATCGCCAGCGACACGGGCGCCGGAAACTTCTGCCAACCCATAGCCTCGGCGAAGAACACCTTGGCGCCGATGAAGACGAGGAGCACGGCCAGCGCCTGCTTCAAATAGGCGAAGCGAGCGATGATCGCAGCCAGCGCGAAATAGAGCGCGCGAAGGCCTAGGATAGCGAAGATGTTGGATGTGTAGACGATGTAGGGATCGGTCGTGATCGAGAAGATCGCCGGCACCGAGTCCACCGCGAACACGACGTCCGCCAGCTCGACCATCACCAACGCCATGAACAGGGGTGTGGCAAACCAGACGAGCTTACCGCTACGCCCGGGCTGTTTGACGAAGAAGCGCGGGCCATGATGGTCGGTCGTGATGCGGATGTGACGCGCGAGCCAGCGATAGACCGCACTATCGTGAGGATCCTTCGGCGTCTTGTCCGCAAAGAACATCTTCACGCCCATGAGGATCAGGAAGGCCGCGAAGATGAACAGGACCCACTCGAAACTGGCCACCAGCGCCGCGCCGAACCCGATCATGATCCCGCGAAGCACGATCACGCCCAGGATACCCCAGAAGAGCACCCGGTGCTGGTAGGCGCGCGGCACGGCGAACGCGGCGAAGATCGTGGCGATGACGAAGATGTTGTCGAGCGCCAGGCTCTTTTCGATGAGGAAGCCCGTGACGTACTCGATGCCGGATTCGCGGCCGAGCTGATGCCAGACCCAGCCGCCGAACGCGAGGCCGAGACTGAGGTAACCTGCCGAGAGCAGCAGACTCTCCCGGACACCGATTTCGTGTTGGTCGCGGTGCAGGACGCCGAGATCCAGCGCTAGAAGCAAGATGACGAGGCCAGCAAACGCCAGCCACATCCACAATGGCTGGCCAAGCCAAGCCGCCGTTAGCAATTCCATGATGTCGTTCCCGGATGGTGGGGGACGCGCTTAGCCGCGCCTCCCGCTGAAGCTTCAGTGAGGGCGGCTGCGAACAGGAATGGGCTGCAGGCCCAACTCGGTTCGCGAGATCGCCTCCCGAAGCTCCAAGCGCCGGCGAAGCAAGTGATCTGTCTGATCTGGCGGGTCGCGGCGACGAGCGCTGCTGATGAGGCGCAAGAGCTGGCGATACCGGCGACGAAGACGCCAAAGTTGGATGTGTTGCATGTGCTCCTCCGAGTTGGAGGTGCGCCCGGAGCCCGACGAGCAAGGGGAAGAGCACAACGGACCCAAGGCGCACCTTTGCGGTCCGACATCACGATCATGCCGATCGTCAGAGGGGCCCGTCCCGCTAACCCTTTAGCTAGGGTGCGTCGCCAGCTGCGCAAGGGTTCGCGTCGTTGCCATCGATCAGACGCGAAGCGTGCCGCTCACGGCATAAGCGTCCATGGTGAGACGCTTGCAGAGCTAGGCGCCTGCATTTCCTCACCCCATCCAGCGGTAGCCGACGCCTGGCTCTGTCAGGATTAGCGCCGGCTGGGATGGATCGGCTTCGATCTTCTGGCGCAGCTGGGCCACGAACACGCGCAGATACTGCACGTCGCTTTCATGGGCTGGGCCCCAGACGGCGGTGAGGAGCTGGCGGTGCGTGACCACCTTGCCCGACCCGCGCACCAGCTGGGCAAGAAGGTCGTATTCTCTTGGGGACAGACGGATCACCACGCCCGCGCGGGAGACCAGCCGCTTCACAAGGTCGATGGTCAGGTCTCCGACGACGACGATCGAGGAGGCGCCCTGCCCGCGTAGTCGATGCCTCAGGGCCACCCTCAGTCGCGCCAACAGCTCGCCTACCCCGAACGGCTTTTCCACATAATCGTCTGCTCCAAGATCCAGAGCGTCGATCTTCTCCGTTTCCCGGTCGCGCGCCGACAGGATCAGGATCGGGCCGTCATAGAAGGCCCGCGCCTTGGTCAACGCGTCCTTGCCGTCAAGGTCGGGCAGGCCAAGATCGAGCACGACCGCATCGGGGGCTTTGCGGGCGATTTCCTTGAGGCCTTCCGCCGCGCTGTCCGCCCTCAAAGGCTCGTATCCGGCCGCATCGAGCGCCGGCGCCAGAAAGCGATGAATCTGGGGCTCGTCGTCGATCACCAACACCCGCGGCCTGTGGTCGCTCACAGCAAAGCCTCCGGCGTCGCGCGGTCTTTCGGCAGGCTGATCAGGATGCGGGTGCCCCGGCCGTCGTGGATCGGGCTCGCAGCCGCGATCCGGCCCCCCATGGCTTCCACGAAGCCCTTCGAGATGGCGAGACCGAGACCAGCGCCTTTCCCGCGATCCGAGGACTGCTCCATCCGCCGAAACTTGTCGAACACGCGCTCGAGTTCGGGCGTCGGAATCCCCCTCCCCTCGTCTTCGATAGAGATCACCACGTTGCGGCGATCTTCGTACGCGGCGACCTCGATCGTCGTCCCGTCCGGACTGTAGCCGATGGCGTTCTCCAGAATGTTCACCAGGGCTTGCTCGAGGAGGGACGGGTCCGCCATCACCATGGTGACCTGATCGGGGAAGTCCCAGTCTATCTGCCGTCGACCCAACCTGCGCCTTACCCTTTCCACAGCGGTTCGCAGAATGTCGCGAACATCCGTCCATTCGCTTCGGGTTACGAGAGCGCCCCCCTCCAGGCGTGTCATGTCGAGAAGATCGCCTACATAGCGATTTAGGCGCTCGGCTTCCTCGCGGATGGACATCAGGAGGTCGTCGCGCACCTTGGCGGACAGGGTCTTGCCGTAGTCGATCAAAGTCGTGGCTGAGCCGAGCACGGTCGAGAGCGGCGTTCGGAGGTCGTGGCTGACCGAATTCAGAAGGGCGGACCTCAGCTGATCGGTCCGACGGAGCGCTTCGGCGTCCGCCGCCACGCCCGCGAGCTCGGCGCGCTCCAGTGCGACCGCGGCTTGGTCCAGCAGCGCCTCTACGAATCGCGCGCCTTCCTCCGTCGCCAGCGCCTCCGGTTCGACGCCGACGACGCCGGCGCGCGCCTTGACCCCCTGGAGGGGTCGGAAGACCCAGCCGGCGTTCGGCAAGGTGCCAGTGCCTGGGCCGGACGCCTCCCCCTTCTCCCAGGCCCACCGCGCCGCGGCCATGTCGCCAGGAGACAGCGCGTCGACCGGCGGAGCGGCCGCGGCCAGCGACAGGTCCTCGCCAGAAGGGGTCAGGACCACGGCTCTGCCGCTGGTGGCGGCGGCAAGCTGTTCGGCGAGCGCCACGGCGGCGTCTTTGGCCATGGCCGCCGAAGAGAGCCGCCGGGTCGCCGAGAGGACGGCGGCGATGGCCGAGGCGCGCCTCGCCGCCGCCCGCGCTTGATCGCGGACGCGGCCGGTGAGCCAGCCCGTTGTCATGGCGACGGCGAAGAAGACGACGAAGGTGAGAACGTCGGCCGCGTGCCCGATCTGCACGGTAAGACGCGGCTCGAGGAAGAAGAAATTGTAGGCGAACGCCGATGCCGCCGCGGCAAGCACCGCCGGCCACAGGCCGAACGCGAGCCCTGACAGCAGCACGGAGAGCATGAAGACCATGGCCAGGTTGGCGCTCTCGGCCCGCCGGTCGATCAGCCAGGCGACTCCGCCGGCGGCTACAACCAGCGCCAAAGCTCCAAGGTGTCCCCGCCATGGCGTCTGATGCCGGCGCCGCGGTTCGGGCAGCGGCACGTCCGGCTCTGAGGTTTCAGTGATGACGTGAACGGCCGCACCGCCGGCCTCGTTGAGAAGCGCCTGGATCAGGTCACGGCGAAACGGATTGCGCCGCGCGCCCGCCGCCCTGCCCACCACAATCTGGGTCATGTTGTTGCGCCGGGAATAGGCGAGAACGCTGGCGACCAGGTCATCGCCGGTCAGGGTTACGGTCGCCCCGCCCAGCTGCTCGGCGAGCTTCAGCGCATCGCGCAGCTTCTGAGCAGCGGCGGCCGAGGGCGCCCGGGCGTTCGGCCGCTCCACGTGGGCCACAGTCCAGGGCGCGTCCATCATCATGTCGGAGAGCCGCCGGCCCGCCCTCACCAGGGCGCTGGCCATGGCGTCCGGCGCGACGAGCACCAGGATTCGCTCGCCCGCCGCCCAGGGACCCTCGACGCCCGCCCGCTTCATGGCCCCGATCAGCTGATCGTCCACCGCTTGGGCGGCGCGGCGCAGCGCAAGTTCGCGAAGCGCTGTTAGGTTCTCGATCTTGAAGAAGCGGTCGGCGGCGAGCCTCGCCGTCTCGGGCAGGTAGACCTTCCCCTCCGCCATCCGCTCACGAAGTTCTTCCGGCGTGATGTCGATCAGCTCGATTTCGTCGGC
>CAYZQO010000020.1:75481-84306 GCA_964480725.1 uncultured Polyangiaceae bacterium | reverse complement strand
CGACGGCCGCACCGACTGTGCGGATCCGGACTGCGACACGAGCCCCTACTGCGGGATGGCCGACTACGCGGCGCCGATGGAGGACTGCGCAACGGAGGGCGACGAGGACTACGACGGTCTGGCCGACTGTGAGGACGACGACTGCTTCGACAGCCCGTACTGCGGCGGAGTGCCCGAGTACGCGGCGCCGATCGAGGACTGTGAAACGGCGGGCGACGAGGACCTCGACGGTCTGGCCGATTGCGAGGACGACGATTGCTACGATAGCCCCAACTGCATGATGGCCGCCTACGCGATGCCGATGGAAGACTGCGCGACGGCGGGCGACGAGGACTTCGATGGCCTGGCCGACTGTGCGGATCCGGACTGCGCGGACGACCCCGCCTGCGGCGAGCGGTACGCGATCCCGCGGGAGTGAGCGGCGGCGGGGCCGCCGCGGGGCGGCGATCCGCCGGGGCCTCACCGCGGCGGCAGGGCCGCGCTCTCGCAGCTGCTGCCGCGGCCGCGGCTCAGCGCCCGCGCCGCTCGCGGCGCAGTAGCCCGAGCGCGGCGAGGAGCAGGCCCCAGGCCCAGCTCGTTCGAGCGCTGCCCGCCGTGACGCAGCCGCAGCCGGAGTCGTCGTTGGAGTCACCGGTGGGCTCGGGGGCGGCCCCGCCGCCCGCGTTGGCAGCAGCGCCGGTGGCCGGCGTCGTGCCGCCGGAGGACGCGCCGCCCGTGGTGGGCGCGCCGCCGGGCCTCGTGGTGCCGCCCGTGGCGAGCGCGCCGCCGAGGGCGAGCCCGGCGTCGCCGGCGTCGCCCGCGTCACCGCCCGTCGCGGTGCCGCCGGTCGCCGCGTCGCCGCCGATGGGGGGGAGCGCGGCGTCGCCGGCGTCGCCCTCGTCGCCGCCGGTTGCGGCGCCACCTATCTCGCCACCGCCGCTCGTGGGGCCGCCGCCGAGGGCGAGCCCGCTGTCACCGGCGTCGCCGTCGTCGCCGCCGGTCGTCGTGGCACCGCCGAACGCCGAGGCGCCCGCACCGCCGCCGGTGCCGTCCGCGCCGCCTGCGCCGCCGGTGCCGCTGGCGTCCTCGTAGACGTTGCCGCTCACCAGTGTGGTCACGCTGCGCGGCGGCAGCACGATGGCGTCCGCGGCGAGCTCGCCGAGGGCCGCGCAGTCCTCCGTCTCGCTCGAGCGGTAGACCTCGAAGCTCTCCGGCAGCTCCGCGCCCGCGAGCGTGAGGGGCTTCTCTTCTGCGCCGACGTTGATCGCCACCAGCGTGAGCGCTCCCATCGCGGCCTGATCGAACGCGACGACCAGGGCCTCGTCGTCGTCGCTCTCGGCCGTCACCCGACGCGCGCCGGGCCGGATGAAGCGGTAGAACTGCTTCGAGACGTGGTAGCGCTTGCTGAGGGTTTCCGCGCCGCCCATCAGCCCGTACTCGGAGGGGCCGTCGAGCTCGCTGCCCTGCCACCACACCCAGGCGGAGGCGTCGCCGTAGCGGAGCGCCGCGTAGATCCCCTGGGCGAGATCGATCGCGCCCGGGAGCTCCCCCGCCTCCCAGCCGTCGTCGTACCCGGACGTCTCGGTCATCCACACCGGCTTGCCGGTGGCGCGCACGGCCCCCGCGTACTCGCTCCAGAGGGTCGCCATCTTGGAGGTCGGGGTCGCGGCGACGCCGTCCGAGTAGCCGTGGACGGCCCAGGCGTCGAGCTGGGAGAGCGCGTCGGGCGCCTCGAGCAGGGTGCCCGTGTACCACCAGGGATCGAACTCACCCGCCTCGCTCCGGCCGCACTCGATCTCGAGCATGTTCTCGGAGCCGAAGAGCTTGACGCCGGGGTACGCTGCCTTGATCGTGGGGCCGATCGCGGCTAGCGTCTCGGCGTACTGCGCCTGCGTGTAGACGCAGGAGTTGTACGGCTCCACGAAGAGCGGCTCGTTCTGGAAGCTGAGGCCGTAGACGTCCACGCCCGCTTCGGCGTAAAGGTCGAGCCCCTCCAGCAGCCAGGCCGCGAACGCCTCGCGCTGGGAGGGGCAGAGCGCGCCACCCTCCTTGGTTCCGCCCGGGTGCGGGGTGCCGTCGTCGATCACGTCGTCGGTGACGGCGCACTTCATCGCGGCCGGCGGCGTCCACACGGTGAGCAGGACCTTGAGGGGCACTCCCCGCTCGCGCGCGACGTCTCGGAACAGCTCGACCACCGGCCGCTGCTTGTCCCAGTCGGCGTCCTGCCCGTTCAGGGCGTCGGCAGGCGGGTAGTACTCGTTGCGCCACATCGACAGGCCGAGGTCGTCGATGACCAGGCGCACCCAGTCCTCGCTGACCATGTCGGCGTCGCTGCCCCACCAGACGTCGTGGGCGCCGAAGAAGCCGAACCCCTCGATGGTCTGGGCCGTGGTGCTCCGATCGAGGGTGACCTCGGCTGCCGGCGCGGAGCTCGCGGCGGCGACCAGGGCGAGGGAGAGCAGGGAGGTGGCGTGGGCGGTCCTCATGCGCGCCATGGTACGCCGGTCGACGAGCGGGCGGGCGGCGCCGCGCGGGCAGGCGGGGGATCCCTCGTCGATCCGCGGGCTTGGTGGCCCCGCGGTGGACGCGCCGTCGCGGCGGCGCGCCGTCACCGCGCGTTCGGGTGGCGGCGGAGGAGCTCGCGCAGGTCGCGGCGGCCGCTGACGAGCGGCTGCTGATCGAGGGCCACCAGCAGGCTGCGCGGCGTGCCCGGGTGGGCGGCGAGGCGCATCACGAGCTCGGTCGAGGTGATCGCGCGCCGACCGATGTACGTCGCCGTCTCCTCGTCGAGCGGCGCGCCGTCGAGGAATCCCAGGGCCTTGCCGTCGCTCCAGTAGACGAGATCGGCGCGCTCGCCGGGGGTGGCGGCGCCGAAGCGCGCGCCCAGGGCCCGGCCGAGGGCGCGGCGGACCTCGGCCGGGAGGGCCGGATCACTCGCGTGCTGGTAGAGCTCGTCGAGCGCCGCGGCCGCGTGCACGCGTTCCGCGAGCGAGGCGGTGAGGCGCGGGTTGCCGAGCAGGGCGCGCTGAACGTCCGGATCGCGGAGCAACTCGCCGTGGCGCGCGAGTAGCTCCAGCCCCGTGGCGTTCTGGTGGTAGTGCGCGACGACGCTGGCCTGAGCGGGGCCGAACGCGGCGTTGGCGAGCAGCGCCAGCACCACCTGCGGGTGCGGATCGTGACACAGGGCCAGGAGCTCCTCTCCGGTGGCATGCTGCGCCTTCGCGGCCCGTGCGGAGGGGGCGAGGCCGCGCAGGGTCCGCTCGAAGAGCTCGCGGGCGGCGCGCGCCTCCGCGGGCTCCGCGCCCGGAGGGGCGCTCTCCCGCAGCGGGCCGCCCCAGGAGGGCCGATCCTCGGCGTCCAGGTCCGGCGTCGACCGGAAGCGTCGCGGGCTCGTCGGCGGCGCGGAGCCGACCGTGGCGACCGACCGGGATCCGGACGTGGGGCGCTCCGCCGCGGCAGCGGCCTGCGCGGCGACCCCGTCGACCGCGACCACGCCGGCCTCGAGGAGCCGGGCGACGATCGCGTCCGCCTTCTCCCGCGGCATCCCCACCAGTGCCGCCACCTCGGTCCTCAGCACCGGGCGGTCGAGCCGGGAGAGCACGTAGCCCTCCTCCGGGGTCAGCCTCACGACCCGGTGATCGAACGACAGCGGACGGATGCGGGCGCTATTCACCGAGGGTCGGTCACCCCCCCGCGCGGTCGGCCGCTGGCCGGGCGAACGGCGGAAGGTGATGAAACTTTACCATGGCGGCGGCGCGCGCGTGGGGCCTCGCGCGCGCCGTCTCATTCCCCGAGGCGTCGGCCGGGCAGGGTGGTGCGCTCGCGCGAGCGGGAGCGTGTCTCCCGCTTGTGGACGACCAGCTCGCAGGGCTTTTTGCTCACCAGCTCGTACTCGACGCCCGCGTGCAGCACGAGGAAGCGCCGCGTGGGGCGGTCGTACCGGCCGAGCAGGAAGTACGGTGAGTGGGGCCCCCGCCGGGGGTCGGGCCCGAAGTAGAAGAAGGTCCCCGGCGCGAAGCTCACGGCGAGGCCGTCCGGGATCGGGAACTCGACCACGCCTGGGGTGTGTCGGGGGATCCGGACCACGTCGATGGCCCTCCCGGAGCGGACCTGGAGGCGCCCGTGCACCACCTCGCCGGTGGCCTGGTTGACCTGTCGTTCGAGCACGCACCTGCTGCCCATGTAGAACTGCACCTCGTGCAGCCGGGCGTCGTCGACCCCGTAGCCCTCGCGCATCGCCTGCGTGAAGGTCGCGCGGCCGCAACCGACCGTGCCGAGCGCGGCGAGGAGCACGAGCCGGGCCCAGCCACCGCGCCCGCGCGCGGGCCGGTGGCCGGCGGGGCTCGGGGCGGGCTCGGGGCGGGGCTTCATGCTCCGGCAAGGGTTGCCGGCCGTCCCCCGAGCGTCAAGGCCGCCCCCTGCGCGGGGGAGGGATGCGAGCGGGAGCCGACGGCGGCCGGCCTTGACGTGACCGCCCCCGCGAGGAAGGTTCCCGGGCTCCCATGGCCACGGACACCGAAGCGACCCTGCGCGACCTGCTCGAGCGCCGCATCCTGCTGCTCGACGGCGCGATGGGGACCATGATCCAGCGCCGCCGCCTCGACGAGGCGGCGTTCCGCGGTGAGCAGTTCCGGGACCACCCGCGCGACCTGCGCGGTGACAACGACCTCTTGGCCCTCACCCAGCCGGAGGTCATCGCCGAGATCCACACGGCGTACCTGGAGGCGGGGTCGGACCTCATTGAGACCAACACCTTCAACGCGACCCGCATCGCGCAGGCCGACTACGGGCTCGAGGCCGTGGTGCCGGAGCTCAACCGCGCGGCGGCGCGGCTCGCCCGGGCGGCCGCTGACCGCTTCACCGAGCGCGACCCGTTGCGGCCGCGCTTCGTCGCCGGCGCCCTCGGCCCGCTCAACAAGAGCCTGTCGATGTCCCCCGACGTGAGCGACCCCGGCTACCGGGCGGTGACCTTCGCCCAGGTGCGCGAGGCCTACGCCGAGCAGATCCAGGCGCTGCTCGAGGGCGGGGTGGACCTGCTCCTGGCCGAGACGGTGTTCGACACGCAGAACCTCAAGGCCTGCATCGTGGCCGTCGAGGAGGTGTTCGAGGCGCTCGGGCGGCGGGTGCCGTTGATGATCTCCGGCACCGTCGTCGACAAGAGCGGGCGCATCCTCTCCGGGCAGACTCTGGAGGCGTTCTACGCCACCGTCCGTCACGCGCGGCCGCTCACCATCGGGCTCAATTGTGCCTTCGGGGCGCGGGAGATCCGGCCGTTCCTGCAGGAGCTCGCCGCCGTCGCCGACCTGCCGGTGACGCTCTATCCGAACGCCGGGCTGCCCAACGCCTTCGGCGAATTCGACGAGGATCCGGCGACCACGGCGGCGCTGCTGCGCGAGTTCGCCGAGGAGGGGCTGGTCAACGTGCTCGGCGGCTGCTGCGGCACCACCCCCGACCACATCCGGGCGATCGCGGCGGCGGTGGCCGGCGTGGCCCCGCGCCGGCGTCCGGCGGTCCGGGCGCCGGCCTGGCTCGCGGGGCTCGAGCCGCTGACCGTCCCCCCCGACGCGCCGTTCGTCATGGTCGGCGAGCGTACCAACGTCGCCGGCTCCAAGAAGTTCGCCAACCTGATCCGCGGCGGAGACTACGCCGCCGCGGTGGGGGTGGCGCTCGAGCAGGTCCGCAGCGGCGCCAACGTCATCGACGTCAACTTCGACGACGCGATGCTCGACGCCGAGGCGGCCATGCGCCGCTTCCTCGCCCTGGTCGGCAGCGAGCCCGAGATCGCCCGGGTCCCCATCATGATCGACAGCTCTCGCTGGAGCGCGATCCTGGCGGGGCTAGAGAGCGTGCAGGGCAAGCCCATCGTCAACAGCATCAGCCTCAAGGAGGGTGAGGCGGACTTCCTCGCCAAGGCGCGGCTGGTGCGCCGCCACGGCGCGGCGGTGGTGGTGATGGCGTTCGACGAGCGCGGTCAGGCCGAGACGGCGGCGCGCAAGGTCGAGATCTGCCAGCGCGCCTACCGGCTGCTCCTCGAGCAGGCGGGGTTCGAGGCTCAGGACATCGTCTTCGACCCCAATGTCCTCGCTGTCGCCACCGGGATCGAGGCCCACGACCGGTTCGCGCTGGCCTTCCTGGAGGCGGTGCGCGAGATCCGGGCGACCTGCCCGGGGGCCCACGTCAGCGGCGGCGTCAGCAACCTCTCCTTCGCGTTCCGCGGCAACGACCGCGTGCGCGAGGCCATGCACTCCGTGTTCCTCTACCACGCGACGCGCGCGGGGATGGATATGGGGATCGTCAACGCCGGGCAGCTCGCCGGCTACGACGACCTCGATCCCGAGCTCCGGGAGCGCGTCGAGGACGTCGTCCTCGCGCGCCGACCCGACGCGGCCGAGCGCCTCCTCGCCCTGGCGGAGCGGGTCAAGGGCGCGGGGGCGACGCAGCGGCAGGCGGATCTCGGCTGGCGCGAGGTCCCGGTGGCGGACCGCATCGCCCACGCGCTGGTGCACGGGATCGTCGAGTTCATCGAGGCGGACGCGGAGGAGGCGCGCCAGGTGCTGGGCGATCCGCTCCGCGTCATCGAGGGGCCGCTGATGGACGGGATGCGGATCGTGGGGGACCGCTTCGCCGCCGGCAAGATGTTCCTCCCCCAGGTGGTCAAGAGCGCGCGGGCGATGAAGCGCGCCGTGGCCTACCTCGAGCCGTTCATCCAGGCCGGCCAGGCCGAAACCGGCGTCACCAAGGCGGGCCGGATCCTGATGGCGACGGTGAAAGGCGACGTCCACGACATCGGCAAGAACATCGTCGGCGTCGTGCTCGGCTGCAACAACTACGAGGTGATCGACCTCGGGGTGATGGTGCCGGGCGACCGGATCCTCGACGAGGCCGCTGTGCGCGGTGTGGACGCCATCGGCCTGAGCGGGCTCATCACGCCGTCGCTCGACGAGATGACCCTGGTGGCCCGGGAGATGGAGCGGCGGGGCCTCACCACGCCCTTGCTCATCGGCGGGGCCACCACCAGCCGGCAGCACACGGCGGTGAAGATCGCCCCCGAGTACCGCCAGCCCGTGGTCCACGTCCTCGACGCCTCGCGGGCGGTGGGCGTGGTCGCCGAGCTGCTCGATCCCCAGCGGCGTAGCGGGCTCGACGTGCGCAATCGCGAGGAGCAGGCGCGGCTGCGGTCGCTCCACGCCGACCGGCGTGAGCGGCCCCTGGTGCCGCTCCGGGTGGCGCGCGAGCGCCGGTCGCGGCCCCCGTTCGTGGCCGCGGAGCTGCCGGCGCCGGCCTTCCTCGGGCGGCGGGTGGTGACCGACGTCGCGCTGTCCGACCTCGTCCCCTACCTCGACTGGACGTTCTTCTTCACGGCGTGGGAGCTCAAGGGAAAGTACCCGGCGATCCTCGACCACCCGGTGCACGGCGCGGCGGCGCGGGAGCTCTTCGCCAACGGCCGGCAGCTGCTCGATCGGATCGTCGCCGAGCGGCTGCTCGAGCTCCGCGGCGTCTACGGCTTCTGGCCGGCGGCTGCCGACGGAGACGACCTCGTCCTCTACACGGACCCGGCCCGCAGCCGGGAGCTGACGCGCTTTCCGTGCCTGCGCCAGCAGTCACCCCGCGACGCCGAGGCGCCCTGCCTATGCCTGGCGGACTTCGTCGCTCCCGCGGGCGAGGGCGTGCCCGACCACATCGGCGCCTTCGCGGTCACCGCCGGTATCGGCGCCGAGGAACTCGCCGTGCGCTTCGCGGGCGAGGGTGACGACTACTCGTCGATCCTGGTCAAGGCGCTCGCCGATCGGCTCGCGGAGGCCTTCACGGAGTGGCTGCACCAGCGCGCGCGGCGGGACTGGGGGTACGGCGCGGCCGAGGCGTTCACGCCGGCGGAGCTCATCGACGAGCGGTACCGGGGCATCCGTCCCGCCCTCGGCTACCCCGCCTGCCCCGATCACTCGGAGAAGGAGCGCCTCTTCACGCTGCTCGAGGCGCCCGCGGTCGGGATCACCCTCACCGAGCATTTCGCCATGCTCCCGGCGGCGAGCGTGAGCGGCCTCTTCCTCGGCCATCCGGCGGCCCGCTACTTCGCTGTCGGACGGGTTGATCGCGATCAGGTCGAGGACTACGCGCGGCGCAAGGGCCTGACGCGCGCCGAGGCGGAGCGCTGGCTGCGGCCGAACCTCGCCTACGATCCGGAGTCCTGAGCCGCGCGCGGGGGCGGCGCGTCGCGCTTCGGTCAGCGGGGCCGCGCCCTGGCGCGCGATGAGACGCGCACCCGCGCGGGCGCCGGGCCGGGGCGCTGGCCGAGGGCGACGCGGCTTCGCATGCTAGACTCGGCGCCGGCGTAGCGATGCGGTCCGGGTCGGCTGGTCACGCGTCCGCTGCCTCCGGATTGCCATGACCTCGCCTGCATCGAGATCCTCCCTTTCCGTCGCCCTCGGCGCCCTCACGGTCGCGTTCGTTTCCGTGGGGTGCGAGCTCGATCGGGAGGGAGGGGGCTACTTCCTCGGTTCGCCGGACTCCCCCGCGGGCGCTGGCCAAAACGGGGTCGCGAGTGGGGGCACGGAGACGGGGGGCACCGGCACGGGCGGCCAGGGCCTGGGCGGCACGGGCACGGGCGGCACGCCTGCGGGCGGCACGGGCACGGGCGGCACCGACGAGGGTGGCGCGGACGTGGGCGGCGCCGAGACGGGCGGCACGGACGTTGGCGGTGTCGAGACGGGCGGCAGCGAGAGCGGCGGCGCCGGTACGGGCGGAGCGGACACGGGCGGGGTCGCGACGGGTGGCGGCGAGGCGGGCGGGGTGGACGCGGGGGGCGCCGGGATCGGCGGCGCCGAGACGGGCGGCGCGGGGGGCGCGAG
>CAYZQO010000020.1:0-75381 GCA_964480725.1 uncultured Polyangiaceae bacterium | reverse complement strand
GGCACCGGCCAGGACACGAACCTCATCGCGAACCCCGGGTTCGAAGACGGCCTGGAGGGGTGGGAGATCTACGGCGCCGGCCCGTTGAGTCCCGTCACCATCACCGCGACCTCGGACGCGGCCCACAGCGGGGAGCAATGCCTGCTGGTGGTGGGCCGCGACGCGAACGAGCAGGGGCCCGCCTACTCGCTGACCGGTCTCGTGTCCGAGGATGACAGCTACCGCCTGGTCGTCTGGGCGCGGCTCCCGGACGGCGCCGATCCGGACCCCATCAGTCGCTTCGCGGCCAGCGTTCGCGTCACCTGTGGCGCGACGAGCAGCACCGTTCGCGTCCTGCGGGACCAGACCGTGAGCTCGGACGCGTGGTCGGAGCACGTCGGCACCTTCTCAGTGCAGTGCGCAATCGGGACGCCCTCGGCGGTGGTGCTTTACTTCCACGCCCCCGATCGGGTTGACGGCTTCTATATCGACGACGTCGTCGTCGAGCCCGAGGTCTGAGCCGAGCTCTACTCGCCCGCGGCAGGGTCGTCCGCGAGCGCCGCGCCGGGCGCTGCGATCCCGCCGCTCCGCTCGAGTGCGAGGTGGCCGGCCGCGTCGAGGTCGAGCGCGTCGGGACCGAGCGCGCCGAGCTCCTGCTCGGCCAGGGCGAGGAGCGCGGCGGGATCCTCCAGGCGCAGGGCACGCCGCCGGAACGCGCCGCCGTCGGGCAGGGCGCGGGTGAGGTAGCCGAGGTGCTCCTTGAGCGCGCCGAGCGGGTGTGGCGCGGGCTCGGGCGCACGGGCGAAGCGCTCGGCGAGCGCCCGGAGGTGCCCGACGAGGTCGGCGCCGCTCGGTCGAAACGGGGGCGACCCCGCCGCGAGCTCGGCGATCTGGCGAAAGATCCAGGGGTTGCGGAGCGCGGGGCGACCGAGCATGACCGCCGCGCAGCCCGTCTCGTGGCGCATGCGTGCCGCGTCGCGCGCGGTCCAGAGATCCCCATTGCCAACGACCGGCACCGGGAGCGCGGCCGCGAGCTCGGCGATGATCCGCCAGTCGACGTCGCCCGCGAAGCCGTCCACGCGCCGCCGTGGGTGCACGGTGACGAAGTCCACGCCCGCCTCCGCCAGCACGCGACCGAGGAGGAGCGCCTGCCCAGCGTCGTCGAAGCCGGCGCGGATCTTCGCCGAGAGCAGGCCCTTGGTGGCGCGGCGCATCGCCCCGGCGACGCGGCCGAGACGGGCCGGATCGCGGAGGAGAGCCGCGCCCACGCCGCCCTTGACGGCGCGTCGCGACGGGCAGCCGACGTTGAGGTCGACCACGTCAGCGCCCGCGTCGGCGAGGCGCCGCGTCGCCTCGGCGAGGGCGTCCGGATCGGCGCCCATGAGCTGCACGCTCAACGCCGCCCCGGGCGCACGGATCACCGCGGAAGCCACGCGCAGGAGCGGGGTCTGGGGGTGAATGCGCACGAACTCCGTGCAGACCAGCCCCAGGGGGCCGAGGCCCGCGAGGTACGCGCGGAGCCCAGGCGTGGTGACGCCCTCCATCGGCGCGAGGACCGTCGGGGGCTGGAACGGGAACGCGCCGGCCACGGCCCTCCGGCTACCACGGGCAGCGGCTCGCGGCGAAGGGCGGTGAAGGCTTGTCGGGCCTCGCCCGCGGCCGGGGGACGCCCGTCATGGGCGCGAGGGGACCCGGTGAGCTATCCCTCCGCCGGTGAAGACGCTCGGCCGCCACCTCATCGTGGAGTACTACCACTGCGATCGCCCGCTGCTCGATGACGTCGAGCGGCTCTCCGCTGCGATGAGGGCGGCCGCGGCCGTCGTCGGCGCCACCGTCGTCGGCGAGGCGTATCACGCCTACGAACCGCAGGGGGTGAGCGGCGTGCTCCTGATCGCCGAGTCGCATCTGTCGCTCCACACCTGGCCGGAGGCGCGCTACGTGGCCGTGGACCTGTTCACCTGCGGCGGGCTCGATCCGCGCCCGGCGCTCAGCTCGCTCTACCGCGCGCTCGGCGCCGGTGCCTGCCGCATGCAGGAGATCGTGCGGGGGCTGCCCGAGGACGTCGAGGGCGCGGCGCTCCCCTCGGACGTGCGGATCGTCGCGCACGCGGCCGAGCTTCTGGTGCTCTGACGGTAGCGGGCTCACGCGCGGGCGAGCCCGTGGACCCGGCACCCGAGGGTGCCGCGGTGTGCGTAGACTTGGCGCACCCGGATGGGGCGGACGGTCCAGCCGCGCCGCGCGCAGGTCTGGATCGCCAGCGCGTCGAGCGCGGGCGGGTCGTGCACGGGCAGGTAGTCGATCTTGTCTCCGCCCCGGACCTCGAAGACGGCGTTCGTGTACGACAGGAAGGTCTTGTCGTCGAAGGGGACGTTGGGGATCGTCTCCACGCGGCCGCCGCGCTCCACCGGCTCGCTCGCGAAGCGGTTGAAGCGAGCCACCGTGCTCGGCGAGACGTCCGCGCGGAGGCGGCGGCCGCTCTCCGGGGAGGCTTCCCCCGGGGCGAAGCCGGTGCCGACCACCGCCTCGGCCGCGCGCGGATCCCCGACCAGCATCACGCCGCCGTCGAGCGGCGTCATGACCGTGGCCAGGTGGTGGTGGGGCGTGTCGCCCGGCTCGTCGCCGAGGGCCAGCACCGGCGCGCGCAGCCAGGCGCCGAGCGCCCCGCGCAGGGCCTCCTTGGAGGTCAGGCCGTGCCGGCGGCTCCTCTCGACGACGTTGCTGTCCACGAGCACGTGCCCGCGGGCGTCGACCACGAAGTCGCCGGCGTCGAAGTCGAAGGGGGCCACGTGCGTGGCGTAGCGATCGCCGCTCGCGTCGGCGCGCGCCTGCACCGTGTCCCAGTCGTGGTGCCGCTTCGCCCAGTCACGGCGCGGTTCGAGCGGGGTGATGAGCCACGCGGGCTCGCCGGGGGCTCGAGGATCGGCGACCAGGGCCTGGTACTTCGACCAGGTGATGGGTCCGGTGACCTCGACCCGCTGGACGCGCCGGGCGAGCGCGCCGCTCGGGTCGATGGCGCGGACGCGAGCCTCGAGCTTGGCGCGGACCGCGGGGTCCGGATCCCGCGCGACCACGAGCGACACGGCGAAGGCTCGGGCTCTTGGACGCTGGCGCAGTGGTACTCGCCGCGGATCTGCGGGTTTCCGGCCCGATCGGCCCGCTCCGTCCGGACCTGTCCCTGGGCGGTGCGGAAGGACAGGTTCGCGGGGGGCAGGTGCCGCTTTGCGATCACCTGACCCGGTTCGAGCTTCACCGTCTCCTGCTGGCGCCCGGCCCTCTCCGGCAGGGGGCCGCCGCGAGAGTCCTCGCTGAAGGCCTGGGTCCACACGACCGTCTCCAGCCGGGCCTTGCAGGGGGCGCCGGGGGCGGCTGCAACGTGCTGGACGGCCGGCGCCCGTCGCGGGAGGGTTCGGTCGGCACCCGTCGCCCAGGAGAACGCATGAAGGTGATCCGAGTCGCTGCCGCCGCGCTCAACCAGACCCCGCTCGACTGGGACGGCAACCGGGAGCACATCCGGGCCGTGCTCCGGGCCGCCCGGGAGCAGGGGGTCGCGATCCTGTGTCTGCCGGAGCTCGCCCTCACCGGCTACGGCTGCGAGGACGCCTTCCTGTCGCCGTCGGTGCGCGCGATGGCCGAGAGCGTGCTGGCCGAGCTTCTCTCCGAGACGCGCGGTCTGGTCGTCAACCTCGGTCTGCCGCTGCTGGTTCGCGGCGCCGTGTACAATGCCACGGCGCTCGCCTGCGACGGGTGCCTCGTCGGCGTGGTCGCCAAGCACGCCCTGGCCGGGGACGGAATCCACTACGAGCCTCGCTGGTTCAAGCCCTGGCCCCGGGGCGTCCGCACCGAGACCGAGGTGGCCGGCGAGCGCGTTCCGCTCGGGGATCTGACCTTCCTCGCGGGCGGAGTGCGCGTCGGGCTCGAGATCTGCGAGGACGCCTGGGTCGCGGAGCGCCCGGGGACCGATCTGGCGCGCGTCGCGGTCGATGTGATCCTCAACCCCAGCGCGAGCCACTTCGCGTTCGGCAAGGTCCAGGTCCGCGAGCGCCTCGCCGTCGAGGCGTCGCGCGCGTTCGGCGTCACCTACGTCTATGCGAACCTGCTCGGCAACGAGGCAGGGCGCGCCGTCTACGATGGCGACACGCTGATCGCGACCGGGGGCGAGCTGGTCGCGCGCGGCCGGCGCTTCTCCTTCGCCGATCACGAGCTCGTCACCGCGGTCGTCGACGTCGACGTCACCCGTACCCGTCGCGCCTGGGTGTCGAGCTTCCGACCCGACGTGGCCGCCAACCAGGAGGTGCGGGTGGAGCTCGCCGCGGGCCTGCCGGCAGGGGCGCTCGAGCCGAGCGGGCAGAAGCCCACGCTCGCGCCATCGGTGGGCAAGGAGGAGGAGTTCGCGCGGGTCATCGCGCTCGGGCTCTTCGATTACCTGCGCAAGTCGCGGGCGCACGCCTTCGTGGTGTCGATGAGCGGCGGCGCCGACTCCAGCGCCGTCGCCTGCCTGGCGGCGCTCGCCGTTCGCTTCGCCGTCAAGGACCTGGGGCTCGACGGGGTGCGCGCGCGGCTCGCTCACGTGCCCGCCGCCGTCGCCGCGAACGAAGAGCGCGCGCTGGTCGGCGCCCTTCTCGTCGGCGCCTACCAGGCCACGCGCCACAGCTCGGCGACGACCCGGCGAGCGGCGCGCGCGGTCGCCGTCGCGCTCGGCGCCCGCTTCCACGAGCTCGACGTCGACGCCCTGGTTGAGCAGTACCAGGCGCTCGTCTCCAGTGCGATTGGCCGCCCCCTCACCTGGGAAGCCGACGATCTTGCCTTGCAGAACGTGCAGGCCCGGGTGCGCAGCCCCGGCATCTGGCTCATCGCCAACCTCGAGCGGGGGATATTGCTCGCCACCAGCAACCGCTCCGAGGCCGCCGTCGGCTACGCGACCATGGACGGCGACACCTCCGGCGGGCTCAGCCCCATCGCCGGCATCGACAAGGCCTTCCTCCGCGAGTGGCTCCGCTGGCTGGAGGCCACGGGGCCGCTCGGCGTCGGGCCCATCCCCGAGCTCACGCTGGTGAACGCGCAAGAGCCGACGGCGGAGCTCCGGCCAGCCGCCGCGGGCCAGACCGACGAGGCCGACCTGATGCCGTACCCGGTGCTCGACGCCATCGAGCGGGCCGCGATCCGCGACAAGCGGGGCCCTCGCGAGGTGCTGGCGCTGATGGTCGCGCAGTTCCCCGCTCACGGTCGGGCCGAGCTGCTCACCTGGGTCGAGCGGTTCTTCGTCCTGTTCAGCAAGAACCAGTGGAAGCGCGAGCGATACGCGCCATCCTTCCATGTTGACGACGCCAACCTCGACCCGAAGACCTGGTGCCGTTGGCCGATCCTCTCGGGCGGGTTCGCGCGGGAGCTCGCCGAGCTTCGCGCCGACGAAGGCGCGCGCTGACGCTGTCCGAGCGCGGCCTCCTGACTGGAAAGGACCGGTCGAGATCCCCCGCCGCTGGTGGGGCCCCACGCGCGGGATCCCGCGCGTGGGGATTGATCCGGGGCAAGGACAGACGGCCGGCCCGGCTTGCTCGGGGCTGCCGGGAGGGAGCGCCGAGCCAGGGCTTTTCGTCGCCGTCTCGTCACGAACCTCTCCTTATCCTTATGGAAAGTCTCCGGCGCGCCACTCCGGTGCGCTCGACCGGAGAATGGCAGATATCCTGAAAAAATCGTTTAACTAGCGGTGGCCGTTGGGGCGTATTTCCCGTTTGAGCGCGCCGGGAGTCGGCGGTAGATTCAGCGCTTGAAGGTGGCTACGGCCTCTCACGAGGGGACAAGGGACAGCATGAAGTACCAGCATATTTTCTCTGGCTTGGTGATCACGGGGCTCGTCACGGCGTTCGTCGCCGGTTGCGGCAAGAAGGACGACGACAAGGGCGACAACGACGGGACGGGTGGCGTCACCGCGACCGGAGGTGTCAGGACGACGGGTGGCACGCGGCCGACGGGCGGCACGCAGCCGACGGGTGGCACCCAGCCGACGGGCGGCACCCAGCCGACGGGCGGCACCCAGCCAACGGGCGGCACCCAGCCGACGGGTGGCACGCAGCCGACGGGCGGCACGCAGCCGACGGGCGGCACGCAGCCGACGGGCGGCACGGAGACTGGCGGCGCGGGCGGCGCGGGCGGCGCGGCCGAGGACTGCGTGGAGTCGGCGGCGCTCTTCGTCCCCCTCGCAGAGCCCGACGTGGACACAGAGTTCGAGGTCGACTTCGGGGCCGACACGCCCGTGGACATGTCTGCCACCACGGTGACGGTGCGGCTGCGCGTCGAGACGGAGGGCAACGCGGGTGGCCTGATGGTCTACGCGAAGACCGGCGACCCGAACTACGCCTACCAGTACGCCGAGTGGACCGATCTGGCCGATCTGTCCGACTGGACGGAGTTCACCATCGATCTCTCCGCCGTCGCGGCCTGCACGACGACGGAGGTTCCGGCGGCGGGTGGCGCCGGCACCGACGGTGGCGCCCCCACTGCGGGTGGCGCCGGTGGTGCGGCCAACGCCGGTGCCGCCGTGAGCGCCGGCGGCGCGGGCGATGCCGGTGGCGCGGGGACCGTGACGGTGAGGGAGTGCCCGGAAGACTTCGACAAGAGCGCGGTGCGCTACGTGGGGGTCGCCGTCGGTGCCGGTGCCGCTTGGGCGGACGGCGACCCGGTCTGGGCCGACACCACGGTGTACATCGATTCGATCACGTTCTCCGATGGCGCGACGGCCGACCTCGACTTCGTCGAGGATGAGGGCGGGTTCGCCGTCAACGAGTACAGCGAGCCGATCGAGGGGTCCGCGGTCAGCCATCTCGGCTGCGAGGCGCCGCCCGGCACGGGTGGCGCGGGCGGAGCCGTGGGTGTCGGCGGGCAGGGCGGCGCGGCCCCGGCCGTCGGCGGCGCGGGCGGCGCCGTGCCGGCCCTGGGCGGCGCGGGCGGGGTCGCTCCCGTCGGCGGCGCGGGCGGCGCGGTGGGCACCGGTGGCGGTGGCGGTGCTGCCCCCGTCGTCGAGGGCTGGGACTTCTCGGCGGAGACGCAGTCGGCCGACTGGGGCGTGAAGGACGCCGGGTCCTGCGGCGACACCTGCTTCGACACCACGACCATCGACGGCGTCGCCGATGGCGTCATGACGATCAGCGTTCCGGTGCCCGTCGAGGCCAACGCGGCGATCATGTCGACCTACCTCGAGACCGGGTTCGATCCCATGGATCTCTCCGGCGAGACGATCACGCTCGTGATGTCGCTGGTGGACGCCGGCCTCGGCCCCGACGCGAACCAGGGTGGCTTCGACGTCTTCATCGCCGTCAACGACGAGGACTGGACGCAGTTCGACGGCGGCGAACCGGCGGGCGAGTTCTACGCCTCGGACGCCGGCGAGCCCGCGAAGACCTTCACGCTCACGCTGCCCGCTGCCGTGGACGGAGACTTCGATCCGGCGACAGTGCGCATGATCAACGTCCGCATCGACACCAAGTTCTGGACCGACGAGACGGCCGATCCTCCGCTCGTGTTCGACTACGGGACCGCGGTCTTCTCGATCGACTCGGTCACCTACTGAGCGCGCCCGCTCGGGCGACGCGCCGACCGGCGCCGACTCGGGGCGACCCTCACGGGGGCCGCTCCGGTCGTCCGGGGGCGCGGCGCGTTTCAAGCCGGCCAATCGTTCGGGATCCGGCGCAATGAGCCCGATCCGCGGGTGCCGGCGGGCGGCTCGGGCTCGAGGGCCCTCGGCCGCGGCGCCGGGCGGGAAAACGCCGCATCATTGCGACCGGATCCGTTCGAATGATGCTATGAGCGCCGTCCCCGACGCCACCACGCCGGCCCCCGCGCGGGCCCGGGTCGACGTCGATTGCGCCCGCGCGGGCGAGGCACGGAGGCTCAGCAGCATGGCAATCATCGATTTTGGCGGCGTGAAGGAGGAGGTTGTTACCCGGGAGGAGTTCCCGATGGCCAAGGCCCGGGAGGTCCTGAAAAACGAGACCCTCGCGGTCATCGGCTATGGCGTGCAGGGCCCGGCGCAGGGGCTCAACCTCAGGGACAACGGGTTCAACGTGATCGTCGGTCAGGCCAAGCGCTATCAGCGCGACTGGGACCGCGCGGTCGCCGACGGCTGGGTGCCGGGCAAGACCCTGTTCGAGATCGAGGAGGCCGCCGAGCGCGGCACCATCGTGAAGATGCTGGTCTCGGACGCGGCGCAGAAGGCGATCTGGCCCGTCATCGAGCCGCGGCTCAAGGCCGGCGACGCGCTCTACTTCAGCCACGGCTTCTCGATCGTGTACCGCGATCAAACGGGCGTGATCCCGCCCCCCAGCGTCGACGTGATCCTGGTCGCGCCCAAGGGCTCCGGGCTCAACGTGCGGCGTAATTTCCTCTCCGGCGCCGGGATCAACTCGAGCTTCGCGGTCGAGCAGGACGCCACGGGCAGGGCGCGCGACCGGTGCATCGCGCTCGGCATCGGGGTCGGCTCCGGCTACCTCTTCCCGACCACCTTCCAGCAGGAGGTCTTCAGCGACCTGACCGGCGAGCGCGGGGTCCTGATGGGCGCGCTCGCGGGGATCATGGAGGCGCAGTACGAGGTGCTCCGCGCCAACGGCCACAGCCCGAGCGAGGCCTTCAACGAGACCGTCGAGGAGCTCACCGAGAGCCTCATCCGTCTGGTCGGTGAGAACGGCATGGACTGGATGTACTCGAACTGCTCGGCGACGGCGCAGCGTGGCGCGCTCGACTGGCGACCGCGCTTCAAGGCGGCGGTGCTGCCGGTGTTCCACTGGCTGTACGATCGCGTCGCGAGCGGCAAGGAGACGGCTCGGGTGCTCGCCTCGACGGGCGGGCCGGACTACCAGACGGAGCTGCAGAAGGAGCTCCACGAGATGGGGAATTCCGAGCTCTGGCTCGCCGGGAGGGCCACGCGCTCCCTGCGCCCCAAGGAGGCGCCGAAGGCGATCGCCGCGGACACCAAGGGTGTCGGCGGGCGCGGCCAGAACTGAGTGAGGGCGCCGCGGGGCGGGCGACGGCGCCCGCCCCGGCGCTACCGGTGCACCACGAACGCGGTCGCGGGCTCGATCGTCGGCTGCCAGCGCATGCCGTGCCAGCCGGGGGGCAGGCGAGGCTCGGTGAACTCGAAGAGCCAGCGCCCGTCAGCGGGGGAGACGTTGACGCAGCCGGCGCTCATGCGGTTGCCCCAGTCGTCGTGCCAGTAGGCGCCGTGCAGGGCATGCGGGCCGCTGAAGTTCTGCGTCCAGGGCACGTCACTGTGGATGAACCGGTGCGGGGCCACCATGGTCGCCGTGGCGAACTTGCCGGTGATCCTGAAGGTGCCCACCGGGGTCGACGCGGTTTCGAGCGGATCCTTGCCCCGCACTGGCACTCCGCCGCGTCCGGGTGAGATCATCGTTGCGTAGACGGCGCGCTGTCCCTCGTAGGCGACCAGCCAACCCTCCATCACGCTCGCCTCGAGCCAGGTGGCGCGGCCGGCGGGGGCCTTGCCCGTCGTGTCCGGTCCGTCCATCGGCGCGCCCCACGGGGTGCGGCGGGCGAGCACCGGCACCACGGCGTCGTCGGCCTTGACCCACCACCCACGGTCGCGCGTCTCGAGGTACGTGACGCCCTCCTGCTCGGCGCGCTCGCCGGTGAGCTCGACGAAAGATAGGCGCTGCCACTTGTCGCCCGTGGGCTCGAAGCCGCCGCCCGGGAGGCGGCGCTGCTGGGGGCGGTCTTCGCCGCGGAAGAAGGCGAGCGGCAGGCGCGCGTCGCGGCCGAGCTCGACGCCGCGAAAGGTCACCTCCGGGTACGGTGCGACCCGGTCCTTCGGCACCCACATCAGATCGGCCGTGAGGAGGAAGCTGCGGCCGTCGTGGAGCGCCTCGCGCGAGTAGGCGACGGTCGAGAGCGGCTTGAGGTCGCGGTGCTGCTCGTGCGCGGTGGGGTGGAGCGCGGGGAACGGCGGCGGCGGCTCGGTCGCGGGGGTGAGCTCGACGCCCCGCAGCGCCTCGACCCGGTCGCCGCGTTGGGCGTCCGCGACGCGCGCGAGGTGCGCCTCGAGGTCCCACTCGCGCCGGCGCTGCTCCTCGCGCGTCGGCAGCGCCTCGTAGCGGCGCAGGCCGCGGGACTCGGCGTAGCGGTGCGGCGCGGCGCGCTCGAGCGCGGGAGTGAAGGGCGCGACCGCGGCGAGCATGGGGTCGTCGGGATCGAGCGTCGCGCGGTGGCCGTCCACGCAGACGAAGCCGCGCGGCTCGATCGCGACCCAGCGCTCGCACCCCGGGCCGTGGCGCGGCGCGAGGTCGCGGACGCGGACCGAGCCGCCCGTCCACAGGTAGCCGATCCAGCCCGTGTCCCCCGGCGCCTCCCGGATCCAGACGAAGCGCGCCTTGACGTACACGCGCGGGCCGTCGGGAGGGATGGCCGCGGGCGCCGCGGAGGCGGCGGGGGCTGCGGACGCCGAGCCCACCGGCGCCGTCGCCCGGGGCGCGCCCGCGCTCGCGGCCGGGAGCGACGCCGACGCCGTGGCCGCGGGCGCGGCGGGTGCCGCCGGCTCCTGCCCCGAGCAGGCCGCGAGGGCCAGGAGCAGGGGCCCGGACGGCCACCGCTGGGCCCGATCGAGGCGGGGATCACGCACGGACCTTCCCTAGCGCATCGTCGCGGGTCGCGAAAGGAACCGGCACGCCGCCTGCTGGGCTAGATCCGGGGCATGTCGAGCGGCCGCCCCGCACCCACGAGCGAGGCCGACCTCGCCGCCCGGGCGGCGAGGCTGGCGGGGCTCACCCTCGGCGAGCTCGCGGGCGAACTCGGCGTCGCTGTCCCGTCCGATCTCCGGCGGGCGAAGGGTTTTCCTGGACAGCTCGTCGAGCGCGCGCTCGGGGCGACGGCGGGCTCGCGTGCCGAGCCCGACTTCCCTGACCTGGGCGTCGAGCTCAAGACGATCCCGGTCGACGGGCGGGGCCGCCCCTGCGAGTCGACCTTCGTGTGCACCATCGACAGCGGCGCGATCGGTCAGATCGAGTGGGAGCGCTCCCTGGTGCGACGGAAGCTCGCGCGCGTGCTCTGGGTCCCCGTCGAGGGGACGCGCTCCCTCGCCGTCGGCGCCCGGCGCCTCGGCGCTGCACTGCTCTGGAGCCCGAGCCCCGAGGAGGAGGCGGCGCTGCGCTTCGACTGGGAGGAGCTCGCCGGCCTCATCGGACGCGGCGACGTCGAGCGGGTGACGGGCCATCTCGGCCGGCATCTCCAGGTGCGGCCCAAGGCTGCCCACGGGCGAGCGCGCCGGCGCGCCCTGGACCACGACGGGACGAGCTTCGCGGCGCTGCCGCGCGGGTTCTACCTGCGGCCGAGCTTCACCGCGGCGCTCCTCGCCCACCACTACGTGCTGCCCGCTTGAGCGAGGCGCGGGGCCGCTGCGCGGCGTGATCGCGCTTCGCTTGCGGCGCGGGCGCCCGCGGGTGGCGCGCCGTCCGGCCGACCGTTGTAGCCGAGGTCGCCGACCGGGATCGAGTCGGGTAGATTCGAGTCCCGTGAGCAACCACCGACACTCCACCTCTCGGTCCTGCACCCTCGTACCTCGGCTCCATCGCAGCGCCGTGGCCGCCGCCGTCGTGGCGGCGACCCTCGCCGGGGTGGTCACCGCCCGGGCGGATCAGATCGGGGCCTACTCCGTCCGGTCCCTCACCCTCGGGCGCGGCACGCTGCGCGTCGACGGCGGCGCCCCCGATTTCGGCTACTTCCACCCCGGGTCCCCGCAGTGGCTGAACGAGAACCGCGGCTTCCGGCTCCAGGTGCCGCCGCCCGACGGTGACGTGGCGGCGTGGCTCGGCGTCGGCTTTGCGGGGGGCATCACCGACGACATCGAGGTCGGTGGGCTCGTGCTCCCGATCAAGCTCGGCCCGGAGGCGGACATCGACGATCTCGAGGCCTACGGGCGCTTTCGGTTCCTCGACGGGCCGTTCGAAATGGCGTTCCAGGCGACCGTGCAGTTTCCCGCCTACAACGACTGGGGCCTCGGCCTCGGGCTGCCGATGCTCGCCCACGTCGGCAGGAGCCTCCGCATCGACACGGGGTTCGAGCTCGAGATGCTCTTTTGGGACCGGAACACCGTGGCGGCGCTCGACGTTCCCGCCGCGTTCACCTGGGATCTCGGTGCGCACGGGTTCCTGGGGCCGCGCACCGGGATGTACGTGAGCGATCTCATCGACGACCACGATCGACACGACGATCTCAGCGTGGTCATCCCGCTTGGCGTCCATGGCGGCGTCGTGCTCGGGCGCGGCAACATCGATCTCTCCGCCTGGTTCATCTGGCCCGAGTTCCTCGAACCCGGCCGCGAGCGGCCCGATCCGGGGCCCAACCGTCCGGACCACATGGAACCGCACCCGTTCGAGGTCGAGGGCTTCGAGATCGGCTTCGGCGTCAACGGTCGCATCCCCACCCGTTGACCGGGTAGCAAGGGGGCGGAGCCAAGGTCGGGGCGGCGACGCGCGTCCAGCTCGGGTGTGCACTGCCCGTACTCCGGTCGCGGCTCGGTGGGCGGTCCGACCGCCCCGCGCTAGAACCCTGCTCGTGCGTGAGCGGACCGTGCTCCCTCGCCGCCGGCTCGGGCGCCACCCAGTGGGGTTCATGCCGGTGACGATCCTCGGCGCCGCGCTCGTCGTGGCGATCGTGAGCTTCTTCGCGCACGAGCTCGCCGACCCGCGCGCCCACGCCGACGCTATCGAGCGTTACGCGGAGTCCCTCGTCGAGCGGGACCTCGGCGAGCGAGGCTGGGTCGCCGTGGCGGTGCCGGCCGCGCGCGCCCCCGGGCCGTCCTTGGCGGGGGCGCGGCCCGGCCGCGGCGGGCCGGCTGGGTTCGAGTCCACCGGGGTCGCCGAGGCCGCGCTGGTGCGAGCGGCGGCCGCGGTGGAGCACGCCCAAGGATTGAAGCTGCTCTTGCCCGAGCGGAGCTTCTCGCTCGACCTCTACCACGGCCCGGTGACCGGCCGCCCGCCGTCCGCGGCGGCGGCAGCCGAGGCGGCCACGGTGGTCGCTCACGAGCTCGGTCGCTTCCCGGCGGGCGCGCTCGCGGGTGCGCGCCTCCGGCGCTTGCTGCTCTGCGCCGAGCTGGCAGAGGGGGGCGCCAGCATCCCCTCGCTGCCGAACTACCAGCAGACCCTGCTGCTCGACGTCGGCTCCCCGCCGGAGTTCCTCCGGCGACTGCTGCACCACGAGCTCTTTCACTTCATCGACTTCTCCGACGACGATCAGGTGCTGGTCGACCCCGCGTGGGAGGCGATGAACGATCGCTATTTCGTGTACGGCGTCGGTGGGCGCGCGATGCGGGAACCGGGCAGCTCGCGGCTCACCCGGGGGCTGCCCGGGTTCGTGTCCCGCTACGCGACGGCGGGGCTGGAGGAGGACAAGGCCGAGGTCTTCTCGTTCCTGATGACGGCGCCCGGGGACGTCGCCGCGCTCGCCGCCACCGATCCGGTGATCCGCCGCAAGGTCGCCGCGATCGAGCGCCAGGTGGAGGCCGTGCTCCCCGCGCTCGACGCGCGCTTCTTCCGCGCGGTCGCGCGCCGCGAGCGGTGAGGTGCGGGCGCGCCTAGAGCAGCAATCAGGTTGATTGCTGCGACAGATCAACGAGCTGGAACGCCGAATTGGGAGCAGACTTCGGCGAAGGAGGCCTGGAAAATGTCTCCTCGCCCTGCACGGAGGCATTTTCCGGGCCTCCGTCGCTGTCGGCAACCTGTTCGGTGTTCTAGGCCGGCGCGTCGCCGTCGTCCGCGTCGTCGCCGCCCCCGTCGCCGTGGTCGGAGCCCGACGTCGTCGCGGCCGCCGCACCGCGTTCGCCCCAGGGCGTCGCCACCAGCTCGCGCAGCACCTGCGTCGCGTAGCCGCCCGGCGGCAGCGAGAACCTCACGACGAGGCGTGCCCCGGGCGCGGCCTCGACGGCGAGCTCGGCTGGCCACAGGAGTAGATCCCGTCGCGTCCCGTCCGCCAGTCGTCCGAGCGTCGTGAGGGTCGCCTCACCGAGCGCGAGCTCCGCGACGACGGTGGCCTCCAGCTCGCGCGGAACCCCAGCGGCGGCTCGCATCTTGGGACCCAGCATGGGCCCGGTCAGGTGGATCTCCCGCGCCGCGAGGCGGGGCTGCTCTGCCGCCGCATCCTCGACCAGGAAGACCGCGCGGCGCCCCTCGAGCCGCACGACCTCCCCGGCGAGGACGCGGTCGAGCCCGAGGGAGTCTCGTCGCGCGAGGTACCGGTTGAAGATCTCCGACTGGACGACGCTCGGGAAGAGCTTGCGCAGCATGCGCGTCTGCCGGCCGCGCGCCGGGGCGCCGGCCGCGAGCCAACTCGCCGCCTCCGCGAGGTTACTGCCCTGGCGGCCGAAGCGCTGGGCCCCGAAGTAGTTCGGCAACCCGCCGGCGGCGAGCCGGTCGAGCCGCTCGCGCGCGCGGGAGAGCGCATCGGGCGCAGCGCCGACCAGAGTGAGGGTGAAGCGGTTCCCCGCGAGGTGTCCCGTCCGGAGCTTGGCGTCGTGCCGCGCGGCGTCGATGACGGTGATGCTCGGGGGAAGCGCCCAGGACTCCGGGGGGCGGCCGCGTGCCGGGACCGTGAGCCACTGGGTCGTCACCGCGTGCCGATCCTTCATCCCCGCGGTGCCGAGGTCGCGCTCGGCGACCCCGGCGGCCTTCGCGATCTCGTGGACCAGGGCGGCCGTCGTCAGGTCGCGCTTCCGTACCCGCACGAGCCAGTGCTCTCCCGACCCCGAGGGGGCGAAGGCCGGCAACTCCTCGACGACGAAGTCCTCGGGCTCGGGGCCGACGCTGGCGGCGACGGGCGGCGCTCCCGGGAACCGCCGCTCGGGCACGAGCGGCTCGAGGTCGAGCGGCGTCATGGCTCCGACCCCCGCGGTCCGCCCGAGCCTCCCGGCGGCTCCGAGCCGGGTTGAGCGAGGCTCGCGACCACCTCGGCGAGGTCCAGATCCTCGATCCCGACCAGGAGGATCTCGGGGGCCGCCGTGTCTCGCGCCCGTTCCTTTGCCGCCCGCTGCTCGATGGCGTTGCGCGCCTCGCGGCGGCGCCCCGACTCCGGGTCCGCCTCGGGGCACTCGATGACGATGACGGTGACGTTGTCGGGGGCGCCCGCGTCGTCCGCGGCGTTGAGCAAGAGCTGCACGGTGGCTCCGGTGGGGCGCGGCTCGGCGAGGATAGACGCGATGAGCGCTGGCGGGACGTAGGTGGACAGCCCATCGCTGCACAGGAGGTACCGGTCGCCGCTGGCGACGTCGTGGGTGCCGATCGCGACGCGCGTGGTCGGCGCCATCCCCAGCGCGCGGGTGACGACGTTGCGCGGCAGCCTCGCCAGTACTTGTTCGTCCACCTCCGGGTGCTCCTCGAGCACGTCGCGGTACAGGGAGTGATCCCGCGTCAATTGCTCACACACGCCGGCGCGGCTCCGGTAGCAGCGGCTATCGCCCACGTTCGCCACCTGGAGCTGGCCCGTGCGGGGCACGAACAGCGCCGCGACCACGGTGGAACCCATTCCGGTCGCCGCCGCCCGGGCACTCGCGATCTCGTGCACGTCGCGGTTCGCCTTGTGCACGGCGCGCGCCAGCCACCGCGCGGCCTTCGGGATCCCCGCGCGGTCGACCTCGGGCAGCGCCACCTGTTCGGCCGCGGTCGCCTCCAAGAAATTGGCGATGGACGCTACCGCGATCGACGCCGCGACGTCCCCCGCTGCGTGCCCGCCGGCGCCGTCGGCCACCAGGAAGAGCTGCAGGTCTTCCCGGATCGCGAGGCGATCCTCGTTCGCCGTGCGCACGCGACCCGTCTCCGTCGCCCCCACGGCGTGGAGCCACAGCGGTGCGGTCCCCGGCGCCGATCTGAACATCGGGGGGCATTATACGACCGTTGGGGCGTGAACCGCGCAATTCTCGCCGGGCTCCCCGCGGGCAGGCGGCTTCGGCCAGGCGAGGCCTGCCGCCGGCGCGCGGCGGCGCCGGGCGGGCGCCGCGCGCCGGGTGCTATGCTGCGGGACTCCGACCCACCGCTGCCATGCGCCAAGATGGCCCCGTCTTCCGGCCGCCGAGCGAGGCGGACAGTCTCCTGCTCCAGGTGACCGTCGGTTGTTCCCACAACGGCTGCGGCTTCTGCGGGATGTATCGGGACCGGCGCTTCCGGGTGCGGGCCCGGCACGAGATCGCGGCCGACATCGCCGAGGCGGCGGCGCGCGCCCCAGCGGGGGGGCGCGTCTTCCTCTGCGACGGGGACGCGCTCGCCATGCCCCAGGCTGCGCTGGTCGAGGTGCTGGAGATGATCCGCCGGGAGTTGCCCGCGGTCAGCCGGGTGGCGAGCTACGCCAACGCCCGCAGCATCGCCGGGAAGACGGACGCCGACCTCGCGGAGCTGCGCGCCCTCGGGCTGCGGCTGCTCCACTTGGGTCTGGAGAGCGGTGATGATGCGACGCTCCGCGCCGTGAACAAGTATGGCGACGCGCGGCTGCACGTCGAGCAGGGGCAGCGCGCGCGCGCCGCCGGCATGAAGCTGTTCGTCACCGTGTTGCTCGGCCTCGGCGGCGTCGCGCGTTCGGCCGAGCATGCCCTCGCCACCGCACGGGCGCTGTCCGAGATGCAGCCCGAGTACGTCGGCGCGCTCAGCTTGATGCTAGTGCCGGGCACCCCGCTCCACGACGACGCGGCGCGCGGCGCCTTCGTGCTCCCGGGGCCGCGGGGGCTCTTGCGCGAGCTCCGCACCCTGATCGAACGGGTGGAGCTCCGCGGCATCTTCTACGCGAACCACGCCTCGAACCACCTGCCGCTGCGTGCGCGCCTGCCCCGTGACCGGGCGACGGCGCTCGGCGCTCTGGACGCCGCGCTGAGCGGCGCGTTGCCGCTCAAGCCCGAGTGGCTACGCGGGCTGTGAGCGGCGGGGGGCGGTCACTCCGACAGGAGATCGTAGTAGTTGATCAGGCTGAACCGCATCAGGTCGACGTCCAAGGGATCGCTGGCGAGGAATTCGCCGAGCCGCTCATTCATCGGATCGCCCCACGCCGAGGGGGTCAGCGCGGACAGCGCGGGCACCAGCGGACCCTGCGCGAAGTCGCGGATGGTCTGGCGGGAGAGCTCGTCGTAGGTGTTGAGATCCACATCGCGCGTCCGCGCCGGGATCGAGCCCTTGATCGGGTTGAACGCTGCCTGGCCCTCGGCGGACGCGACCGTCTCGAGCCACGCCTGGGCGGCGGCCGCGTTCTCGGCCCCCTTCGGGGCGGAGAAGGCGTCCGAGGTGAAGACGAAGGCCGGGGCCGATCCCGGGAAGGGGAGGGTGCCGAAGTCCACCCCCGGCTCCAGACCGGCGGCCTGGAAGCTACCCTTGGCCCAGTCGCCCATCACCGTCATGGCGGCGTGCCCGGTGCCGACGAGGGCGACGGCGTCGGTCCAGGACCGCTCGAGCACGTCGGGATCACCGGTGCGCACCCGAGTCCACAGCGCCGTGGCCTCCACCAGCGTGTCCAGCATCGGCGGAGCGTCGGCGGGCTCATGGCCTTGGAAGTAGCTCACGTAGAAGTCCACGCCGGCCGTCGCGAGCAGCAGGTTCTCGAAGAGCAGCGCCGACACCGCCCAGGTGTCCTTGCCGCCCACGGCGAGCGGGATGACGTGGTCCGCCGCCGACCGGTCGGCGTTGGCCGCGATGATGGTGTCCATCGCCGCGTAGAGATCGGCGAGCGACTCGGGTGGGTCGAGCCCGTGCTCCGTGAGGACGGCCTGGTTGAAGTGCAGCGCGTTGATGCGGTGGATGTTGACGGGGACGCCGTAGACCTCCCCGCCGACCCCGAGCCGCTCGGTGACCGCCGCGGGGAAGACGTCGTTCCAGTCGCTCACCCCGGCGGTCGTCGCCGGGTGGAGCGGTCGCAGCTTGGTTTCGTCGTCGTTGACGCCATTGACGAGGACCCAGCGCAATAGATCGAGCCCGACGTTGGCCTGGTACGAGTCGGGCGGGGCGAGGCGGAGCATGCGGTCGTCGATCCGCGCGCGCGCGGCGGCCGCGTCCGGGTGCACCGCGTTGACCACGGAAGCCTCGGGGTGGCGCCGCTCGTGCACGGCGATGAGCGCGTCGAGCGCCTCCTGTTCGCCCCCGCTCGACCACCAGTTGACCACCTCCACGACCGTGTCCTCGTGGTGCGGAGTCGCCCCGCACGCCGTTGCGAGCGCCAGAGCCCCAAGCGCCGCCCCGAGCGTGGTGCCGGGTGCCCTCCCACGTGCTCCTCGACCCGAGTGCACCTTGTTGGTACCGGATCGGGACAGGAACACAGGGATAAAATGCACCGATTCCGGCAGGTTGGCAACGGGTCGGGGTGCCCGCGGTCCTGCCCTGGGCCCAGTCCCGGTCACGAACCCATAGGCGGCGGCGGCAAGGTGCGCTTTGCTTGCCCCAAGGGACGATGAGCCTCTTCGTGCCCCCGGCGGGCTTCCTGCGGATCGGCCCGGTCGTGGCTGCCTTCCTGGTGGCAGGGCTGGCCCACGGCGCTCCGCCCGACGCGACCGACCCGCCCGCGGATCCGGCAGCGGATCCGGCGGCGGCGCCCGCGGCGACCCCGGCGCCGGCGGGGTCGGCGGTGACCCTGCCGGACGCCGTGCGCACCTGCGTGGCGCGGCACGGGGAGGCGCAGGAGCACCGGCTGGAGGGGCGTCTGGTCGAGGCGCGGCGCGCGCTTCTCGAATGTGGCAGCGCCGAATGCCCCGGCCCCGTTCGGGTCGACTGCGCTGCCTGGGAGGCGGAGGTCGCGCGGAGCATCCCGACCGTGGTGGTGGCGGCGCGCTCGCGGCGCGGGGACGAGGTCGCGGTTCGGGTTCTGGTCGACGGGACGGTGCTGCGCGAGCGCCTCGACGGCGGCGCGATCGAGGTGAACCCCGGCGCGCGCCGCTTCCGCTTCGAGCTCGTCGGGGAGCGGCCGATCGAGCTGTTCGTTGTGGTGCACGAGGGTGAGAAGCACCGCCTCGTCGAGGTGGACTTCTCGCCGCCCGCGTTGCCGCCGACCGCGCTCGAGCCCGAGCCCGAGCCCGAGCCCGCGGGACCCGTTGCGCGGACCCCCGCGTTCGCCTGGTGGCTCGGGGGCGCTGCGCTCGCTGGCGCCGTCGTGGGCACGGGCTTCGGCCTCTCGGCGCTCGAAACGCGCGACGAGCATCGCCGCCAGTGCGCTCCCCTGTGCACGGCGGACGACGAGCGCGAGGTCCGTGGCCGCGCCCGCGCCGCGGACGTCTCCTTTGGTGTTGCGCTGATCGCCGCGGGCGCGGCCGTCGTCCTGGTGCTGGACGGCGGCGAGCCGTGGCACCGGCGGCGCGGTGACGCCGCTGTGACGGTCGAGGGTGGCGCGGTCCCCGGGGGTGGGGCGGTGGGCTTGCGGGGGAGGTTCTAGGTGGCGCGGCGGGTCGCTCGCGCGCTGGCGCTCGCGGCGTGGCTTGGCCCCGGGGGCTGTCTCGTGATCTCGGACCCGTCCGATCTCACGGAGGGCTGCGGGGAGGGCAGCAAGGACTGCGGCGGACGCTGCGTTTCGCTGAACGATCCCGAGACGGGCTGCGGCTCCGCCGACTGCGTGCCCTGCGTCTTCGCCAACGGGGTGGCGATCTGTCGGAGCGGCGAGTGCTACCTGTCGACCTGTCGCGAGGGCTTTGCGGACTGCGACGAAGATGGGGACGATCCGCAAGGGACGGGCTGCGAGGTCGACATCTACCACGACCCCGACCACTGCGGCAGCTGCGACGAACGCTGCACCCCACCGGAGCACGCCGTGGCCGGTTGCGCTGCCGGAGATTGCTCCATCGACCGCTGCGAGGCGGGCTGGGGCGATTGTGATGGCACGGCGGCGAACGGCTGCGAGGTCGACGTGACCCAGACCGCGGCGCACTGCGGCGTCTGCGACCGCTCTTGTGACGACGGCGTGGACTGCCTCGACGGCAGTTGCGGCTGACCGAGTGCCGCCGGGGGGGGACTGGCGCCGAGCACGCGGGCGGCGCTGCCGGTCGTTGCGTCCCCGCGACCGTCTCCCGTATGATCGCGCCATGAAGCGGGATCGGGATCGGGTTGGACTGGGCCTCGCCGCTACTGCCGTCGTGCTCGCGGCCCTGGCATGCAAGCAGTCCGGCGGCGCCGGAGCCGATTGCTCGTCGGATGGCGACTGCAAGAATGGCTTCCTCTGCGAGTCGAACGTCTGCCTCGAGGCGGCGAAGGTGGAGCGCCTCCGTGAGCGCTCGGTCGCCCGGGAGGAGCCGCCGCCACCCCCGCCGCCGACCCCGGCCGCCGCCGCCAGCTCGGTCGCCGCGCCACCCCCGGTCCTCGGCCCCGAAGCGCTCTTCGCCGGCATCGGGCAGCGCTCGAGTCCGCCCACCACGGCCGAATGGGACGCGGTCCCCAAGGAGATCGACGTCCGCCACTCCACGCCACTGCGTTGCGAAACCAAGTTCCTCCGCGAGTGGCTCCGCGTGAGCTGTCGCGGCGAGGCGGTGCAGGATCTGGCCGTGATCAAGCGCGAGGGGATCATCGCAGGCGAGGTGATGACCTACGCGCGGCCGAAGAGCGTGGCCAGCCTGGTGATGCCCATCCGCGGCTCCCTCGAAGTGACCGTCGCCTACCGGTGGACCACCATCGGCGCTCGCCTGCTCACCGTGCGCTACGCGGCGGGGACCAAGATCCCCGAGATCTACTTCGACGCGCCTCCCTGAGCGGGGGCGTCGACCGGCGCCGCCGTCGTGAAGACGGCGAGCACCTGGGCGAAGTAGGCGCGGTGCCAGTCGTCCCCGGCGTAGAGCGTCAGGACCGACCGATCCCGGAGCCGCTCGGGCTCGAGGTCCACCGAGGCCAGCACGCGGCCCTCGAGCGCTAGCTCCGCGCCCTTCACCCGTGGCACCCGGATCATCTCGCTCGGCTCCGGTTCGAGGCCGGACAGGCGCCACTTGTCCTCATCGCGCCCGGACACGTTCCCGCAGATGTCCAGCGCCGCGCGCCGGTCCGGGGGCAGAAAAGAGAGCGTGAGCTCGCCCGACTCCTCCAGGCAGGCGAAGGTGTGGCGAATGCGGCGCACGTACACGGTCACCACCGGGCGGTTCCAAAGGGTACCGAAGCCGCCCCAGGACACCGTCATGGGGTTGGGCCGCTCCCAGCCGGAGACGAGCAGCGCCCAGTCCCGGTCGAGCTTGCGGAAGGGGGCGAGGGTGAGGTCGCGGGGATCGATCCGGTGCATGGCGCCCGCAGCCTACCTGGCGTTAAACCGTGGGAGAACACCGGACGTGTCAGAAGGTGAGGGGGACCGCGGGCAGGGCGTCGCCGAGCGCGGTCACGACGTTGCCCCGTTCGGTCACGTCCCCGAGGCCGAGCTGACCGGAGCTGTTCAGGCCCCAGCACTTGACCGAGCCCTCGTCGAGCAGGACGCAGGTGTGACTGCCGCTGGCGGAGAGGGCATTCGCCCGGCGTCCCTTGCCGAGCGGCACGGCGTCCGGGACAATGCCCGCCGCTACCGGATCGTGCCCGCCGGCGAACACGTCGGTCGCACCCCAGCAGCGCACGCCGCCGTCGTCCTCGAGCACGCAGACGTGCCGGCACCCGGCGTCGAGGGCGACCGCTGCGCGCCCTGGGGGCAGGGCGAACGTGGGGAGCGCGGCGCCCAGCTGGTTCGGCTCACTGCCGACCTCGCTGGCGTCAGCGAGGAGGAAGCCGAGGTATCCCCAGCAGCGGAGCGCCCCGTCGTCCCGGATCGCGCAGGAGAAGGGGGCCGAGTCCGACTTGTAGCCGTAGTTGCAGGTGCCCATCCCGACCGTCATCGCGGTCCGGTCTGCGCCGAGATCGACGCCGAGGAGCCCCTCCCTCACCTCGTCGACGGGTCCGTCGAGCGCCTCGTCGACGCCGACGCCGAGCTGCCCGCCTCGGTTGTCGCCCCAGCAGTACACATCGCCGGCCGTCGTCAAGGCGCACACGTGGCCGGTTCCGACGGAGAGGGACCGCGTGGGCTTGGGCGGGTCGATGCGGACGAGGGAGCCTCCCGTCTCGCTGGGCTCGTCGCCGATGGCGGGCGAGCTCGAGGAGCCGCACTGCGAGTACTCGTTGTCACCCCAACAGACGATGGTGCCCACGTCCAGCAAGGCGCAGGTGTTGTGGCCCCCAGCCGCGAGCGTGACCGCCGTGCGCCCGACGCCGAGCTCCACCGTGTGAAGGGCGTCGCCCATCTCGTTGGGCTCGTCGCCGCGATCCTGGGTGTCGCCGAGGCCGAGCTGACCCTTGGTGTTCGCGCCCCAGCACTTGATCGCGCCGTCTTCGAGGAGCGCGCAGGTGTGAGCGGAGCCGGCGGCGAGCGCCCGGGCCTGCCGCCCCTCGCCGAGGTTCACGGCGGTGAGCGCTTCGCCCATCTCGCTGGGCTCGTCGCCGCGAGCCTGGGTGTCGCCAAGGCCGAGCTGTCCCGAGCTGTTGCCGCCCCAGCACTTGACCGTTCCGTTCGCGCCCAGGGCGCAGCTGTGCGTGCTGCCGAGCGCGAGGGAAACGGCCTCGTGCCGACAGTTGGGCGTGCAGCCGTCGCCGGCGTCCTCGTTGCCGTCGTCGCACTGCTCGTCGTCGTGCAGCACGCCGTCGCCGCAGGTGGGCTCGGCACAGGCACGGGCGCTCTCGTCGCAGCGCGCTTCGCAGGGGGTGTCCTCGGTGGTGACGAGGTCCGGCCCACAGGTGGTCAGCACCCGGTCCGTCGAGCAGAAGGCCGCGCCCGGCTCGAGGTCGGCGCAGCCCGGGGCGATGGGGAGGCAGGTCCCGCTCGCGCTGTCGCAGCGCTCCGTGGGGCCGCAGGTCTGCCGGAGTGTCCAGGCGCCGTCGTGGCAGAGGAGCGCCGCCACCCCCGCCGGTTCGGCGCACCCGAGCGCTCCATCCACCTCGCACGGCCCGAAATCGCTCGCGGTCTCCGTGCCCCCCGCGTCGCCCGCGCTCCCGGTGTCGTTCGCGCTCCCCGCGCTCGGGAGCGGCGCTCCGGCGCGTCCTTCCGCGGAGAGGCCGCTGGCGCCCCCTGGGGCGGCGCCCGCGCGTCCTTCCGCGAAGAGGCCGCCGGCGCTCCCCGGACCGGCGTCGGCGCGTCCTTCCGCGGAGAGGCCGCCGGCGCCCCCTGGGGCGGCGCCCGCGCGACCGTTGGGGAGCGCGCCGCCGGTGTCGTCCCCCGGCCGGGCCCCGCCCGGACCCCCGCTGGCGCCGCCACGGGCCGGATCACCCCCGCTCGCAGCCTCGTCGGCGGTGCCGCCTTCGCCCCCCGCGCTCGATCCACCGCCGTCGATCGAGGCGGTGCCGTCGCAGGAGAGCGTGCCCGCACAACCGTCGTCGGGCCCGCTCTTGCACGCCGCGGCCCCCGCCAGGGCACCGAACAGTACGAACGCATCGACTCGCAGGCTTGCCATGGGCCGTGATCGTCCACGGCTTCCGTCAGTTTCTGGAATTCGGCTCCGGGTGCCGGGGGGTGCTGCCGGGTGCTGGGGTTCGGGAGTAGGCCGAGCGACCGACGCTTCGCGTCAGAACGTGGCGACGTGGCGTGGGGGCAGCCCGATGCCGTCCGCGAGGGTGATCGCGGTGGGCTCTCCCAGTCCAGAGTCGCCGACGACGAGGCGCTGGAGGACGCCGCCGTCCCGTCCGGCGTCGGCGACGAAGCAGACGCCGCAGCTCGCGTCGCAGCTCACGTCCCCGAGCGTGAACGGGGTTCCCGTCGAGCGGAGCCGGGTGTGGTGCGTCCCGTCGTCGAGATCGAGCTCGACCAGGGCATCGTCCAGCGCGGGCGCCGCGGCGTCGCCGAAGCGGCCCAGCGTCGTGAAGACGAGGCGCGACGGGCTCGCGTAGCTCACCGACATCCCGATCGGCCCCTCGCCGAACTCCGTCGCCGTCGTGCGGCCGAGCTCGGTCAGCGGGGGCGCGGTCCGGACGCGCACCACGGCCGAGCCGGCGAGGTCCGGGACGCCATCGCCGGCCCATTCGCCCGTGCACGCGAGGGCGAGCTCGCTCCCGTCCGGGGACAGGGCGAGCCCCGAGCAACCGTGCACGCCATCGAGGACCAGCGTCTCTTCGATCCTCGCTGCGTCCGGGTCGACCGCGACCAGGCGTGCGGCCGCGGACACGGCGAAATCGGCCGAGTAGCCGCCGAGGAGCACCAGGAGCCGTTCGTCGACCCACGCTGCGCGATCCGGGCGCGGCAGCGGCACGCCGGGCTCGCCCTCGAGGGCGGGCTCGAGCGGGATCCGCCCCACGATGGCCAGCCGGTCCGGGTCGAGCTCGAGCAGATCGCCGCCCGCGTCGAAGGGCTCCGAGCCCGGCGCGGCGTTGGACTCGAACCGGGTGACGTAGGCGCGGTTCGGCGCCATCATGATGTAGTCGTGCGGGTTGGAGAGGAAGCCGGTGGCCACCGAGAGCTGCCCGCGCACCTTCGCCGTGCGGAGGTCGACCCAGGTGACGACGCTGGCGGGGTAGCGATCCAGGAGGACCAGCTCGTCGCCGCCGGGCGCCATGGTGGGCAGGACGACGTCGCCGCCGAGCGCGGCGGACAGCTCCGGGGCGGCGCTCCCGGAGGACAGCAGCGAGGGGACGAGGACGGTCCCGTCGCGCGCGACGAGCCCGACGCTGGTCGACTGGTAGTCGGAGCTGACCACGACGAAGCCGCGCGCACAGCCGCCCGGGTCCTCGTCGACGAGGAGGACCCCCCCGGCCGGCGCGGGTGGGGGGACGTCGCATGCGGCGGCGAAGGCGCTTCCCGTCGCGACGAGCGCCGCGCCGAGAAGGCCACGGAGGCTTCGGTGCGTGCCGCGGCCCGCCAGAAACATACATATGTCCAGACGCATAAATGTAGCTCTCACGGCAGTCGAGCCTCCAGCGAGCCGGTCAGGGTGCGGCCGGGGAGCGCGAGCCCGACGAGATCCCACTCCGGGGCGTCGAGCGCGTTCTCCAGCGCCGCGCTGAGCCCGATCCGATCGCCGAGCAGCGTGGCCGTGATCTCGAGATCCAGCGCAGTCTGGCGCGGGATCACGACCAGACCGGCCGGGTCCTGATAGCGCGAGGAGCGGTGGCGGAGCCGCGCGCCGGCGGTGAGCCGGTCGAGCCCCGCGCGGTGGGGGGCGAGCGACCCCTCGAGGTGCTGCGCGACCACCAGCCGCGAGTGGAGCGGCAAGAGGTCGTTGGCGAGCGTCCGGTCGGGCGAGATGTCGCGCGGGTCCTCGAGGGTCACCGTGGTGCCGAGCCGCAGGGCGCGCCGCCAGCGGAGCTCGCCCGCGAGCTCGAGGCCCTGGATCCGTGCTGCGCCGAGGTTCTCGGGGACGAGCTGGCGGAAGCTCTGGCGGTAGCTCACCAAGTGCTCGACCCGGCGCCGAAAGGCGAACGCCTCGAGATCGCCCGCGAGCCCCGAGCCCGGATCGTCGCCGCGAGCGCGGACGCCGACGTCCACGGCGGCGCCCGTCTCCGGCTCCAGCTCGGCGTTGCCGCGCACGAGGGGGGCCAGGCCGTACAGCTCGCCGAGCGTCGGGACCCGCACGGTCCGGCCTGCGTTGGCGAGGAGGTCGATGAACGGTGCCGGGCTCAGCCGCAGCCCGGCGCGACCCACCGGCTCCAGCACGTCGCACCCGGCGCTGCCCCCCGGGCCCGCCGTCGCGTGGCACTCGAGCGCCGTGAGGGCGAGCGCCTCGACGGTGTGGGAGGGAGTGACGGTGACGCTCGCGGCCGGTCGAGTGACGCTGCGGCGCGCCGCGAGCGAGAAGGCGCCTCCCGGGTCGAGCGACCGCGCGAGGGCGACCGTCTCCACGCTCTGTTCGCCGCTCACCGTCAAGGAGACGGCGCGCGCCGGCGAGACGCGCCAGCGGATCACCTGCCCGAAGCGGCGGCCGTCGGTGGCGATGGCCGTCGAGCCGAGCGCGAGCTCGCGCGCTGGGTCGTCGAGCGCCGTTCTCGCGGCGAGCCCGGAGGTGACGAGTTCGAGCTCACAGCGGTTGCGGTCACCGTCGGCCGCCGCGCAGGGGACGACGGCGGAGGCGGCGAGGAGCTGACGCCCGATCCGCGCGCGGCTCCGCGCCGCGGGCAGCACGGACAGACCGGTGACGCCCTGCTCTCGGGCGAAGCCGGCATAGACCAGGGTCACCCGCGCGCGCTCGCCGACGGCGAAGCGTCCGATCGACCAGATATCCCAGGTCGAGTGGTCACCGTTGGCGCGCTCCACCCGGCGGTCGTCGGCGGGCTCGAAGCGGGTGCCGGCGTCGCTGACGTAGTCGAAGTCGTTCGTCGCCGCGTCGTGACGGAGCGCGACCAGGGCGCCGCGGCGGGCGTCGCCCGTGGCCGCCGCGAGCCAGGCTCCGCGTGCGCCGTGGCTCCCGACGAGCTCGCCGAGGCGAAGCTCGGGGCCGATGGGGAGGCGGGGCTCGAGCAGGATCGCACCCCCGATCCCGAGCCGATCCGCCTCGGCCGGGGCGCTGCCGCGGTAAAGCTCGATCCGGTGGAGGAGGAAGGGCGGGACCGTAGAGAGGTCGGCGACCCCCGTCACGTCGTCGTTGAGCCGCACGCCCGCGAGGTACACGGGCGTCTGCGCCGCGGTGGCGCCCCGGAGGCTCGCGGTGGCCAGGTCGCTGTCGGCGCCCGTGCGCCGCGTCTGCACCCCGGGCGCGTCGGCGACCAGCTCGGTGACGCTGGCGCCGGGGCGCTGGAGCTCCTCACCACGGAGCACGGTGGCGGCGGCGGACGGATCCCGCGCGGGCCCCGGACGCCCGTCGCCCTCGATCCGGATCTCGATGGGAGGTGGCGTCGCGCGCGCCGGAGCGTCCGGGTCCGGGGTCTGGTCCCCGCCACCCGCTGCGGGCGCTGCCGGCGGGGGGGCCGCGTCCGGCGTGGCGGTCGCGGGGGCCGTGAGCGCGGTCGTCAGGAGCGCCGCGGCGAGGCGCGACCCTCGCGCGCGGAGGCTAGCGGCCCGCGGCATGGAGCGCGGCCACGGCGTCGAGGTCGAAGCCGGCGGTCTGGGCGGTGGGGTACGGATCGTAAACGGGGTGGCCGAAGGAGTCGGTGACCGACCCGTCCCCCACCACGTCCACCACGCGCACCAGCGTGACGCGAGCGAGATCGAGGGCGCCGACCTGGACCTCGGGACGGGCGCGGAGCGACGCGAGATCGAACGGGGTGCCGTGGCCCTGCTCGTACTTGCCGGCGAGCCCGGCGAGCAGAGTGGTGTCGAGCGTCCCGAAGGGGCCGAGCGGCGACGTCCCCAGGGAGGCGCAGTCGAAGCGCACGAAGTGAACGCCGTCGCTCGACACCTCGACCATCCCCAGCTCGAGGAAGGAGGCGCTGAAGCCGTTCTCGAAGACGGCGAGGTCGGGGCCGTCGCCGTCCGCGATGGGGGGGTCGAAGCGGAGCGTGATCGTCCCGCCCTCGCCGAGCGACACCGCGTCGAGCGCGGTCCCCTCCGCGGGTCCAAGCGCGCGCGCCGGATCGCGGAGATCAGGATCGTCACTCCCGGCACCGAGCTCCAGCGCCTCGACCGCCGCGGCCCAGCCAGCGATCCGCGGGTCGTCGCGCGCGATGGCGGTGGTGTCGGGGGTGCCCGCGGGCCCGGGATAGGCGGCGACGACGGGGTAGCGGTGCGAGAACCAGCTGGCGTCGCAGGCGGGGTCGGCGACGCGGGCGAACACCGTGAGCGCTCCCGTCTCGGGCAGCGTGACCGTCTCCTGGTCGAGCCACTCCTCCGGCGCGGCTGCGGCCGGGTCGAGCGCGGTCCCCACCTCGAGCGGCGCGCTCGACGGTGCGGTGAACGCGAGCACGGCGCCGGGGTGAACGCCGTCCAGCAAGGGCGCCCACGGCGTGAGGCAGCTCGGTAGCTCCAGCGTCGCCCCCGCGGTGCCCGCCGTGGCGCCGGTCGTCGCGCCCGCGGCGCCGGCCGGCGCGTCCGCCGACGGGTCGTCGGTCGCTGGGCCGCAGCCCCACACCGAGAGCGCGCCGCCGAGGAGGCACGAGGCCGCCCGCCCCGCGCGGCGCATGAAAAATCCCTGGTCGACCGCCACTGATCCTCCGTCATGGGTGGGGGCGTCGTGGGGGGGCGCGGAGGCACGAGGTGCCGCGCTGAGAGCGTGAGGCTCCTCCCCTCGGAGGCGACCACCCACGCGGTCCCGGAGCGGATATTCCGGCTCGTGGATCGTCCTACTCCCGGCGCCTTCCCAGGATCGCTCCCAGTGGCTTTGCTGGCCGGTTTCGTCCCCACATACGGCGGCGGGACCGCGTCGGCATCGCACCGACCTTCCCCACCCTGGGACCTGACGCTTCGATTGTCGCCAGGCGATACCGGCTGGCGTGCGGGTTGTCAAACTCGCCCGCGCCGCCAGGCCGCTCTGCCGGGAGGGTCGCGGTCGGGGCGGACCGCCGGCAAGGCCACGCGCTCGTCGGTGCCGCGGGCCGCTCGGGTGCGCGGGTCGCCTGGCGTCCCCGGGGCAGACAGGGACGCGCCCGCTCCGCCATACTGGCCAGCGCCGACCGCCGTCACGGCGGCGCTCCTGGAGCCCCGGCCCCGATGACCTCGCGTCACGCCGCCAAGGCGATGTTCAGCCTCGCGCCTGTTGCGTTCCGCCAGAGCTCCATCGAGGGTCGCGGGGTCTTTGCGCGGCGCGCGTTTGGTGCCGGTGAGGTGGTGGTCCCCTACGCGCCGAGTCAGCGCAAGCTCCCGCTCGATGACCCGGAGGCGATCGCCGCTGCAGAAGGCAAACTCACCCTCCTGTCCGAGGGCTGGGCCGTGATCATCCCCGACACCGCCGTTCCGGGCGGGTGGCTCTGCAATCACTCCTGCTGTCCGAACGCGGAACTCTACTCGGACCGCGAGGGGCGCATCCAGTGCCGGCGACCGATCGCGCCTGGCGAGGAGGTCACCATCTTCTACGGCTGGGTGACCGTCAACCAGCCGGGCCGGGACCCATGTCGTTGCGGGGTGCCGGGGTGCCGGGGCACCATCAACTTCGACGTCGTCGACGACGACGCGCGCGCTCTCCGCGAGGACACGCCGGCCGGGCGCGCGCTGCGGGCTCGGCTCGCCGAGTACGGTGATTTTCTTCGATCCATCGGCCAGGAGCAGGTGCTCGATCGGGTCGCCGAGCGGCTATCGCAGGTGCGCCGGCGTCTCGGGTTGGATGACGGTGCGTAGCCTCGCCGCGCGCCCACGGTGCGGTTCGTCGCCGCAGGATCGGGGCGGCCTCGTCGAGCGCGTGCCCCTGCCCCTCCGGACGGGATCCTCGCGCGCGAGCGGGACGCGCCAGAGGGTGATGGTGCTGCTCGAGGGCGTCGGATACGATAGCGTTGGCGAGCGGGATGATGGGCGGCTTCGACGACCTCTTCGAGCATGTGCCGGTGGCGGGCTACGCCTTCCGCGCCGCTGACGGGGCCTTCGTCCTGGAGCAGGTCAACGCGGCGGGCCGGTCGCGCAACCCCCACGTCGAGGTCCTGCTCGGCAAGCCGATGGCGGCGCTCTACCGCGACCAGCCGGAGATCGGCGAGGCCGCGCGTCGCTGCGTCGCCGAGCAGCAGCCGCTCGTCCTCGAGCAGCCGGTGCGCCGCTACGACCGCACCGAGGCGACGCTGAACCTCCGGCTCACCCTGGTCCCGCTCGGGCCGGAGCGCCTCGCCCTCTTTCTCGAGGACGTGCCGAGCCAGCAGGTCGCGCAGGTCGCGCTCAGCGAGAGCGAGTCGCGCTACCGGAGTCTGGTGGCCGCGCTCCCCGACGCCGTCCTCCTGCGTGGCGCCGACGGCCGAGTGCTGGCCTGTAACGCCGTCGCCGTGCGCCTCCTCGGCGCCGAGCGGGAGGCGGATCTGCTCGGCGAGAGGCGGGTTTTCCCCCCCGAAGCGACGCTCCGCACCGAGCGTGGGGAGATCGTTACCGCCGAGGCGCTGCCGGACCTCGTCGCGCTCGCGACCGACCGCCCCGTTCCGGCCGCCGTCTTCGCGCTGGAGCAGGACGGGCGCACGCGCTGGCTCCGCGTGGCGGCCGAGCCCGTGCGCTCCGCCACCGGCGCCGTCACCGGCTCGGCGGCGATCCTCACCGACGTCACCGAGCGCCTGGTCGCCCAGCGGGCGCTCGTCGAGAGCGCCGCGCGGCTCGACCTGGCGATGGGGGCGGCACGCATGGGGGTCTGGGAGCTCGAGCCCGGTTCCGACGAGGGGCGGTGGTCACCGAACCTCGACGACCTGTTCCTGCTGCGGGATAGGGGGCGCGGCGTGGACGGCTTCCTGGAGCGCGTCCACCCGGAGGATCGAGGCAAGGTCCGCGGGGTCCTCGAGGAGCTGGTGGTGGCGCGTCAGACCGAGATCGAGCTGGACGCGCGGCTCATCGGGAGCGACGGGGTCGCGCGCTGGGCGCGGCTCCGCGGGAAGGTCCAGCGAGCGGGGGCGCGGGCAAGGATCGTGGGCACCGTGATGGACGTCACCGAGCAGCACCGCCTCGAGGACGAGCTCCGGCGGGCGAGTCGGCTCGAGAGCATCGGGCGCCTCGCGGGCGGGGTGGCGCACGACTTCAACAACATGCTGGCCGCGATCCTGGGCGCGCTGGAGCTCCTGGAAGCGCGCTGTCCCGCTGGCCTGAGTGACGATCTGACGACGATTCGCCATGCGTCGCTGCGGGCGCGCGATCTCACCCAGCAGCTGCTGGCGTTCGCGCGGCGGCAGCCGGCCGAGCTCCGGGTCGTCGAGCTCGGGGCCCTGGTGCAGCACGTGGACCGGATGCTGCGGCCGCTGGTCGGTGGGGACGTCGAGCTCGTGATCGAGTACGGCGCGCGGGCCTTCGTTCGCGCCGACCCGGCGCTGCTCGAGCAGGTGCTGGTGAACCTGGTCGTCAACGCGCGCGACGCCATGCCGGGCGGAGGGCGCCTGGAGGTGCGCGTCGGGCGCCGGACGCTCCCCCCCGGTGGCGAGCTCTCCGGCGAGGTCGCGTCGCTTCAGGTCGTCGACTCGGGCACCGGTATCGACGAGGCGACGCGGGCCCACCTGTTCGAGCCGTTCTTCTCCACCAAGGGCCACGGGACCGGGCTCGGGCTCGCGAGCTCCTACGGCATTGTGCGCCAACACGGCGGGGACATCACCGTGGAGAGCACCCCCGGCGCTGGGTCGAGCTTCTCGGTCCTGCTGCCACTGGTCGCGGAGGCGCCGCCCGACGAGCACGAGGTGACCCCGGCGCCCGCCAGCGCGGGGGAGGGCGCTGTGCTCGTGGTCGACGACGACGAGCTCGTGCGGGGCACCGCGGCGCGCCTGCTCGAGAGCCTCGGGTATCGGGCGGTGGTGGCCGGGGACGCCGCGGAGGCGCTCGCTTGCGCGGCGTCTCGCGCGACGCCGTTCGACCTCTTGCTCTGTGACATTGCGATGCCGGGCCGCGGTGGCCCCTCCATCGCCAGGGAGCTCCGGGAGCGGTACCCGGGCCTCCAGGTGGTGTTCGTCTCGGGTCACCCCGGGGGGGGACAGGCGGAGCTCGCGGGGGCCGCGTTCCTGCAGAAGCCCTACGGCCGTGCGGACCTCGGCGCCAAGCTCGCCGAGGTACGGCGCGCGGCGCGCCGGTCCTGAGGCGTCGTCGCGCCGCGCGCCGGGGCCCGCGGACGGAGCCGGGAGCGCGCGGCCGCCCGCACCTCGCGTCGCGGGCCCAGTCGAACCGACGCCCACCGGCCTTTCCCCAGTCGGGAGGAGATGGTAGGCGTAGCACCCTAGGCTCGGACGGCGGCGCGACGGACACCGATGCAACCAGAGACGACGCCAGCGGTCGGGCTCGAGCCCGGCGACCTCGTTGCCGACAAGTACCGGATCGATCGGGTGATCGGCGTCGGCGGCATGGGCGTCGTGATGGCGGCCCACCACGTGCAGCTCGACGAGCCCGTCGCGATCAAGGTCCTCCTCCCCGCCGCGGCCGTCGTGCCGGACGTGGTGGCGCGGTTCTCCCGGGAGGCGCGGGCGGCGGTCAAGATCAAGAGCGAGCACGTGGTGCGCGTGCTCGACGTGGACGTCCTCCCTACCGGTGCCCCGTACATGGTCATGGAGCTGCTGGAGGGGTGCGACCTCGCCTCGTGGGTCCAGGAGCAAGGGGGGATCCCCATCCCGCGGGCCGTGGACTTCGTGCTGCAGGCGGCGGAGGCGCTCGCGGAGGCTCACCGTCTCGGGATCGTCCACCGGGATCTGAAGCCAGCGAACCTGTTCTGGGTGTGCCGCCCCGACGGCGCCGATCTGATCAAGATCCTCGATTTCGGGATCTCCAAGCTCGCGGTCGCGGCGGACACGGCGGAGACGTCGCACCTGACCCGGACCGCGGCGGTTTTCGGCACGCCGCTCTACATGTCTCCGGAGCAGATGCTCTCGGCACGCGACGTCGACGCTCGCACGGACATCTGGGCGCTCGGTGCCATCCTCTACGAGCTTCTGGCAGGGCACGGGCCGTTCCTCGGCGAGACGCTGGCGGAGGTGCACGCGCGGGTGTCGAGTCAGCCGCCGGCTCCGCTCCGGGTGTCGCGGCCCGACGTGCCGCCGGAGCTCGAGGCGGTCGTGCTCCGCTGCCTAGAGAAAGAGCGGAGCCGCCGTTATTCAGACGTCGGGGAGCTCGCGATCGCGCTCGAGCCCTACGCGCCCGCCCACGCGGTCGCGTCCGTCAGCCGGATCCGCCGGACCCTCGGGATCGCGCCGGGCCGCACCGACCCGCCCGTCGTGGGGGAGACGGCCGGTGCGGCGGTCGCGCCGCGCGCTGCGACCGCCGCTACCTGGGAGCACCTCCCGTTGCGAGAGCGTCGCGGGTCGGGGTGGATCGTCGCGGGGGCGGTGCTGGGCGTCGTCGCGCTCGTGGGGGGTGCGGTGGGGTATCGCGTGCTCGTCGGAGGGGCGCCGCTGGGCGCGAACCTCGGGGTCGAGGCGCTGGGCAGCTCCGGGATGCTCGCTCCCTCCGTCGAGGTGGTCCCGGAGGCCTCCGCCACGGGGAGCGTCGCCGCCGCGCTCCCGGCGCCCTCGGGCGCGGAGACGCTCGCCTCGTCCACTACGGCGCTACGGGGCTCCGCCTCGGCGAGCGCCGTCGCGAGCGGGGCCGCCGCGGCGTCGCCCACGGCGGGCCGCGGGCGCACGGGGACGACCCTCTCGGGGTCAGCCGGCTGGCGCTCGCCGTCCGCGTCCGGCGGTTCCGCCGCAGCGACCTCGCGCCCCCCCGCCCGCCCGGGCACAAGCTTCCTCGATCGGCAGTACTGACCGGATTCCCGCGCACAGAGGTATGACTCGGTGATGGTCGCTCCCCGCCCCTGGTCCTCCCGTCGATGGTCGCTGCCGATGGCGCTCACGATTGGCGCGCTTGGGTCGGCGTGGGCCGGGCATGCGGCGGCGGATCCCGACGCCCGGGATCCGGTCGCGGCCCGGGCCCTCTTCCAGGAGGCACGGGAAGCGACGGCGGCCGGGGATCACGCGATCGCCTGTCCCAAATTCGAGGAGAGCTACCGGCTCGACCCCGCCGTGGGCACGCTCCTCAACATCGCGGCCTGCGACCAGCGGCAGGGGCGGCTCGCTACGGCGTGGACCCGCTTCCAGCAAGCGCTGGAGCAACTCCCTCCCGACGACGATCGGCGGCCGCAGGTGGCGGCCCTGGTGGCCGAGTTGGAGCCGCGCCTCCCGCGTCTCACGCTTCGCTTCCCACCGGACGGCGACGTCACGGTGACCCGCGACGGCGTGCCCGTGGGGCGGAGCAGCGACGGCCTCGGGTTACCCGCCGATCCGGGCCCCCACGTGGTGGTGGTCGCTGCGCCCGGTCGGGTCGCGCGCCGCTACGAGGTCGATCTCGCGGAGGGGGAGCGCGCGGAGCTCCGCTGCGAGCCGGGGGACCTGGCGGCCGCGCCCGCGCGCCGCGAAGGAGCTCCCGCGGCGCGCTCCGTGGAGCCGGCGCCTCCAGCGGCGGTCGCGGCCGAGTCCGGCGAAGCCCGCCACGGTAACCGGACGGCCGCGCTCGTGCTCGGCGGGGTTGGCGTCGCAGGCCTGGTCGCGGGCGGTGTCCTGCGTGCGCTCGCCTGGTCCGAGCAGGGGACCATTGACGAGCGCTGCGACGCCGATCTCCGCTGTGACGGGGAGGGGATGGACGCCGTGAAGCGTGCGCGGACGCGCCAGCTCGTGAGCACCGTCTCGCTGGCCGCCGGCGGCGCGGCCCTCGGCGCCGGACTGTACCTCGGGCTTGCCCGCCCCGGCGAGGGCTCGCCGCGGCGCGCGACGCTCACGCCGACCTTGGCGCCGGGCGGGGCAGGGATCACTTGGCAGAGGAGCTTCTGAGCGATGGGGATGTCGGATCGAGCGAAGCGCTTCGGGGCTGCGGCCCTCACCCTGGCCCTACCGGCGCTCGCCGCCGGCTGTATGGATCTCGACGGGTACTCCCGCCGCGCGGACCCTGCCGGGGGCTCGGCGGGTGAGGCGGGCGGCGCCAGCGACTCCGCTGGCGCGAGCGGGGCCGAGGCCACGGCCCGCGCGGGCGCGTCGTCGGGCGGTGCTGCTCAGGGCGGCGCCGGCGGTGGGCTCGACGGGTTCGGCGGTGTCGCCGGCGGCGACGGGCTCGGCGGTGTCGCCGGCGGCGACGAGGGCGACGGGGGTGAGTCGCCGAGCGGCGGGGGCGGCATGGGTGGCGGGGGCGGTGGTGCGACGGGTGGCGTCGGTGGAACGGGGGCCGTGGGGGGCGAGGGCGGCGCGCCACCGAGCGGCGGCGATGGGGGCGCGGCGGGTGGCGAGTGCGCGGCCGGGAGCTGGGATGACGACGCCGATCCGGCGACGCCCTGCGTGCCCTGGAGCGTCTGCCCCGCCGGCGTGATCGCCGAGGGGACGCCCGGCTCCGACCGGCAGTGCGTGCCGTTCATCGCCGAATTGGCCGCGGGTGAGTACGGCACCTGCGCGCGGCGGAGTGACGGGAGGGTCTTCTGCTGGGGCCTCAACTCGTTCGGGCAGCTCGGTGACGGCTTCACCGATGACAGCGCGTTGCCCGTCGAGGTGGTGGAGCTCGCCGATGCTCGGGGGATCACGGTGGGCGGCGAGCATGCCTGCGCCCTGCGCGCCGACGGCACCGTCGCCTGCTGGGGCGCCAACTGCGAGGAGCAGCTCGGCTACGTCTACGACGGGTACTCGGGCGGCAGCTCCGTGCCCATCAAGGTGACGCGCCTCGCCGGCGTGGTGGCCGTCGACGCGGGCTACCGGCACACCTGCGCCCTGCTCGCCGACCAGACCGTGCGGTGCTGGGGCAACAACGGGTCCCACCAGCTCGGTGACGACGCCGTCGTGGGGGCCAGCGCGGAGCCGATCGAGGTGGACGTCGGTGGTCCCGTTGTGGAGGTCCGGGCGGGAGGGGGCCACTCCTGCGCCCGGCGTACCGACGGCTCCGTCTGGTGCTGGGGGCGAAACTCGCACGGTCAGCTCGCCCTCGATCGCAACACGACCGCTCAGAGCGCCGCGCCCGTACCGATCGAGCTAGTGGCGCCCGCGGTCGCCATCACGGCGGGCGACAACCACAGCTGTGCGCTCTTCGCCGACGGCAGCGGGAGCTGCTGGGGCGACAACGACTACGGGCAGCTCGGCAGCGGTCGCGACACGCTGCCGGTCGCCGCGGTCCCGGTGGTCGAGCTCGAAGACGCGAGCGCCCTCAGCGCCGGCGGCTATCACACCTGCGCCCTTCGCGCGGGCGGCACGGTCAGCTGCTGGGGAGCCGGCCACTCTGGCCAGCTCGGCGACGGTATGTTCGAGGGCCGTAACCTCCCGGCGACGTCGACCGGGCTCAGCGGCGTGAGCGCGCTCGCGGCGGGTGGGTACCACACCTGTGCCCTGCTCGCGGACGGAGCCGTGAGCTGCTGGGGGAGCAACACCGCGGGTCAGCTCGGCGACGGCGTCGTGGCAGACTACGCGCTGCCCCAGGTCGTCCCAGGCCTCACCGGGGTCGAGTCGATCGGCGCCGCGATGGATTTCAGCTGCGCGCTGCTCGAAGCAGGGACGGTCGAGTGCTGGGGCGACGGCGCCTGGGGCCAGCTCGGCGACGGCGCCGGGGAGCGCAGCAGCGATCCCGTTGTCGTCGCGGGGCTCACCGATGCCACGGCGCTCTTCGTAGGCGGGGCCCACGCCTGCGCGCTGCGCACGGGCGGCGAGCTCGTCTGCTGGGGGGACAACGATCTCGGTCAGCTCGGCGACGGCTCCTACGACAACCAGCTCGCCCCCGTGGCGGTGCCGGACGCCGGCACACCGCTCGAGGTGGCCGGTGGGCATGACCACACCTGCGCACTGCGATCCGACGGTACCGTGGCCTGCTTCGGCAGCAACTACTCCGGACAGCTCGCGCGCGACCCGGGCTCTGTCGACGGAAGCACGACGCCTCTAGCGGTTTCCGGGCTCACCGGGGTGGCGCGGCTCGCCGCCGGCGCCTACCACACCTGCGCGCTGGTGAGCGGGGCCGTGCTCTGCTGGGGTGCCGACGACTACGGCCAGCTCGGCGATGGCCCCTTCGTCGGAGAAGCACCCGCGCTCAGTGTCACCCCGGTCCCCGTCGACGGAATCAGCGACGCGGTCGCGATCGCAGCCGGCGACAGCCACACCTGCGCGCTCCTCGCCGGCAAGACCGTCCGCTGCTGGGGCGACAACGGGTGCGGCCAGCTCGGCAGCGGTGTTGCTACGACGCTGGACGCTCCGGTCGAGATCCCCGGGCTCACGGACGTGGTTGCCATCACGGTTGGGGGGCAGCACACCTGCGCACGGCAAGGGACCGGCGCCGTCCTCTGCTGGGGGAATGGCAGCGATGGAGCGCTCGGGCGGGGCAGTCTCGACGACGGCAGCGCGCCGGCACCGGTGGTCGATCTGGGGAACGCTCTCGCCGTCGATGCCGGCGCCAACCACACCTGCGCGCTGCTCGGCGACGGGACCGTCGCCTGCTGGGGCGACAACGAGCAGGGTGAGCTTGGCATCGGCAGCTTCGGGATCCGGCCGGACCCCGCGCTCGTCGTGTGGCCGGAGCGCTGAGCCCCGGCCCCGGTTGACAAGGTGAGGGGGGCGGGGGAGCCTGCCCGCGGGATCTAGCTTCAGCGGAGCTGTCGTCCTCATGCCCGATCGTCCGCGAGAGCGGCTCCGAAGCCTGCCACCCATCTTTGCGTGGCCCGACGAGCGGCTCGTGCGCGAGCTGCCGCTCACGGTCCTGCGCTCGCTGGCGGCGCCGCTGCGCGATCTCGAGCTACGCCACGCCGGTCGGACCCTGCTCCTGGGTCTGGCGGTGGGCACCGCGGTCGGTCTGGTCGCCTGCATCTTCGTCTACGGCCTGGGCCTCACCGAGCGGATCTTCCTCCAGGGGCTCGCCGGTTACGCGCCGCTCCATGCGCGTGGGGAGCTCGCCCTCTTCGGCGAGGACTCCTCCGGTGTCCTCGTCCCCTGGCTCCTGGTGGCGGTGCCCGCGGTGGGAGGGCTGGTGACCGGGCTCCTCGGGCATTTCCTGGCGCCGGAGGTGCTCGGCGGCGGCGGCAACGCCTACGTCGAGGCCTTCCACCACGGCGGGAGCCTGCGGCGTCGGGTGATGGCGCTCAAGCTCGCGGCCACGCTGGGCACGCTCGGCACCGGCGGCTCCGGGGGGCGCGAGGGGCCCACCATGCTGATCGGCGCGTCCGTCGGCAACCTCGTCGGGCGCGCCCTGCGGCTGAGCGAGCGCGATCGGCGGCTGCTGCTGGTCGCGGGGACGGCGGGAGGACTCTCCGCGGTCTTCGGCACCCCGCTTGGCGCGGGCCTGCTGGCGACCGAAGTGCTCTACCGCGACGACTTCGAGTCCGACGCGCTCGTGCCCGCGATCCTTTCGAGCGTCACGGCGTACTCCGTGTTCCGCCTGGTGTTCCCCTCGGACGTGCCCGTCTTCGGCGTTGCTGACGCCTACCCCTTCGACCCGCGTGGCCTGTGGCTTTTCGTCCCGCTGGCCCTCTTCATCAGCCTCGGTGGGTACCTCTTCCTCGCCCAGCTCCGCGTCGTGCGCGGGCTCTTCCGTTGGTCTCGGGTCCCGCGGTGGCTCGGGCCCGGGGTCGGGGGCCTCGCGCTCGGGCTGCTGGCGCTGCTCTGGATCACCCTCGTCAACCCGAGCCTCGGCCGCGTGCACCAGGGGATCGGGATCCTCGGCTCGGGCTACGGCGCGGCGCAGGCGGCGATCCTGCGGCCCGACTGGATGCCGAGCGGCTGGACCGCCGTGCTCCTGCTCGGGGGGCTCGCGATCGTCAAGATGCTAGCCACCGCGCTCACCCTCGAGTCGGGCGGCAGCGCCGGAGACTTCGGGCCCTCCATCGCCATCGGTGGGCTGCTCGGCGGGGCGTTCGGTTGTGCCGTGCAGTTGGTGCTCCCCGACGCGCCCGATCCGGGGGCGTTCGCCCTGGTGGGGATGGGGACCTTCTACGGTGGGCTCGCCCACACTCCGGTCGCGGCGGTGGTGATGATCAGCGAGATGGCCGGGAGTTACGACCTCTTGGTCCCGCTCATGCTCAGCGTCGGCCTCGGCTATCTCCTGTCGCGCCGGGTGTGCCTGTACCCGGCCCAACGCCAGTCCCGCGCTGCCGACGGCGAGGTGAGCCTGCTCGACACGCTCTTGGCTCGCGATCTGGTCGCGGCGCCACGCGCCCCGGTCGTCGTCGCGGCCGGCGCGCCGCCCGCCGATATTGCGGCGGGGCTCGAGCGCAGCGCGGACGATGCGGTCGTGGTGGTCGATGCCGCGGGTCGGCTGCACGGCGTCATCGAGCGGCGCACCCTCGACGAGGGGATGCTCGATCCCGCGCTCGCCTTCGTCGTGGTCGCCGCCGATCTGGCGGTGCCCGTGCGGGGCGTCAAGGAAACCGATCCGCTCTCCGTCGTGCTCGGCAGCATGCTCGAGTCGAGCACGCACGTCCTCCCGGTGGTGGACGGGAGCGGGCGGGCAGCGTGGCTGATCACCGAGCGCGAGGCGACGACGGCGTACTACGGGCTCGTCGCTGGTCAGCGGCGAGCCCGCGCCGAGGCCGCGGACTAGCGGGCCCCTTCGCGCGCCGAGGCGGCGCCGAGGCGGCGCTGTTCCTTTGGCCAGCGCCGGCCCTCGTGCTAGCGAGCGGGTCCATGCGACGCTGGGCCCGAGTGCTTTGCCTCGCGTGCACGGTGGGTGTGCTGGCCGTGCACGCTCAGGCCGCGCCGCGCGAGCACGTGGTCGTCGAGGGGCAGACGCTCGGCGCCATCGCCCGGCGGTACGGCGTGACGATCGAGGAGCTCGCGGCGGCGAACGGGATGCGACCGGCCGACGTTCTGGCCATCGGTCGGCGGCTGGTGATCCCGGCCGGGTCCCTCCCGACCCGCCCGGCCGCCCCGCTGCCGCGTGAGCCCGCCGGGTACGTCGTCGTGCCCGGGGACACCCTCGGCTCGATCGCGCTCCGATACCGCGTCAGCCTCGCGAGCCTGGCCCGGGCCAACGGCATTCAGGGGGCGGACCTGCTGCGCGTCGGCCAGCGCCTGCGGATCCCCCCCGAGCAGCCCCAGCCGGAGGACGAGGCGACCGTGGCCCCGGTCGCCGCGGCGTCGGCCCCGCCCGGGCCGCATCGGCTCGATCTGCCCGGGCTCGCCCCCGTCCACTACTACGAGCCTGAGGGGCGCGGGCGGCTCGGGCTCCGACCGGTGATCTTCTACCTCCACGGGCGGGGCGGGGACCCGGCGCGCGACTGCCGCCGCTGGGCTCCGATCGCTCGCCGCCACGGCTGGCTCGTCTGTCCGAGCGGCGCGGGGTACCACGGCGGGGGTCGGACCTGGAACAACGACTGGTCGGCGGGGTACGCCGCCGTCACCGCCTCGCTCACCGCGCTGCGCGCGCGGTTTGGCCGTCGCGTCCAGCTCTACGGGAACACGCTGATCGGCTTCAGCGAGGGCGCCTTCGTGGCCATGAACGTGGGGGTCCGGTCGCCGCGGGCGTTTTCTCGCTGGCTCATCCTCGGTGCCAGCGACGGTTACCTCGGACCCGGCGGCCCGGGACTGGTTGCGAGGAGCCGGCCGAACCTGCGCCGGATCGTCCTGCTCACGGGGGAGCGTGACGCCGTCGTGCCGGAGACCCGCCGCGCGGGGACCTGGTTCGAGCGGAGCGGGGTGCCGCTCCGCCTGCTGACGCCGGCCTCCCTTGCTCACGAGGTCGCTCTCGAACGGGAGCCGGCGCTGTATCGCGACGCCCTCGCCTGGCTCGAGGCGGGGTAGGCGGGGCTCGGTCGATTCGGCGAACGCTGGAGAAGACGCCTGACAGCGGACCCTTCCGGGGATAGGTTCCCGCCAGGGGCAAGACCGTGCCCGCCCCGAGGAGGCCCGCCGTGCGACGCCGCGTTCAGACCCTCGCGTTCCTATCGAGCGTTCTGCTCCTGGTTGCTTGTGAGGAGTACCCGTCGGTGATTCAGTCCGGCGCCGACGCCGGCGCGGCCGGCGAGGGCGGGACCGCCAGTGGCGGGAGCCCGCCGGCCTCCACGGGTGGCGAGCAGATCATCGTCGAGACCGGCGGCACGCCCGCGACTGGCGGCACCGACGTCCAGTACGTTTGTGGCAACGGCGAACTCGAGCCGGGCGAACTCTGCGACGACGGTGGCACTGTCGATGGCGACGGTTGCTCGGCGGACTGCACCGTCCAGGACGTCGAGTTCGACTGCGTCCCGGGTGAGCCCTGCGTGGACATGGTGGTGTGCGGCAGCGGCGCGCTCGAGGGCAACGAGGAGTGCGACGACGGCGACGCCGAGTCCGGCGACGGCTGCTCCGAGCTCTGCACGGTGGAGCCCGGCTGGGTCTGCCCGCGCCCCGGGGTCGCCTGCGTTCAGCTCCCGGTCTGCGGCAACGGCGCGCTCGAGCGCGGGGAAGACTGCGACGACGGCGACGCCGTCTCCGGCAATGGCTGCAGCGGGACCGAGGATCCGGAGCACGCCTGCGAGGTGGAGCCTGGCTACTTCTGCCCCGCGACGGGCGAGCTCTGCCTCGCGCTGATCTGCGGCAACGGGGTGCGCTCGCCCGACGAGGCCTGTGACGATGGCGACGCGGACGATGGCGACGGCTGCAGCGCCGCCTGCGCGGTGGAGGCCGGCTGGCTCTGCGTCACCCCTGGCGAGCCCTGTGTCCCCGTCTGTGGCGACGGCGTGGTGCTCGGCGCCGAGGAGTGCGATGACGGCGATCTCGAGGGCGGCGACGGTTGCAACGCCGGGTGCCGCAACGAGCCGGGCTTCGCCTGCCCCGTGGAGGGCGGTGATTGCGTGCCCGCCGTGTGCGGCAACGAGGTGGTGGAGCCGGGCGAGGGTTGCGACGACGGCAACGAGATCGCCGGCGACGGTTGCGGTCCCACCTGCCAGAGCGAGCCCCTGGTTTCCGTCGGACCCGCCCCCGTCGTGTCGGTCACCTGTGGCGACGGGCTGCAGACCGCGACCGAGGGTTGCGATGATGGCAACGGAGTCTCCGGCGACGGCTGCTCCGCGGATTGCACCGTGGAGCCCGGCTTCGCATGCGAGAGCCTCCTCGAGCTCCCCGAGTTCGTCGAGTTCGCGGTCACGTACCGGGATTTCATGGAACGTGCCGAGGACGGCGGGCACCCCGATTTCGAGTGGCGAATCGGCGGGGTGGCGCTGGAGATGCCGGGGCCGGTCTGTACGACGGCGAACGCCGAGCCCTGCGTGGATGAGCCGGGCGCGGTCTGTGTCGAGGGCGCCTGTGGGGTGCTCGACGTCGACGGCAAGCCGGTCTTCCACCTGACGGAGGACGATCAGGACCTTACGTACGTCACCAGCGCGGAAACCTTCGCGCTCTGGTATCGCGACGTGAACGACCCGAGCACCGAGGGCCCGAACGGCGTGGTCGAGATGTGCCACGACGCGGATTCCCTCCGCCTCGACCAGGTGACGCCCGGCTCGGACCTCTACCGCTACGACAGCACCGAGCACTTCCCGCTCGACGACGACCCCTGCGATTACGGGGAATTCTACGACGGCCGCAACTACCTCTTCACCACTGAGCTCCGGTACTTCTTCCAGTACCGTGGGGGTGAGACGCTCACCTTCCGCGGCGACGACGACGTGTGGGTCTTCATCAACGGGCGGCTCGCCGTCGACATCGGCGGCGTGCACACCGCGCGCTACGGGCGGGTGGTGCTCGGCGACGACGGTGGCGATGGCGCGACCGACAGTGACTGCTCCGTGCACGCCGCGGAGCTGGAGGACGAGGAGGACGAGCTGCCCGAGTGCGGGCTCGAGCCCAGCGAGGCTGAGAGTGACGACGATCGCCGCTTCGGGCTCGAGCTGGGTGGGGTCTACGAGATCGTGCTCTTCCACGCCGAGCGGCACACGGTGGAGTCGAACTTCCAGCTCACGCTCGCTGGCTTCCTCGCGCCGCGCTCGAGCTGCGCGCCCATCTGCGGCGACGGCGTCATCACGGGCTGGGAGGTCTGCGACGACGGGGCGGAGAACAACACGGGTGAATACGGTCAGTGCGACGCCACCTGCACCCGGCGCACCATTTGCGGCGACGGCGTGTGGCAGGGGCCGGACTTCGTCCCGCCGGGGCCCGAGGAGTGCGACAACGGCCTCAACGCTGACGTCTACTCGTTCCCCGGCGCCGACGCCTGCGCGGCGGGGTGCGTGCGCCCGCCGTACTGCGGCGATGGCGTCGTCCAGGAGGCCTACGAGCTCTGCGATCAGGGCGCGCTCAACAGCGACACGACCTACGGCGGCTGCGCGACCAGTTGCACTTGGGGCCCCTACTGCGGCGACGGCGTGGTCAACGCGCCGGACGAGGCCTGTGACGACGGCGACGAGAACGTCCTGTACTCGGCGGACGGCAGCGGGTGTGGACCGGACTGCCAGCCCGCGCCCTACTGCGGGGACGGGATCCGCAACGGCTCGGAGCTCTGCGACGACGGCGTCGAGGGCAACACGGGGGAGTACGGCGGCTGCAGTCCCGACTGCACCCTGGGCCCCTTCTGCGGCGATGGCGTCGTCCAGAGCGACCGGGGGGAGCAGTGCGACGCGGGCCCGGTTGGCAGCCTGGAGTGCAGCAAGGACTGCAAGCGTCGGGACGAGATCCGGTAACGGTTCGGCGCCGCCCGACCCGAGGGGTCGCCGGCGGGCGCTCGCCCCTGCCCCCCCCCCCCGGGGTCGCGGCGGGTCCAGGGTCCATAGGGCAGTCTTGGCTCGGGCTGGGGTGCCCACCGGCAGCGGGGGCCCCGGGCGGGCGCCGGGCGAGGCCGCGGCCGAGTCTCCGCTGGGATGGCGCTCCCGGATCGGCTAAGTTCCGCCGCGCCCTGGCCCCCCGCGACCTGGATCGGCGCCGCGAGCGCCGGTGCTCCGGCGGGGCCACGGACAGCGTGCATCGCCCCCCCCCGCCGCGCCGGCTGCGGCCGTATCGAGAGAGACCCCCCATGCGAACACTCAAGGAATTCTACGAACTGATGGAGCACACGCGCGACGTCCGCGTGGCCATGGTCCGAAGCTACGTCGACGCGCGGACCGTCGACGCCGGCAAGCTCGCCGAGCTCGAGCGCGCGCTCGCCACGCTGGAGGCGATCCCGGAGCAGAACGGCCGCCGCCAGCTGATGCTCGATGCCTCCAAGCAGATCGACGTCGAGCTCGACTACGAGATTGGCGAGCTCAAGAAGGATCTCGTCTTCTTCCAGCAGGGCGAGGCTGCCTTCGACCTCTACCTCACTGGTATCCACGAGCAGTTCGAGCGCCGCGTGGTCGAGGCCCTGGTGGCTCTGGAAGGGATCCACTTCAATAACTTCGTCACCGACCGGGACGGCACCATCTCCAACTACTGCGGGCGCTACCGATCGAGCATCCAGAGCGCGTACAACGCGATCTACCTGACCCGGTTCTCGCGAGGTCGCGCCAATAGCGCCACGGTGGTGACCTCCGCGCCGCTGCTCAACCCCGGCGTCGCCGACGTGAGCGTCATGCCCGTCGGCGCGTACATCTACGCGGCCTCCAAGGCCCGCGAGTTCATCGACAAGGAGGGCGTGCGCCGCACGTTCCCCATCGAGGCATCCCAGCAGGCCAAGCTCGACGAGCTGAACCGACGCCTGGCGGCCCTGGTCGCCCGGCCCGAGTACGAGAAGTTCAGCCTCATCGGCTCCGGACTGCAGTTCAAGTTCGGCGAGACGACCCTCGCGCGTCAGGACATCTCCAAATCCATCCCCGAGGACGAGTCGCTCGCCTTCCTGGAGGTGGTGCGGGGGGTCATGAAGGAGGTCGACCCCGGCGGGACCGACTTCGGCCTCATCGACATGAAGCTCGACATCGAGATCATCCTCAAGGGGGCCTCCGAGGGCGAGTTCTCCAAGGCCGACGGCCTTTTCTTCCTCGACCGCGAGCTGGGGCTCGGGCTCGACCAGGGGCCGACGCTCGTGTGCGGCGACACCAAGGGCGATCTGCCGCTGGTGAAGGCCTGCATGGCCAAGTCCAAGGACGTCTGGGCGATGTTCGTCACTCGTGACGAGGCGCTGATGGCAGAGGTCCGCAAGACCTGCCCCAACGCCATCATCGTGCCCGAGGTGGACGTGCTGGTGACGGTGCTCAACCGCCTGGCGACGCGCCAGCAGCGGGTCCGCCCTGCGGGCTTCAAGTGCGCCATCTTCGATCTGGACGGCGTGGTGACCGAGACGGCGAAGGTCCACTCCGCCGCCTGGAAGGTGATGTTCGACGAGTTCCTCGCGCGGCGGGCGAAGGCGCGGGGGGAGCCGTTCGCGGAGTTCACCGGCGAGGATTACCTCAAGTGGGTCGACGGCAAGCCGCGCTACAAGGGCGTGAACGACTTCCTCGCCTCGCGCGGCATCACCCTCGAGTACGGCACGCCGGAAGACGCGCCCGATCTGGAGACGGTCTGCGGGCTCGGCAACCGCAAGAACGTCTCCTTCCAGGCCGTCCTCAAGGAGAAGGGCGCCCACGTCTTCCCCTCGAGCGTCAACTTCATCCGCGAGCTGAAGGCCCGGGGCATCCGGGTCGGCGTCGCGTCGAGCAGCAAGAACACCCAGCTCGTCCTGCAGAAGGCCAAGCTCGAGGACCTGTTCGAAACCCGCGTCTGCGGTGTGGTTTCCGCCGAGCTCGGCCTCAGCGGCAAGCCCGATCCGGACATCTTCGTCGTCGCGGCCAAGAACCTCGGCTTCACCCCCGGGGAGACGATGATGATCGAGGACGCGATCTCGGGCGTCACCGCGGGATATCGCGGCAACTTCGGGATGGTGCTGGGCATCGCCCGGGACATCGACGGGCACGAGCTCACCAAGGTCGGCGCCGACGTGGTGGTGACCGATCTCGGCGACATCTCGGTCGACGACGTCTTCGACTGGTTCGAGAGCGGCATCGCCACCGACGCCTGGTCGCTCCGGTTCGACACCTTCGAGCCGAGCGAGGAGCCGTTGCGGGCGGCCCTGGGCACCGTGGGCAACGGGTACCTCGGGGTGAGCGGCGCCAGCGAGCTCTGTCGCCCCGACGGCGTCCACGCCCCCGGCACTCGGGTCGCCGCCGCGCCCGGCGGCGCCGTGCTCGACTGGACGCGCTGCGAGCTCAAGATCGGCCGCGGGGAGTACGTCTCGCCGTTCCGGATGCAGATCGTGAGCTATCGGCAGGAGCTCGACATGCTGGACGGTACCCTGTCGCGCACCCTGGTAGTACGCGACAAGGCCGGGCGGCTGACACGGATCGAGAGCCGTCGGTTCGCCAGCGCGGCCGAGGTTCACGTGGCGGCGCTCGAGCTCTCCGTCACCCCGCTGAACTACTCGGGGACGATCGCCCTCCGCTCCGGGATCGATGGCACCGTCGGCGCGGCCGCGCCGGTGACCCAGGGCGCCACGCCGGGCGGCCTGTTCGTCCAGGTCAAGACCGCCGGGGAGCGTCCCGTCGAGGTGGCCTGCGGGGCCCGCCACCGTCTGTACGACGGCGGCGTGGAGATCGAGCTCGAGTCGCGGGTGGAGACGGCGAGCGGCGTGGCGCTCGAGGTCTTCGAGCTCGAGGCCGAGGCGGGGCGCACCATCTCCCTCGAGAAGATCGTTGGCATCTTCACCTCGACCGACGACGACGTCCCCTGCTTCGTCACCGCTGCTCGCGAGGCGGCGCGCGAGGCCGACGGGTTCGACGACGTGCTTCTCCTCCACCAGGCGGTCTGGCACACGCTCTGGGACCGGGTCGACGTCGGGGTCGAGGGCGATCGGGTCGCTCAGCGCATGGTCCGGCTGGAGACGTTCCACCGTATGATCGCGGCCAGCACCCGCGAGGCCCAGCTCGCGGCCGGACTGCCCGCGCGGGTCGTCCTCGGCGCGCCGGCGCCGGGCCCCGCGGCCTGGGACGAGGCCCAGGTCGCGCCCTTCATCGCCAAGTCGCTCCCGGCGACGGACGTAATCGTCAAGACGTGGGCCGGGCTGTCCGTGACCGGGGACGGCGTCACCGTCGTCCCAGCGCTGCCCGCGCACGTGGCCCGGGTGGTCTTCACGGTCGTCGTCCAGGGAGTCCCGGTCGAGGTCGACGTGGATCGCGACGGCGTGTCGGTCGCGGCCCAGTCCACGGTGACCGTGGGCAAGGGCGAGCGGAAGCAGGTCGCGGCGCCGGGCGGCAAGACCCTCGCGGTCGCCGTCAAGTGAGCGGGCGGGCGCCGTCTCGAGCCTGGCTCGGGTCGGCGCCCCGCACCCCCCGCCCGTGGCGGTCCGACCAGCTCAGTTCGCCGAGGCGCTGAACGAGTTGGTCTTCATCCCCTGGCCGCCGTTCCAGATCTCGAAGCCGGCCTCGATCGACTTAAGGTAGTTGCTGCTGGACGCCTGCCCGCGGCTGACTGCGTCGTCGATGAACGCCTTGAGGTTGAGGTTGGTCACGCTGTTGGTCGAGGTGGAGCGGACGTAGGAGATGACGTTCGCTCCGGTCGAGTAGCTGCCTCCCCACCAGATGGCCCAGCTCGTGCCGTCGACGGTCGCCGTCGCCTGCTGGCTGCCGATCGGCTGTACCCCGCTACGATCGAGCCAGATCATGAGCTCCGTGCCGCCTGCGGTGGTTTCGTAGGTCGCGCCGCTGCCCGGCAGGATCCACAGGTCGTAGGAGACGTTGTAGCTGCCGCCCGCCGTCGAGAAGCTCCAGCTCGACGTCGCCGAGCTGAGCGCGCTCACCTGGATCGGCAGGTTCGACTTGGTCGCGTCGCTGCAGGTCGACTCGTGGCACCCCTTGAAGAACGAGGTGTAGGCCGCCGGGCCCCCCGACGTGCCCACGCTGAGGCTCGAGCTCGAGACGGTGAAGCTGTTCCCGGTGACGGTGGCGCAGAGGGTCTGGCTCGCGGCAGCCTCGTTCCAGCGGTTGTTCTGGTAGATGTACTCGCTGCAGTTCACGCCCAGCCGGTCCCACTGGCCGCAGAGCTCCGTGGTCGGGTTGTCGGTGGGATCGCACTCGACGACCGTGGGCCCCACGCAACCGGTGGACGTGCAGACCTCGCCGGCGCGGCAGGCGAGGCCGCAGCCGCCGCAGTTGAGGCCGTTGTGGTTCACGCAGACCCCGTCGCACAGGTACTGGTTCTCGCCGCACCCGGGGTTCACCACCTCGGGGACCGTGCAGATCCCCTGGACGCAGAGGGCCCCGGCGTCGCAGGTGAGGCCGCATTCGCCGCAGTGGTTCCCGTGCTCCATCAGGTTCACGCAGTCGCTCCCGCAGAGCGTGAGGCCGTTGCCGCAGCCGGCGGTGGAGCAGACGCCCACCGAACAGACCGCGCCGCCCGTGCAGGCCGCGCCGCAGGAGCCGCAGTTGGCCGCGCTGCTGTTCAGGTCGACGCAGGTCCCGCCGCAGTCGGTCTGCCCGCCCGGGCAGGCGCAGTCGCCCCCGGTGCAGCAATCGGCGGCGGAAAGCACGCAGGTGTTGTTGGCGGCGCACAAGACGAAGCCCGCCGGACAGCCCGGGGGATCGCTGTCTCCGCAGGCGCCGAGGGAGAGCGCGACGAGCGCCGGGGGGACGAGGCGATGAAGCAAGATCATGGCGGGCGGATCCTCCGGTTGGGCGCGCTTCGGGCCTCGGGGTCGCGCCGCCGGCCCGCCGCGTCGATTCAGGACACGTCAGGATAGCGCGCGGCGACCGCGCGTGCGGGTCACAACCGATACGGCGCTGCCCTTTCCATCCGCAATCCCACGGAATTGTTGCAGCCCCGAGGCACTGTAGGGGCGGCTGCGTTGGGGTCCTACCCCGCGGGCGAGGACGGGCCCGCCGCGGTGAGCGGGCCCCGTCGCGCGGGCGGCTCAGCGGAAGCCGCGCAGGTACGGCAACGCCGCCGCCGTCGCGCGGATCGCGTCCGCCGCCGCCAACAGCTCACCCGTCGTGTCCCAGCGGCCCTCGAGGAACTGGTGCCGGGGTCCGTCGGGCATCTCGAACGGCAGCTCCCGAGTGCCGGCGGTGAGCCGGCGATGCTCGAGGTCCACGGCGATCTCGAGCGAGGGATCGCCTTCGACCAGCGCCATCAGCTCGCTCGCGACGGCCTGGCTCACCGTGGGGCAGGGGATCCCGAGGGAGATGCAGTTGCCGTAGAAGATCTCCGCGAAGCTCTCGCCGACGACGACCTCGATCCCCCAGCGCACGAGCGCCTGCGGCGCGTGCTCCCGGGAGGAGCCGCAGCCGAAGTTCTGGTTCACCAGGAGCACCCGCGCCCCCCGGTACCGCGGGTCGTCGAAGGGGTGGCGCTCGCCGCGCGCGGCCAGGGCCGCGCGGTCGTCCTCGAAGGCGTGCTCGCCGAGGCCCTCGAAGGTCACCGTCCGGAGGTACCGGGCGGGGATGATGCGGTCGGTGTCGATGTCGTTGCCGTGCAGGGGAACGGCGCGGCCGCGGATCACGATGCGCTTTGAGTCGTTCATGCTGATCCTCCTGGACGTCAGGCCCGCTCGAGCCCGAAGAGCTGGCGGGCATCGGTGACCTCCCCGGTGATCGCGGCGGCGGCCACCATGACCGGGCTCATCAGCAGGGTGCGCCCGGTGGGGGAGCCCTGGCGCCCCTTGAAGTTGCGGTTGGAGGCCGAGGCGCTCACCTGGCGGCCCTGGAGCTTGTCCGGGTTCATCGCCAGGCACATCGAGCAGCCCGCCTCCCGGAACTCGAACCCCGCCTCGGTGAAGAGGCGGTCGTAGCCGCGCTCGATCATCGCGCGCTTGACCTCCTGTGAGCCGGGGACGACCAGCGCCTGCACGTGGTCCTTGACCCGCAGCCCCCGCCCGCGCAAGAGGTCGGCGACGGCCTCGAAGTCGCTCAGGCGGCCGTTGGTGCAGGAGCCGATGAAGGCGACGTCGATGCGCGTGCCCGCGATCGGTTGCCCCGGAGCCACACCCATGTAGTCGTAGGCCTCGCGGACCGAGTCGCGCTCGGGCTCCGGGAAGCTCTCGACGGCGGGGATGCTGCCGGTGACGGCCGTGGACTGCCCCGGGGTGATGCCCCAGGTGACCATGGGCTCGATGCTGGCCGCGTCGATCCGGACCACGTCGTCGTACACCGCGTCGGGGTCGCTGCGGATCGAGTCCCAGTACGCCACCGCGCGATCCCACGCCGCGCCCTGGGGCGCCTGCGGGCGACCCCGGAGGAAGTCGTAGGTGGTGGGGTCGGGGTTGACGTATCCGACGCGGGCGCCGCCCTCGATGCTCATGTTGCAGACGGTCATCCGCTCGTCCATCGTCATCCGCTCGAAGGTGTCGCCGGCGTACTCGTAGGCGTACCCGACGCCGCCCTTGACGCCGAGCTGGGCGATGACGCGCAGGATGACGTCCTTGGCGTAGACGCCAGGGCCGAGGCGGCCGTTCACCTCGACCCGGCGCACCTTGAGCTTGCCCATGCTGAGCGTCTGCGTCGCCAGCACGTCGCGCACCTGGGATGTCCCGATCCCGAAGGCGATGGCCCCGAACGCGCCGTGGGTGGCGGTGTGCGAGTCGCCGCAGCAGATGGTCATACCCGGCTGCGTCAGCCCCTGCTCTGGCCCCACCACGTGGACGATGCCCTGGGCGCCCGACTCGGGCGAGAACAGCGTGATCCCGTGGCGGCGAGTGTTGCGCTCGAGCGCCACCATCATCTGCTCGGCCAGGGAGTCCGCGTAGGGACGGAGCTGGGAGGTGGTGGGGATGATGTGGTCCACGGTCGCGAAGGTACGCTCCGGGAACATCACCGAGAGCCCCCGCTCCTCCAGCATGCTGAAGGCCTGGGGCGAGGTCACCTCGTGGATCAGGTGCAGCCCCATCAAGAGCTGGTACTGCCCCGACGGCAGCTCCTGCACCGTGTGGCGCTCGAAGACCTTCTCGTACAGCGTCTTTCCCATGACGGCGTCACTCCTTCTTGGCCCGGTGCGCGTACTGCTCGAGGCGCACCGTTAGCTTCTGTCCGACGCGGACGAACTCGCGCACGTCGCGGTCCTCGAGCGCGAGCCACACGTCCGCGATCGCGGCCTCGCGGGCCGCGCGGAGCGTGGTCATCGCGCGGCGCCCCCGCGCCGTCAGGACGTAGTCCCGCTGGCGACCGTCGCGCTTCGACAGCGACACGCTGATCAGGCCCTTCTCGGCCAGCTTGCCGACGACCTTGGACACCGCGGCCGGCGAGCTCGCGCTGCGGTGGGCGAACATGCTCGGCATGAAGTGCTCGGTGGAGATCTCCTCCAGCACCGACCACTGACGCTCCGTGATCCCGGCGCCCCGGGCGAGCTGCTCGCGGCGCTGCTGGAACGCCTCGGTGAGGCGTCCGAGGGTCACGATGGCCTCGTGGACGGTGGCGCGGTCGGTGGGCATGCTCTACACGAGGAGATTATTAACCTAGGTTAACTAAACGCGCAAGCCCCGCGGCGCTCCTACCCTCACCAGCGGACCCGAACCCGGGTCGACGCTCGGGGGGGCGGTCCGGAGCCGGCGGGGCGAAGCCCGAGTCAGAAGAGCACGAGCAGCAGGATCACGAGCAGCAGGGCCGCGAGCAGGGTCAGGCCAGAGACGAGCCCCTGGCGATACCGATCGGCGTCCACCGAGGCGAGGGCGAGCTCCAGCCGGTGGCTGGCGGCGGCGAGCTCCCGCACGCGATCGTCCTGATCGCGGAGCAGGTCGAGGGTCTTGACGGGCAGGTGCGCCGACCCGATCGAGAGCGCCGTCCGGACGACGTCGGCGCGTGCGGTGACGTACGCGCCCTCGGCGGCGGCGAGGCTCGCGTCCACGTGGCGAGTCTCTCTCGCGTACCAGAGGTCCACCGCCTTGCGCTCCGCCTCGATCAGCTTGATCCGACCCTCGGCTTCACGGGTGGCCTGCTCCGCGGCGTGGAGCTCGCGCTCGGCCTCCTCCATCGCGGCCTGGAGCCGCTTCGCCACCGGGTAGAGCTTGCCGAGCTGCAGCTCGATGCGCGCGGTCTGCGTCGCCGCCTCGTTGGGGGGCGGGTTCGAGGCGCGCGCGATCGGCGTCGGGGCGCTCGATCCCTCCGCCTGTCGCGCGTTGCGCCGCTCGATCTGGAGGCGCTGGAACCGGGCTGCGACGCGGTTGAACTCGCCCTGGCGCTGGGCGTGGACCTCGGCCCGCGCGGACTGGGCCTGGCGGAGTGCGGCGACGACCTGGTCCGCGTGGGTCGCGCGCACGGTGAGGCCGCGCTGCCGTTGCTGGTACTCGGCGCTCACCTGGGCGAACTCGCGCCGCTGCCCGCTCGCCTCCGCTTCGGGGCCGTGGGGGGGCTCGACCTGCTCGGGGAGCTTGACGACCGCGTTGAGCTGGTCCCGGAACTTGACGAAGACCTCCGCCAGGACCAAGTCGCGGTCGCGCTCGGCGCGCGTGAGCGCGGCGCGAGCCGCCTTGGCTTCCGCGGCGAGCTGCTGCCGGCGCACCAGCACGCGCGCGGCGTACGCCGGCGCGAGTAGCGCGCCGGCGGGGGGCTCCCCGAAGCGCGCCAGCCGTACGGCCTGGTCGCGCGTAACCCCCAGCGCCGCCGCATCCGGCGTGCGACCGGTGGGCAGCGGCTTTCCGTCCGGCGCTGCGCCGGGGGAGGCCCCCGGTGCGGAGGCGATCTCAAGGGCGGCCCCCGCGGGATCCCCGGGGACCTCGTCGAGATCCATGTCGAAGGAGGTCGGCGGAGAGGTGGGCACCGGAGAGCGCGGCGGGTGCTGCGGACGATCGCTCGCGAGCTCGTCGGCGCCGCTGGTCGTTCTGGGGGCGCCGCTGTCCCCGGGGGCCCCCGGTGCGCCCGGTGGCCCGCTCGCTGCCGAGGTCCCTTCCGGAGGTCGGGAGGAGAGCCCACGGTCATCGGTGACGGGCCGCGCGAAGCGAGGTGCCAGCGGGACCTCGAGCTCGGGCACCTCGTGGGTGGCGCCGGCGTGCACCGGGGGGGCGGAGGGCAGCCCCAGCCCGTCGTCGCTGGGAAGGGCGGGGGAGTGGCTCGTGGGGGGAGCGGAGGGCAGCGCCAGTCCGTCGTCGCCGAGGGGCGCCGGAGCGGGTCGGCCGGCGTTTGGCGACAACGCCAGCTCCGGTTCCGGGAAAGCGAGAGCCGGTGCCACGCTCGGCGCCGGGGCGGCTTCCGCGAGGATGACGGGGACCGGCGCCGCGCGCGGGATCCGGGGCTCGGTCGCGCCGCGCTCGGCGGTACGGGCCATCGCGCGGCGAGAGCGACGTGCCTCCACCAGCGCGGTCGAGTCGAGCTCCAGATCGGCGCCCAGGTCGAGGTGCGCGGGTCGGGCACGCTGGTCGAGGTCGAGCGCCGCCATCGAGTCGCCGCGCCCGATCCGCGTTCGCTCGCGGTCGAGGTCGGGCAGCGGCTCACCGAGATCCGCTGGCTCCGAGAAGAGGTTCCCCGGCTGTTGCGCCGCGGTCCCGTGGGGTCCCACCGCGAACGGCCCGCGCGCCGCCGGCGGTGGCGACGGAGCCCCGCCCAGCGAGAGCTCCGTGCCCGGGGTCCCGGAGTCGCGCCCTGGCGTTTCGGAGGCGGGAAGCAACCAGGCGCCGGCGCCGGGTGGCGACAGCGATCCGAGGTCGCGGGGTGGCTGCACGCTGGCCGAGGGTGGCGCGGAGCGGTCCGCGGCGAAGTCGAACTCCTCGCCGGCGTCGTCCGCCGAGTCGGCTGCTGGGCGAGGCAGAACTGCGGCGGCGGCCGCCGCCGGCCGCTGCGGGCTCCACGCCGTGGGGATCGCCGCCTCGAGATCGTCGTCGCTCCGTTGCCCCTCCCGCGCGTCTTCGAGCTCCGCCAGCTCGAGGCCAGAGGGCCCCTGGCTCGGCCCCCCCCCGGCGCGTCCGTACTGTGGCACGGGCGCCGGCGTCCCCCGGCGGGGTCGGACCGGGGTGGGCACCGCCTCTTCGTCGATGGCCTCCCAGCCGAGGTCAGCCTCCGGCGCCGGGTTCCCGGGCGCGGTTCCGGCGATCTGCGTGCGGTTGCCCGACCCGGCCATGCGAGGCCTCCAGGATAGCAGAGCTCGGCGGTGTCACGCACCGAGGGCTCAGGCGCCCGCCATTGCGCGCCTCCGCTGCGTCACGCGGCCGCGGGGCGCGTCAGCCGCTCGAGCACGGCGTCCCCCATTGCGCGTGTGGACAGGGCACCCTCGCCGCCCCCGAGGTCGGCCGTACGCGCGCCTCCCGCGATCGCCTGGGCCACGGCCCGCTCCACCGCCGCCGCCTCCCGGTCGAGCCTGAGGCTGTCTCGGAGCAGGAGCGCCGCGCTGAGCACGGTGCCGAGCGGGTTGGCGACGCCTCGCCCCGCGATGTCGGGGGCGGACCCGTGGATGGGCTCGTAGAGTCCGCGCGGGCCGTCTCCCAGCGATGCGCTCGGCAGCATCCCGAGCGAACCGGTGATGACCGCCGCCTCGTCGGACAGGATGTCGCCGAAGAGGTTCTCCGTCAGGATCACGTCGAGGCTGGTGGGGTTGGTGACCAGGCGCATCGCGCAGGAGTCGACGAGCTGGTGCTCGAGCGCCACGTCGGGGTAATCCGCCGCGACCTCGCTGACGACCTGCCGCCACAGCCGCGAGCAGGCGAGGACATTGGCCTTGTCGACCGAGGTGACCTGGCGGCGGCGGGTCCGCGCGATCTCGAAGGCGCGCCGGGCGACCCGCCGGATCTCCGTCTCGCTGTAGCGCATCGTGTCCACGGCGCACCGCTCGCCCGCCACCACCTCGGATCGCCGCGGCTCACCGAAGTAGAGCCCCCCCGTGAGCTCCCGCACCATCAGGATGTCCACCCCGCTCACGCGCTCCGGGCGCAGCGGAGAACCGTGCGCGGCGAGCTCGGGGAAGGCGCGCACCGGGCGGATGTTCGCGTACAGGTTCAGCTCCGCCCGGAGCGTGAACAGCCCTTGCTCGGGCCGCACCGGCGCCGTCGGATCGTCCCAGCGCGGCCCGCCGACCGCCCCGAGCAGGATGGCGTCGGCGGTGCGGCACGCTGCCAGCGTCGCCTCGGTGAGCGGGATCCCGCCGGCATCGATGGCGGCGCCCCCGACCCGGTGGGTGTCGAACGCGAACTCGTGGCCGAAGAGCTCGGCGACGCGCTCGAGCACCCGGCGCGCCTCAGCGACGATTTCGGGGCCGATGCCGTCACCCGGCAACAGGACGATGTTGGCCTTCATGGATGGATTCCTCATTCGGTCGGGTGGTCATCCCTCGCCGCCCGGGGGGGCGGTTCGGATGGACGCCCGCGGACGGACCGCACCAGGGCGTCGTCGGGGTTCAGCGCCACCGGCCCGGTGCCGGTGCGGAGCAGGCCCCACTCGATCCCCTCCAGCACCGCCTGCAGCGACGCCTCGATGATGTTGGGCGAGGCACCGACCGTGCTCCAGGCGCCGTGCCGGTCCGTGAAGTCGATGAGCACCCGCGTCACCGCCTCGGTGCCCCCCAGGCTGTCGAGGATCCGGACCTTGTAATCCGCCAGGTGGATGTGCTCGATGGCCGGGTAGAGTGGCGTCATCGCCTTGCGGAGCGCCGCGTCGAGCGCGGCCACCGGCCCGTTGCCTTCGGCGACGGTGTGCATCACTTCGTGCCCCACCTGGAGCTTCACCGTGGCCTCGGCGAAGGTTTCCGTGCCCTGGCGACGCCCGACCTCCGCCTTGTAGTCGAGCACCGAGAACGGGGGCTGGTAGTCGGGTCGGCGGCGGCGCAACAGCAGCGCCACGCTCGCCTCGGCGCCCTCGTAGGACATGCCGCGAGCCTCCGCCTCCTTGATCGCCTGCACGGCCTCGTCCTCCACGCCCGCCGAGAGCACCTCTCCGAGCTCTTCGGCCTTGCTGAGCACGTTGGCGCGTCCCGACAGCTCACTGACGAGGACGCGCATGGTGTTGCCGACCCGCGCCGGATCCACGTGCTGGTAGCTCGCGCCATGGCGGCGCATCGCCGAAACGTGGACCCCCGCCTTGTGGGCGAAGGCGCTGCGCCCGACGTAGGGCATCTGCTCTCCGAGGGCGTGGTTGGTGACCTCGGCGACGAAGCGAGAAACCTCGCCGATCTCGCGCAGGCGCCCCTCGGGCAGGCAGCGCAGATCGAGCTTGAGCTCTAGGTTCGGGATCACCACGCTGAGGTTCGCGTTGCCGCAGCGCTCGCCGAGCCCGTTGATCGTCCCCTGGACGTGGCGGGCGCCAGCCTGCACCGCAGCGAGGCTGTTCGCCACCGCGCAGCCGGTGTCGTCGTGGGCGTGGATCCCTAGCGGGTGGCCGAGGGCTCGCCCGATCTCCCCGACGATCCTCTCCACCTGCCAGGGGAGGCTGCCCCCGTTGGTGTCGCAGAGGACCAGGACCTCGGCGCCACCGCGCTGAGCGGCTCGCAACGTCTCCAGGGCGTAGGCGGGGTCGGTGGCGTGGCCATCGAAGAAGTGCTCGGCGTCGTAGATCACCCGCCGGCCGCTCCGGACCAGGTGCGCGACCGTCTCCTCGATCATGCGCAGGTTCTCGTCGAGGCCGATCCGGAGCACGTCCTTGACATGGAGCGTCCAGGACTTGCCGAAGATGGTGCAGACGGCGGCGCCGGAGTCGAGCAGCGCCCGGATACTGGCGTCCTCGTCGGAACCGAGCTTGGCGCGCCGGGTGGCGCCGAACGCGGTGACGATCGCGCTCTGCCAGCTCACGTCGCGTGCGCGCTGGAAGAACTCGGCGTCCTTGGGGTTCGACCCGGGCCAGCCCCCCTCGACGAAGGCGACCCCGAGCTCGTCGAGGCGCTGGGCGATGCGGAGCTTGTCCCGTGCCGTGATCGACACGCCCTCGCCCTGGGTGCCGTCACGCAGCGTGGTGTCGTAGACGGAGACGCGGTTCGGGGGGGATACGACGGCGGGATCTGCGGCCATGTTCGGCGAGCCTCGCGAGCGGGGGTGGGGAGCGGGGGGCAGCGCCGCGCGGACGGTCCGCGCGGCAGCCGCGGGATCAACCTCGGTCTTCCGTCGTCTCCGCGTCCTTCGACGCGGGCGCGACGCTCGGCATTCGCCGCCGGTGCTCGGGCTGGAGCGCCCCGAGCAGGCGATTCAGCGCCGCCACGTAGGCCTTGGCGCTCGCCGCGATGATGTCCGTCTCCGCGCCGTGCCCGTAGAAGATGCGCGGCTGCGAGTGCTCGTACTGCGGGTTGGGCTTGGAATCCTCGCCGCGCGCAGCGACCCGCACGCTGACCTGGCCCAGCGCGTCGATGCCCTCCGTCACCGCGTGCACCGAGTACTCAAGCAGCTCGCTCGGGGCCTGCACCAGGGCGTCGATGGCCTTGAAGACGGCGTCGACCGGCCCCGTCCCCTCGCCCTCGTTGGTGACGACGCCGTCGGGGCCCTTGAGGCAGACCAGGGCCGTGGCCGGCCCCCGGCTGCCGCAGTTCACCTTCAGCGCCTCCAGCGCGAAGAACTCCTCGCGCCCCTCGGCCTCGGCCTCGGCCAGCGCCTCCAGGTCTGCGTCGGTGATCGACTTCTTCTTGTCGGCCAGCGTCTTGAACCGGGCGAACGCCTTCTCGAGCGCGGTGTCCTCCAGGGAGTGGCCCAGCTCGCGCAGTCGCACCGCGAAGGCGTGGCGCCCGGAGTGCTTGCCCATGACCAGACGGGTCTTGACTGCGCCCACCGTCTCCGGGCGCATGATCTCGTACGTCTCCTCGTGTTTCAGCATCCCGTCCTGGTGGATCCCCGACTCGTGTGCGAAGGCGTTGGCGCCGACGATGGCCTTGTTGGCCTGGACGCTGATGCCCGTCCGCATGCTGACGAGCTTGCTGGCTCGCGTCAGCTGCGTGGTGTCGATGCCGGTGTCCAGCTGCAGGGCGAGCCGCCGGGTTCGCAGCGCCATTACGATCTCCTCGATGGCGCAGTTGCCAGCCCGCTCCCCGAGCCCGTTGACCGTGACCTCCGCCTGCCGCGCGCCGGCCAGGATCCCGGCCAGGGTGTTGGCCGTGGCCAGCCCCAGATCGTTGTGACAGTGGGTGGAGATGATGGCCCGGTCGACGCCGGGAACGTGCTGCCTGATGCCGGAAATCAGGGCGCCGAACTCGTGTGGCAGCGTGTATCCCACGGTGTCGGGGATGTTCAGCGTGGTGGCGCCGCACTCGATGGCGAGCGCGAGGACTTCGTACAGGAACTCCGGCTCGGTGCGGCCGGCATCCTCGGGGCTGAACTCGACGTCCGGGCAGAGGGTCCGGGCGAAGGTCACCATCTCCCGGGTCTTGGCCAGCACCTGCTCCCGCGTCATGCGCAGCTTGTGCTCGCGATGGATGGGCGAAGTGGCGATGAAGGTGTGGATGCGCGGGTACTTGGCCAGGCGGACCCCCTCCCAGGCGCGCTGGATATCGGCCTCCCGGGCGCGCGCCAGGCCGCAGATGATCGGCGGGTGCTGGCTCGGGCGCCCCTCGATCACCGTGGCGCCGACCCGCTCCGCGATGGTCTGGACCGCGAAGAGATCGTCGTCCGACGCCGCCGGGAACCCCGCCTCGATGGCGTCGACCCCCAGACGGGAGAGCGCCAGGGCCACCTCGAGCTTCTCTTCGGACGTCAGGGTCGCGCCCGGCGACTGCTCGCCGTCGCGGAGCGTCGTGTCGAACATGCGGACGTATTGCTCGGGGGGACGTGGCATGGTTTCGGTGGTCATCTCGATCTTCTCCAGGGCTGGCCCGTCGGGTGACGGGACGCCATCGGTGTTCACGGAGGTGGGGGCAGCAGGCTGGGTCGGTGCGCGGAGGCGGAGGCGCCACCCTCGCCGCCGCGCGCCATCGCGACGGCGCCGGTCTGGACCATCTCGACGATGCCGAACGGGCGCAGGTACGATAGGAACTCCCCGATCGCGTCCTGGGTCCCGGTCATCTCAAAGACCATCGTCTCGTCGCCGACGTCGATGACTCGGGCGCGGAACCGCTCGGCGATCTGCAGCACCTCGGCGCGGTCTTCCGCCACGGTCCGCACCTTGACCAGGGCGAGGTCGCGGACGACGCTGGCGCGGTGGGTGAGGTCCTCGACGCTGATCACGTTGACCAGCTTGTACAGGTTCGCCTCCAGCAGCCGCGCGGTCGTCTCGTCGGCCTCGACCACCATCGTCAGTCGCGAGATGCCGGGCTCGTGCGTGCGCCCGACGTTGAGCGAGGCGATGTTGTAGCCCCGTCGGCGGAACAGGGACGCGATGCGGTTGAGGACGCCGGGCTGATCCTCGACGTAGGCCACGAACGTCCGCAGGGGGCGGCCGTCGTTGGTCCGTGGGCTATGGTTGCCGTTGCCGGGGGTCATCAGCGATCCTTTCCGGTTTCGTAGATCGGGTTGTGTTCTTCTCCCTCCGGAGGGGAGGAGTCGGTGGGGAGCGGGCGCAGGATCATGTCGCCCAGGTCGGCCCCGGTCGGGACCATCGGATAGACGCTGTCCTCCTGCTCGACGCGAAAATCGATCACCGTGGTGACGGCGCTGGCCCGGGCCTGGGCGACGGCGTCCGCGATCTGGTCGCGGCGGGTGACGCGAAGGCCGAGCAGACCGTGGGCCTCGGCCAGCTTGACGAAGTCCGGGCTGGTGATCGGCGTGCAGACGTAGCGGCCCTCGTGGAAGAACTCCTGCCACTGGCGCACCATGCCCAGAAATCCATTGTTCATGATGGCCACGTTCACCTTGACCGCGTCCTGACGCGCGGTCTGCAGCTCCGCCTGGGTCATCTGGATCCCGCCGTCACCGACGATGACCCAGACCTCGTCGTCCGGGCAGGCGAGCTTGGCCCCGATGGCGGCCGGTAGGGAGAAGCCCATGGTGCCGAGGCCGCCGGAGGTGATCAGCCGCCGCGGGCGGTCGTGGTGGTAGTACTGGGCCTCCCACATCTGGTGCTGGCCCACGTCGGTCACCACCAGCGCTTTGCCCTCGGTCAGGCGCCACAGGTCGTGGATGACGTGGGCCGCGTACAGCCGCCCCGCGTCGGGGAGCTCGATGATGTCGCGCACGGCGGCGGCGCCCCGATTCGCGCGGATCTGCGCCCACCAGGCGGGCAGCTTTCGCGCTGACACCCGCGGCAGCAGGTGGGCGAGGATCTCGCCCACGTCGCCGATCAGGGGCAGGTCGACCCTGACGTTCTTGCCGACCTCGGCGGGGTCGAGCTCGACGTGGATCTTGCGCGCCTTGGCGGTGTACGTCTTGAGGTTGCCCGTCACGCGGTCGTCGAAGCGCATCCCGAGGGCGATGACGAGGTCCGCCTCCTGGATCGCGGTGTTCACCCACTGCTCGCCGTGCATGCCCATCATGCCCAGGCTGTGGGAGTGACTGGCGGGGAATCCGCCGAGGCCGAGCAGCGTCTGCGCCACCGGGATGTCGGTCTTCTCCACGACCTGGCGGAGCACGTCGGTGGCGTTCGCGTCGATCACGCCGTGGCCGCAGAAGATGACCGGGCGCTCGGCCTCGGCGATCATTCGCAGCGCCAGCGCGTACTCGTCGTCGCGGGGGTGGCGCTCCGGGCGATAGCCCGGCAGCCGCACCGGGGTCTGCTCCCAGACGACCTCCGCGCTCTTCTGTTGCGCGTCCTTGGTGATGTCGACCACGACCGGTCCCGGCCGACCCGAGCGCGCGATGTAGAACGCCTGGCGGAGCGTCGGCGCGATGTCCGCGGGGCGCGTGACCAGGAAGTTGTGCTTGGTGATGGGCAGGGTCACGCCCGTGATGTCGACCTCCTGGAAGGCGTCCGTGCCGAGCAGGTGCGAGGCGACCTGACCGGTGATGAAGACCACCGGGATCGAGTCGAGCATGGCGTTCGCGATGCCCGTCACCAGGTTGGTCGCGCCGGGGCCGGAGGTGGCCACGGCGACGCCGACGCGGCCCGAGGCCCGTGCGTATCCATCCGCCATGTGGGCCGCACCCTGCTCGTGTCGGGAGAGCACGTGGCGCAGCTCGGGGAACTGCGGCAGCGCGTCGTAGGCCGGCATGATGGCGCCCCCGGGGTACCCGAAGACGACCTCTACCCCCTCCCGGACCAGGGTCGCCCAGAGGATCTGGGCGCCGGTCAGGGTCTGGGACCGGGTGGACTCGGCGGGGGCCGGGGCATCGGTGCTCGGTAGCGACATGGCTCGGTCTCGCGGTGAAGGATCCAAGGTGTGGAGCGGGGAATGTGGCAGGGGCGGGCAATAAACCAAAAAACCCCCGCACCGTGGTTCGGGTGCGGGGGCCGGAGAGACTCGATTTCGCTCGTGCTCGTCAGGCGGCCGCCGCACCCGGGGTAATAAGTACCCCGAGCAGCAGGACACCGAGAAGGACGACGCCCAGGGGGCGCTCGCCACCGGGCGCGCGCACGGGCGCCGAAGCGACCGCGGTAGACCGCACGACCAACACGTCGCGCCGCGGAATCGCGGTGCGCGGGCAGTCGGGGTTGGCGGCTCGGGCCATCGGCGTCAGGGAGTCTGGGAGGCACCCACCGCCCAAGTCAAGTGACTTTTTTCATTGGCGCCCGGCGAGGGACGGCGCGGGGGCTCACTCACCGCCCGCGGCGGCGTCCGGCGTCACGGGGCGAAGCCGGCGCAGGTCGGTCCAAGCGAACGCCTTGGTGTGGGGTGTGAGCAGCGGTTCGGGGGGGTTCAGGCTAAACCAGGCGGTGCCTCGGCCCGGTCGAAGGACGTGGATGTTCATCGCCTCCGTCAGCGCCTGGCCGAGCAGCGCGAGCCGCTCGCCGGTCGGTTTGGCCACCACGTCGAGCACCACCAGAGCGTGTCCGGTCTTGTCGCGCTGCAGGAAGAAGTCGCCCGGGGCCAGCTCCTTGGCTGGCACCGGGTCGCTCTGCATCCGGACGGCGGTGCTGTTGGCCCAGATGAAGACCGTGTCGAGGTAGTCGCGGAACGCCCCGCGATCGTTGGGATCGGTCGGCTCTCGCTGCTTGACCCAGTACAGGTGCGGGCCCTGGGCGAGCACGCGCTTGCCCTGCGCGTAACTGGCGTACGGCAGCGGATCCTTGGTCGCCGCGAGGTAAGCCATGTCGCGTTTGCCCTGCGACCAGCGCCACTCCGCGTCGAAGCGGAGGATGACGTCCGCGCTCTGTTGGAGATCGGCCTTACCGACGTCGATCGCGAGCACCGCCTGCACGTAATCTTCGTCGCCGGCGAAGACCTCCTCGCCGCGCCAGCTCTTGACCGGCGTGCCGGGGGCTGCCAGCGGCAGATCGCGGAGCCACGCGCCGAAGGAGCCGGCGGGCGCCGCGACCCGGTCCCAACCGGGGGGCGTGGGGATCGCCTCGGCGAGCGTCGTCACCGCCGGCACGGCGCTGCGCGAGGTGTCGGCGAGCCAGGCGTAGCGCGAAGGGTCGGCCCTCACCGCGGGCGGGGCCGCGGCCACCGCCCCCGACGGGTCCGGGGGCGCGCTCACACTCGCCACGGGAGCGCTCGCCACGGGAGCGCTAGCGGTGCCGGAGGCGCTCGCGGCGGGGGGCGGTGGCGAAGGCTGGCGCTGGCAGCTGGCCGCGGTGATGCCGATGGCGAGGAGGGCGAGGGCGCGAGCGAGCGGGGCGGAGGGACGCATGGTCTTCCGGATGCGGCGGCGCTCCCCGGTAGCGGTCGAGCGGGCGGTCCAGGGCCATGCTGCCAGGGAGCCGCCGGGAGAGGCAAGGAGGCCGTGCGGCCGTGACGGTGCGCCTCGCACCCGACAAGCCGCATGCGCCCTCCCGCCCGCGCGAGGCGCGATGGGCGGGCGCGGCCCGCGCAGCGCCCGCGACCGCTCCGGGGTGCCGGGCTCGGCGCGCCGGCGGTTATGCCTTGCGAACGCCGCGTCAGGTGTGCGACTGCTACTACCCGGCGGCGTCACATGGGGCTCGAGGTGGAGTTCTGGGGCGTACGGGGCAGCATCGCTTGCCCCTCGCCGAACCACGTGCGGTACGGGGGGAACACCAGCTGCGTCGCGGTGACCGCGGGCGACGTGCGGATCATCCTCGACGCCGGCACCGGGCTGCGGGAGCTGGGCAATCGCTTCCTGCAGGCGGACCACCGCCATGCCTGGCTCCTGCTCACGCACACCCACTGGGACCACATCAACGGGTTCCCCTTCTTCAAGCCCGCGTACCTCGCGGATCGCCACTTCGAGATCATGGCGGGCCACCTAGGGGCCGGTGGGGTCCGCAACGTGCTCTCCGGGCAGATGGCTGGCCCCACCTTCCCGGTTCCCCTGGAGACGATGCGGGCGCGGCTCGAGTTCCTCGACTTCGATGCGGGCGACTCGTTCCGGCTGGGGCCCGACGTGCTGGTGCGCACCGCCCTGCTCAACCACCCGAACGGGGCCACCGGGTACCGGATCGAGCACGGGGGAAGCTCCTTCTGCTACGTGACCGACACGGAGCACGTCGTCGGCGCGCCGGACCAGAACGTGCTGGGGCTCATCGAGGGAGCCGATCTGGTCGCCTACGACTCGACCTACACGGACGAGGAGTTCCCGCAGCACCTCGGCTGGGGCCACTCGACCTGGCAGGAGGCGGTGCGCCTGTGCCGTGCCGGTCGCGTTCGGCGGCTCGCCATCTTTCACCACGATCCCGATCACGAGGACGCATTCATGGATCAGGTCGAGCGGGACGCGGTCGCCGTCTTCAGCGAGGCGTTCGTGGCTCGCGAGCGCACGCGCTTCGTGTTGGGCTGACGGCGCGGGTGCGCGAACAAGCGAATCAGCGCGGGGTCGGCGTTCGGCACGGCTTTGTCGCCAGCGCGTGAACGGTCGCCTCTTGGAAGCGCGCACGGGCGTCGGGGTCCCGCACCGGCCGGATAGACGGTTTGCCGCCCCGTGTCGCGGGACGGCACTGTTGGTTGTCCGCCGGTCGTCCGGTTTGACGGGCCGATTGCGAAGCCCGCCCCAGGGCCAAGCTCACGAGATGCCTTTCTTTCCGCGCCCTTCTCGCACCCAGGAGAGGGACGGCCGGCTTGACATGGAAGGACCCGGATTGTAGCCGAACGCGCACCATGCCCGGGTTGAAGCCCCTCGTCATCGTCGAGTCGCCCGCCAAGGCGCGCACGATCGGGGGCTTTCTCGGCCCCGGGTTCGTCGTCGAATCGTCCATCGGGCATGTCCGCGACCTGCCCCGGAACGCGGCCGACGTCCCGGCAGCCTTGAAGAAGGAACCGTGGGCGCGCCTCGGGGTCGACGTGGAGCACGGCTTCCAGCCCCACTACGTGGTCAGCGCCGACAAGAAGGCGCACATCGCCAAGCTCAAGCACTTGCTCGCGGACGCCTCGATGCTCTTCCTCGCCACCGACGAGGATCGCGAGGGGGAGAGCATCGCCTGGCACCTGCTCGAGGTCCTCAAGCCCCGAGTCCCCGTGCGGCGGATGGTCTTCCACGAGATCACGAAGCGGGCCATCGAGGCGGCCATCGCCGCCCCCCGCGAGCTGGATCGGCGCCTGGTTGACGCCCAGGAGGCCCGCCGGATCCTGGATCGCCTCTACGGTTACGAGGTGTCCCCAGTCCTCTGGAAGAAGGTGTTGCCTCGGCTGAGCGCAGGCCGGGTCCAGAGCGTCGCCACCCGCATCGTCGTCGAGCGTGAGCTCGAGCGGATGCGGTTCGTCGTCGCCTCCTACTGGGACGTGGAGGGCGCCTTCGAGGCCGCGGGGCGGACGCCGCCCCGGTTCGACGCCACCCTCTCGGGGGTGGACGGGCGGCGTGTGGCGACCGGCCGGGATTTCGATTCGGGCGGCGCGCTCACCAAGTCTGACGTGCTGGTCATCGACGAGGGAGTCGCGCGTGAGATCGCGACGACCGCGGCGGGCCAGTCGTTCGCGGTGCGCGCGGTGGAGCGCAAGCCGAGCCGCCGCTCGCCCTCGGCGCCGTTCATGACCTCCACGCTCCAGCAGGAAGCGGGGCGCAAGCTCCGCTTTTCGGCGTCGCGAACCATGCGGGCGGCGCAGCGTTTGTACGAGAGCGGCTACATCACGTACATGCGCACGGACAGCATCACGCTGTCGGACGCGGCGATCGCGTCGGCGCGCGAGCAGATCGAGCGCCTCTACGGCGCCGAGTACCTCACGCGGAGCCCCCGCGTTTACAAGAGCAAGGTCAAGAACGCCCAGGAGGCGCACGAGGCGATCCGACCAGCGGGAGAGGTCTTCCGCCGGCCGGAGCAGGTCGCGCGGGAGGTCCAGCCCGACGAGGCCCACCTTTACGAGCTCATCTGGATGCGGACCATCGCGTCGGAAATGCGTGACGCGGAGGGTGAGAGTGTCAACGTTCGGCTGGGGGCGGCGCTGTCGAGCGGTCGTGACGTGGAATTCTCGGTGAGCGGGCACACCATCCGCTTCCCTGGCTTCCTGCGCGCCTACGTCGAGGGGTCCGATGACCCGGCGGCCGAGCTCGAGGAGAAGGAGCGTCCGCTGCCGCCGCTCGCGGTGGGGGACCAGCTCCCCGGGCTCACCTTCGAGCCGCGGCGTCACGAGACGCAACCACCAGCCCGGTACACGGAGGCCTCGCTCGTTCGGCGTCTGGAGGAGCTCGGCGTCGGGCGCCCCTCGACCTACGCCTCCATCATCTCGACCATCCTCGATCGCGGCTACGTCTGGAAGAAGGGTACCCTGCTGGTGCCGTCCTTCACCGCCTTCGCGGTGGTGGCGCTGCTGAAGCAGCATTTCGGCGACCTCGTCGACTACGAGTTCACGGCGCGAATGGAGGACGACCTCGATGCCATCGCGAACGGCGAGGCGCAGTCGGTCCCCTGGCTCGATCGCTTCTACTTCGGCGTGAAGGGTGATGCCGGGGAGCGCCGCCCGGGCCGCCCGCTCGATCGCGGCCTGCGCGCTCTCGTCGCCGAGCAGCTCGGCGCCATCGACGCCCGGGCGATCAACTCTCTCTCCCTTGGCTTCGACGCGGAGGGGCGCGAGATCCTGGTGCGGGTCGGCCGGTTTGGCGCCTACCTGCAGCGCGGCGAGGCCACCGCGCGCTTGCCGGAAGACACCCCCCCCGACGAGCTCACGCTGTCGCGCGCGGTGGAGCTGCTCTCGGCTCCGGCCGACGATCGCGAGCTCGGGACCGATCCAGCTTCGGGCTTGCCGGTGCTGGCGCGACGCGGTCGGTTCGGCGCCTTCGTCCAGCTCGGCGAGGGTGGCGACGGCAAGCAGAAGCCGAGGACGTCGTCGTTGCTCAGCTCGCTCACCTTCGAGGGGGTGACCCTGGCGGACGCGCTGCAGTTGCTCGCGCTGCCGCGCACGGTGGGGGTCGATCCAGCGACCGGCGAGGCCATCACGTCGCAGCTCGGGCGCTACGGTCCCTACGTGGCGCGGGGCAAAGACAGCCGGAGCTTGGAGCGGGAGGAGCAGGTCTTCTCCGTGACTCTCGAGGAGGCGCTGGCGCTCTTCGCCCAGCCTCGTGCGCGGCGCCGGGCGGGCGCGGCCGCCCCCCCCCTGCGCGAGCTCGGCCCGGACCTGGTTTCGGGCAAGCCCATCGTCGTGCGTGAGGGTCGCTTCGGTCCCTACGTGTCCGACGGGGAAACCCACGCCTCGCTGCACAAGGGCGACTCACCCGCGTCGATCACGCTCGAGCGCGCCCAGGAGCTGCTCCAGGCGCGGCGCGATCGCGGTCCGTCGTCCACGGCGCGGCGCCCACGCGGCGCGAGCTCTGGGCGGAAGCGCCCCGCCGAGGCCGCCGATCCGGCGGGCGCTGGCAAGTCGAGGAGCGCCGCGGCGAAGGGGAACGGTAAGAGCGCCAAGGGCACCCGTGGGACCACCGGGGCCAAAGGCAAGGGTGCCAAACCGGCCGCCCGCAGCGGCGGATCGAAGGCTGACGGTGCGTCAGCAAAGGGCGCGAGGGCGGGCGCCGGGACCCCACCGACCGACGGCGAGAAGGCGACGACGAAGAGCGCGACCAAGCGGGGCCTCGCTGCCAAGACGACCGCGAAGGGTGGCGCGACCAGCCGGGTCACGGGTGCGCGCGGGGGACGGAATCGGGTTGCCCCTCCCCCACGGGGCGATCCGGCGGCATCGACCTGAGCGTCCGGCGCGTTACGAGGCGCGTCGAGCGATGGGTGACGCCAGGAGGGCGAGGAGCGCGGGCGCGCCGATCGCCGCCGTGAGCACTCCGACGGGGATTTCGTGGCCGGGCACGAGGACCCTCGCCGCCACGTCGCACCCGATCAGAAAGCCCATCCCGGTGACGAATGAGAGCGGCAGTAGCGCCCGAGGGGAGCTGGCTCCGGTGAGTCGGACGAGGTGGGGGACGATCAGCCCGACGAACCCGATGGGGCCGCACCACGCGACGCAGGCGGCCACCCCGATGGCGCCGGCGCCGAGCGCGATGGCGCGGGTGCGTGGAACGTCGACCCCCTGCGTACGGGCGACGTCTTCCCCGGAGGTGAGCGCGTGCAGGGCGCGGGTCTGACCGAAGACGCCGCCCCAGGCGAGGGCCAGCGGTGGCACGATCACCAGAACGCCGCGGTACCCCACCTGCGGCAGGTGGCCGAGTGACCACTGGCTCACGGTGAAGCGCTGGCCGATGTCGGCGATGCTCTCGATAGCCGTGGCGAGCGCTCCCGCGGCGAGGGTCACCGCGATGCCGGCGAGCAGGACGTCCTGCATCCGTGAGCGTCCGCTTGCCGCCAAGCCGGCGACGATAGCGGTGGTCGCGATGGCGCCGGCGAAGGCGGCCAGCGCGAGCCAGGGGAGGTTTACCGTCGTGCTCGGTTGACCGAGGACCACCGCGACGAGGACGCCGAGCACCGCGCCCGCGGAGGTGCCGACCGTGCTCGGCGTGGCCAGGGGGTTGGCGAACACGAGCTGGTAAGCAGCCCCCACCAGGGACAGGGTCCCGCCCACCAGCGCGGCCATGAGCATGCGCGGCACGCGCAGCTGCCAGAGCACGAACGCGCCCGTCTCCGGGTCGAGGGGGGGGCCGACCAGCGGTGCCCCGGCGATCGTCGCGAGGGTGACCGCGATCAGGAGGAGGGCAGGTCGCCTCACGCGCACGGCGGCTCCTCCGCCTCGGGTCGGGGCCACCAGGCCACCAGCGCGCGCTCGCCCTCGCGCTCGGCGAACGACAGCCGCAGATCGAACAGCGCGCCGAGGTGAGCCGCGAGCGAGGGGTCGCCGAGCGGGAGCTCGAACGCGAGCCGGCCGCCGCGGAGCCCCACCACGCGGGTCGATCCCGTCGTCGGGAGCCCCGCCAGTAGCCCGACGTCGTGGGTAACGCAGAGGATGCCGCGTCCGGCGCGCGCGAGGCGGGCGATGAGGAGGAAGGTTTCGCGCCGCTGCCGGGGATCGAGGTGGTTCGCCGGCTCGTCGAGCAGCAGGAGAGGTGCCTCCTGGGCGAGGACCGCCGCCAGCGCCACGCGCTGTCGCTCGCCTCCGGAGAGCGTCGCGAGGAGTCGGTCCGCCAACGCGGTTGCGTCCACCTGAGCGAGCGCGCGCCTCGCCCCTTCTCTCGCCCGCACCACCCTTTCGCCGAAGCGGAAGCGCGCGGCCGCCACGTGGTCGGCGACCGTGAGCGGCTCTTCGACGTTGCTGGTCTGCGGGAGCCAGGCGAGGAACGCTGCGCGCTCTCGGGGTGAGAGTGACGCTGCGTCCTGGCCGTCGACCGTCACGAGCCCGCGGTCGAGGCGCACCAGGCCGAGCGCGGCCCGGAGCAGCGTGGACTTGCCGGCGCCGTTCGGACCCACCAGCACCACGAGCTCCCCGGTGCGGAGGGCGAGCGACAGGTCGGTGACGAGCTCGACGGCCCGCCGCCGGACCGTGACCCCGGCCAGCGCGAGCGTCGTCACGGCCTCCCCATCTGTGCGGCAACCCACCGCGAAAGCACCTCGACGAGCTCGAGCACGCGAGGGCCGGGTACGAGCAGATGCGGATCGGACAGGGCGCCGATGCGTCCGTGCCGAACCGCAGTGAGCGCGGTGAGCCGGCGGAGCGCGCCCAGGGTCGCGGCGGCGCCCGCTTCGCCGCCGCCCAGCACCATGACGAGATCGGGATCGACGGCGAGGAGCCGCTCGAGGCTCATCACCGGTGCGCCTGCGACGGGCGCGGGGACGGCGTTCAGCGCCCCCGCGGCCGTGATAGTGCTGCCGTGGATGGAGTTCGCTTTCACGTACCAGATCTCCGCCTCGGCCTGGGTGCCGCCGAGCACGAGCAGGAGGCGCGGGGCGCCAGCGGGCGGCAGGGCTCCGAGCGTCGCCTCGAGGCGGTCCGCGAGCGCGGTCGCGGCGGCGGGGCGCCCCGCGAGCAGCCCGAGCTCGCGGGTCGACGCCGCGACCTCGGCGACCGTGAGCCAGGCGAGCTGTCGGGTGGGGGCGAGCGCACGGAGCCCGTCGAGCCGGGCCGCGGGCGTGCTGCTGGTGACGACGACCGAGGGGCGGAGCGCGGCGATCTGCTCGTAGCTCGGCCCCAGGCTGGTCCCCGTGCGCGGGCGCGGCGTCGCGTCGCGTGGGGTCGAGCAGAAGTCGCTGACGCCGACCACGGCCTCCCCCGCGCCGATCGCGAACAGCGTCTCTGTCACCGCGGGCGAGAGCGACACCACGCGCGGTGGCCCCTCCGGCGCGGCGACCGCGCGGGCGTCGGGCACGGCGTGAGCCAGGACCCCGCTCGTCGCGGCCGCCGCGGCGGCGACGAGGGCGAGCGCGGACCACGACACGAGGGTAGGAGTCCGGCGCATCAGCCGGGCCGTAGCAGCATCCCGCCCGGGGCAGCAAGTCCGGCGGCGCCGGCGGTCGCGCGCCGCGCCGTCCCCTGCGCGGGGGCGTGGCGGGGCTTGTGTTCCGAGCCCCTAGCCGCGACGCTTGCCGGCGTGAGGCCGGTGGTCATCGGGGTGGCGGGGGGGACGGGCGCCGGCAAGAGCACCATCGTCGCCGCCATCGTGGGCGCCCTCGGCGACCGTGCCGTCACCGTGATCCAGCACGATTGGTACTATCGCGACCGGTCGCACGTCCCGGAGACGGAGCGCGCGCGCCTCAACTACGACCACCCGGACGCGCTCGACACGGCCCTGCTCGTCGCTCACCTCGCGACGCTCCGAGCGGGTCGAGCGGTGGACGCGCCCAGCTACGATTTTTCCCGCCACTGCCGCGCGTCCGGCACGCGCAGGATCCCTCCGAGTCCGGTGCTGATCGTGGACGGCATCCTCATTCTGGCCGATCCCGAGGTGAGGGGGCAGCTCGACATCCGGGTCTTCGTCGACACGGACGCCGACCTGCGCCTCATCCGGCGCATCCAGCGTGACATCGCGGAGCGCGGGCGCACGCTCGCCGGCGTGATCGAACAGTATCAGGCGACGACGCGGCTCATGCACCTCGAGTTCGTCGAGCCGAGCAAGCGCTACGCTCACGTCATCCTCCCCGAGGGCGGCGAGAACCAGGTCGGCATCGACATGTTGGTGACGAGGATCCGCGCGCTCGTCGCCGCGGCGTGACGCGCGGCGGCGCTACTGCGGCACGCGCACGGAAAAGCCGGCTCCGAGCAGTTGTCCGCGGCTCGAGAACCCCGGGTAGCCCGGGTTGTTTGTCTGCAGCCCCTCGGCCGACGCGATCGGAGTTCCCGTCACGAAGTTCTGCGCGTCGTCGGGGAACTCGTCGATCACGGGGTGCGGGGCGTCCGCCCGCTTCTCCACCGAGCGGGGCACCAGCCACTGACCGTGGAGGTACAAACCGAGGCTCACGGGCGTCCCGAGCACATGGACCGGCAGCTCCCAGGAGAGGCTGGTCGCGGCCCGCGCGTTGTCGACGTAGTTGCTGCGCCCGGTCTGGGCAGGCACCGGGGTGGGGACGTAGCCGACATCGACCCCGAAGCGACCGCGATCGGTGTCGAGGTTGCCGCCGATCGTCGGCCGCAGGGTGTTCTTCCAGCGATCCTCCGGGTGCTCACCGTGCCGGTCGCGGTACTCGGACCACTGCTCGATGACGACCTCGGTCGCGACCTCCCACCGTCGCGCGCCGGAGGGGCGTGTGCCGTGGGCGTAGGCGGCGCCGAAGCCCACTCGGAGCGGCGTGACCGCCTGCGTGAAGGTGTAGCGCTGGAGGACGTGGTCCTGGTTCTCGGGGTAGCTGTAGTTCCAGAACCGGATCCGGTTCTCCCCCTCCATCTCGACCCCGACGGGGGCGTGGATGGTCGCCGTGGTGGTCAGATGGTCGGACGGGGAGAGGGCAATCCCGGCCAACGGCGCCGCGCTGGTGGTGGCCTTGAGCTGGGGATTGAGCAGAACGGTCCCCTGGTCGGCGGCGTCGGGGACGTACAGGTCGAAGCTCGTGCGAGTCGAGAAGCCGAGGTCGATCCCGACCCCGACGCTCAGCAACCGGGACAGGCGCGCGCCCAGGCCGAGAGTGAAGCTCGCGACGCCGCTCCGATCGCCGAGCCGCTCGAAGTCGAGCCGGTTCGAGAAGTACTGCTCGCGCTCGTCCGCAAAGAAACCGCGCTCGTCCAGGAAGCCGCTCAGCGGGACCACGCCGAGGAAGCCGAAGCTCACTTCCCCGTCCAGCAGGGGTCGGACCACGCCGACGACCGCGAAGGATCGCGTCTCGGTGGTTTCCGTGTCGCTCCGGGGTCGGGGCAGGCTGTCGGTGGGGAGCGGACGGAGCGCGAGGCGGCGCGAGGATCCGTCGGCCCCGACGACCTGCGCGTCGTACACGTCTTCTGGCACGTCGACTCCCGGCGGGCGTGCGTCGAGCTCGATGGTCCCCGCGGTTCGCAGCGTGAACCAGCCAAGCTCGAGCAGCGGGCTCGCGCGCGTCATCAGCGCGGGGTTGAAGTAGGTCGTCTCCGAGGTGCGGCCGAGCGTGCGCGCGGTGAGCCCGTTGGCGCTGGTCGGCGCGCCCACCAGCTCGAGCGCGCCTGCGGCGCGCGCGGGGCGGGGCAGCAGCACGCCGAAACCCAGGAGGGTGACGGCGATCGTCGCGGAGGGGAGGCGAAGAGTCATGTGGGGCCCAAGGGGGGGATGTCCAACGCCCGTGTGAGCTGGGCGGATGGTATCGCCGCGGGGGGCGTCGGGGCGCAAGATTCGCCCCGAGTCGTCGCCTGGGAACGGTCCGCCGGCACGGGTTGCGCTAGGCTTCTCGCGCCGACCCGGGGCTCCGGGCAGGCGTGGAAGGTCGTGCGCTCGCTCCGTCTGCTTCCCACCCCGCTGCTCGCGGCGCTGCTCCTCGGGGGGAGCGCTTGCGGAGGGCACGAGGCCGGGCTGCCCGCTGACCTGCGGGCCGATGTTGACCGCGACGGCGTCGTCGCGCCCCCGGGCGGCGCCGACGAGGCGGGAGAGGACGAGTGGACCGCCGTGCGCGGTGCCACCGTGCTCGCCAACCTCGACGACGACCTCGGGGCCTGCCGCGCCGACTCGACCATTCCCGACCCGGACCTCGACAACTGCAGTGACGCCGCGGACGAGGTCGTCAACGGTGCCGATGATCGCGCGGACCTCGCGCCCGTCTTCGTCTCGTCCTGGCCGGACGCGCCGCGGGGCGCGCGCGCCTTCGTCAGCGTGAGCCCCGCCGAGAGGGGCCGGATCTTTCGCCTCGATGGCGTCGAGCCCGTCGCGCTCGGCGCGGGGGAGCCGCTCGACCGTGCGGCGCTGCGTAGCGGCATCGAACTCGGCCTCGAGGCCACCGACGTCGTCCGTGACCCCTCCGTCTGGAACGGGGTGCTCGAGGTCCGCCTCCGCGTCGAGGCGGACGGCAGCAGTGGCAGCGATAGAGTGGTCTTCCGCGTCGCGCCGCTGGTCGTGAACCACCACCTCCAGGCGCCCGAGGTGGTCCTCGCGGCCAACCTTCCGGGGCTCGCCGAGGTCGCGTACCGCGCCGATCTCGCGGCTGCGATCGAAGCGTCGGGGGCGGCGGTGGGCCTCACCCTCGTCGCGGGGCGAGCCAACGATCAGTGGTCGCAGGATCATTTCGAGGCTGGCTGGACGAGCGTGCCGGGCCCGGACGGTCCCCAGGGGATGAGGGTGTTCCTGCGGACGCCTCACGTCGACTACTTCACCGATCCCCTCTTCCCGCTCCGCCGCGCCGGGCGCGCCGTGTTCGAGGACTTCCGTGGCCCCGACGTGGCCGGGGTGCAGGAGTACGAGCCCGGGGGGACGGAGGAACAGCAGACCCTCAACTCGCTGGGAAACCTGGAGGTGGTGCCGCCGCACTCGCTCGACGGCGCCGATTACCCGTTCGGGCGCCTGCTGATCGGGATGACCGACGCGCTCGCGCCGGACCCGCGTTTTCTCGAATTGCTGCGCGCGCAGGGCGTCCAGCCTTGGATCGCGCTCGACACCTCCTGGCTCACCGTGGGGCACGTGGACGAGACGCTGAGCTTCGTGGGCATCGACTCGCCCCGGGGGTGGGCCGCAGTGGTGGCGGACGTGGGTCTGACGCTGGAGCTCTTCGAGGGTTGGGCCGCGGCCGGCCACGGGGACGCGGAGCTCTTCGTGGGCAAGGATTGGCTCGACCTCGAGGAGCTGGTCTACTTTTCGGCGACGACCACGGTCCAGGGGGTGCTCGACGATCCGGAGGTGATGGCGGCGAGCGCGGCGGCGGAGGTGGAGACGGCGGGTCAGCTCGCCGTCCTCGAGCGCGAAGCGGGCCTCGCGGAGGCGGACCTCATCCGGGTGCCATCGCTACATTTCCGCAGCCTCGGTGGGAGCGTCGCGTACTTGCCGGCCACGGTGAACCTCGCAGAGCTCGGGCGCGGGCACGTCGCGGTCGCCGACCCGCATGGCCCAGTGATCGACGGAGTGGACGTCCTGCGTGCGGCCATCGTCGAGGCCTTCGCGCCCCGCGGCATCGTCGTGCACTTCGTGGAGGACTGGGACGGCTACCACCGCCTGAATGGCGACGTGCACTGCGGCAGCAACGTGGTGCGGGCGCGCCCCACCGAGGAGGACTGGTGGCACGCGATGGAGGGAAGGTGAGGGTGGCGTCGGCGCGGCGCGGCGGCGGCTCGCGGGCGGCGTTGCTCGCGCTCGGGTTCGCTCTGTCGCTGCCGGTCGCGGCCGCCCCCTCGTCGCCCCCCGTCGTCGCCCCCGCCGCGCCGTCCTTCGCGGCCGAGGTCGCGGCCGCGCGCGCGCGGGATCCGGCGGCGTTCGCGCGGGTGGCGTCGGCGCGGCGGCGGCTGGCCGAGGGCGCTCCCGGTGGGCGGCGCGCGGCGACGACCACGCTCGCGCTACGGCGCCAGGGCGCGGCGGAGATCTGGCCGCTGATCGCGGCGGTGGAGGCGGCAACCGCCGCTCCGGCGAGCGGGGGGACGGAGGTCGAGGTCGAGCTCGGTTTGGTGGAGGCGCTCGGCGCGAGCCGCGACCCGCGCGCGCGACCCGCTTTGGCAGCGTGGCTCGGTCGACACCGCGGCGATCCCCGCCGGACGCGTGCCGGCGCCGCCGCGCTCGGGCGCCTTGGTGACGACGCGGCCGTGGCGGCGCTGCTCGATCTCGCCGCCCGCGCGCCGGAAGACCTCGCGCTGCTCGCCGGGCTCGGCGAGTGCCGTCGCCTCCCCGTCGCCGAGTACCTGGTGCAGGCGCTCGCTGCGGGGCCGGACGCGGAGCGCGCGCGCGTCTTGGCGCGCGCGCTCCGTGACGTCGCCGCGGCTCGCGTCTGGCAGACGCCGGCTGTGCGCGCCTCGGGCGAGGGGGACGCGGTGCGGGCACTCGCCGTCGATGCGCTGCTGGCGGCGGCGGTCGCGGCCTCCCCAGCGCTTCGCGACGAACTTGCTCGGGCGCTCGTCGCCATCGATCACCCGGAGACGGCGGCGCGGCTGGCGGCGGCACGGTCCCGCGTGGCGCCGCAGCTGCGCACCGAGCTGGACGCCCTGGCTGACGCGATGGCGCGCCTGGTCAGGCTCGTCCGGCGGTGAGGCACCGTGGTTTCACCGCTCGCGCGCGCGCGGCCTTCGACGCCCGCCGTCCCCCGGTCCTGGCCGACGCCCGCTCGGCCCAATTTGCCCCGCTTTTGGGCGAATACCGCGTGCAGCGCCCCGCGCGTCGCGGCTTGTGCTTGCAGTGCGTCGCCACATCTGCTCGCCTGGGCGCGAGGGATCGAACCGGTCCATCCAAGGAGGGTCACGATGAAGCACGAGTCGATCACCAACCGTCCGACCGCATGCGGAATTGGCGCGCTGCTGCTGGCGCTCGGCGCCTGTGCGCCGGCGCCTGTCCCGGCCTCCGCGCCTGCCGCGCCGCCGCCGCCCGCCCCGGTCGCCCCCGCCGCCGCGCCTGCGCCGCCGCCGGCGACCGCCGCGCCAGCGCCCCCGCCGCCGCCCGCCCCCTTGCTGGTGGTGAAGGACGTCGGGTTGCTCGCGCCGGAGTCGGTGCTCCACGACGCAGAGTCGGACATGTACCTGGTGTCGAACGTCAACGGCAAGCCGCTCGACGTCGACCGCAACGGGTTCATCAGCCGAATCGGCCCCGACGGGAAGGTCGCCGACCTCAAGTGGATCGACGGGAGCAAGACCGGATCCACGCTCGACGCGCCCAAGGGCATGGCCGTCTCCGGCTCCACCCTGTACGTGGCCGACGTCACCTGGATCCGCCTGTTCGATCGGAAGACCGGCGCGCCGAAGGGCAAGCTCGCCGTCAGGGGCGCGACCTTCCTCAACGACGTGGCGGTGGCGCCCGACGGCGTGATCTACGTCACCGACACGGGCTGGAAGGCGGGGGCGCAGGGCTTCGAGGGCACCGGGACGGACGCCGTGTTCCGCGTCGATCCGAAGACGGTGGTGCCGGCGCCGCTGCTGCGGGACAAGGCGCTCGCCAACCCCAACGGCATCGTGGCTACGGCCGACGGCGTGTGGGTCGCGTCCTCCAACGGTGAGCTGTCTCGAATCGGCAAGGATGGCAAGCGCGCGGCGCCGACGCTGCTGCCAAAGGGCGGGCTGGATGGGCTGGTCCTGCTCGACGACGGCACGCTGCTGGCGTCGAGCTGGGAGGGCAAGGCGGTCTATCACGGCAAGCCCGGTGGTCCGTTCACCGCGCTCGTCGGTGATTTCGAGGGCTCGGCGGACATCGGCTTCGACGCCAAGCGGGGCCGCCTGCTCGTCCCGCAGATGCCGAAGGACGCGCTCGTCGTCTACGACCTCGCCGCGCTCACCGGCGGCGTCGCGGCCGCGGGCACCCCCGCGCCGGCGGCGCCCCCCGCTGCGGGAGCCCCGGCCGCCTCCGCTCCCGCTGCGGCCCCGGCCGCCTCCGCTCCCGCTGCGG